>NZ_DATBTU010000033.1:0-42091 GCF_036559085.1 Amnibacterium sp.
GCCGCTGTGTCGGGCGGGAGGAGGGCATCTGTGATCGGGGCGCTCGCGAGGAGGACCTCGCCCTCGCCCAGCGGGACCGGCGATCGCGACAGGTTGACCATGCACCGGAAGCCCTCGCCCCGCGAGAACGTGAGCACGCCGTCCGCCGAAGGAAGCCACGCGAAGTCGAGTCCGGCGAGCGCGGGATCGGCACGCCGGATCCGCAGCGCCGCGCGGTGCAGCGACAGCGTCGAGTCCGGATCGGCCGCCTCGGCCTCGACCGTCAGCGGCCCCCACCCCACAGGCTGCGGCAGCCACGTGCGCACGCCCTCGGGGGAGAACCCGTACGGCGGCTCGTCGCCGTGCCAGGGCAGCGGCACCCGGCACCCGTCCCGCCCCCGGCTCGCTCCGCCGGAGCGCGCGAAGATCGGGTCCTGCAGCGCCTCGTCGGGGAGGTCGAGCACCTCGGGCAGCCCGAGCTCCTCGCCCTGGTAGAGGTAGGCGCTCCCGGGTAGCGCGAGCATCATCAGCGCCGCGGCGCGTGCCCGCCGGGTGCCGAGCACCGGGTCCGACACCTCGCCTTCGCCCTCCGAGAAGTGCGCCGCCGAGGTCGTGGCCCGGCCGAATCGCGTGACGAGCCGCACCTCGTCGTGGCTCGACAGCGCCCAGGTCGGCGGTGCCCCGATCGGCAGGAAGGTGGCGAGTGTGTCGTCGATCACCGACCGCAGCGCGCCCGCATCCCACGGCGCCTTCAGGTACGGGAAGTTGAACGCGGTGTGGAGCTCGTCGGGCCGCAGGTACCTGCCGAGGCGCTCGGCGCCGTTCACGACGGCCTCGGCCACGAACTGCCGGTCGCCCGGGTACTCGTCCGCGATGCGGCGCCACCGCCGGAAGACGTCGTGCACGGCGTCGACATCCCAGTGCGGGTTGTCCGTCCAGCGGATCGTGACGAAGCGCAGGTCCCCGCCGTAGTCCGCGTCCGGCAGCCCCGGCACCTTGGCCATCGCCGGCGCAGCATCGACCCGGATGCCGTCGACGCCCCGGTCGAACCAGAACCGCAGCACGTCGTCGAACGCGGCGAGCACATCTTCGTTCGACCAGTCCAGGTCCGCCTGCTCCGGCGCGAAGCTGTGCAGGTACCACTGCCCGTCGCGGCCGTCGGCTTCGCGGATGCGGGTCCACGCCGAGCCGCCGAACGCGCTGATCCAGTTGTTCGGCGGCAGCGCGCCGTCGGGCCCGTGCCCGTCGCGGAAGAGGTAGCGGGCGCGCTCCGGTGAGCCGGGCCCCGCGGCCAGTGCTTCCCGGAACCACTGATGCCGATCGGACGTGTGGTTCGGCACCACGTCGGTGACCACCTTGAGCCCGACCGCGTGCGCCCGCTCGATCACCGCATCCGCGTCGGCGAGCGTGCCGAAGCGCGGATCGATGTCGAGGTAGTCGCTGACGTCGTAGCCGCCGTCGGCCATCGGCGACGGGTACCAGGGGGCGATCCAGATGCCGTCGACGCCGAGGTCGACGAGGTACGGCAGCCGCTCGAGCAGGCCGGCGAGGTCGCCCTCACCGTCGCCGTTCCCGTCCGCGAAGCTCCGCGGATAGACCTCGTACATCACGGCGGTGCGCCACCACTCCGACCCGGCCACGCCCGGAATCCAACCACGCGAGCCCCCCTCTCGACGGAATCCGCCGACAGGTGCTACCGTCCCTCCTCAACCGACTGGAAAGTTGCCAGTCGATCACGACGGAGTGAGTGGATGACCGGATCGCCGAACCGCCTGCGGGTGCTCAACGACCGGTCCGCGCTCGCCTTCATCCTCGACGCCGGCGCCGTGACGCGGGCCGAGCTCGGCGCGCTGACCGGGCTGTCGAAGCCCGGTGTCGCGGAACTCCTCAGCCGTCTCGAGACCGCGGGGCTCGTCGAGAAGGCCGAGATGCGGCCCGGCGGTCCCGGGCCGGCCAAGCAGACCTGGCGGGTGCGCGCCGACGTCGGCTACGCCGCTGCCGTCGACGTGACCCTCGAGCGGGTCCGGGGTCGCCTGCATGCGCTCGACGGTGCCGCGGTCGCCGAGGCCGAGATCGCCTGGTCGGGCGCCGACGTGCCGGGCAGCATCGGCGAGGTCGTGGCCGCGCTGCTGCAGGACGCGGGGCTCGAACCCGATGCGCTGCTCGGCGCCGTCGTCGGCGTGCCCGGCGCCGTGGATCCGCGGACCGGCGCCGTGCGCGGGGCGCCCGAGCTGCCCGCCCTCGCCGGCTACGACGTCGCCGCCGCGCTCGAGGCCGAGCTCGGCGTCGGCGTGCAGGTCGTCAACGACGTGAACCTCATGGCGCTCGCCGCCATCGCGGACGGCGCCGCCGCCGAGACCCGCAGCCTCGCCTTCGTCTGGATCGACGAGGGCCTCGGCGGCGCGATCGTGCGTGACGGCGAGCTCGTGACCGGCTTCACGGGCGGCGCCGGTGAGGTCGACCTGCTGCCCGTCGCCATGCCCGAGGGCGCCTCGATGCGGCTCGCCGACGCCCTCTCGCCCGCCGCACTCGCCGACCTCGCCGCCGGCGCGGGTCTCCCCACGGCGGAAGCGGCCCTGGACGCCGACTCGCCCGTCGCCGCCGAGGTCGCCCGCCGCATCGCCGCGGGCCTCGCCGCCATCGTCGCCGTCCTCGACCCGGAGCTCGTGCTGCTCGGCGGCCGCTACGGCGCGCCCGCCGCCGACCGGCTGGCCGACGCCATCCGCTCGGCCCTCGCCGAGCTGCTCGAGACCGATCCCGCCGCGCTGCCCAGCGTGCGCCCCTATCCCGTCGGCCCCGACGCCGCCCTCACCGGCGCGGGCCGCATCGCGCTCGCCGAGGCGCGGCGCACCGCCTTCGCCACCGGTTCCCTTCCCGCATCCGCCGATCCCCTCAGGAGCAGTTCATGAAGCAGCGCGCCATCGTCGCCGTGCTCGCCGCCGCCGTCACCGTCCCGCTGACCCTCGCCGGCTGCACCGGCCTCGGGTCGAAGTCCGCGGGTCCGGCATCGGCGCCGACGAGCACCCAGAAGGTCACCCTCACCGTCTGGAGCGCGTTCTCGGATCGGGAGCTGAAGGGCCTCGGCGACGCGATGGACGGGTTCCACAAGCTGCACCCGAACATCACGATCAACAACGTCGGCAACCAGGACGACAACAAGATCACCCAGTCGATCCGCGGCGGCACCGCCCCGGACGTCGCGATCTCGTTCAGCACGGACGACATCGGTCAGTACTGCGGTTCCGGCGCCTTCCAGGACCTCTCCGGCTACATCAGCCGCGACAAGGTGGACCTGACGAAGATCCCGCAGGCCACCCGCGACTACAGCTCCTACAAGGGCAAGCGGTGCGCGATGCCGCTGCTCGCCGACGTCTACGGGCTGTACTACAACAAGGCGATGTTCGCGAAGGCGGGCATCACGTCCCCGCCGAAGACCATGAGCGAGTTCGCTGCTGATGCGAAGAAGCTCACGCAGTACAACGCGGACGGCAGCATCAAGGTGGCCGGCTACGTGCCCACCCCTGGCTTCTACGAGAACACCGTGCAGGCCCTGTCGCCGCAGTTCGGCGCCACCTGGGAGGACGGCCGCGGCAAGTCCGCCGTCGCCACGAGCCAGGGCTGGAAGGACATGCTGCAGTGGCAGCGGTCGCAGATGACGGCGATGGGCGTGGACAAGCTCGCGAAGTTCACCGCGAAGGCGGGCCAGGAGTACTCGGCCGACAACGCCTTCGAGACCGGCAAGGTCGCGATGATCATCGACGGCGAGTACCGGACCGCCTTCATCAAGGCCGAGCACCCCGGCCTCGACTACGCCACCGCGCCGTTCCCGGTCGCCGATCGCGACCCGAGCCGCTACGGCACCGCGTACACGACGGGCACGATCGTCGGCATCCCGAAGGGCGCGAAGAACGCCGGCGCCGCCTGGCAGCTCATCGACTACCTGTCGACGCAGACGAAGCCGCTCGTGCAGCTCGCGAACCTGCTCGGCAACGTGCCGTCGTCGACGGATGCGCTCGGGTCGCCAGACCTGCAGCAGCCCGCGCAGTTCGACACCTTCCTGAAGCTCTACGGCGGCGGCAAGCTCGAGAACAACCCGCCGTCGCCGAACGGCGGCGCCTACATCAAGGTGATGGAGGACTTCGACCTGAAGTACGCGAGCGGCGGCACGTCCGACCTCACCGGCGGCCTGCAGTCGGCCGCGAAGCAGATCGACGCGTCGAACGCCCTCGGCCAGTGACGGTCCTCGAGCAGCGCCGGGGGGCGGTCCCGCCCGCCCTCCGGCCCGTTCCCAGGAGGGGACGGGAGAAGTGGCGCAACCGCCTCACGGTGCTCGCGTTCATGTCGCCGTGGCTCGTGGGCCTCACGGTCTTCTTCGTCTACCCGGCGATCGCCACGCTGTTCTACTCGTTCACGAACTTCGACCTGATCGACGACCCCACCTGGGCGGGGTTGAAGAACTACACGTTCATGCTGTCGTCCGACCCGCTGCTCTGGCAGTCGATCGGGAACACCGTCTGGCTCACGATCGCCATCACCGTCGGTCGCGTCGCGTTCGGGCTGATCGCCGCGGTCGTGCTGGTGCGGCTCCGCCGGGGAGCAGGCCTGTTCCGGACGCTCTTCTACATCCCGGCGCTCGCGCCGCCGGTCGCCGCATCGCTCGCGTTCGTGTTCATCCTGAATCCGGCCACCGGACCGGTGAACCAGTTCCTGCAGCTGTTCGGGATCCAAGGGCCGCTCTGGTTCAACGACCCGAACTTCGCGAAGCCCTCGCTCGCGGTGATGGGTCTCTGGACCTCCGGCACCGTGATCGTGATCTTCCTGGCGTCGCTGCTCGACGTGCCGGGCGAGCTGTACGAGGCCGCGAGCCTCGACGGCGCGAGCGGCTGGCAGCAGTTCTGGCGGATCACGGTGCCGTCGATCTCGCCGGTGCTCACCTTCGCGATCGTGAACTCGATCATCATCGGCCTGCAGTACTTCACCGAGGCGGTCGTCGCCGGCGCCGTCGCGTCCGGCAGCAGCCAGGTCGCGGGCTCCAGCCAGAACATCGGCTACCCGGACAACTCGACGCTCACCTTCCCGATGTGGCTGTACGACCAGGCGTTCCACCAGTTCCACATGGGCTACGCGTCGGCGATGGCGATCGTGCTGTTCATCGTCTCGGGCGTCTTCACGGTCGTGCTCGTCCGGCGCCTCCGCAGCGCCGGCATCGGCGAGGAGGAGTGAGATGACCGCCGCCGTGCAGATCCCCGTCCGCGCCCCGCGCACGAAGGACTACCGCCGTAGCCGCCTGCTCGCCTGGATCGGGCTGCACGTCGTCGCGGTCGCGTTCTCCATCGCGTTCCTCGCGCCGATCGTCTTCATCGTGCTCACGGCGCTGATGACCGACAAGCAGGCGCTCACCCAGGACCTCTGGCCGCGCACGTGGGAGTGGAGCAACTTCGCCGCGGTCTTCAAGGCGGCCCCGCTGCTGCAGTACTTCCTCAACTCGCTGCTCTACGCGGTGCTCTCGACCGTGCTCATGCTGCTCTCGAGCATCCCCGTGGCCTACGCGCTCTCGAAGCTGAAGTGGCGCGGCCGCGAGGTGATGTTCTACGGCGTCATCGTGACGATGCTCCTGCCGCCGCAGGTGATCGCGATCCCGATCTACGTGCTCTGGGCGCACCTCGGGCTCACCGGCACGCTGTGGCCGCTGATCGTGCCGAACCTGTTCGGCGACGCGTTCAGCATCTTCCTGATGCGCCAGTTCTTCATCACGATCCCGCAGTCGTACTCGGACTCCGCCCGCGTCGACGGGGCCTCGGAGCTGCAGATCCTGCGGCGCGTGATCGTGCCGATGGGCAAGCCCGGCATCGCCGCCGCGGCGCTCTTCAGCTTCCTGAACGCGTGGAACGACTACTTCGGGCCGCTGCTCTACACGGGCGAGAACCAGGCGAACTGGACCCTCTCGGTCGGCCTCGCCTCGTTCCACAGCGTGCACCAGGTCGAGTGGAACCTCACGATGGCCGCGACGGTGCTCGTCATGCTGCCGGTCATCGTCCTGTTCTTCTTCGCGCAGAAGCAGTTCATCGAGGGCATCAAGTTCTCCGGAGTGAAGGGGTAGGGATGAAGGTCACGGTCGTCGGAGGAGGCTCCACCTACACGCCCGAGCTCGTCGACGGGTTCTCCCGCCTGCGCGAGGTGCTGCCGATCGACGAGCTCTGGCTCGTGGATCCTGATCCGGAGCGCCTCCGCCTCGTCAGCGGCGTCTCGCGGCGGATGTTCGCCCGCGCCGGCCACCCGGGCGTCGTGCACGACACGAGCGACGTGGTCGCCGGTGTGGCCGACGCCGACGTGGTGCTGCTGCAGCTGCGGGTCGGCGGGCAGGCCGCCCGGCACGGGGACGAGACGTTCCCGCACGAGGCCGGCTGCATCGGCCAGGAGACGACGGGCCCTGGTGGGTTCGCGAAGGCCCTCCGCACGGTCCCGGTCGTGCTCGACATCGCCGAGGCGGTCCGCCGCCACGCGGCCCCGGATGCCTGGATCATCGACTTCACGAACCCGGTCGGCATCGTCACCCGCGCGCTGCTCGAGGCCGGGCACCGCGCCGTCGGGCTCTGCAACGTCGCGATCGGCTTCCAGCGCCGCTTCGCGCGGATGCTCGACGTGGCCCCCGAGGCCGTCTCGCTCGGGCACGTGGGCCTCAACCACCTCACCTGGGAGCGCTCCGTCACCGTCACCCGCGACGGCGCGAGCGAGGACGTGCTGCCGCGCCTGCTCGCCACCCGCCTGCCCGAGCTCGCCGAGGAGGTGGAGCTGCCGGGGGAGCTGCTCAGCCTGCAGGAGGCCATCCCCTCCTACTACCTGCGCTACTTCTACGCGCACGACGAGGTGCTCCGCGAGCAGCAGGGCGCCCCGACCCGCGCGGAGGCGGTGCTCGACGTCGAGCGGCGGCTGCTCGCCCAGTACGCGGACCCGTCGGTCGACACGAAGCCGGAGGAGCTGGCCCTGCGCGGCGGCGCGTTCTACTCCGAGGCCGCCGTCGACCTCATGGCCTCGCTCACCGGGAACCGAGGCGACACGCAGGTCGTGAACGTGCGGAACGACGGCACCCTCGGCTTCCTGCCGGACGACCACGTCATCGAGGTGCCCGCCGTGGTGACGGCGAACGGCCTCACCCCGGTGCCGGTCGCGCCGCTCGCGCCCGAGATGCAGGGCCTCGTCGCCCACGTCGCCGAGTACGAGCGGCTCGCGCTCGACGCCGCCGTGGAGGGCGGGCGAGACCGGGTGCTGCGGGCGCTGCTCGCGCATCCGCTCGTCGGCCAGTTCTCCAAGGCGGAGCGGCTCACCGACCTGCTGCTCGAGGCGAACGCGCGCCACCTCGAGTGGGCGAGGTGAGCGACCTGCAGGAGCTCGCGATCGCGGTCGACGGCGGGGGCTCGAAGACCGACGTCGTCGCCCTCGCGCCCGACGGACGGGTGCTCGCGCATGCCCGCGGCACCGGCTCGAACCCGCAGGCGACCGGGCTCGCCGCATCCGTCGGGCTCGTCGACGACCTCGTCGCCGCGGTGCGCGCGGCGGCCGGCCCGCACCGGCTCGTCCGCATGGGGCTCTACCTCGCGGGGCTCGACCTGCGCGAGGAGCTCGTCGCCTTCCGCGAGGGGATCGCGACCACGGCGTGGGCGACCGCGCTGCCGGAGTCCGCGGTGGTGCTCGACAACGACCTGTTCGCTCTGCTCGAGGCGGGCACCGACAGCCCGGATGCGGTCGCGGTGGTCTGCGGCACCGGGGTCAACGCGGTCGGCCGCGCGGCCGACGGCCGGACGGTGCGCTTCCCGGCGCTCGGCGCCATCTCGGGCGACTGGGGCGGCGGCGGCCAGCTCGGGATGCAGGCGCTGTCGCACGCGGCCCGGGCAGTCGACGGCCGCGGTCCCCGCTCGGTGCTCGAGCGCCTCGTGCCCGAGGCGCTCGGCGTGGCCGGCGTGATGGAGGTGATCGAGGGGCTGCACTTCGGCCGCATCCCGGAGCGCCGCATCGCCGGGCTCGCCCCGCTGCTCTTCGCCGCGGCCCACGCCGGGGAGGCGCCCGCGCTCGCGGACATCGCGCGGCAGGCCGAGGAGATCGTCGCCTTCGCGCGGACCGCGCTGCAGCGGCTCGACCTCGCGGATGCCGCGGTGCCGGTCGTGCTCGGCGGCGGCGTGCTCGCCGCGGACGATCCGCTGCTGATGGGCGGCATCCGGGCCGGCCTCGCCGCGGTCGCGCCGAACGCGCGGCTCGAGCTCGTCACCGCACCCCCGATCGTCGGCGCCGCCGCGCTCGTGCTCGAGGCGCTCGGCGCGGACGCCGCGGCCGTGGACCGCGCGCGGGAGGCGATCCTCACGGCAGGGTCGACGGGTCGTCAGGTGGTGGACGCCGTCGCGGGCTGATCCGGGCGGGACCGCACGACGACCACGGCGCCGGTGACCGCGGCGATCCCCACCGCCGCCAGCGCCATCCGGATTCCGCGCTCGGAATAGGAATTCAGCGCCCAGATCACGGTCGCGATCGCCGGTCCGGCGGTGAATCCGATATTGCGGAGAAAGCTGATCGCGGCGCCCGTGGAACCCATGGATTCCGGTGTCGAATAGCTGAGGCCGATCGATGTCGCGGGGGTGTTCGCGAGCCCCTGCCCGAATCCGAGCACGACCGCGACGAGCCCGAGCAGGACCGCCGCTGCCGCGGTGCCGATCAGCAGCGCGGCGAGCACGCCGGCGCCGAAGAGCAGGAAGCCGACGGCGGAGATCCGCGCCTGGCGGTGCCGGGCCGTCAGGCGTGCGGCGAGCAGGGAGCCGGCGACAGCGGCGACCGACACGAACAGCAGCGCGGCGCCCGTGATCGTGGCCGTCAGCCCGAGCGCGCGCTGCGCGAGGAACGCGAGCAGGTACTGCACCGAGAGGGTCGATGCGGCGAGCAGGGCCAGCGCGCTCGAGGCGCGCAGGAATCCCGGGTGGCTGCCGAGGATCAGCACGGGCGAGGTCGGATGCGTGCGCCGCCAGCTCCATCCGAGGGGCAGCGCGAGCAGCGCGAGCAGGAACCAGCGGGGATCGTGCGTGCCGAGGGTGAGGGCCAGCAGCACCGCGGCGGCGCCGCCGCCGAGCAGGAGCGACTCGGACAGGAACGCGACGCCCGGCGGCCGCAGCGGCGCCCCGGCGGTCAGCGCGAGCGTGAACACGACCATCGTTGCCCCGAGGATCGGCACGTTCACGAGGAAGACCCACGGCCATCCGGCCAGCTCGGTGACGAGCGCGCCGATCGGCGGCCCGGCGATGCCGCCCGCCGCGCCGAGCGTGGAGACGAGCGCCACGGTGCGCACCCGATGGTCCGGCGCCACGGACTCGTAGGCGAGCGCGGGGCAGATCGCGAAGAGGCCCGCGCCGAACGCGCCCTGCGCGACGCGCGCCGCGATCAGGGCGCCGAGCGTCGGCGCGAGCGCCGCACAGACGCTGAAGACCGTGAACCCGCCGACGAGCAGCAGCATCGCCGAGCGCCGCCCCACGGTGTCGAGCCACCGGCCGGTCGGCAGCGCGAGCGCGGCGATCGGCAGCAGGTAGGCGATGGACACCCACTGCACCCCCGCGGGCGTCACGTCGAACGCGGCCGCGAGGTGCGGCAGCACCACGTTGACCGCGCCGAGGTCGAAGCCGCCGACCGCGACGCAGACGGCGGCCGCCGCGACCACCCAGGCGCCTGCTCTCGGGCTGCGGGCCGGCCCGTTCAGGAGGCGGGCGGAACGGCGATGCGCTGCCACTCCGGCTTGTGCTCGAACACGTGGCGGTAGTAGTCGGCGAGCTGCAGGCCGGATGCGGCCGCCTCGTCGATCACGACGGTCACGTGGGGGTGGTGCTGCAGCACCGAGCCCGGGCAGAGCGCCGTGACCGGCCCCTCGACCGTGCGGGCGACGGCGTCGGCCTTCGCCTCGCCCTGCGCGACGAGCAGGATCCGCTTGGCCTCGAGGATCGTGCCGAGGCCCTGGGTGAGGCAGTGGGTCGGCACCTCGTCGGGGGAGTCGAAGAACCGCGCGTTGTCGGCGCGGGTGCGCGGGGCGAGCGTCTTGATCCGCGTGCGCGACGCGAAGGACGAGGTGGGCTCGTTGAAGCCGATGTGCCCGTTCGCGCCGAGGCCGAGGATCTGCAGATCGATGCCGCCCGCTGCGCGGATGGCGGCCTCGTAGGCGTCGCAGGCCGCGGGGATGTCGGCGGCGCGGCCGTCGGGCAGGTGCACGCGCGACGGGTCCATCCGGAGCGGCTCGATCACTTCCGTGCGGAGAACGTGCGCGTAGCTCTGCGGGTGGTCCTCGGAGATGCCGACGTACTCGTCGAGCGCGAAGCCGGAAGCCCGGCTGCAGTCGAGGTCGCCGGCGGCGACGAGGGCCGCGAGCTCCGCGTAGATGCCGAGCGGCGAGGAGCCGGTCGCAAGGCCGAGCACCGCCTCGGGGGTCTTCCTGACCAGGTCGGCGAGCACGGCGGAACCGAATCGGGCGACGGCGCCGGAATCCGGCAGGATGACGATCTCCATGGCCTCCGAATGCTATCGGAGCGCCGTTCCCGAATTGCCCGGAGATCGCCCCGCGAGCGACGAATTGAGCGGTCGAACAGGAGAATTCAGAAGATCGTCTCGATCAGCTCGCGCACCTCGGGTTCGGCCGCGTCGGCCGAATCGATCCCGGGCACGAGCCGCCATTTGTCGAGCGCCGTGCAGGGGTGCGAGATGCCGAGCCGGACGACCTCGCCGACCTCGAGGTCCGCGGTCCGGGCCGGGTCGAGGCGGAGGAACGCGTGCTGGTCGTTCAGGGCGCTCACCCGGGCGCCGGTCAGCACCGCGGCGTCGTCGGCTCGGCCGCGGATCCGCTCCGGCACCGGCAGCCCCTCGTCGAACGGCGCGTCGCGCCGCCCGGCGTCGAGGATCGCGAGATCCGGTTCGGGCCGGGAGACCACGCGGCTCCAGAGGTGCAGCGCCGGCCGGAGGCGTGGGCCGGCGCTCGCCGTCCCGAACGGCGAGATGCCGGCGTAGAAGCCGCTGTCGTGCAGCTGGTACGCGCCCGAGCGGAGCAGCACGGTGCTCGTCGCGGTCGACGGCGCCAGCACCTCGGCGACGAGGTCGAAGTAGGCGCTGCCGCCGGCGCTGGTCACCGGTCGGCCATCGATCCGGGGCGCGAGCTCGGCGGCGAGGTCGCGCATCCGCTCGAGGTAGCCGCGCACGGCGGCGAGCGAATCGGGGGAGCGGTCGTGTGCGAGGGCGCCCTCGTAGCCGGCGACGCCCGCGAGGCGGAGCACGGTGCTGCCCTCGATCGCCGCGGCGACCTCCCGGGCGGTCGCGATGGTGCGCGCGCCCGTGCGGCCGCCGGCACCACCGAGCTCCACGAGCACGTCGATCGGGCGATCGCCGCCCACCTGGCGGGCCGCGTCGGCGAGGAGCCGGACCGCCGCCACGCTGTCCGCCCAGCAGAGGAACGCGAACCCGGGATCGGCGTCGAGCGCGGCGCGGAGCCACCGGATGCCGACCGGGTCGAGCAGCTCGTTCGCGAGCAGGATGCGCTGCACTCCCGACCGGCGGGCGACCTGCACCTGCCACGGCGTCGCGAGCGTGAGGCCCCAGGCGCCTGCGTCGAGCAGCCGCCGCCAGAGCGCCGGCGCCATGCTCGTCTTGCCGTGCGGGGCGAGCAGCAGGCCGTGCTCCGCCGCCCAGTCCGCCAGAGTGGCGGTGTTCGCGTCGACCGCGCCGAGATCGGCCGTGAGCAGCGGTGTGGGCAGGTCGCTGAGCGTCGGCCGTCCGTCGAGGAAGGCGTCGGCGGTGCGTCCCCATGCGCCGGGCGGCATGGACTTGTGCTCGGGGCCGAGGATCAGAGGCGCGAAGGGCATGCACCGATTCCACCGCATCCGCGGCTCGCTAGCGTTGCGGCGGACGAAGGGGATGCGGATGAGCGGCAAGCAGGCGATCTCGACGACGAAGGCGCCCGCGCCGGCGTTCTCGTTCAGCCAGGCGGTGCGGAAGGGCCCGATCGTGCAGGTCTCGGGTCAGGGGGCGGTCGATCCGGCGTCGGGGGAGTACCGGCACCAGGGCGACGTGGGGGCGCAGACGACGCTCGTGCTCACGAACATCGCGGCGATCCTCGAGGCCGCGGGCGCCACCTTGGACGACGTCGTCATGCTGCGGGTCTACCTGACCGATCGGGCCCTGTTCCCGGAGATGAACGAGGCGTACGCGGCGTTCGTGGCGGAACGCACGCCGAGCGGCGTGCTGCCGGCGCGCACGACCGTCTTCACCGGCTTGCCGCACCCCGACATGCTCGTGGAGATCGACGCCCTGGCGGTCGTCGCCTGACTCACCCTCGGGAGTTGCCACTCGTGGTGACTTCTCGCGCCCGGAAGACGCCACGACTGGCAAGTCGTGGATGAAGTCGGTGGTCCGCGGGCGGTGTCGGAGGGGTGTGGTGAGGTGAACACATGTTCGAGACTCGCCACTCCACGAAGAGTCGGACGCCGACCCTGCAGGGTTGCGGGCCGGTCGACGTCCGTCACATCGGTCCTGAGGTGGAGCTCGAGGCGACCTGGTTCGTCGTCGATCCGGTCGAGGAGGCGTTCCACGTCCTGGTGCGTGCCGACCGCGAGTCACGACGGACGGAGGCCGCACGAGCCGAGGCGCTCGTCGTCGCATACGACCTCGCCGTGGAGGACGCCGCAGCCCGGTTCAGGTCCACCAGGAGCCGCGGTGGACCCATCGCGCGGTCGTTCCTCAAGCAGGCCGCCTCGGCCCTGAAGATGACCGAAGGCGCGGTCGGCCACGTCCTCGACACGACCGTCGAGGCCACAGCCATGATGCCGAGCACGTGGTCCGTCTTCGCCGACGGCGACGCGCCATGGCGCGCGATCGACATCGCCGTCCGGGAGACGGTCGGGATCCCCGAGGACCGGATGCTCGAGTGGGACGTCGCGGTCGCCCGCATCGTGCGCACCTGCCACGCATCACGGTTGAAGGACCGGCTCCGTCGGGCCCGCGAGCGGATGCTCATCGACACCGCGGCCACGAGGAAGCGGCACGCGGAGGCGAACCGTCGCGTCGTGCTCGAGCCGGCCGCTGACGGGATGGCGGACACGCTCATCCACGGGCCCGCGCCCGAGTGGACGGCGATCGATCACGCGCTGACGCAGTCCGCGGTCCTCGCGAAGGGCAAGGACGGCGAGGACCGCTCGATCGGGCAGCTGCGGCACGACATCCTGCTCGACATCATCACCGAGGGGCTCAAGACGAACGCGCTGCCCGACCCGGCGACGAAGGTGCAGCAGCGCAAGGGAGTGGCGGTCCAGCTGATCCTGACGGTGCCGGCGCTCACGCTGCTCGCCCACGGCACCGCCCCGGCCACGATCGAGGGGTACGGGCCGATCGACGTCGAGACCGCCAGGCGGCTCGCGGCCGACGCGCCCACGTTCACCAGGGTGCTCACCGACCCCGTGAGCGGCGTGCGGCTCGACATGGACCGCGCCATGTACCGGGCCCCCGCGGACCTGAAGCGGTGGGTTCGGCTGCGTGACCAGGAATGCCGGGATCCCGGCTGCCGCGGGCCGGCGCACCGCACGGACATCGATCACGTGCAGGAGTGGCAGCACGAGGGCGGCACCGCGGCCGTGAACCTCGTGTCGGTGTGCCGGGCGATGCACCTGCTGAAGTCGAAGGGCCTCTGGCAGGAGCACCTCGAGCCCGACGGCACCGTCACCTGGATCTCGCCGTGGGGCCACACCATGCACGACCCGCCCATCGAACGCGGCGATCCGGCCCCGGCCTTCCTGCTCGAACCGGCCGCCGAGGACGACTGCCCGTTCTGATCGGGACCGCCCTGCCCATCAAGGGTGTTGCCACTGGTGGCGACTTCTCGCGCCCCGAAGTCGCCACGAGTGGCAACCCCTGCTCGTGATGCGCGTGAGCGGCGCGTGAGGATTCCCGCTGGAGCCGTAAGGGATCCGTCAGTGCGACGCATCTCGCGTTCGCCCTAGGCTTCGCTCGAGTCGTGCCTGCGGGTCCGCGGGCCGACGCAAAGGAGTCCGCCGTGCTGGATGTGCTCTGCGTGGCGGGCGTGCTCGCCCTCGGCGCGATCGTCGCCCTCGTGGGACGGGCGGTCGAGCGGCTGTGATCGTCTTCGACATCGTCGCGGTCCTGCTGGCCGTCGCCGCGATCGGCTTCCTCCTCGTCGCGCTCGTGCGGCCGGAGCGCTTCTGATGCCGGAGCGCTCCTGATGGACGGGTGGCTGCTCGTCGCCGAGGTCGTGACGCTGGCCGTCCTGCTCGCGCTCTGCTACCGCCCGCTCGGCGACCACATGGCGCGCACCTACACGACCGCCGAGGACACGCGCGTCGAGCGGGGGCTCTACCGCGTGCTCGGCGTCGATCCCGATGCCGAGCAGAGCTGGCGGAACTACCTGCGCTCGGTCATCGTCTTCTCGGTCGTCGGCGTGCTCGCCCTCTACCTGCTGCAGCGGATCCAGGCGGTGCTGCCGTACTCGCTCGGCCTGCCCGCGGTGCCAGAGGGCCTGTCGTTCAACACGGCGATCTCGTTCGTGACGAACACGAACTGGCAGTCGTACTCGCCGGAGACGACGCTCGGCTACACCGTGCAGCTCGCCGGGCTCGCGGTGCAGAACTTCGCCTCGGCGGCCGTCGGCCTCGCCGTGGCGATCGCGCTCGCGCGCGGGCTGGCCGCCAGCCGCTCGTCGACGATCGGCAACTTCTGGGTCGACCTCGTCCGCGGGGTGCTGCGCATCCTGCTGCCGCTGTCCGTGGTCGCCGCCGTGGTGCTGATCGCGGGCGGCGTGATCCAGGACTTCTCGGGCTTCCAGACGGTCCACACACTCACAGACGGCACGGCGGTCGTGCCCGGCGGCCCGGTCGCGTCGCAGGAGGCGATCAAGGAGCTGGGCACGAACGGCGGCGGGTTCTTCAACGCGAACTCCGCGCATCCGTTCGAGAACCCGAGCGGATGGACGAACCTGTTCGAGATCTTCCTGCTGCTCGTGATCCCGTTCAGCCTGCCCCGCACCTTCGGCGTGATCGTCGGCGACACCCGGCAGGGCCGGGCGGTGCTCGGCGTGATGGCCGTGCTCTTCGCCGTGTCGCTCACCGCGATGGCGCTGCTCGAGTCCGCCGGCGGCGGCGCCGCGACGCAGGCCGCCGGCGCGGCGATGGAGGGCAAGGAGACGCGGTTCGGCGTCCTTCCGTCCACCCTGTTCGCGACGTCCACGACGCTCACCTCCACCGGCGCCGTCGATGCGTCGCACGACAGCCTCACGCCGCTCGGCGGCCTGATGGCGATGGTGAACATGATGCTCGGCGAGCTCGCGCCCGGCGGCGTCGGCTCCGGGCTCTACGGCCTGCTCGTCATCGCCATCGTCGCGGTCTTCCTCGCCGGCCTCATGATCGGGCGCACCCCCAGCTACCTCGGCAAGCAGGTCGGCGCCCGCGAGGTGAAGCTCGCGAGTCTCTACATCCTCACGACGCCGGTGCTCGTGCTCACCGGCCTCGGCCTCTCCTTCGGGATCCCAGCCCTCGCGTCGTCGATCACCGGCACCTCGATCCTGAACCCCGGGGTGCACGGCTTCTCCGAGGTGCTCTACGCCTTCACCTCGGCGGGCAACAACAACGGCTCCGCGTTCGGCGGCCTCACCGCGAACACCCCCTGGCTGAACGCGTCCCTCGGCGCCGTGATGTTCCTCGGCCGGCTGCTCCCGATCGTGTTCGTGCTCGCCCTCGCCGGCTCGTTCGCCGCGCAGGCACCACGGCCGGCGAGCGAGGGCAGCCTGCCGACCCACACGCCGCAGTTCGTCGTCGTCGTGCTCGGCACGGTCGTGCTCGTCTCCGCCCTCACCTACTTCCCGGTCCTCGCACTCGGACCGCTCGCCGAAGGACTCCACGCATGACCACCAGCACGATCGAGCGGGCGAGGAGCGGCGCGTTCAGCGCCGGCCAGCTCGTCCGGGGTCTCCCCGACGCGGTGCGCAAGCTCGATCCTCGCGAGCTCTGGCACAACCCGGTCATGCTCCTCGTCGAGGTCGGGGCCGCCTTCACGACCGTCCTCGCCGTCTGCCTGCCGTTCCTCGGCGGCACCGGCGAGCTGTTCACGTGGTCGGTCGCGGTCTGGCTCTGGCTGACGACGCTCTTCGCGACGCTCGCCGAGTCCGTCGCCGAGGGCCGCGGCAAGGCGCAGGCCGCATCCCTCCGGGCGACGCGCAGCACGACGATCGCGCACCGGGTCGGCGCCCACGACGAGCAGCAGGACCCCGACGCGCTGCGCGCGGCGATCGAGGACCTCCCCTCCGCCGACCTGAGGCTCGGTGACGTGGTGGTCGTCTCCGCCGGCGAGCTGATCCCGGGCGACGGCGACGTGATCGCGGGCATCGCGTCCGTCGACGAGTCGGCCATCACGGGGGAGTCCGCCCCGGTGGTCCGCGAGTCCGGCGGCGACCGCAGCGCAGTCACGGGCGGCACTCGGGTGCTGTCCGACCGCATCGTGGTGCGGATCACCAGCCGCCCCGGCGAGACGTTCGTCGATCGGATGATCCGCCTCGTCGAGGGCGCCGTGCGGCAGAAGACGCCGAACGAGATCGCGCTGGACGTGCTGCTCGCGAGCCTCACGATCGTCTTCCTCGTCGTGGTGCTCGTGCTCGGCCCCGTCGCCGGGTTCGCGAACGCTGCGCCCTCGATCACGGTCCTCATCGCCCTCCTGGTGTGCCTCATCCCCACGACCATCGGCGCGCTGCTCTCCGCGATCGGGATCGCCGGGATGGACCGGCTCGTGCAGCGGAACGTGCTCGCGATGTCCGGCCGGGCGGTCGAGGCCGCGGGCGACGTGACGACGCTGCTGCTCGACAAGACCGGCACCATCACCTACGGCAACCGCCGCGCCACGGAGTTCCTGCCGCTGCCCGGCGTGCGGACGGACGAGCTGGTGCGGGCCGCCGCCCTCGCCTCGCTGGCCGACTCCACGCCCGAGGGCCGCTCGATCGTCGACCTCGCCGGCGCTCTCGGCTGGGGCGGCGAGGAGGCCGAGGGCGAGGTGGTCCCGTTCACCGCCCAGACGCGGATGAGCGGGATCGACCTGCCCGACGGCACGAGCATCCGCAAGGGCGCGCCCAGCGCCGTTGCGGCCTGGACGGAGGGCGTGCCCCCGCTCGCGCGCACGGCCCTGACCGCCGAGGTCGAGCGGATCTCCGCGCAGGGCGCCACCCCATTGGCGGTCGCCGTGCAGGGCGCGGACGGCGGCTATCGGCTGCTCGGGACGATCCATCTGAAGGACGTGGTGAAGACCGGCCTGAAGGAGCGCTTCGCCGCGCTGCGCGCGATGGGCATCCGCACCGTCATGGTCACCGGCGACAACGCGATCACGGCGCGGGTGATCGCCGCTGAGGCCGGGGTCGACGACGTGCTCGCCGAGGCGACGCCGGAGGACAAGCTCACGCTCATCCGCCGCGAGCAGGAGGGCGGGCGGCTCGTCGCGATGACGGGCGACGGCACGAACGACGCCCCGGCGCTCGCGCAGGCCGACGTGGGCGTGGCCATGAACACGGGCACCTCTGCGGCGAAGGAGGCCGGCAACATGGTCGACCTCGACTCCGACCCGACGAAGCTCATCGACGTCGTCACGATCGGCAAGCAGCTGCTGATCACCCGCGGGGCGCTCACGACGTTCTCGATCGCGAACGACGTGGCGAAGTACTTCGCGATCCTCCCCGCGATGTTCGTCGGCGTCCTCCCCGGCCTCGAGGCCCTGAACGTGATGCGGCTGCACTCGCCCGACTCGGCGATCCTCTCCGCCGTCATCTTCAACGCGCTCGTCATCGTGGCCCTCATCCCGCTCGCGCTCCGCGGGGTGCGGTTCCGCGCCTCGGGAGCGTCGCGCCTGCTCACGACGAACCTGCTCGTCTACGGCCTCGGCGGCGTGATCGCGCCGTTCGTCGGGATCAAACTCATCGACCTCGTCGTCGGCCTGCTCCCCGGCCTCTGAACAGAAGGAAGGACCCCGGATGACCGCCGTCGTGCCCCGCGGATCCGCCCGCCAGGTGTGGGTCGCACTCCGCGTGCTGCTCGCCCTCACCGCGCTGACCGTGCTCTACACCCTGCTGATCACCGCCGTCGGGCAGCTCGCGCTGCCGCCCGCCGCGAACGGATCACTGCTCACGTCCGGGGGCCGCGCCATCGGCTCGAGCCTGATCGGGCAGTCGTTCACCACCGCGAAGGGCGCGATCCTGCCCCAGTGGTTCCAGTCGCGCCCGTCGGCCGCCGGGGCCGGCTACGACGCGACCGCATCCGGCCCGAGCAACCTCGGCCCGAACAACCGGTCGCTCGCGCGCTCCATCGAGCAGCGGCGCACGACGCTCGCGAAGGCCTTCGGGGTGTCGCCGGCCGCGATCCCGCCCGACGCCGTCACCGCGAGCGCGTCGGGCCTCGACCCCGACGTCTCGCCCGCCTTCGCCCGACTCCAGGCGCCGGCCGTCGCACGGGCCCGGCACCTGACGGTCGCGACCGTCCGGGCGCTGGTCGAGCGGTTCGTGCAGCCGCCCGGCCTCGGCTACCTGGGTGCGCCCACCGTGAACGTGCTCCGGTTGAACGCCGCGCTCGCGAAGATGGACCCTGCCGGGAACGGATGAGCACGGCCGGGACCGCAGGAGGGTGCTGATGGCGCGATCGCGGCTGCGCGTGTTCCTCGGCGCCGCGCCCGGCGTCGGGAAGACCTTCGCCATGCTCGAGGAGGGGCATCGGCTCGCCGCGCTCGGCCACGACGTCGTCGTCGCCGTCGTGGCGACCCACGACCGGGCTGCGACCGCGGCGCTGCTGCCCGGGCTCGAGCAGGTGCCGCTGCGGGCCGTCGAGTACCGCGGCGTGACGCTGCCCGAGATGGACCTCGACGCGGTGCTGGCGCGGCATCCTGACGTCGCCCTCGTCGACGAGCTCGCGCACACGAACGCCCCGGGCAGCGCCCACCCGAAGCGGTGGCAGGACGTGCAGGCACTGCTCGACGCCGGGATCTCGGTGCTCTCGACCGTGAACATCCAGCACATCGAGTCGCTGAACGACGTGGTCGAGCAGATCACCGGCATCGCGCAGCACGAGACGATCCCCGACGCGGTGCTGCGCGGCGCCGACCGCACCGAGCTCGTCGACCTCACGCCGCAGGGGCTCCGCGACCGCCTCGCCGACGGGCAGGTGTACCCGGCCGATCGGATCGACGCGGCGCTGTCGAACTACTTCCGGCTCGGGAACCTCACGGCGCTGCGCGAGCTCGCGCTGCTCTGGCTCGCGGACGAGGTCGACAGCGCGCTGAACCAGTACCGCGCCGACCACGGCATCTCCGACCGCTGGGAGGCCCGTGAGCGGGTCGTCGTCGCCCTGACCGGCGGCCCGGAGGGCGAGACGCTGCTGCGGCGCGGCACAAGGATCGCGGCCCGCTCCGCGGGCGGCGAGCTGCTCGCCGTCCATGTGGCGAGCGAGGACGGGCTGCGGGAGGCGGATCCGCAGGCCCTCGTGCAGCAGCGCGCGCTCGTCGAGCAGCTCGGTGGCAGCTACCACGAGATCGTCGGCGCCGACATCCCGGACGCCCTCGTCACCTTCGCGCGGGGCGCGAACGCCACGCAGCTCGTGATCGGTGTCTCCCGCCGCAGCCGGCTGCTCGCGTTCCTGACCGGGCCGGGCATCGGCGCGCGGATCATCCGGCTGTCGGGGGACATCGACGTGCACATCGTCACGCACGACGCGGCCGGCCGCGACCGGCTGGCGCTGCCTGCGGGAAGCGGCGCGCTCACGGCACGCCGCCGCCTGCTCGGCTTCGCGCTGGCGATCGTCGGCGGCCCGCTGCTCAGCCTGCTGCTGGTCGCCTTGCGCACGAGCGACTCGCTGACCGCGGACGTGCTGGCCTACCAGCTGCTCGTCGTGCTGGTCGCGCTCGTCGGCGGTGCCTTGCCCGCGCTGTTCGCCGCCGTCCTCTCCGGCGTGACCCTCGACTTCCTCTTCGTCGCCCCACTGTTCCAGGTGACCATCGCGCGCCCGGTGCACCTCGTGGCACTGCTGCTCTACGTCGCGAACGCGCTGCTCGTCAGCCTCGTCGTCGACCAGGCGGCCCGTCGCACGCGCGCCGCGCGCCGATCGGCCGCGGAGTCGGAGCTGCTCGCGAGCATCGCCGGCGGCGTCATCCGCGGCCAGGACGCGCTGCAGGCACTCGTCACCCGCACCCGCGAGGCGTTCCGGCTGTCGGGCGCGCGGCTCCGCACCGGTGGCAGGACGGTCGCCGAGGACGGGCGGATGGAGGGCGACGCCATCACCGTGCCGGTGGGCGACCGCGCCGAGCTCGAGCTGTTCGGGCCCGAGCCGTCGGCGGCCGACCGCCGGGTGCTCGGCGTCGTCGTGGCGCAGATCGACGCGGCTCTCGAGCAGGCCGCGCTGCTGCTGCGTGCCCGGGAGCTGCAGCCGCTCGAGGAGACCGATCGCGTGCGCAGCGCCCTGCTCGCCGCCGTCGGCCACGACCTCCGGCGGCCGCTCGCCGTCGCCACCGCGGCCGTCACCGGGCTCCGCTCGCCGGCGACGCGCCTCACCGACAACGACCGGGCCGAGCTGCTCGCCGGCGCCGAGCGGGCCCTCGGCGACCTCGACGTGCTCATCACGAACCTGCTCGACGTGAGCCGCGTGCAGGCCGGAGCGCTCGCCGTGTCCCTACGACCGGTCGACACCGAGGACCTGCTGCCCCCCGTGCTCGAGGAGCTGCACCTGGCGCCAGGCGAGGTGGAGCTCGCGATCCCTGCCGACCTGCCGCCGATCCGCGCCGACGCGATCCTGCTGCAGCGGGCGATCGTGAACATCGTGGCCAACGCGCTGCGCTTCTCGCCGCCCGGGTCGCCGCCCCGTCTCAGCGCCTCGGCCTTCGGCGACCGGGTCGAGATCCGCATCGCGGACCGCGGACCGGGCGTGCCGGCGGAGCAGCGCGCCGCGCTGTTCCAGGCGTTCCAGCGCAGCGGCGACAGCGACAACTCCACGGGGATCGGGCTGGGCCTCGCCCTGTCGCAGGGGTTCGTGGAGGGCATGGGCGGCACGCTCGAGGCCGAGGACACCCCGGGAGGCGGCCTGACGATGGTGCTCACCCTGCCGCTCGCGGCGCCGGATGCACCCGTCACGCAGCCCGAGGCGGTCCCGGCGTGAAGATCCTCGTCGCCGACGACGACCCGCAGATCCTCGCGGCGCTCCGCATCCTGCTGCACGCTCACGGCTACGAGGTCGTGCTCGCACGCACCGGCACCGCCGCGCTCGACGCGGCCGCACACGAGCACCCGGATCTCGTGCTGCTCGACCTCGGCATGCCGGGGCTCTCCGGCGTGCAGGTGATCCGCGCGATCCGTGGCTGGAGCACCGTCCCGATCCTCGTCGTGTCCGGCCGCACCGAGTCGTACGACAAGGTCGCCGCGCTCGACACGGGTGCGGACGACTACGTGACGAAGCCGTTCCTCGCGGACGAGCTCGCCGCCCGCATCCGGGCGCTCACCAGGCGGAACGTCCCGGACGCCGAGGAGCCGGTCGTGCGCTTCGGCGACGTCGAGGTCGACCTCGCGCGGCATCGGGTGACCCGGTCGGTCGGCGGCCAGGAGACGGCCGTGCGCCTCACCCCGACCGAGTGGGCGTTCCTCGAGGTGCTCGTGCGCAACCCCGACCGGCTCGTCACCCGGCAGTACCTGCTCGACCACGTCTGGGGGCCGGGGCACGCGAACGACAGCGGGTACCTGCGGCTGTACATGGCGCAGCTGCGCAAGAAGCTCGAGCGGGAGCCCGCCGAGCCCGTGCACCTGCTGACGGATCCGGGCCTCGGCTACCGCTTCGTGCCGGGCGCTCGGTCCTGACCCGGGAGTTGCCACTCGTGGTGACTTCTCCCGTCCGGAAGTCGCCACGAGTGGCAACCCCCAGACGTCAGACGCGCAGTGACGACATCCCGCCGTCGACCGGGAGCACCGCTGCCGTGGTCGACCCGGCGGCCGGCGACGCGAGGTACGCGATCGCATGGGCGATCTCGTCCGCGGTGACGAGGCGGCCGATCGGCTGCCGGGCGCGCAGCGCGGCGGCGGCCTGCTCGCGGTCCTCGGCGGCGTCGAGCAGCCGGCCCACCCACGGGGTGTCGGCGGTGCCGGGTGCGACCGCGTTCACCCGGATGCCCTCCCGCACGTGGTCCGCGGCCATCGCGACGGTCAGCGCCGCGACCGCGCCCTTCGTCGCGCTGTAGAGGGCGCGGTTCGGCAGGCCGACGAGCGCCGCACCCGAGCACGTGTTGACGATCGCGGCATGCTCGGAGGCGCGGAGGGCGGGCAGCGCCGCCCGGGTGACGCGCGCGATCGCGACGACGTTCACGTCGAGCACGCGGTGCCACTCGGCGTCGTCGTTCGCGTCGATCGCGCCCGCGGCGCCGATGCCGGCGTTGTTCACGAGCACGTCGAGGCCGCCCAGCAGCTCGACCGCCTCGGCGACGGCCACCGGCACCCGCTCCGCATCCGTCACGTCGCAGGCGATCGCGACGGCGCCTTCCGGCGTCCCGTCCGTGCGGAGGTCGAGCACCGCGACCCGTGCCCCGCGCGCCAGCAGCGTGCGGGCGGTCGCGGCGCCGATGCCGCTCGAACCACCGGTGACGATCGCCTTCAGGCCCTCGAACTCCATGTGCCGTCCTTCCGTCCGCGCCGATCCTGCCAGGCGCGGCCGGGACGGCCCTGCGGCGCCTCTTGTCGAATCGCTACCGATTCGTGACCGAACCACCGGGAAGGCTGCAGGCAGCGGTGCCATGGTGCTGATCTCCTGGTCACCCACGAGTTCACGAGAAGGAGGTGGGACGGATGACGAACCCCGCGACCGGACCGCATCTCCGTTCCGGTGCCTGGGCGTCGCTCGCGCTCGCGGCCGGCTTCGTGGTCGCGGTGATCGCCGCGATCCTCACGATCGGCCCGTGACGGGTCAGCCGGACTGAGCGCCGGCGACGAGCGTCGCGAGGCTGAGCAGGCCGGCCGCGATCGGCCAGGCGCCGAGCGCCAGCACCAGCCCGACCACCGCCCGGCGCCGGAGCCGGGTGCGGGTCACGGCCACGGCGAACGCCGCCACGGCGCCGCCGAGCGCTACGACGCTCAGCACCCCGACGACCACCGCGTTCAGGGACACGACCTGGGCGGCGTGGTCGGCGCCCTGCACGGCGGCGGTGATCAGCGCCGTGACGACGGCCACGACGCCGAGCACGAGGGCGGTCGTGTCGGCCGGCGGGCGGCTCCTCACGCGGGGTCGGCGAGCGAGTCGTCCGGGAAGCCGAGCACCGGGTGGTACTCGGCGACGAACACCCCGGCCGCGACCGCTGGGTCGGTCTCGACGACGCGACGCGTCTCTGCCTCGTCGAGCGCGAAGATCCCGATCCCCGCCGCATCCGAGTCGTCGGCGACCCGCACGACGACGCGAAGCATCCCGGCCGCACGCAGCCGCATGTTCCGGATGCCGTGCGGCAGCACGAGCGCCTGCCCCTCAGGCGCGTCCCGGTTCGGTCCGGCGCGCAGGATCACCGCGGTGTAGGGGCGCGCGCTGCCGAGCAGACTCCGCACGGCGGCGTCATCGATCGAAGGCAGTCGGTCGTCGTACGGATCGCGATCGGGCACGCGGGGATCCAACCAGACTCAGAAGCCGCCCTGCATCCCGAAGGCGTTCCCGGCCGCCCCCATCGAGCCGCTCGAGCCGTCGTGGGGGAGTGCGCGCTCGGGCTCGATGAACCCGTTCGTCTGGTCGAACGTGTGCCCGAAGACGAGTGGGATCCAGACGCGCGGCCGGCGACGGCTGCTCAGCAGGCGCACCGGCGCGGAGTACGGGCGGCCGGAGCGCAGCGCCTCCCGGCGCCAGCCGAGGTCGCGCGGCATCCCGAGCAGGGTGCGCCAGGCGAGCGCGACGCCCGCCCGCGGGCCGGACCAGCCGTACTGGTCCTTCGCCATCGCGAACTCCCAGAGCTCGAACTCCACCTCCGAGGTCCGGCGTTCGGCCAGGCGGGGATCGACGCGGCGCGTGTAGCGCTGCGCCCACGAGGTCACGACGCGCTGCCCGGCGCGGTGCATCCGCGAATCCCGGGTGCGCTCGGAGGGCTCCAGCGCCATGAGCGGACCATACGCCTGGTCTCGGCGGATGGAAACACCGGAACGGGTGACCTTGCTGGGACTCCTCGCGCGTCAGAACGGGTAGCGCTCGATGTCGCCCTGGGCGGTGATCCAGCGGGTCTCCGTGAAGGCCTCCGCGTTCGACTCGAAGCCGCCGAAGCGCACCCCGGTGCCGGACGCGGCGACCCCACCGAACGGTGCCACCGACTCGTCGTCGACGGTCTGGTCGTTGATGTGCACGATCCCGGACGGCAGCCGTTCCGCGAGGCGCAGGCCGCGCATCACGTCCTTGGTCAGGATCCCGAGCGAGAGCCCGTACTCGCTGCGGTTCACGATATCGACGAGCTCGTCCTCGCCGTCGAAGCGGAGCACGGGCGCGACCGGGCCGAAGACCTCCTCCGCGAAGGCACGGTGGTCGGGGCGCACCTCGGCGAGCACGGTCGGCCGGTAGAAGAGGCCGTCGTAGGTGCCGCCCGCGGCGAGCCGGGCGCCGGCGTCGACGCTGGCGGTGACGAGCTCGTGCACGTGGTCGCGCTGGTGCTCGTCGATGATCGGGCCGAGCGGCACGTCGGAGGTGCGCGGGTCGCCGACGGGCAGCCGGTCGGCGGCCGCGGCGAGGCCCTCCACGTACCGGTCGTAGACGCTCGCGGCCACGACGTGGCGGCCGGTGGTCATGCAGATCTGCCCCTGGTGCAGGAACGAGCCCCAGGCGCCGGCGCTCACGGCGGCGTCCACGTCGACGTCGTCGAGCACGACGAGCGCGTTGTTGCCGCCGAGCTCGAGGTGCGCCCGCTTCAGCAGCCGGCCCGCGGTCTCGCCGATCCGGCGGCCGGCGGCGGTCGACCCGGTGAAGGAGATGACCCGGACGTCCGGATGCTCGACGAGCCGCCCACCCACCTCCGCGCCGCCGGGCAGCACCGAGAGCAGGCCCTCCGGCAGGCCGGCCTCGGTGAGCAGCGCGGCGAGGAACAGGCCGCCGCTCACGGCGGTGCGGGGGTCGGGCTTCAGGACCACCGCGTTGCCGAGCGCGAGCGCCGGGGCGACGCTGCGCATCGCGAGGATGCCGGGGAAGTTGAAGGGCGAGATCACGCCGACGACGCCGACCGGCACCTGCTGCGCGAGGCTGAGCCGCGGCTTCGCGGAGCGCAGGATGCGGCCGGTCGGCGCGAGCGCCAGGGCGGCGGCGTGGTGCAGCTCGCTCGCGACGAGCCCGACCTCGAACGCCGCCTTGCCCCGGCCGGAGCCGGCCTCGCCGACGAGCCACCGCGCGTACTCGTCCGCGTGCTGCTCGAGCAGCGCGCCCGCCGCGCGGAAGACGCGGGCGCGGTCGTCGAACGGCGCGTCGGCCCAGGCGCGCTGCGCGGCGCGGCCGGCCGCGACCGCGTCGTCGACGTCCTCCGCCCCGGCGACCCCGATCGTGCCGAGGGAGGACCCGTCCGCCGGGCAGACGACGGTGCGGATGCCGCCGCGGCCCGCCGCGATCCGCCCGCCGAGGGCGAGACGGCCGTTCCAGGCGTCGATGTCGAGCAGTGCGGTCATGAGCTCCTCCATCCGGTCGGCGGAGGAGGGCGGCGCTCCGTCGCTCCGCTCCGTCTCCACACAGTCTCCACGCCGGACAGGCGCCGGGCGACGTCGCCGGCGTGCCTATCGTGGAGGCGGGGACGCCGTCCGCGTCCCGACATCCGAAGGGAAGCCCGTGCCGTTCGTCGCAGCGATCCCCAGCCCGCCGATCGCGTGGGCGTCCTTCCAGCTGGGTCCGCTGACGATCCACATGTACGCGCTCTGCATCCTGGCGGGCATCGTCGCCGCCATCGTGATCACGCAGCGCCGGCTGGCGGCGCGCGGCGTCGCGCCCGGCTTCGTCGTCGACGTCGCGATCTGGGCGGTGCCGCTCGGCATCGTCGTGGCGCGGATGTACCACGTGCTCACGCACACGGGCGACTACTTCGCGCCCGGCGACGACCTCTGGAACGTGTTCGCGATCTGGGACGGCGGCAACGCCATCTACGGCTCGATGCTCGGCGGCGCGCTCGGCATCTGGATCGCCACCCGCCGCGCCGGGGTGCGGTTCCTCTCCTTCGCGGATGCGATGGCGCCCGGGATGCTCGTCGCGCAGGCGATCGGGCGGCTCGGCAACTGGTTCAACCAGGAGCTCTTCGGGCTGCCGACGACGCTGCCGTGGGGCCTGCAGGTCGCCCCCGCGAACCCGCACATCCCGCCCGGCACGCCGCCGGGCACGCTGTTCCATCCGCTGTTCCTGTACGAGATCGTCTGGAACCTGCTCGGCGTCGGCCTCATCCTGCTGCTCGAGCGCCGGGTTGCGCTCCGCTGGGGGCGCGCGATCGCCGTCTACCTCATCTGGTACGGGCTCGGCCGCAGCTGGCTCGAGGCGATCCGCATCGACCCGACCAGCGACGGCTTCCTCGGGATCCCGGCGAACGACTGGGCGTCGTTCGCGGCGATCGCCGTCGGTGTGGTGCTGCTCGCGGTGTCGCTGCGCCGGCACCCGGGGGACGAGCCGTCGCCGTTCCTCACCGACCATCCCCGTGCGGACGCGGTGCTGGCCACGCCCGAGCGGGAGCCCGTCGACGCGCGGTAGCCGGCGGAACACCGACCGCGTGCCGGCCGTTCACCCGATGATGCAGCAGGACGGAGCGATGCCGACACCGCGGGCCATGCGCCCGTCCGCGGTGCTCATGCGCTCTGCGGTCTCGGTGCTGCTCGGGCTCTCGGGGCGGCGGACGCCACCGGCCGAGCGGGGGCGTCGCTCCGCCGCATCCTCCTTCGAGGCGCCGATCGCCGCCGCGAACGAGCTGCAGTTCGGCCGCGCGTACTGGCTGCCGCCGTTCGGCCGCGGCAACGGGCTCGAGGCGCTGTTCTGGGCGCCGATCGCGCAGGTGCCGGCCGGGCTCGCCGACCCCGTGCTCGAGGCGCTCGCCGCCGAGGACATCGCCGCGTGGGCGGCGCCCGCGAGGGGCGCGGATGCGGAGGCCGGGGGAGTCCCGCAGGACCTCTGGGTCGCCTCCGCGGAGCTCGACGCGGCGCAGGACGTGCTCATGCGGGTGCTCCGCAGCTGACCCCGAATCGCGCCGTTCCGGAGTTCTTGCACGACACGCCGCGCCGGTCGCGCGATCCGCGGCGTGTCGGACGGTTTCTCCGGAACGGCGCGATCTGGGGAGCCGCAGGGACGGGATCCGCGGGGCGAGTACCGTTCCTGCGTGTCTTCTCCTGCTGTCTCCGCTGATCCCGACGCCGAGTCCTCGGCTCCGGCGTCCCCCTCGTTCGCCGACTTCGGCCTCGACGACCGGGTCATGAAGGCCCTGAAGGACGTCGGCTACGAGTCGCCGTCCGCGATCCAGGCGGCCACCATCCCGCCGCTGCTCGCCGGCCGCGACGTCGTCGGCCTCGCCCAGACCGGCACCGGCAAGACCGCGGCGTTCGCGCTGCCGATCCTGTCCCGCCTCGACCTCGCGCAGAGCACGCCGCAGGCCCTCGTGCTCGCGCCCACCCGCGAGCTCGCGCTGCAGGTCTGCGAGGCGTTCGAGAGCTACGCGGCGCACCTGAAGGGCATCCGCCTGCTCCCGGTCTACGGCGGCCAGGGGTACGGGGTGCAGCTCTCGGCGCTCCGCCGCGGCGTGCACATCGTCGTCGGCACGCCGGGCCGCATCATCGACCACCTCGAGAAGGGCACCCTCGACCTCTCCGAGCTGAAGTACCTCGTGCTCGACGAGGCCGACGAGATGCTGCGGATGGGGTTCGCGGAGGACGTCGAGACGATCCTCGCCGACACCCCCGCCACGAAGCAGGTCGCGCTCTTCTCCGCGACGATGCCGCAGCAGATCCGGCGGATCTCGGCGAAGTACCTCACGGATCCGGCCGAGATCACGGTGAAGACCGCCACGACGACGTCGGCGAACACGCGCCAGCGGTACCTCGTCGTCTCGTATCCCCAGAAGGTGGATGCGCTGACCCGCATCCTCGAGGTCGAGAACTTCGAGGCGATGATCGTCTTCGTCCGCACGAAGAACGAGACCGAGACCCTCGCGGAGAAGCTGCGCGCCCGCGGCTACTCCGCCGCCGCGATCAGCGGCGACGTCGCGCAGGTGCAGCGCGAGCGCACCGTCAACCAGCTGAAGGCGGGCAAGCTCGACATCCTCGTGGCCACCGACGTCGCCGCCCGCGGGCTCGACGTCGAGCGGATCAGCCATGTCGTCAACTACGACCTGCCGATCGACACCGAGTCGTACGTGCACCGGATCGGCCGCACCGGCCGGGCGGGCCGCTCCGGCGACGCGATCAGCTTCGTGACGCCGCGCGAGCGACGGATGCTCACCTCGATCGAGCGCGCCACCCGGCAGCCGCTGACGCAGATGCAGCTGCCGAGCACCGAGGACGTGAACGCCACGCGCCTCACCCGCTGGGACGACCAGATCACCGCCGCCCTCGAGCAGGCGGCGCGGATCTCCCGCTTCCGCGACATCATCGGGCACTACGTGGAGCACCACGACGTGCCGGAGGTCGACGTGGCCGCCGCGCTCGCCGTGGTGGCGCAGGGCGACGAGCCGCTGCTGCTCTCGCCCGAGGACGACCGGGCGCAGCGGTTCGAGCGCGACGACCGCGAGCGTGCGCCCCGGGGCGACGACGGGGAGCGGCCGCCGCGCCGGTCGTCCGGCGCGAACCGCGCGACGTACCGGATCGAGGTCGGCAAGCGGCACAAGGTCGAGCCGCGGCAGATCGTCGGGGCGCTCGCGAACGAGGGCGGCCTCAGCCGCGAGGACTTCGGCGGCATCGACATCCGTCCCGACTTCTCGCTCGTCGAGCTGCCGGCGGACCTGTCGCCCGACACCCTCGACCGGCTCTCCGGCACGCGGATCAGCGGCCGGCTCATCCAGCTGCGCCCGGACCGCGGCCCCCGGCGGACCCGCCGCGACGACGGCGACGGGGCGCCCCGCAAGCCGCGCCACCGCTGAACGGGGCCCGACGGATGGACTCCGTCGGGCCCGGTTCGGCTCAGGCGGAGTGGACCGAGTCGCGCTCGAGCAGCGCCTCGAGGCGCCGGTAGCTCTCCGTCGCCCCGTGCTCCATGCCGGTCGCGACCATGCCGTCCCTCGACTCGATCGACGGGAAGACCGTGTGCGTCGAGATCCGGGTGCCGGTCGGGGTCTCCTCGAACCGGGCGACGCTCATGCTGACCTGGCCGGGGGCGCCGTCGAACTCGAAGGTCTGGATGATCAGCGCCTCGTGCTCGACGGTGTGGAACACGCCGCGGAAGCCGTAGGTGCCGCCCGCCGGGTCGGTGCTGACGTAGTGCCACTGGCCGCCGGTCACGGCGTCGAAGACCTTCACGTCGACGGAGAGCTGCTCCGGCCCTGTCCACTGTGCGAACAGCTCCGGGTCGGTGTGCGCGCGGAAGACCGCGGCGATGGGGGCGTCGAACTCGCGGACGATGTCGACGAAGGGACGGCCGGCCTCGGCCGTGATCTGGGTGGGGTTCGTCATCGGTGGTGCTTCTCCTGAAGGGTGGTGAGGACCGCGTCGAGGCGGCGGTGGCGGCGTTCCGTCTCGAGGCGGAGCGCGTCGATCCACTCGGTGAGCGTCTCGAGCGCCGCCGGTTCGAGATGGCAGGGCCGCCGCTGCGCGTCGCGGCTGCGGGTGATGAGACCGGCGCTCTCCAGGACCTGGATGTGCCGGGAGACGGCCTGCTTGGTGATGCCGAAGGGCGCCGCGAGCTCGTTCACCGTTGCGTCGGAGAGCGAGAGCCGGGCGACGATCGCACGCCGGACAGGGTCCGCCAGGGCCATGAACGCCCGGTCGAGGGACGCATCCGCTGTCCCCTCGATGTCGCACCTCCTCGCTGTGATCAACCAAACTGTTGATCAACAAACTAATTGATTACAGGATGGCGGTCAAGAGCGGATCGGACCGGCGCGGTCAGCGGGTCGCGGTGACCTCGGCGACCCAGCGCCGCCAGCGATCCCAGGGGTCGACGCCGCCCGCGAGCACGTCGATGTGGTGGCGCAAGCGGTCGCTGAGCTCGAACCACTCGCTCGAGCCGCCGCGCTCGTCGGCGAACTCCGCGTGCCGCTGCTGCTCGCGACGCCGGTCGCCGCGCTCGAACGCGAGCACCTCCTCGTGGCGCAGTGCCGCGAACCGCTGTCGGGGGTTGGTCGTCGTGCCGATCTTCACCCGGTCGCGGAAGCGGATGTAGTAGACGACGTCCACGCGCGGGGGCGGCAGCTCGCCGTCGGGCTGCTCCCCGTGCGGCCACTCGCACACGCTGCAGGACCAGCCCGACGGATAGCGGATGCCGATCCGGGCGCCGCAGAGGCGGCAGGGTGTCGGCAGCAGGTCGGGTGCCCCGGTCGCCGACTCCTGCACCTCGGCCGCGACCGAGAGATGCGTCGCGCAGAGCGCGATCACCTCCGGCCGGAACGCCGGCTCGGCGCACCCGTCGATCGCGCAACCGGGAGCCGCCGCAGCACCCGTCACGCGCTCGGCGGACGCACGACGTCGGCGCGGACCGACCTCACGAGCTCCCGGGGCGTGAGCGCCCAGGCGGCGGTCATCGCGTCCGTGGCGAGCAGCTCGCCGGCACGCTCGTCGCTCTCCGAGAGATGCTCGGGCGCCGCGTCCAAGGCGTGGGCGGAATCGTGGGCGGAGATGAGCACCGCGTACTGGTCCATCGCCGCATCGTAGGCAGGGGGTACCGACGGCGGATGTGGCCGAGATGTCCTTCCAGGCCACCTCGGCGCGTCGTGCTCATGCGGGGCGTGCGCCCCCGTGGATCGAAGGAGCGCCATGCCTGAGTACACGACATCGACCGACGGAACCCGGATCGCCTTCGAGGCGATCGGGACGGGGCCCGCAGTGGTGCTGGTGGCAGGCGCGTTCGGCACCCGGGAGTCGATGCGTCCGCTCGCCGACCTGCTGCGCGACCGGTTCACCGCGGTGATCCCGGACCGGCGCGGCCGCGGCGACAGCGGGCCGACCGCGTGGGTCTCCGCGCAGCAGCAGGTCGACGATCTCCTCGCTGTCGCTGGTGCGACCGGCGCCACGCGCCTCTTCGGGCACTCGAGCGGAGCCGTGCTCGTACTCCTCGCGGCCGCCGTCTCGCCGGCGATCGCCGAGGTCGCGGCCTACGAGCCGCCGGTGCAGGATCGCGATCCGGAGGGCGCCGCCGCGTTCGCGACCGACCTCCGGGCGCTGCTCGCGGCCGGCCGGGCGGACGACGCGACCGTCGCCTGGTTCCGGCGCACATCCGCGGGAAGGTTCGACGAGACCATGCGGACCGCGCCGTGGTGGCCGGCACTCGTCGCCCTGGCTCACACGCTGCCGGACGAGCAGACGTTGATCGGGAACGGGGGCGTCCCGACGGCCGTCGGGCGGATCGCCGCCCGCGCACTGCTGATCTCGGGCGGTGCGAGCCCCGCGTGGGCGGCAGCGGCGACGTCGGCGCTGGCGGCGACGATCCCGGATGCGACGATCGCGGTGATCCCAGGCGAGGGCCATGCGGTGCGGCCGGGCGCCCTCGCGCCTGTGCTGGCGGCGTTCTTCCGGCCCTGAGGCCGACCTTCGGATCCGGTGCGGCCGGGCGGCCGAAATCAGGTGGCCGGTACCGATGTGAGGGGGATGCGGTGCGCGCGAGCCTGGGCGCCATCACATCCCCTTCACGGAAGGACAGGGCCGATGCCCCTCTTCATGGACATGCACGACCTCGGCGAGGTCACGATGGCGGACGTCGCCGGCGCCCACCAGGCCGACCTCGCCACCCAGGACGCGCACGGCGTCCACTACCTCCGCTACTGGGTCGACGAGGAGCACGGGAAGGTGTTCTGCCTCGTCGACGCGCCCTCCGCGGAGGCCGCCTCCACGGTGCACCGCGAGGCCCACGGCCTCGTCGCGGCGAACGTCTACCCGGTCGAGGAAGGCGTCTGAATCGGCCGCCCGCGACGGCGGCCACCGGCCTACCATCGGGGAGCGTGCCGCTCCTCGAGCGCGATGCCCAGCTCGACGTCCTCCATGCGGAGGAGGGATCGGCGCGCGCCGGGCACGGCCGGGTGGTCGTCGTCTCGGGCGAGGCGGGCGGCGGGAAGAGCGCGTTGGTGCGTGCGGCGTTCCCGACGGCGATCCGTGGGTACTGCGAGCCGCTCGCGACGCCGCGTCCGCTCGGCCCCTTCCGCGACCTGCTCGGCCGGCTGTTCCCGGATCGCGCCCTGCCACCCGACCCGATCGCGGTCGGCGACCTGCTGCTGAGCGCCATGGCGACGCCCGGCGCGGCGCTCGTCATCGAGGACGCGCACTGGATCGACAGCGCGAGCTGCGACGTCGTGCGCTTCCTCGGGCGCCGGATCGGGGACACCTGCGGCCTGCTCGTGGTGGTGCTGCGCAGCGGTGCTGCCGCGGTCGGCGCGATCTCGGCCGTGCTCGGCGATCTCGCCTCGGCCGACGTCCTGACCCGGTGCGTCGTCGAGCCGCTGAGCCGCGACGCGGTGGCCAGGCTCGTCGACGGGGCCGACGACGACGTCGACGCCGCGCTGCGCCTCACCGGCGGCAACGCGTTCCTCGTGACGCAGCTGCTTCAGGACGGCGGATCCACCCTCGCGGAGGTCGTCGCGGCGCGGATCGCGCCGCTGTCGCCCGAGGCGCGGTCGCTGCTCGAACGGCTGGCCGTCGTGCCCGGCCGTGCCCCGGCGGAGGTGGTCGGGAACGACTGGCAGCACCTCGCCGAGCTCGACCGGGCCGACTTCCTGACCGTCTCCGACGACGCGATCGAGTTCCGGCACGAGCTGCTCCGGCTCGCCGTGCTGGACGGCCTGCCGCAGGCGCGGCGTCGCGCGCTGCACGAGGAGGTGCTCGCGCGGCTCCGCTCGGCGCCCGCGGCGGAGCCGGCGGCCGTCGCGCACCACGCCCGGCTGGCCCGGCAGGGCGCGATCGCCATGGAGGCCGAGATGGCCGCCGCCCGCCGGGCCGCCGCCTTCGGGTCGCATCACGAGTCCGTCGAGCACTACCGGCGCGCGCTCGCCGATGCGGCAGGCGGCGCGCCGCCCGCCGACCGGGTGCGCCTGCTGCTGCTCCTCGCGGCGCAGGAGGCGGCCATCGGTGACGACGCCGCGGCCCTCGCGACCGCCGACGACGCGCTCGCGCTCAGTGCGCCCCTCGACGACGGCCGCCTCCGGAGCGACGCGGTGCGGATGCGGAGCCGGATCGAGCCGCTCGAGGCCCCGGCGCACGAGCTCGCGCTGCTGGCCGTCGAGCTCACCGCGCCGCATCCGGACTCGAGGGAGCACGCCGCCGCGGTCGCCAACCTCGCGAACGACCGGATGATCGCTCGCGACCTCACGGAGGCGGTGCGGCAGGCGCGGGCCGGCATCGCCGTGGCGCGTGCTGCCGGCGACGTCGAGTCCGAGATCGTCGCGTCGAACGCGCTCGGATCGGCGCTGCTGCTGAAGGGGGACGTCGCGGGCGAGGCGCCGCTGCGCCGGGCGATCCACCTCGGCGCCGCGCACGGCTTCACCGCCGAGGTGGGACGCGCCTACGCCAACCTCGTATCCGCGTCGGGCGAGGCCAGGCAGTACTCACTGAGCGCGGCCGCGGCGGCCGAGGCGGCCCGCTACTTCGGGGCCCGCGACCTCGACGGGCACGCCTGGTACACGAGCGCCTGGAGCGCGCGCTGCCTGTTCGAGCAGGGGCGGTGGCGGGAGGCCGCGGATGAGCTCGATCGGCTGCGCGCCGCCGGGGACCGCGCGAGCACGATCACGCGCGTCACGGTGGCCTACCTCACTGCTCGCATCCGCGCGCGCTCCGGTCAGGGCGATCCCGGCCCGGAGCTCGACCGCGCTGAGCGGATCGCCGAGGAGACCGGTGCCCTGCAGCGGCTCGCGCCGGCCGTCGCCGCCCGGGCGGAGGCGGACTGGCTCGCCGGCCGCCCGCTGCCGTTCGATCGCCTGCGCGAGCTGCACGAGACCGCGGTCGCCCGCGGTGACCGGTGGGCGTCGGGGGAGATGGCGCTCTGGCTGCGGCGCGCCGGGGAGAGGACGTCGATGGGGGAGCGCGCCGCCGAGCCCTACCGGCTGCAGCTCGCCGGCGACCACCGGGCGGCGGCGGAGGCCTGGGCCGCCCTCGGCTGCCCGTACGAGGCCGCGGATGCGCTGGCGGACAGCGAGGACGAGCACGACCTCCGCCGCGCGCTCGCGATCGCAGCCGACCTCGGCGCGCTGCCCCTGTGGCGTCGTGCCGCCGCGCGGCTCCGGGCCTCCGGCGCGCGCTCCGTGCCGCGAGCGCCGGGCCCGGGTCGCACGCTCCGTCCCGACGGCCTGACAGCGCGCGAGGGCGAGGTGCTCGGCTGGTTGGAGAAGGGGGCGCCGGACAGCGAGATCGCGGGGCATCTCACCCTGTCGGTGCGCACGGTGGAGCACCACGTCGCGGAGATCCTCCGCAAGAAGCAGGTGGCGAGCCGCCGGGAGCTCGACCGACGGCGCTGACCGGTCAGCGGAAGGCGAGACCGCTCGAGATCCGATGCTCCGCCGGCTGCGGTGCGATCAGCACGAGCGCCGGGTACGTCACGACGAGCAGGGCCACGTGCATGAGCACGAGCGTCCAGACGCCCCCGGCGGGCTGGCCGTGGATGCCGATCCAGAGGTCGGGGAGGAAGCTCGCCACGGTCACGAGCACCGCGAGGAGCAGGAAGACGCGGCGGGCCTGCGACGAGAACCAGGTGACGACGGGCCAGGCGGCGCAGGCGATGACGATGCCGGGGATGCCGAGCTTCGCGTAGTCGACGAAGCGGAAGTGGTCGTAGCCCCGGAGCGACGGATCGAGGTGCACCGCCGCCGCAGCGAGGAGCCAGCAGGCCGCCATCGAGCCGACGACGGCGACGACCGTCGCCACGACGACGCGGGCGATCGACGGCTGGGCCGCACCGCGCGGCAGGTCGAGTCGGGCCCACCGGCCGAATCCGCCGAAGACCGTGCGCTCGTCCGTGTCCGTCATCCCGTGTCCTCCACCGTTCGTGACCGTGCTCGCGGGTGCTCAGGAGCGTAGAAGGGCGCCGCTCAGAACCCGCGAAGCGACGTCGCCTGGTTCGGTCGAGGGGGGAGCAGATCCAGTCACCCGGAGGAAGGGTGGGGCCGGGTCGGCGATCATTCGGGAAGCGCTCAGAACCCCGTTCCAGCATCTCTCCGTGGTCGAGTTGAAGCGCATCTCCATGGCCGGGGCGGACATCGCCGTGACCGACGCACGGGTCGCGGACCTCGTGCTCGAGTACGCGATGCATCTGGGCAGGGCCGGCACCACCGACACCGTCGTGCTGCCGGTCGCCCGCAACGGGCAGCAGGAGCAGGCGAGCCTGCTGATCGGGCCGGCGAGCCAGATCGCCCTGATGGAGAACGACGACCGGAAGGCCGAGAAGGTGGAGCTCACGGGGATCGACGAGTTGCTCGCCGACCTCCGTCGTCGCCTCGACGCGCTCCTCGGTCGCGGTGCGCAGGCGATCGCGACCGAGGCGGATCCGCGACCGGATCACGACGACTTCGACGCCTACAGCGACTGACCGCTCCGGCGTCGACCGACGCGGGATGATCCGCTCGTCCGAATGGACGCAGGTGCTGCCGATGGTCGCCCGGAGGCGGTCGTCGCGACCCTCCGACTGATCCCGGCGGTGGATCAGCCCTCACGACTGTGCAGGCCCCCTCGGGCTGTTGCCACTTTCTGCGACCTTGGGGCGCTCAAGGTCGCAGATAGTGGCAACCGTCGTCCTCGAGAGCCGGGGAGTTGCCACTGGTGGCGACTTCTGGGCGCGGGAAGTCGCCACGAGTGGCAACCCCCCATCGGACCCTTCGACCGGAAGGGGCGGGGGCGGAAGCGCCGGCGCCGTCAGATCAGGCGGGCGCGCGAAGCGGCTCGGGTCGGCGCAGGTGCCGGCGTCACCGCGCGGCCGTGGCGCTCGGCGCGCGCATAGCGCGCGGGGCCGAGCTCGCGGAGACGACCGACGACGGCGACCACGCCGCAGATGGCCAGCGCGGCGAGTGCGACGATCATGACCGCCGCCCCGATGCAGATGAGCCCGAGGCCGATTCCCATGTGGACAGGTGTAGCGAAGAAGGGCCCATGGCGCCGTTCCGACACGGCCGAATCCGCGAACACCGCCCCCCGAAGACGAGGGCGCGGACGGATCCGTGCTCCCGGCATCCGGGGGCGTCGTGCGGCGGCCGACCGGCGCTCCGGATGCCCTGCTCAGGCGGGGGCGGCTGCCGGAACGAACGAGCCGCTCATGTCGAGGATCTCGAGCGGGACCACCGTCGGTTCCTGCCCCGGGCGGCGCCCGCCGAACGCGGTGTCGACCGCGGAGTGGATGCGCTCGTCGAAGGCACGAGCACAGTCCGCTTCGGAGGTCCAGACGTCGATGTAGCGCAGGCCGCCGTCCTCGCGGCGTACGCAGAGGTGCAGCAGGCATCCGTCGACCGGATCGGGCCCGAGCTCCGCGATCACCTTGCGGTAGCGCTCCTCGTCGAGCGGGACGTCCTGCGTGAATGCGTAGACCATCGGGACCATCTCCTCATTCGATCCGAATGTCTTTCGGATCGATTGGCGCTACTGTGGCCCTCGTGTCCGACGAAGTCAAGACCCGACGGCGGTACGAGTCCGCGCTGCGCCGGGAGCAGTCGTCGCTGACGCGCGTGCGCATCGTGGAGGCCGCCACCCGGCTGTTCACGACCGACGGCTACGCAGCGGTGAGCGTGGGGCGCATCGCCGCGGATGCGGGCGTCGCCGTCGACACCCTCTACGCCCTCGTCGGCCGCAAGCCGGCGCTGCTGCGCGAGGTCGTCGAGGTCGCGATCTCCGGCGCCCCGGGCGCCGTGGCGGCCGACGACCGCGACTACGTGCGGCGGGTGCGGGCGGCGCCGACCGCGGGAGAGAAGCTGCGGATCTACGCGGAGAGCATCGCGGAGATGAGCCCGCGGACCGGACCGGTCTTCATGGCGCTCCGGGACGCCGCGCGGCTCGACGCCGACTGCCTGGCGCTGGACCGGGAGATCGCCGAGCGGCGTGCGGCGAACATGCTGCGCTTCGCCGCGGACCTGCGGGCGACGGGGCAGGTGCGCGCCGACCTGCCCGACCGGTTCGTCGCGGATGTGGTCTGGGCGACTGCGGGGCCGCAGCACTACAGCGAGCTCGCGGACGGGCGCGGCTGGACCGCCGCGGAGTTCGGCGACTACCTCGTCGAGACCTGGTCGCGGCTGTTCCTCGCGCCCACCTGATCGGGCTCGCGTCAGGCCGGACGGCCGTCCCAGGAGCCGAAGACCTCCAGCGCGGCGAGGTCGCCCGCCGGATGCCGGATGTGCTCCTCAAGCCACTCCCGGACATGCGGGAGGCGCGAATCCGCCGCGGTGCGCTCGATGAGGTCGTCGGGATCGAGCGGGGTGCGGCCGAACGACACGAGCCCGCGATCGAGGACCGCCCAGTGCGCGCCTGCCCGGCCGTAGGGCAGCCCGACGCTGCCCGGGTTCACGACCAGGCGCCCGTCGACGAGGCGGAGGAACGGCATGTGGGTGTGGCCGGCGACGACCGTGCGCACGTCGTCCGGCACCCCGGCGAAGACCTCCGCCCACCGCTCGACGCGTGAGTCGACGAGCACGACCTCCTCGTCGTTCCGCGGCGTCGCGTGCGAGAAGAGCACCGGCCCGAAGCCGTCGACGTCGAGCGTCACCGACGTCGCCATCGACTCGAGCATCCGTTGGTGGGCGCCGGTCAGCTGCTCGGCGCCCCAGACCGAGAGCGGGTCGTCGCCGAGCCCGATGTCCAGGCCCTGCGCCATCTGCAGCAGCTCCCGGTCGGCGTTGCCCCGCACGAGCACCGCCCCGGCGCCGAGGCCGGCGAGGCGGTCGAGCACCCCCGCCGGCTGCGGCCCCCAGGTGTGGTCGCCCGTGACGACGATCAGGTCCGCGCGCCGCACCACGGGTTCGGCGAGCACCGCGTCCAACGCGTGCAGCATCCCGTGGATGTCGGACAGCACGGCGACGGAGGCGACCACGATCAGAACCGGCGCGTGCCCCGGAGGCGCCGCGGCCGCCCGTCGGGGTCGACGACGAGCCGGTTGGCCGGCACGGCCCAGATGCGCTGCACGCGGGAGACGGGCTCCGGGGTGTGGTGCCGGAGGTGGCCCGCCGGGCGCGGGCCGCGCTCGCCGTCGCGATGCCACCGGTCGAGGGCGTCGGCGGCAGCGGTGAAGAGGGCGAACCCGCCCGCGATGTCGCGCAGGCGCTCGTCGTCGGCATCGACGCCGAGGTGCTCGGCCCAGAGCTGCAGCCGCAGGTCACGCGGAAGCCTGCGCGGCCGCTCGCCCGACCGGCCCTCCTCATCCGGTTCGCGGTCGTCCGGCGTCGTGTCGAGCACGGCGCAGGTCAGCTCGCTGTCGGTGGTCCACGAGCGGCGGTTGAAGTTGTCGGAGCCGCAGGTCATCCACACGTCGTCGGCGATGCAGATCTTCGCGTGCACGTAGATCGGGATCCCGGCCGTGTTCTCGAGATCGAACGCCGCGAACCGGTCCGGCGCGGCGCGGCGGAGCATCCGGATGGCGTGGATCTGGCCGATCCGGCTGGGCGGCCCCGCGAGCGGACCGTCGGAGTCGGGGTAGCGCGGCACGACCACGATCACGTGCAGCTGCGGGTTGCGCTGCAGCGCGTCCGCGATGCCCCTCGCCACGGTCTTCGACCACAGGTACTGGTCCTCGATGTAGAGCAGCGTCCGCGCGAGCCCGAACGCTTTCGTGTAGGCGCGGGCGATGGTGCGCTCGCCCTCGGGCGCGAATGGGAACGGCGGCCGCTTGTGCCCGTAGGTCCGCAGCAGCTGCACCGCGTGCGGGCCTGCCGGCGGGGGAGGGGGCGCCGCCTCCGGCAGCGGCTTCGGGTGCCGCGGCATCCGGGCGAGGCGCTGCAGCAGCATCCGGTACGGCGTCCGGCGGTCGAGCGGATGCGGGTCGTTCCACCGCTCGGCGAAGACCGCGAGCACGTCCGCGACCACGGGCCCGCGGAGCTCGAGGGTGGCGTCGTGCCACGGCGGCTGCTTCCCGTAGCGGGGATCCATGTCGAGGGTCTGCGGGTCGCCGCCGTGCGCGGCGTCGTCGCGGCGGCTGTGGCAGAGATCGATGCCGCCGACGAAGGCGACGTCGCGGCTCGCGTCGTCCCGCCGCCGGATGACGAAGAGCTTCTGGTGGTGCGAGCCGAACCGGCGCACCCGCTGGTCGAGCAGCACCTCGCCGCCCGCGTCGTTGATCTTCCGGCCGAGCCGCTCGTTCGAGCGGCCGCTGATCGGGGCCCGGAGGCGCTCACCGTGGGAGCGCCAGACCAGGCCGCGCACCTCGACGCCTCGGCGCGCCGTGTCGGCGAGCAGCTCGCCGACGGTGGGTCCGTCGGGCAGCAGGAGCTCGTCGGCGTCACCCCGCCAGTCGGTGAACCACACGCGGTCGCCCGGCCGCAGCCCGGTGAGCTCCTCGTGCAGCCGTGCGAAGTACGTCGCGCCGTGGATGAGGGGCCGCACGAGGTTGCCCTCCGACCAGGACGACCGGTTCTCGTCACCGGCGTGCGCGTCGCTCGCCGGGTTCCCGCGCTCCTCGCGGGAGAGGAACCATCGCGCCGCACCGTCGTCCACAGGATGCACTCTGCCGCACTCCAGGCTGACGGTTCCTGCCGGCGGCGCGGACGAGGTCGGAGCGCGGCGCTACCGTCCCGTCCATGCCCGAGCGCGAGCCGTTCCACGTCGCGGACGCGGGCGCGTGGGAGTCCTGGCTCGCGGCGAACGCCGGGTCGTCGCCCGGCGTCTGGCTGGCCATCCCCAAGAAGGGCAGCGGCCGCACCTCGCCCACCTACGCCGAGGCCCTCGACATCGCGCTGTGCTTCGGCTGGATCGACGGCCAGAAGGCACCGCTCGACGAAGCCTTCTTCCTGCAGCGCTTCGCGCCGCGCGGCTCACGGAGCGTGTGGTCCGCGCGCAACCGGGAGCACGTCGCGCGGCTCATCGCAGCGGGCCGGATGCGTCCGGCCGGGCTCGCGGAGGTGGAGCGCGCGAAGGCGGACGGCCGGTGGGACGCGGCCTACGCGGGGCAGGCGAGCGCTCAGGTCCCCGACGACCTTCGCGCGGCCCTCGACGCGGAGCCGGCGGCCGCCGCCCTGTTCGCCGAGCTCGACAGCGCCAACCGCTACGCGATCCTCTTCCGCATCGGGAGCGTGAAGCGCGCGGAGACCCGCGCCCGGAAGATCGCCGAGTACGTGGCGATGCTCGCGCGCGGGGAGACGCTGCATCCTCGGCGCGGCATCCGCGGCTGACCGGCTCGCTGAACGCGTGCGCGACCCCTTCGCGGGGGTACCCCGCACTGGGGTGGGACAGCCTCCGCGGTCCGCCGTACCGTCGGTGATACAGAGAACCCCAGATCGCGCGGGACTTCATCGAGTTCGACTCGACACCGTCCGGCGGTGCACCCTCACCGCCGCCCGCCATCGCGAACCCGAGACACCCATCGACCCATGCCGATCGATCCACGCCGCTGCGCCTCGCTGGTGGCGACCGTCACCCTGCTCGCCGGCCTCGCCCTGAACGCCGCGTTCGGTGGCGGCGCCGAGGCGCTCACCGGGCGGTTCGGCACCGTCGCGACCGCAACCGCGAGCAGCACGCCGGCGCCGACCGTCACGCCCACGCCCGGCGTCACATCCGCTCCCACGCCGACGCCGACGCCGACGCCGAAGCCGACTCCGCTGCCCGAGCCGGTCGCCACGTCGCTCAGCGGCAGGAGCGGTGGCACCGCGGCGATGCGCACGGTGACGATGCACGGCAGCTCGATGGCCAACGTGGCCCGCGTGGTCGTGGGGAGCCAGGACGCGCAGCAGCTCACCCTGCTGTCGCCGACGGCGCTCCGCTTCGTGGTCCCGACGGCCCAGGACTTCGTGCCCGGCACCGTCCCGATCGCCCTGGTCTCGGCCACCGACCGCGCCTGGATCCCGACGCACCTCACGTGGACGTACGCCGTCCGCAACGGTGTCGACCGCGAGATGGCCTACGCCGCCGCGAACTGGAACCAGCGCAGGTCCGCCCGCTTCGGCTACATCCCGAAGAACGACTGCGTGAACTTCACCAGTCAGCTCCTCACCGCTCGGGGCTGGAAGGAGTCGGCGGCCTGGTTCGACGACGGACCCGTCAGCCACACCGTGATCCAGAAGAAGACGGTCGCTGCGGCGAAGAGGGTGCCCGTCACCACCACGAAGAAGGTGCACGGCAAGACCGTGACGGTGCCCGTCACCATCACGAAGAAGGTGCACGGCACGACCGTGAAGACGGCCGTCATGAAGACGGTGAAGACCAAGGTCGTCGAGCACGTGAAGAAGGTCGTGACCACCGTCGCCGCGAGCGCGCCCTGGGTCTCCTCCACCGCGATGAGCGGCTGGCTCGCAAGCCGGCCGGACCTCGCCACCCGTCTCACCTACGCGCAGCGGGACGAGGTGCGCGTCGGCGACATCGTGCAGTTCAACTGGACCGGCGTCGGCTCCTCATGGGACCACACCGCCGTCGTCTCGAAGATCGTGGTCGACCCGGACGGCACGCGGCACATCTGGTACGCCGAGCACACCAACCACCAGCTCTACGGCGGATCGATCGGCACGCTCTCCATGCGGGCCGGCTACCGGCACATGCGCGTGCAGTTCTGGCTGCTCAAGCACTGAGGCGACTCCCGCCGGTCAGTCGGCGATTAGCGCCTTCAGCACGGTGATCGCCGTCATCGCCTTCGGCCACCCGGCGTAGAACGCGAGGTGGGTGATCGCCTCGACCAGCTCGGCCTCGGTGACCCCGTTCTCCATCGCGCGCCCCAGGTGGAAGCGCAGCTGGTCGGCATCGCCGCCGGCGACGAGGGCCGCGACGGTGACGAGACTCCGGTCGCGGGCGGCGAGCTCCGGCCGGTTCCAGACGTCCTCGAAGAGCACGTCG
>NZ_DATBTU010000034.1:0-49693 GCF_036559085.1 Amnibacterium sp.
GGCGCTCAGTTGGGGATGGTGATGACCTCGAGCACGCCGACCCCCAGGGAGGTGAGGAAGTTCAGGACGCCCTGGAGCTCCTCCTGGTCCTCGACGTCGCCCGTGATCGTGGTCTGGGCCCGCTGCCTGGTCGACTGCAGGTGCGGGAAGGCGCTCATCAGCTCGTCCGTGAGGTCGCCGTCCACGCGGATCAGCGTGCGGGTCATCAGCGGACCCCGGATGCGGCGCTCGCGCCGTGGTCGTCCGTCGCCTCCGCAGCAGCCCGAGGGGAGTCCGGCCGAGGGCCTCGCGATGCCGTGGTCATGTCGCTCCCGAGGTGCGATGGCGACTGAAGGGTCCACCGATCCGTGTCGAACGCTAGACGGGGCCACGGGGCCGAGCATCACCGGAAACGGACCAGCGGATGCGGCGTGCCGGGGGCGCTCTCGAGGAGCGCCCGACGCGGCGATCACCCCGCAGGGGTGAGCACCCGGCCGTGCGGCCGCCGGATGCTGGGGCCGTGACCGCCGGCCGGCCCTCGTCGAGGCGGCCGCTGCGGCACGGATCCCCGACCGGCCGCCGCAGCGCGGGGGGCGGGGCCACCCGCACGCGACGATCCGAGGAGAGACATGCAGGACACGAGAAGCGATTCGGCCACCCTGACGGTGTGGAAGTTCGACACGGCGTCGGGGGCGACGCAGGCGTCGGAGACCCTGGCGGAGCTCGCCCGCGCCGACCTCGTGGTGATCGTGGACGCCGCGATCGTCGAGTGGGAGGAGGGCAAGAAGAAGCCGAAGACCCGGCAGCTGCACAACCTCGCCGGCGCCGGAGCGCTCGGCGGCGCGTTCTGGGGCATGCTCTTCGGCCTGATCTTCTTCGTCCCGCTCCTCGGCGCCGCGATCGGCGCCGCGGCGGGAGGGCTCGCCGGCTCGCTGACCGACGTCGGGATCGACGACCGGTTCATCAACCGGATCCGCGACCAGGTGACCCCCGGCACGTCCGCGCTGTTCGTGATGTCGTCCGACGCCGTCATCGACAAGATCAAGGATGCCTTCGGGGCGCACCGCCCCGAGCTGCTCTTCACGAACCTGACGGGTGAGCAGGAAGCGGCACTCCGGGACGTCTTCGCGGAATGACGTCCCCCACCTGCACGGTCGGCGGCGCCGGCCACGGATCGTCCAGGTGCTCCTGGTGATCGCCATCGGCACGCTGTCGACCGGGGTGGGGCGTCGCGCGGTCGACCGTGGGCCCGCGCCCCCGGCGAAAGGCCGGCCCCCCGGCCGAACCCGCGGGCCGTGGCCCGATTCGGGTGACGCGAGGGCCCTCGCGGCCGCTCTAGCGTCGCCACCGCGCAGCGCGACAGCCTGCGACATCCGAGACCTCGACCGAACGATCCGATCCGATCCGAGAGGACGCACCATGAGCGCGACGACTTCACGAGAGGCGTATGAGGAGACGACTCGGGGCGCCTGGGCGGTCGGCATCTCCGTGTTCGCCGGAACAGGACTGTTCATCATCGGGCTCTTCCAGCTCGCTGAGGGCTTCGCCGCCGTCCTGAACGACAAGGTGTTCATCAACGCGCCGAACTGGATCTTCCAGCTCGACCTGACCGCATGGGGCTGGATCCACGTCGTGCTCGGCGTCCTGGCCCTGATCACCGGGGGTGCGCTGCTGTTCGGCAAGACCTGGGCGATGGGCGTCGGCATCGCGATCGCCGCCTGCTCGACGGTGACGAGCTTCCTGTTCATCCCGTACCAGCCGATCTGGTCGCTCACGATCATCGCGATCGACGTCGCGATCATCTGGTCGCTCGGCGACCAGCTGTCCCGCCGCTGAGCCCGTGCCGCACCGCCGGCGCACGACCGCAGGCCCTTCCCGCGCCTCTCAGGAGCGCTGGGAAGGGCCTTTCGGCATCGTTCCTCCGGGGTGATGTGAGCCCGTTCGGCCGCCACCTACCGTGACGAGCGCGCCACCCGGACCTCGGCGGCGCGGAACAGCAGCGCACGAGGTCTCGGACCCCGCTCCATGGGCGTCGGGGCCCTCGACGCACGTGCATCGGGGGAACGATGACCAACCACCCATCACCGGTCGAGCATGCCGAGGACCGGGGAGACGGCGTCGGCCCGGCCGATCACCCCGCCTGGCGGCGCACCGTGGCGATCACCGTCCGTGCTGGGGAGCCCCTCATGCGGCCCTACCTCGACCTCGTCGAGCGGAGCCGGCCGCCGGCGCTGCCGAGGGACCACATGGCCCGGCCGGCGCTCGACGCGCGGCTCGAGGACGCGGCGAGGAGTGCCGTCACCTCGGTCGTCGCCCCCGCCGGCGCCGGCAAGACGCTCGGGGTGGCCGGCTGGCTGCGTGCGACCGGGCGGTCGGCGTCGACGCTCTGGGTCACCGCGACCCCGGCACTCGGACCGGGCGCGCTGCGTCGGCTGCTCGCCGCGACGGAAGCCGGCAGCCGGGCGTCGGAGCCCGGAGCCGCCGCCGCTCCGCCGCCGGTCGGGGACCTGCTGGTCATCGACGACGCGGAGCACGTGCCCGCCGCGACGATCCGCGCCCTCGACGACCTGCTGAACCAGGACCCCGAGTCGCTGCACGTGGTGCTGCTCTCCCGCTGGGACCTGCCGTTCAGCCGGCTCATCCCCGAGCTGCTCGGCAACCTCACCGTGCTGCGCGGCGACGTGCTCCGCCTCGACGAGGCCGAAGCGACGGCGCTCGCGAGGCGGCATGCCCGGACGGCCTCGCCCGCCGTCCTCCATGCCATCACCGCGCACGCGCAGGGCTGGTGCGCCGCGGTCGTGCTGACGGCCAGGGCGGTCGGTGCAGCACCCGATCCCGCCGTGGCCGCCGAGCGCCTCGGCCGTCGAGGGCCGGCGGTCGCGGACCGGGTGGTCACCGAGGTGTTCAGCACGCTGACCGAGCGCCAGCGGCACCTGCTGCTCTGCCTGGGCGCCGAGCAGGCGGTCACCGTCCCCACCGCGGAGCGCCTGACGCACGATCCGCGCGCCGGCGAGCTCCTGGCGGACCTCGAGGCGACCGGGCTGCTCGTCACCCGCTCCGGCGGGGCCGGCCCGCGGGCCGCGGCCGATCCTGCGGACCAGACGGGCGAGGACGAGTCACCGGCGGTCTTCAAGATCCATCCGCTGCTCGCGGAGGTCACCCGCCGCCGGCTCGTGGCGGGTGGCGTGGACGTCTCCCGCGCCCGCGGCGCGGTGCTGCGAGCGGTGCACCTCGACCTCGCCCGAGGCGAGATCGCTCCGTCCTTCCGACGGCTGGTCGCCTATGGCGAGGTCCGGGAGGCGGCCGATGTCCTGGCCGAGCACGGACTCGCGTTGCAGCTGGGCGGGCACGGTGTGGCGATCCGTCGCTTCGCGCGGGCGTATCCGACCGAGATCGACGAGCACCCGGGGACCTGGTTCAGCGTCGCCTACGAGCGGTGGGTGGCGGGCGACGTGACCGGCGCATGCCGCTGGATGGACCGCATCGTCACGAGCCGCCGGGTCGCGGGGGAGGAGCCGGGCGCCGAGGCCGCGTGCATCGGGCTGCTCCGCTCCCGGCTCGGGGTCGAGTCCGCATCCGCCGCGCTCGAGCGCGCCCGGAGGGCGGTGGCCGCGGAGCACAGCGCGTCGGCGAGCTCGCCGGTGCTGACGCTGCTGCTGCTCGAGCTCGGGATCACGGAGAACTGGCTCGGCCAGCTCGCGCAGGCCGAGGTGCACCTGAGCGCCGCGGCGCTCGCCTGCCGCCACGAGGCCCTCACGGGGCTGCGGGCGGAAGCGCTGTCCCACCTCGTGTTCACCGAGTACATGCTCGGGCGGCCCCATGTCGGGGTGGACCTCGCCGAGGAGAGCCTCCAGATCCTCGCCGCCGCGCCGTGGCAGCCCTCCACCACCACGGCGCGGGTGATGGTGGCGCTCGAGCTCATCCAGATCGAGGACCTGCCCTGGCCGACCGCCCCGCTCCAGCCCACCCCGAGGCGCTACCCCGTGCATGAGGCGGACCTCACCACGAAGTTCTGGGCGCACCTGCTGACGGCGCGGCGGTCGTTGGCCTGCGGCTCGGTCGTCGAGGCCGAGCACGTGCTCGACGTCCCCGTCGAGACCCCGTCGGTACCCCGGCACCTGCGCATCGCCGCCCTCATCGCTCGGGCGATGGCGGCCGGGCTGGCCACGGACCGGGACCGGCTTCGGAAGCTGGCTCAGGATCTCGGCGCGCTCGATGCGCCCGCCGAGGCGGCGTTCGTCGCGGGCATCCTGGCGGACCTGGTCGGCGACCAGCACCGCGCCGACGAGCTGTGGCGGCGGACGACGACCGCCGGGGAGGCCGCGCAGCCCGGCGTCGTCCCGATGGCGCTCGCCTGCCGCGCGCAGCTCGTCGACGCGCTGGGGCGGCACGACGAGGCCGACCGGCTTCTGGCGGCGGCGGCGCTGGCGACCGAGGTGACGCGGTACGCCGTGCCGTTCCTCGGCTGGAGCCGGTCCGGCACCCCGATGCCGACCCTGCTGGAGCGCCTCGAGGCCGCTCGACCCACGGACTGGGTGCGGGACCTCGCCGCGGCGTCGGCCCAGCACCTCGGGCTCGGGGCCTTCTTCGGGCCGGTCACCGCGACCGCCCAGGAGCGCGCCCACGCCGCAGCGCCGGTCGTGGCGCCGCTGCTCAGCCCGCGGGAACGCGACGTGCTCCACGAGCTGGCGCGGGGCTCGACCTACGCCGACATCGCGGCCAACCTCATCGTCAGCGAGAACACGGTGAAGACGCACGTGTCGAGCCTGTACGCCAAGCTCGCCGTCAGCCGCCGCAGCGAGGCGCTCGCGGTGGCGCGGACGTCCCACCTGCTGTGAGCCGGGGTCGCTACTTCCCGTTGGTGCGGGTCGCCCACACCGGCTTGCCCGCCGAGGTGTAGAGGACGAAGTTGCCGTCGGACTGCATGGCGGCGTACGTCGCGTGCTTGCCGTACGTGCGGGACGCCCACACCGCGTGGTGCGTGGAGGTGGAGACGACGAGGTTCCCGTCGGCCTGCATCGTGGTGCGGTAGCCCTTGCCGAAGGTGTGCGTGTTCCAGATCGCCCTGCCGGTGTCCTTGTAGAGGACGAGGTTCCCGTCCGACTGCTGCGTGAGGTGGTAGCGGCCGTTCGGCGCGAGGAGCGTCTGGCCGGCGCTGAGCGTGTGCGGCTGCGTGAGCCTGGAGACGGGGACGGCGATCTTCACCGCGGCGCTGGTCATCGCGCGCGGCGTGTAGCCGGTCTTCGAACCGGTCACGACGGCACGGACCTGGTGCCCGGCGTCCGCGACGACGGTCCGGTAGGTGGACCCGATCGCGCCGGAGATCGCCTTGCCGTCCCGGGTCCACTGCACGTGCAGCGAGACGGGAGCGGGCGACCAGGTGCCGGTGTGCACGGTGAGGGTCTGGTTCACCGCGACCCGGCCGGACACCGTCGGAGTCGGGGTGGCCGTGAGCCGATGGCAGGACGCGTCGTAGTCCTGGATACGGCCCTGGAACGTCGCCTGGTACTGCGCGACCGAGACGGAGCTCCTGGGGGTGAAGGCGGTCGAGTAGCAGTTCGCCGCCGCGGAGCCCGCATCGCCGAGGCCGGCGATCCAGTTGGGCAGCCCGGCCAGGGGACTCGTGGCGGCGGTCGTGCCCGCGATGCCCTTCCACTGGATCGTCGTCGAGTAGAGCCCGGTCCGCGCGTGGGCGGCCGCGAACCCGGCCACCATCCCCTCGATGTCGGCGCTGTTCACCGCGGTGTCCGGGAGCCAGGACGGACCGTCGGAGATGGAGGGACCTCCCTCGACGTCGATCCACCAGAAGTACGGGGCTGCTGGCGCAGAGATCCGCTGCGTGTCCAGCTCCGCGATCGAGTAGCCGTACACGTAGGCGCACGCCTTGGTCTCCTGGCCGGGCGTGCAGGTCCCGTAGGGATCGCTGACGGCGGTTCCCGATCTCGTCGAATTCGAGTTCGGCCACCACGACGCGTCCTTGCCCGGGTCCTGCGCCATGACGTACAGCGACGTCGTCGGCTGCTGAGCGGAGCCCGCCGAGCCGCTCGCCCACGTGAGCTCGGCCGCCAGACAGCTGTTCGTGGTGTTCCCGTGCTCGTCGTTCGGGCCGTTGACTCCGACGACGCCGAACGCGTGCGTCGTGGGCAGCGGCAGCGTCGTGGTCACCGGGTCTCCGCACTGCGGCCACGAGACGTCCGCACCCGGCGCATCCGCGGGGGCAGCGACCGCTGCGGTGACCGGCACGACGGCGAGGCAGGCGGCGACGGCGAGGGCGGCGATGGAGGAGAGCAGGCGCACGCCCTCACTCTCGCGGCGAGTGGGCTCGGCCCGACCAGGCCACGCCCGCGGCGCTGAACCCGGCGCGCGGGACCCCGGGGAACCCTGGGTCAGATCGCGCGTTCGCCGAACCCCAGCGGCTCGCGCGTGAACCGGTAGGTCGCCCAGGCGAGCAGGCGGATCGATCCGTCCTCGCGGCGGTGGACCACGAGCCGCTCGCCGCGCTCACGTCCCGAGACGGTGCGGAAGGCGTCCGGCCCGGTCCGCTCGAACACGGAGGGCGCGAGGGACGGGTCGGCCCCGCCGACGACGGCCTCGAGTCGGCCCTCGCGGATTCGGAACACGAACGCGGAGCCCTCGGAGAACCACACGCCGACGAGCGGCAGCAGGTCCGCGGGCGCGGTCGTGCCCGGCGTCCAGGGGGTCAGCGGCGCCGCGTCGTGCGCCGCGACGTGCTCGGCGAGGCCGATCGCGGTGCCCTCCGGGTCCTTCGCGACGCTGTTGTTCATCAGGACGACGGCGGTGAGGCCCGACTCCCGGTCCGAGTACGCGCCGGTGATGCCGCCCGGTGCGCCGCCCGTGTGGCCGAACCAGGTGCGCCCGTCCCGCCGGACGACCGCGAAGCCGAGCCCCTGCGCGCCGTTGAACCGGTCGTCGCGCACCGCGTGCGGCTCCAGCATCTCGGTGAGGGTGTCCTTCCGGAGCACGGACTCGTCGGGATCGAGCAGGAACGCGTGCCACCTGACCAGGTCGGCCACCGTGCTCGCGAGCCCGCCCGCCGCGGCGAGGATGCCCGTGAACAGGATCGGCTCGTCGACCGGCACGTCCGTGAAGGGCGGGACGTAGTAGAGGCCGGCCTGCGGCGGCCGCGGCTCGAGGGTCGTGTCCCGCAGGCCCACCGGGTCGAGCAGGCGCGCCTGCAGGCTCTCCGCCCAGGAGCGGCCGTCGAGCCGCGCCACGATCTGGCCGAGCACGAGGTAGCCGAGGTTGCTGTAGTGCCAGGCGGTGTGCGGTTCAAGCACCCGCTCCTTCGCGTTCCAGTCCTCGACGAAGCGCTCCGTCGGCGGCACCTCGAGCGAGTCCCAGAACTCCGCCGCGACCGGCTCCCGCTGCATCCCGCTCGCGTGCGCGAGCAGCTGCCGCACCGTGACACCCGGATGCGCGCTGCCCGGCAGCAGGTCGTCCACGTGGTCGTCGAGGCGCAGCCGCCCCTCGTCGCGCAGCTGCAGCACCATCACGGCGGTGAACGTCTTGGTGTTGCTGGCGATGAGGAACTGCGTGTCGACGCCGAGCGGCACGGACGGGTCCGCGAGGTCGGCCGTGCCGACGCCGGCCGACCAGAGCAGGTCGCCGCGATGCGCGACGCCCGCCGCGAGCGCCGGTGTCCTGCTGACCCGTTGCGCCTCCACGGCCATCCGGTCGAGGGTCCGTCGGGTCGTGTCCAGCAGCTCGTATCGCACGCTCCCGATGCTAGGAGCCGGTGCTGCGTCCGCCCCGACTCCGCCGATCGAGGCCGTGGCGCCTCCCCGCCTAGGGTGGAGCCGCCGCTCGCCCGGGCGGCCCCACCGAACGAGAACCGATGACCCTCGCCACCTTCTCCGCATCCCGTCCGTCGGACGCCGACCAGCCGCTCACGATGCTGAACCCGGACTTCCCGTTCAGCTACGACCGCCACCTCCAGCACCCGGCCGGCCTCGGCGCCGTTCCACCCGAGCGGTACGGCACGAAGGTCGCGGTGATCGGCGCCGGCCTCTCCGGGCTCGTGGCGGCCTACGAGCTGATGAAGCTGGGACTCCAGCCGGTGATCTTCGAGTCCGCGCAGATCGGCGGCCGGCTCCGCACCGCGGCCTTCCCCGGCGCGCCAGACGTCCGCGCCGACCTCGGCGGGATGCGGTTCCCCACCTCCGGGCGCTCCTTCTACCACTACGTCGACCTGCTCGGCCTCGAGACGTCGGCCTTCCCGAATCCGCTCGCCCCGGCCACCCCGAGCACCGTGCTCGAGCTCGGGGGCCGGTCGTACTACGCGGAGACCGCCGCGGACCTGCCGGAGTTCTTCACCGAGGTCGCGGACGCCTGGACGCGCGCGCTCGAGGAGGAGGCCGACTTCGGCCCGATGCAGGACGCGCTCCGCCGCCGGGACGTGCCGGAGATCAAGCGGCTCTGGAACCGGCTCGTCGCCTCGCTCGACGAGACCACGTTCTACGGCTTCGTCGCGCAGAGCGCCGCGTTCCGCGAGCGCTCCTTCGCCCACCGCGAGGCCTTCGGGCAGGTCGGGTTCGGCAGCGGCGGCTGGGACACGGACTTCCCGAACTCCATGCTCGAGATCCTGCGCGTCGTCTACACCGGCGCCGACGACGACCACCGCGGCATCGTCGGCGGTGCGCAGCGGCTGCCGGAGGCGCTCTGGAACCACGCCCCCGAGCAGCTCGCGCACTGGCCGGCCGGCACGTCGCTCGCGAGCCTCCATGGCGGCAGCCCGCGCGGCGCGGTCGCCACGATCCTCCGCGACGCGGACGGCCGCATCGAGGTCACCGAGAAGTGGGGCAAGGCGACGGCGTTCGACGCGGCCGTCGTCACCTGTCAGTCCTGGCTGCTCTCCGCGCGCATCCACACGGAGGAGCGGCTCTTCAGCCCCGAGATGTGGACCGCGATCGAGCGCAGCCACTACATGCAGTCGTCGAAGACCTTCGTGATGGTCGACCGGCCGTTCTGGAACGACCGCGACCCCGAGACCGGGCGGCGGGTGCTCAGCATGACGCTGACCGACCGGATGCCTCGGGCCACCTACCTGCTCGACAACGGCCCCGACCAGCCGGCCGTGATCCTGCTCTCCTACACCTGGAACGACGACGCCCTGAAGTGGCTGTCCCTCACGGCGGACGAGCGCGTGACCCTGATGCTGCACTCCCTGCGGCAGATCTATCCGGACGTCGACATCGCCTCGCACATCGTCGGTGAGCCGATCACCGTGTCGTGGGAGTCGGACCCGAACTTCATGGGCGCGTTCAAGAACAACCTGCCGGGGCAGTACCGGTACCAGCGCCGCCTCTTCGGCCACTTCGTGCAGGACGACCTGCCGGAGCACCAGCGGGGGATCTTCCTCGCCGGCGACGACATCTCCTTCACCGCCGGATGGGCGGAGGGCGCCGTGACGACCGCGCTGAACGCCGTGTGGGGCACCGTGCGGCACCTCGGCGGCAGCGCGGCCCCGGCGAACCCGGGGCCCGGCGAGGTGTGGCCCACCCTCGCGCCGATCGACCTCGACCAGGCGGGCTGACGTCGGCCCGGCGGCGGGACGGCCCTGCCGGGGGTCGAGTCCACGGTCGGCCGGTCTTCTTCGCGCTCTCTTCGCCGTTCGGGCCCAGAATCGAGGGGTGACCGGTGCAGGCTCCCCCTTCCGGGCGCGGCCGCGCCCTGCAGCACCGCACCTCGGGACGGCCGCGCCGCTCGCCGGCCGACCGGTGACGGAGGTCCTCGCATGAACGCAGCGGAGCACAGACCGCACCTGCTCCTCGTCGAGGACGACCCCGACATCGGGCCGCTCACGGCCGAGATGCTCTCCGACGCCTACTCGGTGACGCTCGTCACCGACGGCGAGGCGGGCTTCGAGGCCGCGCTGCACGGCGACTTCTTCGCCGTCGTGCTCGACCGCCGCCTGCCCGGGATCGACGGGCTCGAGGTGGTGCGGCGCCTCCGCCGCCGCGGTGTCGCGGTGCCGATCATCCTGCTCACCGCGCTCGGATCCCTGGAGGACCGCGTGGTCGGCCTCGACGCCGGCGCGGACGACTACCTGGTGAAGCCGTTCGAGGTCGCGGAGCTGCAGGCGCGGATCCGGGCCATCACGCGCGTGCACGACGAGGGCGAGTCGCCCATCCTCATCGGGGACTGGGAGTTCCGGCCCCTCAGCCGCATCCTCAACTCGCCCTACGAGGGCCGCATCGTGCTCACGGAGACCGAGGCGCAGCTGCTGCACCTGCTCGCGCGGCACCCGAACCAGACGCTCTCCCGCGAGCGGATCCTCCGCGAGGTCTTCGCCTCCGGCGACTCGCTCGGCACCGTCGACACCTACGTGCACTACATCCGGCGCAAGACCGAGCGGGACATCATCACGACCGTCCGCGGCGTCGGCTACCGGCTGGGGGCGATCTGAGCGCCGTGCGCCGCGACGACCGCCTGGACAGCGACGCCGCGGCGGTCCGGGCGGCGGCACGGCAGACCGCATGGCGCGTCGTGGCGGTCTCGGCCGGCCTCGTGGTCGTCATCGTCGGGCTCGCGGTCACCTTCATCCTGCAGCAGTCCCGCCCGACCGAGCGGCTGGAGAGGCCCGCCCCCGGCGAGGAGAAGATCTACGTCGACGCGAACCAGATGCTCGTCGCACTCGTCGTGCTCGGGCTGGTCGCGATCGTGCTGGTCGGGCTCTCGAGCCTCGCGATCGCCCGCCGGGCGGTGACGCCGCTCGGCACCGCGCTGCGGATGCAGCGGTCGTTCGTCGCCGACGCCAGCCACGAGCTGCGCACGCCGCTCACCGTGCTCGACTCCCGCCTGCAGGTGCTCGGACGCCGGCTGGAGCGCGGCGAGCCGTACGCGGAGGCGCTCGGGTCGGCGCGGGCGGACACGAGGGCGATGATCGACCTCGTCACCGACCTGCTGCTGGTCGCCGAGTCGTCCGCGAACGAGCTCCGCGCCGGCGTGCGGAACGGCTCCGACATCCGTGCGGTCGTCCACGGCGTCGTCGCGGACATGCGGATGCTCGCCGAGCAGCGGCGGATCGAGGTCGTCGCCGACGTGCAGGGCGAGGCGAGGGTGACCATCAACGAGGTCGGCCTGCGGCGCTGCCTCGTGGTGCTGCTCGACAACGCGATCGCGCATTCACCGGACGGCACGACCGTCACGGTGCGGACGTCGCTGGAGCACGGCCGGGTCGCGATCCGGGTGGCCGATCAGGGCTCCGGGATCCGCGATCTGGCGCCCGACCAGGTGTTCGACCGATTCGCGCATGCCGCGGGGACGGCCGGGGTGACGCAGCGGCGCAGCTTCGGGCTCGGGCTCGCGCTGGTCCGCGACCTCGCCGCCCGCAACGGCGGCCGGGTCGAGGTCGAGCGCACGGGATCCGACGGGACCGTGATGCGGCTCGAGCTGCCGGTCGCCCGCGGCTGAGCGGTCAGCGGGGGCGGTGGACCCAGGAGCGGGGGGGCCCGAAGCGCACCGCGGTGCCGAGCCCCACGACGCCGAGGAACCCGCCGCCGCCGACCAGCCCGAAGCGGACCAGCCGCGTGCTGCGCCGTGGGGATACGGATGCGGCGATCAGGCGCTCATGCGCGCCTCAGGACCCGGCGCCGTCCAGCGCGGCGCCGACCGGCGCCACGGCCCGGTGGCGGGCTGCCAGCACGGCGAGGCCGATGACGAACACCCCGAGCAGCACGGCGCTGACCGGGCCCGAGCCGAGGTCGAGGCCGCCACGGGCCGGCGACACCGCGAAGTAGTCCGCGAACGAGGCGCCGAGCGGGCGGGTCAGCACGTAGGCGGTCCAGAAGGTCGCGACCGGCGCGCGGTGCGTGACGGCGAACCAGATCCCGGGCAGGGCGAACGCGATCCCGAACAGCACGCCCGAGCCGAGGTAGCCGAGGTGCAGGGTCGTGGCGGTGAGGTCGCCTGCCGCGGTGCCGAGGGCGAACGTGGCCATCACGACCGCCCAGTAGAACCGCTCGCGGCGCGGCGTGCGGATCTCGTGCACCGAGAGCGTGCCCTCGACGCGACGCCAGAGCACGAAGATCGCGGCCAGCGCGACCGCGAAGACGACCGTCGACACCGCGTAGGGGATGCCGAGGCCGACGTGCAGCACATCCGCGGCCATGGTGCCGAAGACGCTGACCATCAGGGCGGCGATCCAGTAGGGCGTGGGCCGGTAGCGGCCGACCCGCAGCTGCACGACGAGGGCGACGACGAGCACCAGCAGCGCGGCCGGGACGACGAGCTCCGGAGCGAAGCGCTTGACGAAGAAGTCGGAGGTCGTCTCGCCCATGCCCGTGGTGAGCACCTTCATGAGCCAGAAGGAGGTCGTCGGGTCGGGCACGCGCTGGGCGCCCGGCAGGGCGCCGCGGCGCAGGGTTCCGCTCGGCATGCGATCCATCGTGCGGGAGAGCGGCGAAGAACCCTCGAAGACGACGGCTTGTCGCGGACATCCGACCCGGCCAGGCTGAGGCCGTGTCGTTCTTCTCGTCGATCCCCGAGGCGCCGGAACCCGAGGAGACGCGGGAGCCGTATCGACGGCCGCCGAGCATCTTCGGCCCCTCGCCCGACGAGCTGGGCCGGCCGATCTCGGACTCCTTCGTGCTCGCCCGCTCGGACTCGGCCGCCGTGCTCGTGCAGACCATCCGCGTGCACAGCACCGGTTGCTTCTTCGAACTGCAGTGGATCGTCCGGCGCACGACGGAGAGCGCTTCCGAGTGGGAGCGGGGCGGGCGGACCGAGTTCGGCGGATCCGGTCGGCACTTCGAGCAGGACGGGCTGCTCGTCGGCATCGAGTTCAGCGACGGCGCCGTCGCGAGGACGAACGATCCCTTCGACCGCCGCGAACCGGGCGCCGGGCCGCGGCTCGTCGCCGCAGGAGACAGCTCGAGCGGGGGCGACTCGGAGCGTCGCCACGGCGACCGCGGCCTGTGGCTGCTGGGGCTGCCGCCCCTGCCCACGATGGAGCTCGTCTGCGCGTGGCCGCGGTACGGCATCCCCGAGACGCGGCGTACCGTCGATACCGGCGCGATCCACGAGGCGGCAGGGCACGTCGCGTGGGTCTGGCCGGAGGACGCCGACCTGGCCGAGATGGAGCTCTAGGCCGTCAGTCCCGGGCGGTCAGCGACGGCGCGCGAGGACAAGCTGCACCGCGCCGTCGAGCTCGAACCGGTCGGGCAGCACCGCGCGGATCCGGTCGAAGGCCCGGACGCGCTCGTCCGGGTCCAGCATCAGGTAGGCGGAGACCGTGCCGAGGCGCCCGATGAACTCGTCGGGCGTCGAGGTCAGGGGATGCTGCAGCGTCCGCTGCTCGACGTCGGTGAAGGCGTCGTGGCCGGTGAGCTCCTCGATCGACCACGGGCTGATCGTGTTGCCGACGCGCGATGGGAACGCGCGCCGCTCGATGGCGTCGACGGCCTCGGAGAGCCCCGGGTCGGCGAGGTCGCCGAGCATCCCGATCAGCGCGAGCACCCCGCCGGGTGCGAGCAGCTCGGCGGCGTGCGCCGTCCGCACGGCCGGGTCGACCCAGTGCCAGGACGCGGCGGCGTAGACGAGGTCGAAGCGATCCGCCGTGCTGAAGGCCTCGAACGTGGACACGATCGGGGTGACCGGCAGCTCCCGCGTAGTCGTGGCGAGCATCTCGGCCATCCGCGGATCGGGTTCGAGCGCGGTCACCGCGAGCCCGCGGGCGGCGAAGCGTCGGGTCGCCTTCCCCGTGCCCGCCCCGACCTCGAGCGCCGAGCGGACGGGACCGCCGGCGGATCGCAGCACGGCGTCGACGACGTCGTCGGGGTACTCGAGCCGGTAGCGCTCGTAGTCGGCGGCCACGGACCCGAACGACAGGTTCCGGGTCGACTTCTCGGGTGACTCCGGCACCGGGCGACTCTAGTTCCGCGGTCCGCCATCGCGCCGTTCCGGAGAAATCGGATGACACGCCGCGCCGCGCGCGCCGAAGGCGGCGTGTCGCGCAGGAACTCCGGAACGGCGCGATGAGGAAGACGCTCCACGGCGCCGTCGATAGCCTCGCGGCATGAGCGACGTCGTCATCCGCCCCGTCGAGCAGCAGGACCACGAGCCGTGGGCGCGCCTGTTCCGCGGGTACCGCGAGTTCTACGAGCTGGAGCCGAGCGACGAGGTCGTCGATCGCGTCTGGGGCTGGCTGCGCGACCACGGGGCCGAGGTGTTCGGGTTCGTGGCGGAGCGGGACGGCCGGCTCGTCGGGCTCGCGCACTACCGGCGGTTCCTCCGCCCCTCCGCCGGCGCGACCGGCATCTACCTCGACGACCTGTTCACCGATGCGGACGCGCGCGGCGCCGGTGTCGGCCGGGCCTTGGTGCTGCGGATCGCGGACCTCGCGGCCGAGGAGGGCGCATCCGTCGTCCGCTGGATCACCGCGGAGGACAACGCCCGCGCGCGGCGCCTCTACGACTCGGTCGCGACCGCGACGCACTGGGTGACCTACGACCTGCGCCCCGGCGGCGAGTAGGGCGAAGTCCTGCCCGTTGCAGGTGGTGTGTCTCCGAGGCGACCGGCGTACCCTCCCGCCATGAAGGGGAGGTCGCCGTGCTCGGCACTCATCTGATGGACGTGGCCGCTGGATCGGCCATGCTGGACGCGCTCGGGGCGATGCTGCTGGTCTGCGGGGTGGTCGTGTCCGCGGCGGTCGGCGCGGTCGCCGTGACGTTCGCGGTGACGGTCCGCCGCATCCGCCGCAGCCGCACGCTGACCCGCGCATCCCTGCGGATGCATTCGCTCACCGAGTCGGGGCCTCGGCGCGAGGTCGCGCGGCTCCGCCTGCAGCTGCACCGGACGATGGACGGCGGCCGCGTGACGATGGACGCCGCCGATGCCCGGTCCGGGCTGCCCGGCGAGACGCCGGCGCTGTTCCGGCGCCTCCAGAAGGAGGCCGCGGCCGTCGACCAGCACCTCCGCGTGCTGCAGACCGAGGACGACGACGCGACGCTGCGGGTGGCCCTTCCCCCGCTGCGGTGGCGGGTCGACGAGCTGACCCGCCACGTCCGGCGCCTGCGCGCCGCGGTCGCGGACGGGCTCGCGGCCGCGTCGGAGGGTTCGATGGACGAGCTCGGCGCCGACGTCGAGCGCGAGGTGATCGCCCTGAAGGCGGGGCGCGAGCGCCTCCGGACCCTCAGCGGCGGGGCGACCACCCCACCGCGACTGACCGGCGAAGGAGCGAGCCGATGAACATCACCACGCGCATGCGGAACCTGTTCCGCATCAAGACCAACCGGGCGCTCGACCGCTTCGACGACCCCAGGGAGTCGCTCGACGACAGCTACGACCGTCAGGTCGACCTGCTGGCGCAGCTGCGCCGCGGCCTCGCCGATGTGACGACGGCGCGCAAGCGGATCGAGCTGCAGGGCCAGGAGCTCGGCGCCCGCTACGACCGGCTCGGCGACCAGGCGCAGGAGGCGATGGACCAGGGCCGCGAGGACCTCGCCCGCACCGCGCTCGAGCGGCGGTCGGGGCTCGAGCAGGAGATCACGGCGCTCCGCGGCCAGTTCGACTCGCTGCAGCGGCAGGAGGCGAACCTGCTCGAGAACGAGCGGCGGATGACCGCACGCGTCGCCGCGTTCCGCACCCAGAAGGAGACGCTGAAGGCCTCCTACACCGCGTCCGCCGCTCAGGTGAAGGCGAACGAGAGCGTCGCGGGGCTCAGCGGCGACCTCAACGGCGTCGGCCGCTCGATCGACCAGGCGAAGGACAAGGTGCTGCAGATGCAGGCCCGCGCCGCCGCCACCGACGAGCTGATCGCCCGCGGCGTCGTGCAGGACCACACCGCGTCGCCCGACGAGGACCTCGACCACATGCTGGCGAAGGGCCGCTCGGCCACCGACATCGAGCGGCAGCTCGCCGCGATGCGCGAGCAGCGCAAGCGCGGAGCGGTGACCGGCGGATCCGGATGGCTCGGCATCGGCCGCGAGCCGTCGGGCGAGAGCCAGCCGACGACCTGACCTGCGTTCACCGCCAATCAGTGGGTGGGTTGCCACTTCTGGCCCCTGAGCGTGCGCTTCGAGGACGAGAAGTGGCAACTCACGCCCCGGGGCTGATCAGGGTGAGCGCTACTCGCGCCACCACGTGTCGGACGGGGCGACCGGCAGGTGCCGCTTGTGCTCCGTCTTCGCGTACTGCGCCTCGATGCTCGCCGCCGCATCCGCATCCACATCCGCGCCCTGCAGGTACGCGTCGATGTCGCGGTAGGTCATGCCGAGGTTGTCCTCGTCGGTCTGGCCGGGGTTCGCATCGAGCAGGTCCGCGGTCGGGGCCTTCGTGTAGAGCCGCTCCGGCGCGCCGAGGTGGCGCAGCAGCGCGGCGCCCTGGCTCTTCGTCAGGCCGGACAGGGGGATGACATCCACGCCGCCGTCGCCGAACTTCGTGAAGAAGCCGGTGACCGCCTCCGCGGCGTGGTCGGTGCCCACGACGAGCGCGCCGGCGTCGCCGGCGATCGCGTACTGCACGACCATGCGGATGCGGGCCTTCGTGTTGCCCTTCGTGAAGTCGGTGACCGGCTTGCCGACGGCCTGCTCGTAGTCCGCGGCGAGGGCGTCGACCGTGGCCTTGATGTTCACCGTGCGCACCACGTCAGGGGCGATGAACTGCAGCGCGGCCTGCGCGTCGTCCTCATCCGCCTGCACGCCGTACGGCAGCCGCACCGTGATGAGCGTCGCCTCGAGGCCCTGCTCGCGCGCCTGCTCGGCGGCGAGCTGGCAGAGCTTGCCCGCGAGGGTGGAGTCCTGGCCGCCGCTGACGGCGAGCACGAAGCCCTTCGCGCCGGACGCCTTCAGGTAGTCGACGAGGAAGTCGCGACGCCGCGCGATCTCCTCCTCGACGTCGATGGTCGGACGGGAGCCGAGGTCCGCGAGGATCGCCGATCGCGTGAACGCCATGCCGCCACGATACGGCGAGCGGCGCAGGGCCCGGCTCAGCGGCAGGATCGACTCCGTGACTGAGACGACGCTGCGCACCATCGGGATCCTGCTGTTCGACGGGGTCGAGGAGCTCGACGCGGTCGGGCCGTGGGAGGTGCTCGCCTGGTGGACGCAGCACCACCCCGAGGACGGCTACGAGGTGGTGACCTTCAGCGATGAGGGCGGCGTCGTCACCGCCGCGAAGGGGCTGCAGCTCGTCGCCCAGGACAGCAAGGCGTCCGTGCCGGCGCTCGACGTGCTCGTCTACCCCGGCGGCCGCGGCACCCGGCCGAGGCTGGCGGATGCGGCGGAGCTCACGTGGGTGCGCGAGCAGCGCGAGCAGGTGCCGCTGATGACGAGCGTCTGCACGGGCGCGCTCGTCTACGCCGCAGCCGGACTGCTCGCCGGGCGGCCGGCGACCACGCACTGGGGCTCGCTCGACCTGCTGCGCGAGCTCGAGCCCACCGCGGAGGTGCGGGAGCGCGACCGCTTCGTCGACGACGGCGACCTCGTCACCGCATCCGGGGTCTCGGCGGGCATCGACATGGCGCTGCACCTCGTCGACCGCCTCGCCGGCCGCGAGCGCGCGCAGGAGGCTCGGCGGGGGATCCAGTACGACCCCGAGCCGCCCGTCTGAGGTCGTGGGTCGGGCGTGAGGCCGACACACGGATGCGGCGGCCCCACGCCCATTGAACAGACCGGCCGACGAGGCCGGTCCGGCTGATCGCGGCTCGGGCGAGCGCCGTTGCATCTCCCGAGCCGGCTCCATGATGCTCGCTTACCGAGGGAATTGCTAGCGACGGGTTGACACCCATCCGCCCCCAGGGAGCCCGGCCGGTGCTCGACGGCCTCGAAGGGGCCCGACCAGGCCGACGCGGGCGCCCGCGGATGATCACGATCTCACCCAGGACCGCCGCGCTCCAAGGTTCCCGCAGCGGCGTGTCCTACCCTCCCGCCATGGACTGGCCGCTCGTGATCCCGATCGTGATCGTCGTCCTCCTGATCGCGATCTTCCTGCTCTACCTCTGGTCGACCCGCAACGCGCTCGTCGGGCTGAACACCCGTATCGACGAGGCGTGGCGGGACATCACCGCCGAACGGCAGCAGCGGGCCGAGCTCGTGCCGTCGCTCGTCGAGAAGGTGCAGGGCTACGCGACGCACGAGCAGGGCGTCTTTCAGGCCGTCACACGGGCCCGCGACGAGACGCTCCGCGCGACGACGCCCGAGACCGCGACCCAGGCGGAGAGCCACCTGCAGCAATCGCTGCGCACCGTGTTCAGCACCGCCGACGCGTTCCCGCAGCTGCTCGCGAGCCCCGACTACCTGCAGCTGCAGGCCGACCTCGTCGACACGGAGGAGCGGATCCGCGCCTCGCGGCGCTTCTACAACGGCGCCGTCCGCGAGTTCAACGCGAGGATCCAGGTCTTCCCGAACAGCCTCTTCGCGAAGCGCCTCGGCTTCACGCCGCGCGAGTTCTTCGAGGTCGGCGACTCGGTCACGGTCGCCGAGCCGCCGCGCATCCAGTTCTGACCTCTGGACGCCTGCCTGCCGCGGTCCGATCTCGAACCGGTCGGATGAGGTCGGACCGCGGCCGGCCCGCGGTGCAGCAGGTCAGTGGTTGCCGGCGACGGCCTTGCTGATCGCGGTCGGGGCGTCGTATTCCTGGTCGGGGATGCGACCGAGGGCGTCGAGCACCCTCTCGTCCGCGCCCTCCTTCTTCGCTGTCTGAAGGATCGTGTCCTTCGAGACCGGGTAGTCCATGCCGCCCAGGAACTTCTGGATCTGGATCGGGTTCGGCGCATCGGCCATGGTCGTCCTCCTTCTCCTTCGGGTGGTGGGCCGCGGCGGCGGTCAGCCGGCCATGCGGTCCTCGCGGGCGAACACCACGTCGGGGGCGTCCACCTCGCGGTTCGGGATCGTCGTCGGCGCCTCGAGGTGCACCGCACCGGACGGCAGCAGCCCCGCGGCGCCGTAGCGCTCCATCACGCGCCACTGGGCGACGACGTCCTCGCCGGCGTGCGCGGGCGGCAGGTCGCGCCAGAAGCCGAAGCCGCCGCACTCGACGAGGGCCTCCCGGCGGTAGAGCACGCAGGCGCCGATCCAAGCGATCCGGTACGGCACCCAGCCCTGCTCCGGCTCGCCCACCTCGGCGGCGACGTGCGCGAGGTTCGCGGCGTTGTGCAGCGTCCAGCGCTCGAAGCCGGGCTCGCCGCGGCGGATGCGCTCGGGCCGCACCGGCCCGTCCCACCGCTCGAACGGCCGGTGCTCGTGCGGGCGCCGGTCGTCGAGGTAGGAGAGCCCCTGCGGCGCCATGCCGACGAAGCCGCAGCCGAGCGAGGTCAGCGCGTCGTGCAGCCGCTGCAGCGCCCCCGCCTCGAGCCACACGTCGTCGTCGAGGAACAGCACCGCATCCGCGCTCGACCGGCTCAGCAGGAAGTCGCGGTGCTCCGCGATCCCGCGACGCGGGCGATGGCGCACGAGCTGCGGCGATCGGCCCTGCACCTCGAGCACCCGGAGCATCGCCTGGACCGCCGGATCCGTGGCGGCCGGATTCGCGTCCGACTGGTCGCTGACGATCACGCGGAACGGCGGGTCGTCCTGGGCGGCGAGCCCGGCGAGCGTCACCGCGAGCTCCGCCGTCCGCCCGACGGTGCCGATCAGCACGTCGATGACCGGCTCCGGTGGCGCCGGCTGCCGCCCCCACTCGGCCGCGGAGCGCCGGCTCGTCATCCCGCCGCCTCCGGAAGCGCCCGGGTGCGGGCGATGATGCCGCTCGTGGAATGTGCGCTCACGTAGCCGAGGATCGCGACCGTGCCGCCGTACGCCTCCACGGTGGGCGTCTCCTCGAGCATGGCGGGGGTGTAGTCGCCGCCCTTCGCGTAGACGTCGGGGCGAAGGCGCTCGAGCAGCGGGATCGCGGTGTCGCTGCCGAACACGGTCACGTAGTCGACCGAGGTGAGCTCGGCGAGCACCCCGGCGCGGTCCGCGGCGCGGTTGATCGGCCGGCCCGGTCCCTTCAGCCTGCGGACGGAGTCGTCGTCGTTCACCGCGACCACCAGCACGTCACCGAGCTGCTTCGCCTGCTTCAGCGAGGTGATGTGGCCGACGTGCAGCACGTCGAAGCAGCCGTTCGTGAAGACGATGCGGCGGCCGGCGCGACGGTCCGCGTCCAGCGCCGCCTCCAGCCGATCGGTGTCGAGCACCCGCGCGGGCCCCTCGACGCTCGCCCGCAGCGCCTCGCGGCTGCAGACGCTCGTGCCCGGCTGGCGTACGACGACGTCGGCGGCGAGCTGCGCGAACGCGGCCGCCTCCGGCAGCGGCTCGCCCCCCGCGAGGGCGAGCGTGAGCGCGGCGGCGAAGGTGTCGCCCGCGCCGTTCGCCATGGCGTCGGGGGCCGGATGCGCGACGGTCCTGCTCGTGCTCGCGGCGTCGTGCACCACGGTGCCGTCGCGGTCGAGAGTGACGACGACCCCGGCCGCGCCGGTCGCGGCGAGCAGCGCGTCGCGCTGCAGGACCGCGGATGCGACGCGATCGGGCCCGAGGGATGCCTCGAGCAGCCGCTCGGTCTCGCCCGCGTTCGGCGTGACGGCCGTGGGGGAGAGCACTGCCCACGGCGCGAGGTCGTGGGCATCGACGACGGTCACCGGCGGCCGGGCGCCGCGTGCGGCGAGCGCCTCGCGCACTGCGCCGCTGGCCGAGCCGATGCCGTAGTCGCAGACGAGCTCCGCATCCGCGGCGCGGGTGGCCGCGAGCGCGGCCGCCGCCACGAGCGCGCGGGCCTCGTCCGGCACGGCGTCGCCTTCGTCGAGGCGCACGAGCACCTGCCCGCCGCCGGCGATCCGCGTCTTCACCGTCGTCGCGAACCCCGGTATCCGGACGAGCCCGGTGATGTCGACGCCCGCCGCGGCGAGCAGGGTCGCGAGCGCCGTCCCGCCGTCGTCGTCGCCGACGGCGCCCACGATCGCCACGTCCGCGCCGAGCGCCGCGAGGTTCACCGCCGTGTTGGCGGCGCCGCCCGGCACATCCGCTCGGTCCGCGATCCGCACGACGGGTGCCGGCGCCTCACGGCTGATGCGATCGGCGCTGCCGGCCCACCACCGATCGAGCAGCGCGTCGCCGAGCACCACGATGCGCGGGCGGCGGCCGTCGAGGCGCGCGCCCACCCGGCGCACGAGCGCGGCGGGGTCGGTCGTCACCGCGCGCCGCCGGGCAGGCCCAGATGCACCACCGTGGTGGTCGTCATCTCGTCGAGCAGCTCGGGGCCGTAGCCGAACCCGGATCCGCTCGCCCGGCGGGGCTGCGCGCTGCCGCCCGGCGCGCCGCCGAAGACGGCGTTCACCTTCACGGTGCCGACCGGCAGCACGGCCGCGGCGCGGTGGGCGTGCGCCATGTCGGGGGTGAGCACGGTCGCGGCCAGGCCGTAGCGGTCGGCGGCGGCGAGCAGCAGCGCCTCGTCGAAGTCGTCGACGACCCGCACCGGCACGATCGGACCGAAGGTCTCCTCCGTCACGGCGAGCGCGTCGTCCGGCACCTCCGTGATCACCGTCGGCGGATAGAAGGTGCCGGCGCCCGTCGGCACCTCGCCGCCCGTGAGGACCCGCGCGCCCCGGCGCACCGCGTCCTCGACGTGCGCATGCACGGCCTGCCGCATCCGCTCGTCCACGAGGGGGCCGATGCGGGTCGCCCAGGACTCCGCCTCGGCCACGAGCGCCGAGATGAAGGGGTCGGCGACGTCGCGGTGCACGAGCACCCGCTCGACGGAGGTGCAGATCTGGCCGGCGTTCGCGAAGGCGCCGAGGGCCGCCTGCCCCGCCGCCCACACCGGGTCGACGCCGGCGTCGACGACGAGCGCGTCGTTGCCGCCGTTCTCGCGGATCACGTGGAGGTCGCGGGCCGCGCCGACGAGCGCGAGGCTGCGGCCGGTCGCGGTGGACCCGACGTGCGCGAGCACGGAGACGCCCGGCTGCTCGGCGAGGGCGGCGCCGGTCGCGCCGTCGCCCGTCACGCCGACGAGCACGCCGTCGGGCAGCGCGCCGGCGAGGATCTCGTTGAGCAGCGCCGCGGTGCCCGGGCAGCGTTCGCTGCCCTTGTGCACGACGGTGTCGCCGGACACGATCGCGGCGCCGAGCAGGCCGGCGGCGACCGCGGCCGGGTCGTTCCAAGGGGTCAGCGCGACGACGACGCCCCGCGGATGCGGCAGCGCGTAGTCGACCGCGTCGGCGCCGCCGCGCAGCGCCTTGCCGCGGTGCAGCGGGCCGAGCTCCGCGTACTGCAGCAGGGTGCCGACCGCCGCCTGCACGCCGCCTTCGGCGTCGGCGGGGGTCTTGCCGGTCTCGCGGGTGTTCATCGCGGCGACCTCGCCGGCCCGATCAGCGAGGGCGAGGGCCGCGGCGCGGAGCAGCTCGCCGCGCCTCGCTGGCGGAGTGGCAGCCCACTCCGGGAACGCCGCGACCGCCCGGCGCACGGCGGCGGCGGCCGCCGCCGCATCCGCGACCACGTGCTCGCCGACGGCCTCCCCGGTGGCGGGATCCGAGATCCGGATCGTCGGGGTCTGGGTGTCGGGCGCGAGCTCGAGCGTCATGGGCGAGAGGGCCTCTCGGTCGGGATTCGGACCACTCCGAGGCGGGTGGCGGGCGACATCCACGATAGGAACGGCCGTTCGGCAGGGACTGAGCGGGTGCTGAGGGAACGCGGAACGAGCGCCAGGAAGAATCGAGCGGTGACCCGGCACGCACTCGGCCACCCCTCCGACCGCTTCGACGCCGTGGCGCGCATCGCCGTGCTGCGCGGCGGCGGCATCGGCGACCTCGTGGGCGCGCTGCCGGCGCTCGCCGCGCTCCGCGGGGCCTACCCGGAGGCGTCGATCACGCTGCTCGGCATGCCGTCGCACGCGGCGCTGCTCGACGGCCGGCCGGGATCACCGGTGGACGAGACGGTCGTGCTGCCCGCGCATCGGGGCGTCCGCGACGGGGAACCGGATCCGGATGCGGTCGAGGCGTTCCTCGCGGCGATGCGCGAGCGCCGCTTCGACCTCGCCGTGCAGGCGCACGGCGGCGGCCGCAACTCGAACCCGTTCCTGCTGCGCCTCGGCGCCCGGTACACCGTCGGCACCCGCACCGAGGACGCCGTGCCGCTGACCCGCACCCTCCCGTACCGCTACTACCAGCACGAGGTGCAGCGCTGGCTCGAGGTGGCCGGCCTCGCCGGCGCCGCCCCGGTCGAGCTCGAGCCGCGCCTCGAGCCGTCGGATGCGGAGCGGTCGACCGGCCGGGCGCTGCTCGGGGACCGGCCCGCGGTCGTGATCCACCCGAGCGCGACCGACCCTCGGCGCCGCTGGCCGGCGGCACGCTTCGGTGTCGTCGCGGCGGCGCTCGCCGAGCACGGCGTCACCGTGCTCGTCGTCGGCGACGCCTCCGACGTGGCGGTCGCGGACGAGATCGTGCGCGCCGCCCGCACCGCCCTGCCCGCGGACCACCGCGAACGGGTGCGCTCCGTCGCCGGCACGATCGACCTCGGCGCGCTCGCGGGGGTGCTCGCCGAGGCCGACGTGGTGCTCGCGAACGACTCGGGACCCCGGCATGTCGCGCAGGCACTCGGTACGCCGACCGTCGGGCTGTTCTGGTTCGGCAACGCCGTCAACGCGGCACCGTTCACGCGGGCGCACCATCGCGTCCTGCTCGGCTGGACGACCCGGTGCCCGGTCTGCGGGGCCGATGTCACCCAGGTCGGCTGGACCGCCGAGCGCTGCCCGCACGATCCGTCGTTCCTCACCGACATCCATCCGGAGGCCGTGCTCGCCGAGGTGCGCGCGCTGCTGGCCGGCGACTGACCGCCCCCGGTCCGCCCCCTCCGCCGTTTTTCAGGAACAGCCGGCGCTATTCAGGACGATCGGCGCACGAGCGCGGCGTGTCGCTCCGGAAGTCCTGAAAACGGCGGATGACTGCGGGCGGCTGACGGCGGGCGCGGCCGGCTCAGTCCGGGGCGCCCGCGCCGATCGCCCTGGCGGCAGCGACGAGGTCCGCGTTGCGGGCGGCGATCGAGCCGTCGGGCAGCAGCAGGGTGTCCTCGAAGCCGATCCGGGCGTCGATGCCGCGGCGCACCGCGTCCTCGAGCAGCGGCCAGGCGGCCGCGCCGGCGCCGACCTGCAGCCGCGGCGCCTCGACGCCGCCGTGGTCGAGCACCGCGTGGATCGCGGCGGCGGTCTCGAGCCGCTCGTGCACGTCCCCGCCGGCCGGCTCCACGAGCACCCGGTCGATCCGGTCGGCGAGCCCGCTGGTGAGCAGGATCTCGGCGTCCTCGACGCTCCAGAGCCCGGCCTCGACGCCGATCCTCGCGCCGAGCGCCGCCCGGGCGATCTCGACCGCGTCGGCCTCGTGGAGGTTCACGGAGGTGCAGTCCGGCTCCCGCCAGTGCTGGACGAAGGTCACCCGTCGGCGGGCCTCCATCTCGATGTCCGCGTCGCTCGTCACCCCGACGGGCCATCGCGTGCCGTTCCGGACGGCGGCGACCGCGCGGTCGACCACGGCGGGCAGCATCCGCTCGCGTCCCTCCTCGTCGCGCGGATGCACGTGGAAGGCCCGCGCCCCGGCCCGCTCGCACGCCTCCGCGTCGGCCCGCAACTCGGCCGGCGTGATCGGCACGGCCGGGTGGTCGTCCTTGGTGAGCGGGCCGTTCAGCGCCGCCTGGAGGAGCATCTCCGTACGGTAGAGCCGAAGCCTGGAACCGCATTCAGGGCCAGGAGGGCTCCTCCTCGTGCATCACGGAGATCTCGCGGATCTCGGATCCGCGCGGCGAGGAGAGCGCGAAGACGACGGCGCCTGCGACGTTCGCCGGGTCGTTCAGGTTCGCGTCCTCGCCGGGCGCGTACTGCGCGGTGCGGCCGTCGAAGAACCGCGTCTTCATCCCGGCCGGGATGAGCGTGGTCACGCCGATCCGCCCACGCGTCTCGGCGGCGAGCGCGCGGCTGAACCCGATGACGCCGAACTTCGAGGCCGAGTAGGCGGTCGCATCCGACACGGCGCGCACACCGAGCGACGAGGAGACCGTGACCACCCGGCCGTGGCTCTCGAGCAGCGCGGGCAGCGCGGCCCGCACGACGGCCGCCGTGCCGAAGAGGTTCACGGCGACGACGCGCTCCCAGTCCTCCCCGGAGATCGCGTCCAGCGGGCCCGGCTTGTCGATGCCCGCGGCGGTGACGACGGCGTCGAGGCCGCCCTGCTCCTCGGCGATCCGGGCGACGAGCCGCTCGACGTCGCGCGTGGCGGTGACGTCGCCCTGGTAGGCCGGATAGGGGCTGCCGTCGACCTTCAGGTCGAGCACGATCGGGCTGCCGCCGGCCGTGGCGACCGCGTCGGCGACGGCCGCGCCGAGACCGGACGCGCCGCCCGTGATCAGGGTGCGGCCGAGGGGCGTGGGGGTGGTGCTGGCGGTGGGCATGCGTCTCCTCCTGGAGGTCGGTGGGTCGGGGTCAGCCGACCGCGGCGAGCGCGGCGGCGAGCTTGGTCGTGGACCGGCCGGGGTGGAACGGCACGGTGACCGCGCGACCGCCCCATTCGGCGATCACGGCGGCCTCGGGCAGGTCGGCGGCCGTGTAGTCGCCGCCCTTCACCCAGATGTCGGGGCGGATGCGCCGGATGGCGTCCACCGGGGTGTCCTCGCCGAAGACGAGCACGGCGTCGACGCACTCGAGGGCGAGCAGCAGGTCGACGCGGTCGCCCTCGGGCATGATCGGCCGGTCGGGTCCCTTCAGCCCGCGCACCGAGTCGTCCGAGTTGAGGCAGACGATCAGGCAGTCGCCGAGCGCCCGCGCCGCCGACAGCGTGCGGGCGTGGCCGGCGTGCAGCAGGTCGAAGCAGCCGCCCGTGGCGACGACCGTCCCGCCCGCCGACCGGACGCGCTCCGCGACGGCGATCGCGTCCCGGTCGGTGCCGGGCAGCTGCACGGTGTTCGCGGGGCGCGTGAGGCCGGCGACGCCGCCCGCGGCGAGGAACGCCGCGGTCTCGGTCACCGCGGTCGCGACGGCGTCGGTCGGCTGCGCGCCGCCCGCGATCGCGACGGCGACGCTCGCGGCGAAGCGGTCGCCCGCACCGCAGGGATCCGCGCCGTCGACGCGGCCGCCCCGGGCGACGAACGGCAGGCCGCTCCGGCTCGCGCGGAGCAGCGCCCCGTGCTCGCCCATGGTCACGATCACCGCCGCCGCGCGCCAGGTCTCCCGCAGCTGCAGGGCGGCCTCGTCCGCCGCGGCGACGCCCGTGCCCGCGACATCCGCAGCGGCCGTCGCCTCCGTGAGGTTCGGGGTCACCGCGGCCACGCCGTGCACGGGCGCGGAGCCGCGCGGATGCGGATCCCACACCACCGGCACGCGCCGGGCCGCGCGGGACAGCGCCTCGCGCACCGAGGGCACCTCGGTGAGGCGGCGACCGTAGTCGGCGACGAGCACGACCTCGGCGGCGTCGATCGCGGCGACCATCGCCTCCGTCGCGACGGGGACCGGCGGCCGGGCGGATCCCTCGTCGATGCGGGCGATCGGATGCGAGGCGGTGCGCAGCCGTGTCTTCACCGGCGTCGGCGCCCGGGTGTCGCCGGCGACCAGCTCGACGTCGCCGAGCAGCTCGCGGAGGCGGTCGGCACGCTCGTCCTCACCGAGCGCGGTGACGAGCGTCACGCGGTGGCCGTCGCCGGCGAGCAGCGTCGCGACGAGCCCGGCGCCGCCCGGGCGACGGGTGACGCCGGCCACGTCGACGACGGGCACGGGCGCATCCGGGGACAGGCGCTCGACGGCGCCCTCGAGGTCGACGTCGAGCAGCAGGTCGCCGACGACCGTGATCGCGCGGCTCATCGGCTCGCCCCGATCCGGTCGCGGACGCGGGCGTCGAAGACCCGGCAGAAGGCGTGGATGGCGACGAGGTGCGCCTCCTGCACGTTGGCGCCGCGGCCCGGCAGCGTCACCGCGTCGTCCGCGGCGTCGGCGAGCGGGTTCGGGCCGGCGCCGGTCAGCGCCCACACCGTCATGCCCCGGCCGTGGGCGGTCTCGGCGGCGCGCAGCAGGTTGCGGCTCGTGCCGGAGGTGGAGAGCAGCACGAGCACGTCGCCGGGGGCGCCGTGCGCGGTGACCTGCCGGGCGAAGACCTCCTCGAAGCCGTAGTCGTTCCCGATCGCGGTGAGCGCCGAGGTGTCGCCATGCAGGCAGATCGCGCTGAACGCGCGCCGGTCGCCGTCGAAGCGGCCGACGAGCTCGGCGGTGAGGTGCTGGGCCTCGGCGGCGGATCCGCCGTTGCCGCCGGCGAGCAGGCGCGCGCCGGCGAGCATCCGGTCGGCGAGGTCCACGCCCCAGACGGCGAGGCGGTCGGCCTCGCCGCGGAGCGCCTCCATGGTGGGCAGCGCCGCCGTGACGTGGTCGCGGGCGACGCGCGAGGCGGTGGTCCGCGGTGCGGTGGTGGTCATCGCTCCCTCGTCAGCAGTCGGGCCGCGGGGGCGGCGTCGGTCAGGGCGGCGTAGACGCGGGAGGTCTCGTGCGCGACGCGTCGCCAGGCGTAGCGCGTGGCTGCGCGGCGCCGGCCGGCGACGCCGTAGCGCTCGCGGCGCTCCGCATCCGCGAGCAGGGGTTCCAGCGCATCCGCCAGGGCGTCCGGATCGCGCGGCGGCACGTGCACGCCGGTGACGTCCTCCACGACCGTGTCGATGAGGCCGCCGACGGAGGTCGCGACCACCGGGCGTCCGCAGGCCATGGCCTCGAGCGGCACGATCCCGAACGGCTCGTACCAGGGCGCGCAGACGACCACATCCGCCGACCGGTACATCTCCGGCAGGTCCTCGTGCTCGATGCGGCCGGCGAGCGTGACCCGGTCCTGCATCCCGGTGGTCTCGATGATCCGCAGCAGGCGAGCGACCTCGGGCTCGACCTCCAGGTGAGCCGCGTCGCCGGCGCCGCCGACGATCACGAGCTCCGCATCGATGCCGCGCGACACGAGCCGGGCGAGGGCCTCGATCGCGATGCCGACGCCCTTGCGCTGCACGAGGCGGCTCACCGTCATGATCCGCAGCCGGTCGGTGCGGGGTGCGACGGGGCCGTGGGGGGAGAAGTGGGCGGTGTCGACGCCGCAGGGCACGACCGCGATGCGGTTCGAGGGCACGCCGAGCGCCTTCAGCTCGAACGCCTCGTCGGAGCAGGTGGCGACGACGGTGTCGACGCGGCGGGCGACGTCGGGCTCGAGCCAGGAGCGCTCGGCGGGGGAGGTGTCGGCGAGGCCCTGGTGGCGGCGCTTCACGACGCCGAGCGCGTGGAAGGTCTGGGCGACGGGCAGGTGACCGCCGAGGGCGATGTCGACGCGGCGGGCGGCGACGAGGGTGGCGAGGCCCGACATCCAGAAGTGGCCGTGCACGACGTCGGGGCGGTCGGCGATCCAGGCCTCCGCCATGGCGTCCGCGAAGGCGCCCATGTGCGGCAGCAGCTCGTCCTTCGGCACGGCGGCGGCGGGGCCCGCGGTCACCGGCACCACCTCGACGCCGGGGGCGAACGGCACGCGCTCGGGCAGGTCGGGGTCGTCGCGGCGGGTGTAGACGGTCACCTCGTGGCCGTCGGCGCCGAGCGCGGTGGCGAGCGCGGCGACGTGCACGTTCTGCCCGCCCGCATCCACGCCGCCGAGCACGGCGAGCGGGCTCGCGTGCTCCGAGACGAGTGAGATCTTCATGCGGACATCCCTTCCCGGTCCCGCACGGCCGCAGCGCGGCGGGGGACCCTTCTTCTCGCGTCGCCCAGCACCTCGTCCCAGTCGGCGAGGAAGCGGGCGAGCCCGTAGCGGCCGAGCGCCGCCTCCCGGGCGATCCGGCCGGCGGCGCGCGCCTCGTCCGGACGATCGATGAGCCGCTTCGCGGCGCGGGCGAGCTCGTCCACGTCGGCGGAGACGGCGCCGGCCTCGGGCGGCACGGCGCGGAACGCATCCGTCATCCCGAGCACGACGACCGGCATGCCGAGGTGCATCGCCTCGAGCAGCGACAGGCCGAGCGACGTCCAGCGCATCGGATGCACGTACGCGCGCCGCTCCGCGAGCGCGGTGTGCATGGGACCCGTCGCGACGTCGCCGACCCCGTGCACGCCGGGCCGCAGCGGCCCGTAAGCGCTGGCCAGCAGGTCCGTCCTCATCCCGAACACGTCGACCGGCGCGACCTCCGCGAACCGGGGGAGCAGGTCGGTGCCGGTGACCCGCCAACGCCGCGCGGGCTCGTTGATCACGGCGCCGAACCGCTCGAGCCGGCCGGTGTAGCGGTGGCCGGGATCGACGATGCCGTGCTCGATCACCGTGGTGCGGGCGCGGCCGGCGTCCCAGAGCAGGTCGTTCGTGTGGGTGACGTGCACGATCGGGATGGCGTCCTGGTCGGCGAGCGGATGCCGCTCCGTCGGCACCGGGGCCGTCTTGGGGGTGTTGTGCTCGAGGTAGACGGCGGCGACGTCGCGGCCCGGGCGGCGGCCGAGCAGGCGCTCGGCCTCGGCGAGCTCCTCGGGGCGCTGCAGCACGACGACGTCGATGTCCGCATCCGCGAGGTCCTCGGGCGCGATCTCGACCGCGCGATCCCAGGGGCGGCCGCCGCGGCCGAGGCCCCAGCCGTCGCGGGCCGGGGTCGTCGGCAGCAGGTACTCGTGGTCGCCGCGGACGAACGCGTCCGTCCAGCCGCCGTGGACGTGCCAGAGCAGGACCTTCATCCGGCACCTCCCGCGAGCAGGCGCTCGGCCGCCGCGACGACGACGGCGGGGTCGACGTCCGCGAGGCACGGATGGCCGGGGACCGGGCAGACGCGCGCCCGGCTGCCGGCGCACGGCGCGGCCTGGTCGCCGAGCAGCGCGACGGGTACCCCGTACGGCGCCCAGCGGGCGGCGGGGACGACCGGCGCGAAGAGGCTGACGACCGGCGTGCCGACCGCGGCGGCGAGGTGGGCGGGGCCGGTGTTGCCGGACACGACGACGCCGGCGCCGCGCAGGGTCGCCGCGAGGGCGGTGAGGTCGAGGCGGCCGCCGAGGTCGATGCCGGCGGTGCCCGCGACCTCCGCCGTCAGCGCCGCCTCGGCGGGCGCGCCGGTCACGAGCACGCGGTGCCCGGCTGCCGCGAGGCGTTCGACGACGCGGGCGTGCCCGGCGGCGGGGTAGGCGCGCGCGGGGACCGCGGCACCCGGATGCACGACGACGTACGGGCCGGCCTCGGCGGGCGCCGCGTCGCCGGGCAGCTCGACCGCGAGCCGGCCGTCGTCGCCGGCGGGCAGCGCGAATCCGGCGGCCTCGGCGATCCGCAGCGCGCGGACGGGTTCGGGCAGCTCCTCCGGCAGCGTCTCGCCGGGGATCAGGCGCGTGTCGAGCAGGCCACCGGCCGCGTCGACGGAGGCGCCGTGGATCCGGGTGACCCCGGCGAGACGGAGCAGGAGGGCGGTGGGCAGCGGCGACTGGTGGAACGAGGTGAGCAGCACGGCCTCGTCGATGCCGTGGGCGGCCACGATCTCGGCGAACCGCTCGACGAGCGCGGCGTCGACCGGGGCCGCGGATCCGGTGATCCAGGGGGCGTCGACGACCTCGACCGAGGCGACGCCGGGCAGCAGCCGCGCGGCGGGGGAGCCCTGCGGACCCGCGAGCACGACGACCTCGACCGAGGCGGCCACGGCGCGGACGGCGGGGCCGGAGACGAGGACGTCGCCCATGCTGTCGAGGCGCGCGACGAGGATCCGGCGGCTCACGCGGCACCGCCCGTCAGGGCGGCGTCGACCGCTGCGGCGAGGTCGGGTGCGACCTCGGCAGCGGCGGTCACCTCCTCACGCCGGGTGATCGGGGTCGGCACGAGGATGCCCCGTGCTCCCGCTGCCTCGGCTGCGGCGACATCCGCACCGATGTCGCCGATCACCACCACGTCCTCCGGAGCGACGCCGAGGCGCCGCGCGGCCTCCAGCACGAGGCCGGGTCTCGGCTTGCGGCATCCGCATCCGTCGTCCGGCCCATGGGGGCACACGCACCAGGCGTCGAACGCGCCGAAGATCTCGTCGACGCGGGCGTTCACCGCGGCGACGCGCTCCGCGTCGAGGATGCCGCGGGCGATGCCCGACTGGTTCGACACGACGGCCGTCGGGAGGCCGGCGTCGCGCACCCGCGCGACCGCCTGCACCGCGCCGGGCATCGGTGCCACGGCGTCCGGATCCCCGTTGTAGGGGACGTCGACGACCAGTGTGCCGTCGCGGTCGAAGAGCACCGCTTTGATCCGGCACACGCGGGGTCCAGGCGTGTCCACCCGTCATGAGTACCCGCGGGTTCCAGGGGAGAACTGAGCAGAAGCCCCAAGAAGGGTGAAGAAGGGCTGATGTCCATCTCACGGGGTCGCCTGCAAGGATCTGGGCATGGATCAGGAGTTCGATGATCAGTCGGATCGGCCTGTCGCCCTCGCGCTGCGGGCGTTGAAGCTCGGCGATCTGCTGGTCGCGGTGCCCGCCCTGAAGGCCATGCGTCGCGCGCTGCCCGAGCACCGGCTGCTGCTCGCGACCTCTGCGTGGCTCGAGCCGTTGATCCCGCTCGTGCCCGGCCTCGACGGGCTGGTGCCCGCGAAGGGCCTCGACGCGCTGCTGCCGATCGCGCCCGGGACGGTGGATGTCGCGGCGAACCTCCACGGCAACGGACCCGAGTCCCGGGCCATCGTCGACGCGCTCGACGCCCGGGTGGTCGTGCAGCACGCCCGGCCGGGGGAGGAGGGCCTGCCGTGGCTCGACGGGATCCTGGAGCGGGAGCGCTGGGTGCGCCTCGTCAGCGCTTTCGGCATGCCCGGCGACAGGGACGACGTGGGCCTCGACCGGCCGGCGGCCCCGTCGCCGGCACCGGGGGCGGCGGTCGTGCACGTCGGCGCCTTCTACGGCTCGCGGCAGTGGCCGGCGGGGTGGTTCGCGGCCGTGGCGCGGGACCTCGCGGACTCGGGCCGGCAGGTGGTCTTCAGCGGCAGCGCGAGCGAGCGGCCGAGGGCCCTCGAGGTCGCCCGGCTCGGCGGGTTCGACGAGGATGCCGTGCTCGCGGGGCGGATGGAGCTCGACGTCTTCGCGGCGCTCGTCGCCGACGCGGCCCTCGTCGTGACGGCCGACACGGGCGCCGCGCACCTCGCATCCGCGTACCGCATCCCGTCGGTGGTGATCTTCGGGCCGGCGCCGCCCGAGGAGTGGGGGCCGCCCGAGTCGGGCCCGCACATCGTGCTGACGCACGCGGAGCTGCGCGTGGGCGACACGTTCGGCGCCGAGCCCGATCCGGCCCTCCTCGCGGTGACGGTCGACGAGGTGCTGGCGGCGATCGCCACCCTCCCCGTCCGCCCTCTCTGAAACCCGGGAGTCGCCACGAGTGGCAGCCCCCGGGGCTGGAGGTCGGTTGTTGCCACGTTTCGCGATCTTGGGGCGCTCAAGATCGCGAAAAGTGGCAACCCCCGGGACTGGAGCCGGCAGGGCTGAGCGCCGGTCCGACGCTCAGGGGAGGGCGGCCGTCAGGGCCGGGGCCAGGTCGCCCCGGGGGACCACCTGGATCGCCGTCAGTCCCTGCCAGGCGGCGGCGGATGCGAGCACCGGCGCCAGCCGCTCGGCGACCACGCCCGGACCGGCACCCGCTTCCAGCCATGCCGCCTGCACGAGCAGCACGCCCGCCTTCCGGTCCGACTTGAGGTCCACCCGCCCGACGAGCCGGTCGTCCACGAGCACGGGCAGCACGTAGTAGCCGTGCTCCCGCTGCTCCGCGGGCGTGTAGATCGAGATCCGGTAGTGGAAGCCGAACATCCGCAGCAGCCGGTCCCGCTGCCAGACCACCGGATCGAACGGCGAGAGCACGGCGGCCGCGCGGATGCGCTGCGGCACCACCGCGTCGACGTGCCGCCAGGCCGGCAGCGGCCGGGACCCGCGCATCCAGCCCTCCACCTCCACGGGCACGAGCTCGCCGGCCTCCTCGAGCTCGCGCACGGCGACGGCGGTGTCGTCCGAGCGCAGCCGGTGGTAGTCCGCGAGATCGGCCAGCGCGGCCACACCGTGCGCCACCGCGGCTCGCCGCACCAGCTCCCGCACCGCGTCGGCCTTCGGCACCGGCGCGGGCGGCACCTCGAGCACCTGCTCGGGCAGCGCGTACCGCCGCTCGAAGCCCTTCCGCCCCGCCGTGACCACCTCCCCGGCCGCGAACAGGGTCTCGAGCGTGCGCTTCACGTCCGACCAGCCCCACCACGGCCCGCTGCGCACGTTCCGCTCGTGATCGATCTCGCTCGCCGCTCGCGGCCCCTCCGCCGCGAGCGTGTCGAGGAGCATCCGCACGAGCGGCGCCTGCTCGACGAGCCGCTCGCCGTAGCGCGCCCGGTACCGCTCCATCCGGAACGCGTACAGACCGAGGTCCTCGCGGGGCACGAACGCCGCTTCGTGCGCCCAGTACTCGAGGTACGGCGCACCGGCCTCGAGCACGAGCCGGTCGAGTCGCCGCTTCTCGTAGGGGCCGAGGCGCGCGAAGAACGGGAGGTAGTGGCTGCGCTCGAACACGTTCACCGAGTCGATCTGCAGCACCTTCAGCGTCTGCATCGTGCGGCGGATGCGCTCGGGGCCGGCCGACGCCGGGCGAGGGCCGGCGAAGCCCTGGGCGGCGAGCGCCGCGCGACGCGCATCGCGAGGGCTTAGCCGTTCCGCCATACGGCGACCGTAACGGAGCGCTCGGACGCCCGGCCCGGATGCCCCCGCTCCCTAGACTCGCGGCGTGCCGAAACGACCCGACGACGCGCTGCGGGACCCCGACGAGGTCGTCGCGCGCGCCATCCCGGTCTCCGTGCGGATCGCGGGCGCCTGGTCGTGGCGGATCGTCGGGGTGCTGATCCTCGCCGGGGTGCTCGTCTACCTCGTGGCGCTGCTGCACATCGTGGTCGTTCCGGTGCTCGTCGCGACCCTGCTCTCGGGCCTGCTGACGCCGTTCAAGAACCGGCTCACCCGGCTGGGCTGGCCGCGCTGGCTGGCGGTGGTGGTCCCCTTCCTCGGCACGATCGTCGTGATCGCCGGGCTCGTGGTGCTCGTCGTGCTGACGCTCCGCACCGGCATCGGCGGCATCGAGCAGCGCACCGTGGCCGGCTACCAGAGCCTGCTCAGCACGCTGAAGGCTTCCCCGCTCGGCATCACGGATGCGGATGTGCGGAACGCGATGGCGTCCGTCACCGCCACGGTCCAGAAGAACTCCGGGACGATCCTCGCCGGCGCGCTCTCCGGCGCCTCGATCGTCTCCGACATCCTCGTCGGGCTCGTGCTGTCGCTGTTCCTGACGCTGTTCTTCCTCATCGACGGCGAGGGCATCTGGCGCTGGTGCGTGCGCGTGGCGCCGCGGCGGGCCCGGGCCGCGGTGGACGGTGCAGGCCGCGCCGCCTGGCTGTCCGTGGGGGAGTACGCGCGGGTGCAGATCCTCGTCGCACTCATCGACGCCGTCGGCATCGGCCTCGTCGCGCTCCTGCTCGGCGTCGGATGGTCGCTCGTCGTGCCGATCGCGGTGCTGGTGTTCCTGGCCGCGTTCATCCCGTTCGTCGGCGCGGTCGTCACGGGCGGCCTCGCGGTGCTCGTCGTGCTCCTCTACGTCGGGCCGGCGCAGGCGCTGATCATGCTCGCGGGCGTGATCGGCGTGAACCAGCTCGAGTCGCACATCCTGCAGCCGCTGCTGATGGGCAACGCCGTGCGCCTGCATCCGGTCGCCGTGGTGCTCTCGGTCGCCACCGGATCGCTGCTCGGTGGCATCGCGGGCGCCGTGTTCGCGGTGCCGTTCGTGGCGGCCGCGAACTCCGCCGTGCAGTTCATCGCGGGCGGCGCGTGGAAGGACGACACCCCGCCGCCCGCGCTCGAGGAACCGCCCACGCGAGCCCGGCGATCGCGCCGCACGAAGCCCGAACCCCAGGATGTGACGACCGTTGGCTGATCCCACCGACGCGGCCCTCGCCGAGACGCCCGAGGCCGTGCGCCTCACGACCGCCGGCACGCTCCCGGCCACGGCCGTCCCTCCGCTCGAGCGGATCCGGGACGCCGCCCGCGTGCTCGAGGGGGTCGCGACGCGCACCCCGATGGAGACGTCGCGCTACCTCGCCGAGGTCGTCGGCGTGCCGGTGCACCTGAAGTGCGAGAACCTGCAGCGCACCGGCTCCTACAAGATCCGTGGCGCCTACAACCGCCTCTCGCGCCTGAGCCCGGAGGAGAAGGCGCGCGGCGTCGTCGCCGCGTCGGCCGGCAACCACGCGCAGGGCGTCGCGTTCGCGGCCAGGGCGCTCGGCGTCGAGGCCACGATCTTCATGCCCATCGGCGTGCCCCTGCCGAAGCTCGAGGCCACGCGCGACTACGGCGCGAGGGTCGAGCTCGTCGGCCACGTCGTCGACGAGACGCTCGCGGCCGCCGCGGAGTTCGCCGCGCGCACCGGCGCCGTGCTCATCCCGCCGTTCGACCACCCGGACGTCATCGCCGGGCAGGGCACCGTCGGCCTCGAGATCCTCGAGGCGGTGCCCGACGTCGACACGATCCTCGTGCCCGTCGGCGGTGGCGGCCTCATCTCCGGCGTCGCCGCCGCGGTCGCCCAGGCGGCGGGCGGCCGGGTGCACGTCATCGGTGTGCAGGCGGAGAACGCCGCCGCCTTCCCGCCCTCGCTGACCGCCGGGGCCGTCACGACGATCACGACGCATCCGACGATCGCGGACGGCATCGCCGTCGCGACCCCCGGACGGATCACCTTCGAGGTCGTCTCGTCGCTCGTCGACGAGGTCGTCACGGTCACCGACGACGAGACCGCCAGCGCGATGCTCGTGCTGCTCGAACGGGCGAAGCTCGTCGTCGAGCCGGCCGGCGCCGTCGGCGTCGCAGCCCTGCTCGCCGGCAAGGTGCGGCCGTCGGGGCGGACGGTCGTGGTGCTGTCCGGCGGCAACATCGACCCGCTGATGATGGAACGCGTGATCAGCCGGGGGCTCGTCGCATCCGACCGCTACCTCACCCTGCGGATCGGCCTGCCCGATCGCCCCGGCCAGCTCGCGGTCGTCTCCGGCGTGATCGCGGATGCGAACGCGAACGTGGTCGAGGTGCTGCACACCCGGCACGGCAACGGGATGCCGATCGGCGAGGTGCAGATCGACATCAGCGTCGAGACGCGTGGGCCCGTGCACCGCGACCAGGTGATCGCCCGTCTCGAGGCCTCCGGCTTCGCGCCCAGGGTGCTCGAGAGCTGACCCCGCCGAGCGATCGCGCCGTTCCGGAGAATTCGGGCGACACGCCGTCGCCGGGCGCCCGGAAGCGGCGTGTCGCGCAGGAACTCCGGATCCGCGCGATTCGAGAGGGCGGATCAGGCCGTGTAGGGGTCGACCCGCTCGATCTTGACGGTGATGGCGCGGCCGTTCGGGGCCGTGTAGGTGACCGTGTCGCCGACGGCGGATCCGTTGATCGCGTGGCCGAGCGGGCTCGCCTCGCTGTAGACGTCGAGGTCGGAGTCCCCCGCGATCTCGCGGTTGCCGAGCAGGAAGCGGTTCTCGGCGCCGTTGATCGTCGCCGTCACGACCATGCCGGGCGCCACGTGGCCGTCGGAGACGGCGGCCGGGCCGACCTCGGCGCTGCGCAGCAGCTGCGTGAGCTGGCGGATGCGCGCCTCGATCTTGCCCTGCTCCTCCTTGGCGGCGTGGTAGCCGCCGTTCTCCTTGAGGTCGCCCTCCTCGCGGGCCTGCTCGATCTTCTTCGCGATCTCGGTGCGGCCCGGTCCGGACAGCTCCTCGAGCTCGGCCGAGAGCCGGTCGTAGGCCTCCTGGGTGAGCCAGGTGACCGCGCTTTCCTGTGACATGAGGGAACCTCGTGATTCGTGGGGCCGGACCGGGGCGGGAGGACGCCGCGGGCGTCCGTGCCGCGTGCACCCACTGCGGACGGGCCACGTCGGCCGTGCGCGGCGGAGCCCCGACGGGTGAAGAAGCGATGTTAGGCGCGGCGGCAGGACTGAATCAAGCCGGTGTCGGCCCTCCGGGTCGTCAGCACGCGCGTCGTGCCGGACCGCGCCGGGTTCCCCGTGACCGGCACGCGCACCTCCACGAGCCCGAGCACGCTGCCGTTCGGGTCCTGCGCCTCGATGGCGCAGATCAGCGGATCCGACGCCTCGCCGGTCACCAGCCAGCCGACCGTGGTCACCCGGTCGCTCTGCACGACGAACCCCGTGGTCTGCAGGTCCGTCGCGTTGCCGGCGCCGCCGAAGCCGGTGAGCACCGCCCAGACGACGGCCGCGACGATCAGCACCGCGGCGATGATGATCGCCGCCGCCCGGCCCCGACGGCGCCCCGTTGGGGTGCGTCCGTAGCGGTCCTCGAGCCGTGCGGCGGGGGTCGGGGCGACGGCCACGGCACCCTCCGGACGGTACGATCGAGCAGCAAGGACGGGGCCATTCTCCCCCGACCGGGAGGGCAGCGGATGCGAGCGGCGCTCGCGGCGGCGACGCCGTCCCCGACCCCGACGTTCAACCCCGACGTCGTCACGCCCGGGGTCGTCGGCTTCATCACGATGCTCCTCATCACCGTCGTCGTGGTGCTGCTCATCGTCGACATGACCCGGCGCATCCGCCGCGTCCGCTACCGGGGTGAGGCAGCCGAGCGCGCGGCAGCGGCGAAGAACGGCGAGCCGCCCGCCACCTGAACCGGGCTCAGGCCACCGGATGCAGCGCGATCAGCAGGATCGCCGTCCAGTGGCAGAGGAACGCGAGCACCGTGCAGGCGTGGAAGATCTCGTGGAAGCCGAACCGGCCCGGGAACGGGTTCGGCCGCTTCAGCGCATAGACGATGGCGCCGGCCGTGTAGAGCAGGCCGCCGACCACGATCAGGATCATCATCGCGGCGTTCGCGGCGAACAGCGCGGGGAGGTCCATGACCGCCGCCCAGCCGAGGCCGAGGTAGATCGGCACGTAGAGCCACCGCGGGGCGCCGATCCAGAAGATCCGGAACCCGATGCCGAGCACGGCGACGACCCACACGACCGTCAGCAGCAGGATGCCCGGAGCGGGGGCCAGCGCGAGCAGGGCCATGGGGGTGTAGGTGCCCGCGATGAGCAGGAAGATGTTCGAGTGGTCGACCCGCTTCAGGGTGCGCTTGACCTCCGGTGACCAGTCGATGCGGTGGTACAGCGCCGAGTTGCCGAACAGCAGCACCGAGGTGAGCGCGAACACGGCGGTCGACCACTTCGCCTCGGCGCCGTGCGCGACCGAGACGAGCACGATGCCGGCGACGAGCGCGATCGGCGTGATGGCTGCGTGCAGCCATCCGCGCCACGTGGGCTTCAGGTCGGCCTGCCCCGGCTCGGCGGCCTCGTCGACGAGGGGGACGTGCAGCTGGTCCCCGATCATCGGTTCGTCCTCGCCGGCCGCGGCCGATGCGCCGGGCGGGGTGGCGGCGGGCTCGAGCATGCCCGCAGGGTAGTCGCCCCGGCTTCGCGCCCGGCTCGACCGGCCGTGCGCCGCGACGCCCCCGGCCGCTCCGAGGTCGCCGGGTCTACCGTTGAGGCCGTGGCGATGCCGGGTCAGCGAGTGCGCGGGCCGATCTACCGGCTCTACTCTCGGCGCCTGCGCCGCAACCTCGAGCGCGGGCCCCTGCCGAAGCACGTCGCGATGATCCTCGACGGCAACCGCCGGTGGGCCCGGCAGGCCGGGCTCGAGTCGGCGGCCCACGGGCACCGGGCCGGTGCCTTGAAGATCGTCGAGTTCGCCGAGTGGGTCGTCGAGCTGCGGATCCCCGTGATCACGCTCTACCTGCTGTCGACCGACAACCTCACCGGGCGGCAGAGCGAGGAGCTCGACGCGCTGTTCGGGATCATCGCGAACCTCGCCACGGCGCTCTCCGAGCGCTGGAAGGTGCAGCACGTCGGCACCGCGACCGGCCTGCCGACCACGCTGACCGAGGCGCTGGCGGAGGCGGAGCGGCGCAGCGCGGACCGCACGGGCCTGCACATCAACCTCGCGGTCGGGTACGGCGGCCGCACCGAGATCGCGCATGCGGTGCGGAGCATCGTCGCCGCGCACCAGGCGGAGGGCGGCAGCCTCGACGACCTCGCCGACCTGCTGACGCCCGAGATGATCGGCGAGCACCTCTACACCTCCGGCCAGCCGGATCCGGACCTCGTCATCCGGACCTCCGGCGAGCAGCGGCTCTCGGACTTCATGCTCTGGCAGAGCGCGCACAGCGAGTTCTACTTCGTGGAGGCGCTCGGCCCCGACCTGCGCGAGGTGGACTTCCTGCGCGCCCTCCGCTCGTACGCGCAGCGTCAACGGCGGTACGGGACGTGATCGCCGCTACGCTGTGCGCCCGATGAACCGCCTCCACGACTTCCTCGCCGGCTTCGCCGAGGAGCCCGGCTACCTCGACTTCGCGGCGTTCGGGCCGCTGTCCGCGGCGGTGCTCGCCGAGGAGGCCGCGCAGCGCGAGGCCATGACGAGAGCGCGCTGGGGCGCGGTCGACCGGCTCGGCACGAACGCCGACCGGCTGCGCGCCGCGGCGGCCGCGGTGACCGGGTTCCGCGACGACCAGATCGCCTTCCAGCCCTCCACCACGCAGGGACTCATGCAGGCCGTCTTCGCGGTGACCGGCGGGATCCTCGTCTCGCCCGCGGAGTTCCCGAGCCTGCCGACCGTCGCGGTGCGGGCGTCCGAGGCGCTCCAGGCCACGGCCCCGATCTGGCTGGAGACCGACCACGGCCGTGTGACGCCCGGGCTCGTCCGCGACCAGCTGACGAGCACCACGACCGCCGTCGCGGTCTCGGCGGTCGACGCTCGCACCGGGTACGTCGCCGACCTCGAGGGCATCCGCCAGGTGATCGGCGACCGGCTGCTGATCGTCGACGCGGTGCAGGCGCTCGGCGCCGTCGACCTGCCGTGGACGGCCGCGGATGTCGTGGCCTGCGGCGGCCAGAAGTGGCTGCGCGCGGGGTACGGCACCGGGTTCCTCGCCGTCTCGGACCGCGCCGCGAACCGGCTCACCCCGGTGCTGTCGGGGATCGGCGGCTTCCCCGACGGCCTCGCCTGGGACGAGGTGCCGGAGCCGGCGCAGGGCGCCCTCGGCCTGCAGATCGGGCACGTCGACCAGCCGGCCGCGGCCCGGCTCGCCGCCGCGCTCGAGGACGTGCACGACGCCGGCGTCCCGGCCGTCGCCGCCCGGATCGCCGGCCACGTCTCCCGCGTGATCGAGCTCGCCGACGAGGTCGCGGTGCCCGTCGTCTCGCCCCGCACCCCCGCCGAGCGCGCCGGCATCGTGGTGCTCGAGCCGCGCCCCGACCAGCTGACCGCCCTCACCGCGGCGCTGTTCAACCACGGCGTCTCGGTGACGATCCGGAACGGCGCGGTGCGGATCGCCCCGCACGCCGGCACCACGGAGGAGACCCTCGCGCTCCTGCGCAGCGCCCTGCTCGCCTACGCGACGGCCCTCCGCCCAGCCGGGCGCTGACGCCGGCGTTTCCGCCGGGAGTTGCCACTCGTGGTGACTTCTCAGCCCGGGAAGTCGCCACGAGTGGCAACCCGTGAGCTCAGCCCGCCCGTTCGCACCGGATTCCGGGGCACGCGGACTGGGGTGCGCGCGGCGCTGTCGCGGCGTCGGACGGGTCAAGTACGGTGTGCCGCATCGGGTACCTCACCCGGTCCGGGACGTGCCCACGGCCCGACAGAAGGAGGCGCACGGCACGTCGCGGGAACGCGGATGCCGCCGGGAGACCGGTGGTTTGGAGGCCAGGTGCCTGAAGTGGTGTCGTCGAAGTCCGAGCGGCGCGACGAGGAGGTCCGGACAGCGCAACGCACCTTCGTGCTCGACACGTCGGTCCTGCTGTCGGACCCCAAAGCGCCGTTCCGTTTCGCGGAGCACGCCGTCGTGATCCCCGTGGTCGTCGTCTCCGAGCTGGAGAGCAAACGCAACGACCCCGAGATCGGGTACTTCGCCCGGCAGGCGCTCCGCAACCTCGACGAGCTGCGCGTGCAGCACGAGCGGCTCGACTTCCCGGTCGCGGTCGGTGACGGCGGATCGCTGCGGGTCGAGCTGAACCACTCGAACCTCAGCGTGCTGCCGAACGGGCTGCAGCTCGGCGGCAACGACGCCCGAATCCTCGCCGTCGCGCAGAACCTTGCGAACGACGGGCTCGCGGTCACGGTGGTCTCGAAGGACCTGCCGATGCGGGTGAAGGCCGCCTCGATCGGCCTCACCGCCGAGGAGTACCGCGCCGAGCTCGCCGTCGACACCGGCTTCACCGGGGTGGCGGAGGTCGCGCTCGGCTCCGATGCGATGAACCGGCTCTACGAGGACCACCGGCTCGAGATGCCCGAGGTCGCGGACCTGCCGGTGAACACCGGCGTCGTGATCACCTCCGATCGCGGGTCCGCCCTCGGCCGGGTCGTCCGCAAGGGCGAGGTGCGTCTCGTCCGCGGCGACCGCGACGTGTTCGGCCTGCACGGCCGCAGCGCCGAGCAGCGCCTCGCGATCGACCTGCTGCTCGACCACGAGGTGGGGATCGTCTCGCTCGGCGGGCGCGCCGGCACCGGCAAGAGCGCCCTCGCCCTGTGCGCGGGCCTCGAGGCCGTGCTCGAGCGGCAGCAGCACCGCAAGATCATGGTCTTCCGCCCGCTCTACGCGGTCGGCGGCCAGGACCTCGGCTACCTTCCGGGCGACGCGGCCGAGAAGATGAACCCCTGGGGTCAGGCGGTCTTCGACACCCTCGGCGCGGTCGTCTCGCAGAACGTCGTCGACGAGGTCGTGGAGCGCGGCGTGCTCGAGGTGCTGCCGCTCACGCACATCCGCGGCCGCTCCCTGCACGACGCGTTCGTGATCGTCGACGAGGCGCAGTCGCTCGAGCGCAACGTGCTGCTCACGGTGCTGTCGCGCATCGGCCAGAACTCCCGGGTCGTGCTCACCCACGACGTCGCCCAGCGCGACAACCTGCGGGTCGGCCGGTACGACGGCGTCGCGAGCGTCATCGAGACGCTGAAGGGGCACCCGCTGTTCGGGCACATCACGCTCACCCGCTCCGAGCGCAGCCCGATCGCGGCGCTCGTCACCGAGATGCTGGAGTCGAACGAGCTCGCCTGATCGCGCCCGGGCCGCCTCACCGCGTTCCTGGTGAGGCGGCTCGGGCATCATGGGCCGGATGCACGCCGACGAGGTCCCCGTCGCGACGGAGACGGTCCGGGCCCTCGTCGACGACCAGTTCCCGCAGTGGCGCGCGCTGCCGGTCCGCCGGCTGGAGACGGCCGGCACCGTCAACGCGGTCTTCCGGCTCGGCGACGCCCTCGCGCTGCGATTCCCTCGTCGTCCCGAGGCGCCCGAGGTGCTCCGCGCCCGGCTGCTCGCCGAGGCGGATGCCGCACGGCGCATCGCCCGGGTGTCGACCGTGCCCACGCCGCTGCCCGTCGCGCTCGGGGAGCCCGGGCGGCGCTTCCCGATGCCCTGGACCGTGCAGACCTGGCTGCCCGGCGAGACCGCGGAGGAGGTGGACCCCGCCGAGTCGGAGGCGTTCGCGACCGACCTCGCCGGCCTGATCACGGCGCTCCGCACTGCGGACACGCGTGGAGAGACCTTCACCGGCGAGGGCCGCGGCGGCGACCTGCGCGACCACGACGCGGCCGTCGACGAGTACCTCGGGCGCAGCGGGGAGCTGCTCGACGTGCCGCGGATGCGGCGGATGTGGGCGGCCTTCCGCGAGCTGCCGAGGACGGATCCCGATGTGATGACCCATGGCGACCTCATCCCGGGCAACGTGCTGGTCCGCCGCACCGGGGCGGGTGTCCGGCTCGCCGGGCTCCTCGACACGGGCGGCTTCGCCCCCGCCGACCCCGCGCTCGAGCTGGTCTCCGCCTGGCATCTCCTCGCCGACCGGCCGCGCGCGGTGCTCCGGGCGGCGCTCGCCGTGGACGACCTGCAGTGGGAGCGTGGCAGAGCCTGGGCCTTCGTCCAGGCCGTGGGACTGGTCGAGTACTACCTGCGCGCCAATCCGGCGATGAGCAGGCTCGGCTCCCGGACGCTCGAGCGCCTCGTCGCCGTCGGCTGACCGCGGACCGCGGGTTGTGGAGAACCGCGGCGCCGCATCCGTCACCGCCGCTACCGTGCCCGCGTGTCCGCCCTCGTCCTGTCCGCGGCGCCGCGGTCGGCGCTCCGGGGCCGGACGGCGGATGCGGTGCTCGGCGTGCTCCTCGCAGCCGGCGCGCTCGATGCCGTCGGCCCGAGGCCCGCGCTGCTCGGCCTGCTCTGGCTCGCGGCGATCACGCCGCGGCTCGCCGCGATCGACATCGCGGAGCACCGGCTGCCCGATCGCCTCGTCCTGCCGGCGTGGCCGGTCGCGCTCGCCGCGGCGCTGCTCGAGGCCGCGGCGGGCGGCACCCCGCTCCTCGTCGCGGCCGGCATCGCGGTCGGCTACGGATCGCTGCTCCTCGTGCTGCACCTCGCGGGCGGCATGGGCCTCGGCGACGTGAAGCTCGCCCCGGTGCTCGGCCTCGCCGCCGCGGCGGCGTCGCCTACCGCAGGGATCGGCGCGCCGCTGCTCGCGTTCCTCGTCGGCGGGGTGATCGCCCTCGTCGCGCTGATCCGCCAGGGCGCCGGTGCGAGCGTGCCGTTCGGCCCGGCCATGCTCCTCGGCGCATGGGCGGCGGTGCTGCTCGCCTGATCACGGTTGCGGCGCCCGGCCGCAGCCGCCCAAGATGAGGAGCCACGACGCGAGAGAACGGGGTCCGCACCATCCGTCCCGTTCATCCGATGCCCTCCTCGCAGCGCCTCGCGATCGGCGCCAAGCTGCGAACGACCCGCCGCGCCCAGAACCTCACGATCGAGCAGGTCGCCCAGGCCACCGGCCTGACCAAGGGGTTCATCAGCCGCGTCGAGCGCGACGAGACGTCGCCGAGCGTCGCGACGCTGCTCATGCTCTGCGAGGTGCTCTCGCTGCCGGTCGGCCGCCTGTTCGAGGCGCCGGACCGCGAGGTGGTGCGGCTCGCCGACGCGCCCCGCGTGAACATGGGCGGCGTCGGGGTCGTCGAGCGGATGCTCACCGCGCGCGCGGAGTCCCGGGTGCAGCTGCTCCGCTCGCACCTCGAGCCGGGGGCGTCCGGCGGCCCCGACCTCTACACGATCAACAGCGAGACCGAGGTCGTGCACGTGCTCACGGGGGCGCTCCGGCTGCACTTCGTGACCGAGCAGATCGTGCTCGAGGCGGGGGACACCCTCACCTTCGCGGGCCGCGACCCGCACACGTGGACGAACGCGGCGGACGGGCCGACCGACGTCGTCTGGATCATGTCGCCGGCCGCATGGAGCGGATCCTCCTGAGCGGCGGCCCCTGCTACCGCTCCTCGTAGGCGACCGCCCGCACCGGCGCCCCGTCGGTGCCGGTGAAAGCGATCGGCAGCAGCGAGACGGTCGGGGCGGCCGAGCGCACCGCGGCGAGGTTCGTGAGGTTCTCGCAGATCACGCCCTGCGCCTTCGCGATCAGGTGGTGCACCGGGAACCCGACACCCGGATGCGAGTCGTCCGGCGTCTCGTCGAGGTTGATCGCGTCGATCCCGATGGTGCGGACCCCGGCGTCGAGCAGCGCCCGGCAGGCATCCGCATCGAGGTACGGGTGGTCGAAGTAGCGTTCGGTGCCGAAGTGCCGGCTCCAGCCGGTGTGCAGCAGCACGATCGTGCCCGGCTCGGTCCGGGCGAGCACGTCCGCCAGGTGGTCCCGCGTGATGGGCGTCCGCGCGTCCAGCCCCGTGACATCGGCGACCACGCCGGGCCCCACGAAGCGGGAGAGCGGCAGCTCGTCGAGGCGAGGCGCGTCGTCCTCGAAGTGGAACGGCGCGTCGACGTGCGTGCCCGTCTGGGTGCCCATGTGCACCGCCAGCAGGTTGAAGCCGTCCCGCTGCACCGTGCTGTGCGGCAGGAACCGCAGCTCCGGATCGCCCGGGTACGTCTGCGTCCGCTCGTTCAGCGGCACGGACAGGTCGACCAGATCGTGTATCGCCACGGTCAACAATCATCGCGTGGCAGACACTTCGGCGCTACGCTTCCGGCGTCTTCTCCCGCTCGACACGAGGAAGGTCTCATGAGCAACGACGCTCGGGTCTCCACCGCCCCACCACGCATCACGGAGGTGGAGCAGCACGGGGTCGACACGATCCCGGCAAGCGAGCGCACCTCCGGCCCGTTCGACCTGTTCCGGATCCAGTTCGGCGGCGCGAACACGTTCGCCACCGTGCTGCTCGGCACGTTCCCGATCGCCCTCGGGCTGTCGTTCTGGCAGGCCGTGGCCGCCACGCTGCTCGGCGTGATCGTCGGCGCGCTGATCCTCTCGCCGATGGGCCTGTTCGGGCCGCGCACCGGCACGAACAACGCCGTCTCCTCGGGCGCGCACGTCGGCGTGCGCGGCCGGATCGTCGGCTCGTTCCTCTCGCTGCTCACCGCCATCGCGTTCTACTCGATCTCGGTGTGGGTCAGCGGCGACGCGATCGTCGGTGCGCTCGGCCGCCTCGCGGGGGTCGGCGACTCGCCGCTGCTGCGCTCGGTCGTCTACGCGCTGATCGGCGCGCTCGTGATCGTGGTGGTCGTCTACGGCTACCAGTTCATGCTCTTCGTGAACAAGATCGCGGTCATCGCGAACACCGTGCTGTTCCTGCTCGCGATCATCGCGTTCGCCGGGGTGTTCGACGCCGGCTACAACCCGGGCCCCTCGCACTACGCGCTCGGCAGCTTCTGGCCGACGTTCATCCTCTCGGCGCTCATCGTGATGAGCAACCCGATCTCCTTCGGCGCCTTCCTCGGCGACTGGGCCCGCTACATCCCGAAGGAGACCCCGGTCCGGAAGCTGATCGGTGCGACGCTGCTCGGCCAGCTGGCGTCGCTCGTGCCGTTCCTCTTCGGCGTCGCGACGGCCACGATCGTGGCCGGCAACGTCGACTACGTCGTCGGCCTCGTGAAGGCCTCGCCGCTCTGGTACGCGCTCGTGCTCATCGTCGTCGCCTTCATCGGCGGCCTCTCCACGGGCACCACCTCGCTGTACGGCACGGGCCTCGACTTCTCGTCGGTGTTCCCCCGCTTCACCCGGGTGCAGGCGACGATCGGCATCGGCACCCTCGCGTTCCTGTTCATCCTGATCGGCCGGCTGCTGTTCGACCTGCTCGGGGCGGTGAACGCCTTCGTCGGCGCGATCGTCGTGACGACCACGCCGTGGATGATCATCCTGGCGATCGCCTTCTGGACCCACCGCGGCTGGTACGACGAGAGCGACCTGCAGGTCTTCAACCGCGGCGAGATCGGCGGCCGGTACTGGTTCACGGGCGGGGTCAACTGGCGGGGACTCGGCGCCTGGATCGTGGCGGCCACGGTCGGCCTGCTGTTCTCGAACTACCCGCCCATCGTCGTCGGTCCGTTCCGCGACCTCGCGGGCGGCATCGACCTCAGCCTGCTGAGCGGCATCCTCATCGCCGCCGTGCTCTACCTCGCGGCGCTGATCGTGTTCCCGGAGCCGGACCACTGCTTCGGTCCCGACGGCCCGCGCCTCGTGCCGAGCAAGCCGGGCACGCCGGCGCCGATCGTGCACAACCACGCGTCCGCCGCGTCCCGGGCCGCCGTCCGACGGGGCAGGACCGTTGGCTGAGGTCACCGAGGCGGCCGTCCGGGAGGCCGCGGATGCGCTCGTCGCCGCGTTCGGTGCGCACGACACGGCCGCGTACTTCGCCCGGTTCGCGCCGGACGCCGACTTCGTCTTCCACACCACGCCCGAGCGGCTCCCGGACCGCGCGTCCTACGAGCGGCTCTGGGCGCGGTGGGAGGCCGAGGACGGCTTCCACGTGCACGGCTGCACGAGCAGCGACGCCCGCATCCGGCTCAGCGGATCGACGGCCGTCTTCGTGCACGACGTGTCGACCGATCTCGAGCTCGGCGGCTCCCGCGAGACCGTGCGGGAGCGGGAGACGATCGTGTTCGAGCTCCGCGACGGCGTCTGGCTCGCGGTGCACGAGCACCTCTCGCCACGGGCGGAGTGAGCGCGCCGCTCAGGGGGTGAGGACGAGCTTGCCCTCCGTGCGGCGGCCGGTGAGGTCCTCGTGCGCGCGCGGCGCGTCCTCGAGGGCGTAGGAGCCGCCGACGATCGGGGTGAGCGCGCCCTCGGCCACGAGGCCGAGCAGCTCGCCGACGGCGGCGGGCACCTCGTCGAGGTGGTCGACGAGCCAGAAGCCCGCCACGGTGCGGCTGCCGCCGATGAGTGCGACCGGGTCGACCCGGGCCGACAGGTCCCCGCCCGCGGCGCCGTAGACGACCACCCGGCCGCGGCGGTTCAGCAGCTTGAGGCTCGCGGTGAACGCCGGGCCCGCGACCCCGTCGAGCACGAGGTCGTAGCGGCGGTTGCCGGCCGCCGCCTTGAGCGCCGCCTCGAGGTCGGGCGCGGCCGAGTCGACGGCCTCGTCGGCGCCGAGCTCGAGGATCCGCGCCCGCTTCTGCACGGTCGACCCCGTGGACACGATGTGACCGGCGCCCCAGCGCCTGGCGAGCTGGATCGCGAGGCTGCCGACGCCGCCCGCGCCGGCGTGGATGAGCACCGTCTCGCCCGCGGCCATCCGGCCGGAGTCGCGCAGCACGAGCGCCGCGGTGGCGCCCTGGACGAGCAGCGCGAGCGCGACGCCGGCGGGGACGTCGTCCGGCAGCGGGGCGGCGGACCGCTCGTCGAGCAGCGCCCGCTCGGCGTACGCGCCGGTGCTCGAGAAGCCGAGGAGGCGCCGCCCGTCCGCTGCGCGGCCGACGACCTCGGAGCCGGGGATGTACGGCAGCGTCGTGCGGGAGACGTAGGCGTCGCGGGTCTGCATCGTCTCGGCGAAGTTCACGCCGGCCGCCTCGACCTCGACGAGCACCTGACCGGGTCCCGGCACGGGCTCGGGCACGTCCCGCACCACGAGCACCTCTGGCCCACCGAACTCCGTCACCTGGATCGCGCGCACGGCGTCCCCTTCCTCGCGGTTCCCCGGCTCCACCGTAGGCCGCGCCGGATGCGAGCCTTACCGGTACTCCGGGTTCTGGTCGCGGGCGTTGCTGACGTGCTCCCAGCCCTCGGTGGTGTTTCCGACGGCGGGCAGGCCACCGGCCGCGCGCAGCATCCGCGCGGTGTGGATGAGGTTCCACGCCATGTAGGTGGCGTTGCGGTTCGTGAAGTCGTTGTCGTAGCCGACCGGGACATCGGATCCGGGCAGCACGTCGCCGTAGCTCGGACCGGGGCCGGCCTCGCCGATCCAGCCGCAGTCCGCCTGCGGAGGGATCATGTAGCCGATGTGCTGCAGCGCGTACAGCAGGTCCATGGCGCAGTGCTTCACGCCGTCCTCGTTGCCGGTGATCACGCAGCCGGCGGTGCGGCCGTAGTAGAGCCACTGGCCCTGCTCGTTCCGCCGGCCGCTCGAGGCGTACATCCGCTCGATGACCTGCGTCGCGACGCTCGACTTCGTGCCGAGCCAGATCGGGGTGCCGATCACGAGGATGTCGGCGGCGAGGATCCGCGCCTCGATGCCCGGCCACTCGTCGGGCAGGCCGATCTCGGCGCCGTCCTCGATCATCCCGGTCGCGATCCGGTGCTCGAGCACGTGGACCTGCTCGACCTCGACGCCTTCCGCGGTCAGGACGCCGGCGACGCGGTTGAGCAGCCGCTGCGTGTGCGACTCGTTCTTCCGCTGCTTCAGCGAGCAGTTCAGCAGCACGGCCTGCAACGGTCCCGGATCGCTCACGACGACCTCCCTGTCGGGCCGGACGCTACGCCTTCCCGACACCCCGCGATACGGGCTCCGACGCGGAATCCGGGCCGCTTCCGACATGCCGGGCGTGAAAAGACGCCCGGAATGACGGAAGGCGCCCGGAATCGGGGGAGGGTCAGCCGGGGCGGGTCATCGAGAGGACGTCGAGCGCGGTGTCGAGCTGCGCCTCGGTCACCTCGCCGCGCTCCACGAACCCGAGGTCGATCACGGCCTGCCGCACGGTGACGCCCTGCGCGACGGCGTGCTTCGCGACCTTCGCCGCCGCCTCGTAGCCGATCACCCGGTTCAGCGGCGTGACGATCGACGGCGACGACTCGGCGAGGGCGCGGGCCCGCTCGACGTTGACGGTCAGCCCGTCGATCACCTTGTCGGCGAGGAGCCGCGACACGTTCGCGAGCAGCCGGATCGACTCGAGCAGGGCCGTGCCCATCACCGGGATCGCCACGTTCAGCTCGAAGACGCCGGACGCGCCGGCCCACGCGATCGTCGCGTCGTTGCCGACGACGCGCGCGCCGACCATCAGGGTCGCCTCGGGGATGACCGGGTTCACCTTGCCGGGCATGATCGAGGAGCCCGGCTGCAGGTCGGGGATGTGCAACTCGCCGAGTCCGGTGTTGGGGCCGGAGCCCATCCAGCGAAGGTCGTTGCAGATCTTGGTGAGGCTGACGGCGATGGTGCGGAGCGCTCCGGACGTCTCGACCAGAGCATCCCGGTTCGCCTGCGCCTCGAAATGGTTGCGCGCCTCCGTGATCGGAAGTTCGGTCTCCTGCGTGAGAAGCTCGATGACCAGCTGCGGAAAGCCGAGCGGGGTGTTGATGCCGGTTCCGACGGCAGTCCCGCCGAGGGGGACCTCCGCCACACGGTGCAACGCTGACTGCACGCGCTCGATGCCCAGACGGATCTGGGCAGCATATCCGCCGAACTCCTGCCCAAGGGTGACCGGCGTGGCGTCCATGAGGTGGGTGCGGCCGGCCTTCACCGCGGTAGCCCAGAGCAGAGCCTTCTCCTCGAGGGCGACAGCGAGGTGGTCCAGCGAGGGGATGAGGTC
>NZ_DATBTU010000035.1:0-45797 GCF_036559085.1 Amnibacterium sp.
GGCGTGTGCACCGCCGTGTCGTACTGGGCCTGCGTGATGAGCTTGTGGCTGAGCTCGTTGGCGAGGATGTAGTCGCGCCGCGTGGTGTTCGGGGCGATGTTCGCCTTCTCGTCGATCCGCAGCACGTTCGGGTTGTTCACCATGGCGAGCAGGCTCGCGGCCTGCGCGACCGAGAGCTTCGTCGCGTCGACGCCGTAGTAGTACTGGGCGGCCGACTGGATGCCGTAGACGCGGCCGCCGAACGGCGCGATGTTCAGGTACCCGAGCAGGATCTGGTCCTTCGAGTACTTCTTCTCCAGCGCGATCGCGAGGCGCGCCTCACGAAGCTTGCGGCCGACCGAGGGGTCGATGCAGACGTTGTACGCCTTGTCGACGGCGGCCTGCGTGTGCAGCGACTCGGCCTCCTGCACGCAGACGTTCTTCACGTACTGCTGCGTGATCGTCGATGCGCCCTGCACGTTCTTGCCGAGCAGGTCGGCGACCGTCGCCCGGACGATGCCGGCCGGGTCCACGCCGCCGTGCGTGTAGAAGCGCACGTCCTCCGCCGCCAGCGTGGCGTTCTTCACCGTGGTGGTGATGTCCTTCCACGGGACGACCTCGCGGTCCTGCGTGTAGAAGGAGGCCAGGAGCACGTCCTTGCCGTGCGACTTGGCGTAGATCTTCGTCTTCTGATCCAGCGGCGCGATCTTCAGATCGGTCGGCAGGTCCTCGAACAGGCCGATGCCGTTCTTGGCCGTCGTGCCGGTGAGGGCGATGGCGGGAGTGACCGCCACTGCGACCATCACCCCGGCGATCACGGCGACCGCGATCATGCCGAGGAATGCGGAGAAGGCGGTTCCGATACGACGGGAAGCGGAGCCGGGCATCCGGCCATGGTACGAAGTGGGTCTGACCGTCCGGTGTCAGGCAGGCGCGTCGCACCCGTTCTGTTACCGAATGCCAAGCGTTCTGCCCACGGTTCCAGAGGAGGGGTGCGGGTGGCCGAACCGGCGGATGCGGTCGCCGAGGCGGCGGCCGAGCTCTACGCGCTGCCGCCCGAGGACTTCATCGCGGGGCGCACCGCGCGGGTCGCCGAGCTGAAGCGGGCCGGGGACGCCGACGCGGCGAAGGCGGTCGGGCACCTCGCCCGCCCGACCGCGGCCGCCTCGCTCGTGAACCGGCTCGTCCGGGAGCGGCCCGACCTCGTCCACGGGCTGCTCGAGACCGGCCGGGAGCTGCGCCGTGCGCAGGACGAGCTCGACGCCGAGCGGCTGAAGGCGCTCGGCGCCGAGCGGCGGCAGCGGGTCGCCGCGGCGGTCGAGGCCGCAGGCGCGATCGGCACGGCGGCCGGGCACGCCCCGGGCGCCGCGGTGGTCGAGGACCTGGGCGCCACCTTCACCGCCGCCGTGATCGACCCGGCCTCCGGTGGCGCGGTCGCATCCGGACGGCTGCTCCGCGCGCTGCCCGCCGACGGCCTCGAGGACGCCCCTGCGGAGGACTTCGTCGCAGTGCCGGAGGCTCCCCCGATGCTGGCCGCGGCGGCACCGGCGTCGCGGAAGGCGCCGAAGGCGTCGAAGGCGTCGGAGAAGCCGGCCGAACGCAGCGACGGGCACGAGGACCGGGTCGCGGCCGCGGCGCGGCGGGACGCCGGGCGGGCCGTGGCGGACGCGGAACGGGCGAAGGAGCGGGCGCAGCGGGCGGCGCGGGACGCGGAGGACGACCTCGCGGATGCCGACCGCCGCCGGGACGACGCCGATGCCCGCGTCACCGATCTGCGCAACCGGATCACCGAGCTGCAGCAGCGCCTCGACGCGGCCGAGGACGACCTGCGCGCGGCCGACCGCGACGTGCGGGACCGCCGAGGCGACGAGCGCACGGCTCGGCGCGCTGCCGAGGACGCCGAGGACGACCTCGCCGCCGCGAAGGCCCGCCTCGACGGGCTCGGCTGAGCCGTCACAGCGCGTCAGACGCTGAGCAGCTCCTCGAGCTCGGGCAGGCGGTCCTTCGGCAGCAGCACCTGGCGCGGCAGGGAGCCGGTCGCCGGGCCGACGACGTGCCGCTGCTCGAGGTCGCCGAGGATCCGACGCGCTCGCGAGTAGGGCACGTGCAGCTCCCGCTGCAGGCGGGCGGCCGAGGCGTACTGCGTCTCCACCACGAGCCGCGCGGCCCGCGCGAAGTCGGGGTAGTCGTCGCCGAGCTGCGCCTTCAGCCCGGTGAGCTGCTCGCGGATGGGATCGCGAAGCGCAGGGACCGCCGGTGCGGCCGGCTCGGGCTCCTCCTCGGCGACCGGCACGTGCACCAGCACGGGTGCGGGTGCCGCAGCGGGCAGCGGCAGCGCACGGGGCTCGTCCGCGAGCCAGGCGGTCAGGTCGTGCAGGTCGGACCACGGCTCGGCCTCCGCGCGCCGCTGCATCCCGGTCCCGATCCGGTGCACCGCGAGCGCGCCCCCGAGCAGGCCGACGAGCGTGCCTGCCGGCCACCAGAGGTAGAGCAGCACGAGGACGGCGACGAAGCCGGCGAGCAGCAGCGCGGTGGTGCGCTTCGGATCGGACGAGAGCTGGAGCATGGGTGGGACCTCCGGCGGGGACGGGCGACGGCCGCCGGGCATGCGGGCGCGCCGAACGTCGGGCACCGGCTCGGCGCAGCGACTTCGAGACGTCGGCGGCCGGGTCCGGCAGCACTGACGAGCGGCGCGCGGCCGAGGCCGCGGCGATGCGTCGATTCTCCCGGCCCCACCCTTGGCGGAGACCCCGGATCGGGCCTCCCGAAGAGGCCTCACGGCGCGTCGTTACCGGTTCGATAGCAACCGCGGCGTGTCGCGCGTCAGACGTGCAGCAGGCGACGGACCTCACCGGCGGAATCGGCCGGCACGAGCACGGTGCGGGGGGCGGTGCCGCGCGGCGGCCCGACGAAGCCCTCGGCCTCGAGCAGCTCGAGCAGGTGCCGCGCACGGGAGGCGGGGACGGCGAGGTCGCGCTGCAGCGCGGCGGTCGACGCCCACTGCGAGGCGGTCACGACGGCGGCGGCCCGGGCGAAGTCCGCCCAGTCGTCGCCGAGGCGCACCCGCATCCGCCGCACGTCGCGGCCGAGGTCGTCGAACGACGGGGCGTCGAAGTCGAGCTCCCCGTCGTGCGGCACGGCGGCCGCCTGCCGCTGCATCCCGATACCGATCAGCACCGTGCCCGCGACGCCGACGACGAGGGCGACGACGACGCCGACCCGCCACGACATCCACAGCGCCGCGGCGGCCACGACGAACACCGTCAGCGCCACCGCGGCGAGCCGCTCAGAACGCGCAAGCTCCCGCACGATCCCCCCGATCAGCGCCGCGGATCGGGTCGCTCCCCCGAGCGCATCCGCGACTGCTCCAAGGATCGCGGATCGTGCCCCGAACGGCACGACCGGCGGCACCCCCAGAGCGCGGGCCCACGGTGCTCAGGGCACGGCGCTCACGGCACGGCGGGGGCGTCCTCCGGCAGGGACAGGGTGAGCACCGCGCGGAGGATGTGCGGCCGCTCCTGGAGCTCCTCCGCGATGCGGCGCAGCCGGATGGCGACCTCGTGCTCCGGGGCATCCTCCGTCAGGTCGACGGCGGCGACGAGGTAGACCTTGCCCGGGCCCACGTACTCGAGGTGCAGGTAGCCGACCCCGAGCACGTCGGGACGCTTCAGCAGCATGTCGAGCACCGAGGCGCGCACCCGCGGATCGACGGCCTCGCCGATCAGGAAGATGCGGTTCTGCTGGATCAGCACGACCGCGACGACGCCGAGCACGAGGCCGACGGCGATGGAGCCGGCCGCATCCCACACGCCGTTGCCCGTCAGCTGGTGGAGCCCGATGCCGATCGCGGCGATCACGACGCCGACGAGGGCTGCGGCGTCCTCGAAGACGACCGCCCGAACGGTCGGGTCGCTCGTCGTGAGGGCGAAGTCGAGCAGGTCGCGGTCCGCGTCCTTGGCGTTCCGGCGCACCTGCTGGAACGCCCGGAGGAACGAGATCCCCTCGAGCACGAACGAGACCGCCAGGACGACGGAGTTCAGGAGGACGTTCTCGGCGGGGCCCCGCACGCCGAGCTCGCTGATGCCGTGCAGGATCGAGACCGCCGCCCCGACGGCGAAGAGGCCGACGGCCGCGAACAGCGACCAGATGTAGGTGTCGCGGCCGAAGCCGAGCGGATGCCGCGTCGTGGGCGGCTTCTCCGCGCGCTTGCCCGCGATGAAGAGGAACACCTCGTTGACGGTGTCCGCCCACGAGTGCGCCGCCTCGGCGAGCATCGACGCCGACCCGCTGATCATGGCCGCGACGGTCTTCGCGAGCGCGATGAGCAGGTTGGCGCCGAGCGCGACGAGCACGGTGATGGCGGACTCGCCGTGCTGCGGCGGCTGGTCCTGCTGCTCCTGCCCGTCCTGGGACATCGTCAAGCGCGGTGCACTCGGATGCGGATGGGGCCGCGCGCGGTGGACGGGTCCACGACCCGGCCGCCCTGCACGATGTCGACCTCGCCGGCCGCCACGAGCCGCCGCGCGGCGCGGCGCACCGGCTCCATGAGAGGCCGCCAGTCCTCGGCGGTCGCGCGGGCGACGTCGGACGGGCAGATCGTCGCGGTGGCGGCGCGCGTGGAGAGCAGGGTGCGGATGCGCTGCTCGAGCTCGCGGTCCGCCGCGGTCACCGTCGCGCCCATGGCGGGCTCCCCCGCATCCCGCTGCCTGCCCACGACCCCGCCTCAGGCCGAGACGGGCGCGGTCGGCGCGGAGAGCAGCTCGAGCTGCTGCGGGGTGAGCTCGAGGGAAGCGGACTCCATGAGGTCCGCGACCTGCTCGACCGTCCTGGCGCTCGCGATCGGGGCGCCGACGTGGGGCTGCGCGCGGAGCCAGGCCAGGGCGACGGCCGTCACGCTGACGCCGTGGTCCGCCGCGACGTCGTCGAGCGCGCCGAGCAGCTCCAGGTTCCGCCGGTCGTCGAGGTAGGCGCCCGCCCGGCCGGCGCGCTGCGAGTCGACCGCGGTGCCGGGGCGGTACTTGCCGGTCAGGAAGCCGCTCGCGAGCGAGGAGTAGGGCACCTCCACCATCCCGAGCTCGCCGACGGTCGGCACGAGCTCGATCTCGGCGTCGCGGGAGACGAGGCTCCACTCGTCCTGGGCGACCGTGAAGGGCACGAGCCCCGACGAGGCGGCGATCCGCTGCGCGGTGCGCAGGCGCGCCGGCGAGAAGTTCGAGGCGCCGATCTCCCGCACCTTGCCCGCGGTGACGAGGGCGTCGAAGGCGCCCATCGTCTCGTCCTGCGCGACGGTCGGATCGTCGCGGTGCGCGAAGTAGAGGTCGATCACGTCCGTGCGAAGCCGCTTCAGGGAGTCCTCGACGGCGGCCGTGATGTTCGCGGCGGAGAGGCCGCGGCGGCCCTCGAGGCTCGAGACCTTCGTCGCGATCACGACCCGGTCGCGCACGCCGCGCGACTCGGCCCACTCGCCGATGATCGCCTCGGACTCGCCGCCCGAGTTGCCGGGCACCCACGCCGAGTAGACGTCCGCGGTGTCGATGGAGCGGCCGCCGGCGTCGAGGAACGCGTCGAGCACCCGGAAGCTCGCCTCCCGATCGGCCGTCCATCCGAACACGTTGCCGCCGAGCATCACCGGGCCGAAGTCGAGTGCCGTCATGCCGTTCCCCTCACCGCCGCGCGGGGCCGCCCCCGCCCGAGTCCAAGTCAGCCAGACCCGCCCTCGGAGTATTCCGTACGTCCGCCTCATGTACCCCGATCGGTCCCCCGAAGCGCCGACGCCGGGACAGGGGCTGCTTCGGCTCAGCGAGCGCCGATAGCGTCGGACACCGGAAAGGAGGGCCGATGCCCTGGCTCGCACTCGCCCTCTGCCTCTGGGGGCTGTTCCTCGGCGTGACGGACGGCCCCGCGGCCGGCGCCGCGGTGATGGCCGCGGGCGTCGCCCTGCTCGTGCTGCGCGGCGCCGTCGACGCCCGGCGCGCTCGTCGCAGCCGCCAGGCGCTGCTCGCCGCGACCACCGCCGCCCGGCCGGCCCCGCGGCCCACCGCCGCTCCCGCCGCACCCACGACCACGGTCCTGCGGCGTCCCGCCTTCCGGGCGCCCGACGCGATCGACGAGGCGCTGCTGCAGGCGTTCTGGAACTTCGGATCCGTGACGGACGCCGCCGCGCTCGCCGGCTGCGAGCCGCTCGAGGCCCAGCGCCGCCTCGTCGAGCTCGTGCTCGAGCCCGGCGCCCGGGTGGCCGTCCCGGCGATGCCGGACCGCGCCCTCACCGACTTCGAGGAGCGCGCGGTCGTCCGCGGCTGGAACGCCGGTGAGCCGCTCGCCTCGCTCTCGGCCGCGTTCGGCGTGTCGGTCTTCGCCCTCGGCGGCCTGCTGCTCGCCGCCGGCCCCATCCCGGTCGGCGCCCGGGCGTAACGAGTCGGAGCCGGCTCAGCGGCGCGCGAGGGCCGCTCGCCGGGCCGCGCGGCGCAGCTCGAGCTCGTGCAGCACGATCGCCGCGAGGTCGGTGAGCGTGTCCGCCGCCGACGGGTCGAGGTCGGCCGGCGTCTCGTCGTAGACGGCGAGGAGTCCGATGAGGAGCCCCTCCGCGGTCCGGATCGGCGCTGCGGCGGCGAACCGGATGCCGAGCAGCGCCACGAGCGGATCGCCCGACAGCTCGGGATCCGCGGCGGCGTCCCGCACGGCGGCAGGCGAGGCGCCCTCGAGCAGCGCGACGTGCAGCGGGTCGACCCGCGGCACCTCGGCGGGCAGCTCGCCGACCCGCGCCTTGAACCAGATCCGGTCGGCGTCGAGCAGGCCGATCGCCGCCATCCGGGTGCCGAGCACCCGCGAGGCGAGGTCCGCGATCCGGTCGAACGGCGCATCGGGCGGTGTGTCGAGCACGCCGTAGGCGCGGACGGCGGCGAGGCGCGCGGTCTCCTCCGAACGCCGCGGCGCCTCGCGGTGCCGCCCGGTCTCCTCGACGACCAACCGGCCGAACGTCGCGACGAGGGTTGCCGCGTCGGGCCGCGCGGCGGGATCGGGGTCGAGCATGGCCGTGAGCGGCCGGCGCCACTCCCCGGCGACGACGTCGTCGAGCCCGTCGGGCCGGCCGGTCAGGCACTCGACCAGGACGAGGCCGAGGGCGTAGACGTCGGAGGCGCCGTCCGCGGGCTCGCCGGCGATCTGCTCCGGGCTGCGGTAGGCGCCCGAGGCCGCGGCCCCGCCGACGAGGTCCTGCAGCCCGAAGTCGCCGAGCTTCACCCGGGGTCGCCGCTCGGCGGCGTGGTCGAGCAGCAGCACGTTGGCCGGGGTGACGTCCCGGTGCACGACGCCGCGCTCGTGCATGTGGTGGAGCGCCTCGGCGAGGTCGAGACCGATGTGCGCGACCTGGCGGGCCGGCAGCGGTCCGCGGGCGAGCACCCGCTTCAGGTCCGTGCCGTCGACGAGCTCGAGCACGAGGAAGACGGTCGCGGGACCCTCGGCCGAGCGCTCGACGGCGACGTCGAACAGGGTGACGAGGCCGTGCATCGTGAGGCCGGCGAGCCGCCGGGCCTCCGCCTCCTGCGCGGCGAGGATCGCGGCGTCGGCCGCACCGCCGGTGACGACCTTCACCGCGACGCCCCGGCGCAGCAGGAGGTCCTCGGCGCGGTAGACCGTCGCGTGCGTCCCGACGCCGAGCACGTCGCCGAGCCGGTATCGGTTCCGCAGCACGCGCGGTGCGGCCGGGTCCCCCATCCGCGACTCCATTCCGTCACCGGATCCTAACGAGCGCGAGGATGAGGCCATGAGCGGTAGCGGGCAGGCGGAGATCGAGATCAAGTACGCGGTCGAGGAGACGACACGGGTGCCGGATCTCGCGGGCATCCCCGGGGTGGTGGCCGTCGACGCGCTCGGCGTCCTGCACCTCGAAGCGGTCTACTTCGACACCGCGGACCGCCGGCTCGTCGCCGCCCGCATCGCGCTGCGCCGCCGCACCGGCGGCCACGACGCCGGCTGGCACGTGAAGCTGCCCGCGGCCGTCGGCCGCACCGAGGTGCAGGCCCCGATCGACCCGGAGGCGCCCGACGCGCTGCCGGAGCCGATCCGCGACATGATCCGCACGCGGCTCCGGGACGAGCCGCTGGAGCCGATCGCGCGCATCGTCACGGAACGGGACGCCACGGTCCTGACGGATGCGGGCGGCAGCGGGGCGATCGAGTTCGTCGACGACCGCGTCACCGCGACGGACATCGCGGCCGGCGTGGTCCGCACCTGGCGGGAGTGGGAGGCGGAGCAGGTCGGCGACGACGCGGACGCCTCCGCCGCGCTGCTCGCCGCCGCCGACCGCGTGCTCCAGGCCGCCGGCGCCCGCATCTCGCCGAGCCCGGCCAAGCTCGCCCAGGCGCTCGGCGGGCAGCGGCGGGAGACACCGCCGCCCGCCACGACCGCGGGCGAGGCCGTCCGCCGCATCGTCGCCGGGCTCGTCGAGCAGCTCCACCGCGACGCGGTCGCGCTGCGGGGCGGCGGCCCCACGGAGGTGCACGCGGCGCGGAAGATCGTCCGCCGCATCCGGTCGGTGCTCGCGCTCGAGGCCGTCACCGGCGAGGCCGGCGCGGCGCTGCGGGAACGCCTCGGCACGCTCGGGACCACCCTCGGCGACGCCCGGGACCCGGTGGTCGCGGCGGCCGTGGCCGCGGACCTGCTCGACGACCTCGACGAGGGGGTGCCCGGCGCCGCGGACGCCCGCCGGCGCCTCGTCGACGAGCGGATCGCGTCGGCGGAGGCCGCGCACGCCCGCATCGTCGACAGCCTCGGCTCCCGGCCCGACCTCGCGCTGTTCGCCGACCTCGACGCGTTCGCGGCCGCTGCGCCGACGGGCCCGAGCGCCGGGGAGCCCGTCGCCGCGCTGTCGGGGCTCGCCCGCCGCGCGGTGCGGCGCGCCGTGCGCCGGACCCGCCACGTCGACGGGTCGCTCGCGGCGCTGCACGACGCTCGGAAGGCGGCGAAGCGCGCCCGGTACGTGATCGAGGAGCTGCACGCGGCGGGCGTGCTGCGCTCGACGTCCGCGCTGCGGAAGGCGGCGAAGCGCGCATCCGCGGTCCATGACGCGATCGGCACGCACCGCGACCTCGAGCTGGTCCTCGAGCAGCTGCCGTTCGAGTCGGTGCGGGCCACCGCGGCCGGCGAGAACGCCTTCGTGTACGGGGTGCTCGCCGAGCGGGGCGCCCGGAAGGCGGCCCGCCTGCTGCGCCGTGCCAGGAAGGTCGTCGACCGCTTCCGCGCCGGCGGCCGGTAGCCGTCAGGCGTCGGCGCGCGCCGGGTTCCGGATGCCGATGAAGGAGATCACGCCGCCCGCGGCGAGCAGGAACGCGGTGACGACCGAGGCCCGGTCGAACCCGGGGACCGTGATCGCGCCGCCGACGATCCAGCCGACGCACGCGGTCGCGACGAGCCCAGCGACGCGCGCGACGGCGTTGTTCACAGCCGACCCGATGCCGCTCTGCTCCGGCGGCACGGCGCCGAGGACCGCGGCGGTGAGCGGCGCGACGGTGGCTGCGATCCCGAGGCCCGCGATCACGATGCCGGGCACGATCAGCCAGAGCGCCCCGGCGGGCTCCCGCACGAGCGCCATCAGCCCTATGCCGATCGCGGCGGTGAGCGGTCCGACGGTCATGAAGAGCCGGGGCCCGTAGCGCCCGGCGAGCGCCCCGAAGCGGCCGGCGAGCAGGATCATCAGCACGGTCGAGGGCAGTCCGACGAGCGCCGCGACGGTCGCGGGCAGCCCGACGACCTGCTGCAGGAACAGGGTGGGCACGAGCGAGGAGAGGCTGAGCCCGGCGTAGATGGCGAGGGTCGCACCGTTGCCCCAGCGGAAGTTCCTGGCCCGGAACAGCGAGGCCGGCACGAGCGGATGCGCCGTGCGACGGTCCCGGAGCACGAAGGCGGTCAGCAGGACGACCCCGGCCACGAGCAGCACGATCGCGACCGGCAGGGACAGCGTCGCGGTGTTCCCGCTCCGGCTGTGGGCGCCGACCTCGATCAGCCCGGTGACGAGGGCGCCGAGCCCGAGCGCGGCGAGCGTCGCTGAGGGCACGTCGATCCGCGCCCGGGGTGCGTCGCGGCCTGCGTCGCGCATCCGGCCGAGCAGCAGCAGCGAGCCCGCGGCGGGCAGCACGGAGAGCACGAACACGCTCCGCCATCCGACGGCGTCGACGAGCAGCCCGCCGACGATGGGCCCGGCGAGGAACGACACGGAGGTCCACGAGGTCCAGCGGCCGATCGCCCGGCTCTGCTCCGGCCCCTCGAAGGTCGCGATGATCAGGGACAGGGAGCCGGGGACGAGCAGGGCGCCGGCGACGCCCTGGAGCAGCCGGGCGACCACGAGGATGGCGGCGGTCGGGGCGACCGCGCAGAGCAGCGACGTGGCCGCGAACGCGATGATCGCGATCCGCAGGACCTTGAGCCGCCCGAACGCGTCCGAGACGGCGCCCGCGGTGAGGATGAAGGCGGACAGGGTCAGCAGGTACCCGCTGACCACCCACTGCTGCAGCACGATGCCGCCGCCGATGTCGCGCGCGATGGCGGGCAAGGCGATGTTCACGATGGAGCCGTCGAGGAACGAGACGAACGACGCGAGGATCGCGGCCCAGAGCAGCCGGTTCTTCACCGCCGCACCCGCCGCGGTGTCGAGCGAGGGGGTGCCGGTCACGGGCGTCAGTATCCTCCCCGCGCGCGAACGGCAGCCGCCCGGCGGTTAGCGTGCCCAGGTGCGCCGCGCGACCTGGATCCCCCTGCTCGCCGTGGTGCTGCCGCCGGTCGCGCTCGCGGTCGCCGGGCTCCCTCATCCGCAGGACCTCACAGCGTCCGACGCGCTCGTCTGGCGGAACATCCACCTCGTCGCGCTCTGGATCTTCCCGCTGCTCGCGCTCGCGCCGTGGCTGGTGCTGCGGGAGCGGCATCCGCGCCTCGCCGTGGTCGCGGCGGTGCTCGGCTACCTCTTCGCCTGCGGCTACACGGCCCTCGACGTGCTCGCGGGCATCGGGGCCGGGGGTCTCGCGCTGCACGGGCTGCGGGGCGAGGGCGTGCTCTTCTCGCTCGGGAGGGCCCTGGCGCTGCCCGCGGTGATCGCGTACCTCGCCGCCACCGTGCTCGCCGCCCTGGCCGCAGTGGCGACACGGCGGCCGATCGCGGTGCTCGGCGCCCTCCTCGTCGTCGCCGGGGCGGTGTCGTTCCTGACCAGCCACATCTATCCGCCGCGCGGCGTCGTCACCATGCTCGTGCTCGCGGCCGGCTGGGCGGTCCTGGTCGTCGTGCGGCCGCGCGAAGGACGATGATGAGCCCGTGCCGACCCTGATCGACGTCCGCCTGCCCACCATCGAGGCGGGGAGCCCCGGCCTGACCGGGGTGCTCGGCCTGCCGGACGGCGAGGGGCCCTGGCCCGGCGTCGTGATGGTGCACGAGGCCTTCGGGATCACGCCCGTGATGCGCCGCCAGGTGGAGCGGAGCGCCGCGGCCGGCTTTCTCACCCTCATGCCGGACCTCTTCGTGGACGGCGGCCCCCGCAAGTGCCTCCGCCGCACGTTCGGGGACATCGGCCGCGGCTCCGGCCGCACCTTCGACGACGTGGAGGCCGCACGGCGCACCCTCGCGGGCCGGGACGACTGCACCGGGCGCATCGGCGTGCTCGGCTTCTGCATGGGCGGCGGCTTCGCGCTGATGGCGGTGCAGGACAAGGGCTTCGACGCGGCGAGCGCCAACTACGGCCGCCTGCCGAAGCCGCTCGACCCGCGGCTGGTCGGCGCCTGCCCCGTCGTCGGCAGCTACGGCGGCCGGGACCGGAGCCTGAGCGGTGCGGCCGCCCGCCTCGATGCGGCGCTCGAGCGGCACGGCGTGCCGCACGACGTGAAGGAGTACCCGACCGCCGGGCACTCGTTCCTGAACGACGAGCCGCACAAGTCGAACCCGGTGATGGGGCTGCTGCTCGAGCAGGTGCTGCACGCCGGTCCCGACCCCGAGACGGCCGCCGACGCGTGGGGCAGGATCGACGCGTTCTTCCGCCTCCACCTCGCGCAAGAGGCTTCCGCGGCCTGATCTACACTGGCCGCTGCCTGCGGCGATCGCCGCTCACGACGAAGACGGTGGGATGTCGGATCCGAAGGACCTGCGGGCCGCCCCGCCGCGCGGTCCGCTCCCTGCTCCTGACACGGCACCCGGGCACGGCCACCGGTCCCACGAGGCCGACGGCGACGGGCGGCACCCCGCCCACGAGCTCGGGCATCGCGCCGGGCTGTCCGTGCATCCCGACTCCCTCGCCGAGCAGCGCGCCGTGCCCGACGTCTGCGCGCCGGAGCCGCAGCAGCGCGGGCGATTCGGCCGCTGGGCGCTCGACGGCCTCACCGATTCCGCCGGCGCCCACCAGGGGCCGCACGGCAAGGCCGCCCACACCAACCACTGGCTCCGGGTCATGTGCCTCACCGGGGTCGACTACTTCTCCTCGCTCGGCTACCAGCCCGCGATCGCCTTCCTCGCCGCCGGGTTCGTCTCCCCCATCGCGACGCTGGTGCTCGTCGCGCTGACCCTGTTCGGCGCGCTGCCGGTCTACCGGCGGGTCGCGAGCGAGAGCTACCGCGGCGAGGGCTCGATCGCGATGCTCGAGCGGCTGCTGCCGTGGTGGGGCGGCAAGCTCTTCGTCCTCGCGCTGCTCGGCTTCGCCGGCACGGCGTTCATCATCACGATCACCCTGTCGGCGGCGGATGCGGCCGAGCACGCGGTGAGCAACCCGCTCGTCCCGAAGTCCTTCGCCGGGGCGCACCTCTGGGTCACGCTGCTGCTGATCCTGCTGCTCGGCGCCGTCTTCCTCCGCGGCTTCAACGAGGCGATCGGCATCGCCGTCGTGCTCGTGGCGGTCTACCTCGTGCTGAACGCGATCGTCGTGATCGACGGCTTCGTCCTGGTGCTCCAGCAGCCGGCGTTGTTCACGGACTGGGGCAGGGCGCTGCTCGCGCAGGGTGGCGGCAACATCTTCGGGGTCATCGGCGTCGCCCTGCTGGTCTTCCCGCAGCTCGCGCTCGGCCTGTCGGGCTTCGAGACGGGCGTCACCGTCATCCCCCAGATCCGCGGCGACGCGGACCGGCCCGGGCAGCGGCCCGAGGCGCGGATCCGCGGGGCCAAGCGCCTGCTCACGACCGCGGCCACGACGATGAGCCTCTTCCTCATCGCCTCGAGCCTCGTCACCACGCTGCTGATCCCGCCGCGGGAGTTCCAGCCCGGCGGCGCCGCGAACGGCCGCGCCCTGGCGTACCTCGCCCACGAGCACCTCGGCCCGATCTTCGGGACCGCGTACGACGCGTCCACGATCGCGATCCTCTGGTTCGCCGGTGCCTCCGCCATGGCCGGGCTGCTCAACATCGTGCCCCGGTACCTGCCGCGCTACGGCATGGCGCCGACCTGGGCGCGGGCGGTGCGGCCGCTCGTGATCGTGTTCACGGTGATCGCGGTCCTCGTCACGCTCGCCTTCAACGCGTCGGTGGACGCGCAGGGGGGCGCGTACGCCACCGGGGTGCTCATGCTGATCACGTCGGCCGCGACCGCCGTGACCCTGTCCGCGCGGCGGAAGCGGCAGTGGAAGCGGACGGTGGGCTTCGGCGTCGTCGCGCTGATCCTCGCGTACACGCTGGTCGTGAACATCGTGCAGCGGCCCGACGGCGTGCGGATCTCGCTGCTGTTCATCCTCGGCATCCTCGTGGTCTCCTTCCTCTCCCGGATCCGCCGCTCCTTCCAGATGCGCGCGACGAGCGTGCTCTTCGACGACGCCGCGCTCGAGTTCCTCCGCGAGGCCGAGGACTACGGCGCCATCCACCTCGTCGCGAACGAGCCCGGCGCCCGCGACGAGGAGGAGTACCGCACCAAGGCGCGGGACGAGCGGCGCGACAGCAACATCCCCGGCCGGGCGTCGATCATCTTCCTCGAGGTGACGAAGGCGGACTCCTCCGACTTCGAGGAGGACCTCGAGGTGCGGGGCATCATCCGGCACGGCTTCCGCGTGCTCGAGGTGGCGAGCGGCAACGTGCCGAACACCCTCGCGGCGGTGCTGCTGCAGATCCGGAACATCACGGGCGTCGTGCCGCACATCTACTTCGAGTGGACCGAGGGCAACCCGGTCTCGAACATGTTCCGCTTCCTCGTCTCCGGCGAGGGCGAGGTCGCCCCGGTGACGCGGGAGGTGCTCCGGGAGACGGAGCCGGATGTGCGCCGTCGCCCGATGGTGCACGTGAGCTGAGCCGAATCGCGCCGTTCCGGAGTTTTCAGCCGACACGCCGCGCCGAGGGCGCTCACGACGGCGTGTCGTCCGATTTCTCCGGAACGGCGCGATCTGTGCGAAGGGCGGCGAGCTCGGCGCGAAGGGCGCGGATCTCGCCGGCGAGGGCGTCGACGTGGGCCGTGGTGACGGCCTCGGCCGCCCGCTCCCCCGTCGAGATGCGCTCGACGAGCCACGACGCGAGCGTCGCGGTGATGATGCCGAGCAGCGCGATGCCGGCGAGCATCAGCCCGACGGCGATGAACCGGCCCTGCGCGGTCACGGGCACCCGGTCGCCGAACCCGACCGTGGTGATCGTCTCGAACGCCCACCACACGGCGTCCCCGAACGTGCGGATCTCGGCCCCCGGCGCAGGCCGTTCCGCCTCGAGCTCGGCGAGGGATGCGAGGAACACGAGCAGCGCCGTCGATCCGACGACGTAGACGGTCACCCGCCCGCGGATCCAGGTGCCGGTGGCCCGCTGCAGCACCGCGAAGAGGGTGAGCAGCCGCAGCAAGCGCAGCGGCCGCAGCATCGGCAGCGCGACCACGAGGAACTGCGGCAGGTGGGTGACGAACCATCGCCCCCGGTGCTCCACCAGCCAGAGCGTGACCACGTAGTCGACGACGAAGAGGAGCCAGACGGCGCCCATGACGGCCTCCGCCGCATCCGCCGGCGCACCGTGCAGGTCCGCGAGCACCTTCCACGCGTAGACCACGAGGAAGAGCACGGCCGCCACGGTGATCGGCAGCTCGGTGCGGCGCCGCCAGGCGTCGATCGTGAAGGGGTGGTGCGGCACGGTCCGGGACATGGACGAACGATAGGGAGCGGCGGTGGGCGGCGGGAGGGGCGGATCGTCCGGTGGCGCACCCGTTACCTGAACGCCGCACGTCGCGCGGATCCGGAGTTCCTGCACGACACGCCGGGGCGGAGCGCATCCGCCCGGCGCGTCGCCCGGAATCTCCGGATCCGCGCGATGGCGGCCCTGGGGAACGGCCCAGTCGCCCGCTGCTGCGATGGGTCGGTGAGCAGCACCGAGATCCAGATCGAGGACACGAGGGGCGAAGAGGCCGGCCGACACGCCCGCGACATCGAGCGCGTCGCGCGCGACGTCTTCGGCTGGGACCCCCTCCGGCCGGGCCTCGCGCGTGCCGTCGCCGCGGTGCTCGGGGGCCACGACGTGCTCGGCGTCATGCCGACCGGCTACGGCAAGTCCGCGGCCTACCGGATCGCCGGGGCGCTGCTGCCGGGCACCACGCTCGTCGTCTCGCCGCTGATCGCGCTGCAGGCGGACCAGCTCGCACACCTCGCGGAGACCGACGGCGCGCGGCCGGCGCGGCTCGTCAACTCCGCGCAGCCGAAGGCGAGGACGGAGGAGGCCTGGTCGATGCTCGAGGCCGGCGAGCTCGGCTACCTCTTCCTCGCGCCCGAGCAGCTCGCGAACGAGGAGGTCGTCGCCCGGCTCGCTGCGGCGCCGATCTCGCTGCTCGCCGTCGACGAGGCGCACTGCGTCTCGTCGTGGGGGCACGACTTCCGGCCCGACTACCTGCGCCTCGGCGAGGTCGCCGAGCGGCTGCCCGCTCCCCCGCAGGTCCCGGACGCCCCGCGGCCGCCGATCCTCGCCCTCACCGCGACGGGGTCGCGGCCGGTGCGCGAGGAGATCGTCGAGCGCCTGCGGATGCGGGACCCGCGGATCCTCATCCACGGCTTCGACCGGCCGAACATCGGCCTGAAGGTCGTGCGGCACACCGATGAGCACGAGCAGGTCGCCGCCGTGCTCGACGACGTGGCCGCGCTGCCCGCGCCCGGCCTGCTCTACGTGGGGACCCGGCGCGCGACGGAGGAGTACGCGGCCGCGCTGCAGGAGCGGGGCGTCGCCGCGGACGGCTACCACGGCGGTCTGCCCGCGAAGCGGCGCCGCGAGCTGTCGGCGGCCTTCCACGAGGGCGACGTCGCGGTCATGGTCGCCACCAGCGCGTTCGGGATGGGGATCGACAAGGCCGACGTGCGCTTCGTCGTGCATGCGGCTGCACCGGAGAGCGTCGACGAGTACTACCAGGAGGTCGGCCGGGCCGGGCGCGACGGGGAGCCGGCCGTCGCGACCCTGCACCACCGGCCGGAGGATCTGGCGCTCCGGAAGTTCTTCGCGAGCGCCGTGCCGAAGGCGAAGGACCTGAAGGCGCTGCTGCTGGCGCTCCGCGACGACCCCGACATCCGGGCGGCGGGCGAGCGCGCCGGCCTCAGCGGGCGCCGCGCCAGCGCCCTGGCCGCGCTCTTCGAGGAGGCGGGCGTCTTCTCGATCGAGGACGGCCGGGCGGTCTCGGGCGAGCGGCCGATCGTCGCGGACGAGGCGGTGCGGGCAGCGCTCGAGCAGGCCGAGGCGCGGCGCCGCATCGACGAGTCGCGGCTCGCGATGATGCGCTCCTACGCCGAGACGACGCAGTGCCGCAGGCAGTTCCTGCTCGGCTACTTCGGCGACGAGGACACCCAGCTCTGCCACGCCTGCGACAACTGCTTCAGCGGCGCGGCCGAGCGGTACGCCGAGGCGCGCGCCGTCGACGGCGACGGCGACGGCTCGATCCCGTTCCCCATCGACACGGCGGTGCGGCACGCCGAGTGGGGCGACGGCCGGGTGATGAGCGTCGAGGACGACCGGATCACCGTGTTCTTCGCCTCGGAGGGCTACCGGGTGCTGTCCATCGCCGCGGTCACGGAGCACGACCTGCTCACCGTCCTCACGGGCGCCGTGACGTCCCCTTCAGGTGCCGGTCGTAGCGTCGAGCGCATGAGCGACGCACGCACCGACGACATCGACCCCGACGCGACGGGTGAGGGCGCCGACCTCGGCTCGGCGGATCCGGTCACCGGCGTCCCGAACGGCGACGGCGGCCTGGACGGCGAGGCGGTGCTGCCGGACGACCCCGACGACGACCTCGCCGGCGGCGACCCGCTGGCGCTGCGCGCCGAGTCGATGGACACGGTCACGAACGACGCGGTCGCGGGCGACACCGTGCTCCCCGGCCCGGGCGACGGCAACGACGGGCCGACCGGCGGCGCGCCCGTCGAGTTCGAGCCGATCCTGCCCGACAACGAGCTGGCCGGTCAGGACATCGACCTCGACGACGAGCGCTAGGAGCGGCGCCGCACGCGGAGCAGCTGCGGCGGCCTCCGGCTGGGCAGATCGCGCCGGTAGGAGCGCTTCATCGCGGCCTCGATCGTGTCGTAGTCCGCGAGCACCGCGTTGATCGCGGACTCCTCGTAGCGGCCCTCCTGCCGCGCCTCGAGCACCGCGTGCCGTTCCGCGTCGAGCATGGCGAGGCGGAGACGGGCGTAGACGTCGGGCTGCGCTGCGACGCCCTCCTCGTCGGTGGTGCCGATCCCCATCCGGTACTGGGCGGTCTGCCGCAGGCTCTGCACGACCTCCTCCGGGTCGTCCTCCGCGGCCTCGTGCTCGAGCCGCTCGAGCGCCGCCTGCTGGGCCTCGCCGACGAGGATGCGGATCTGCATCCGGTCCTGATCGGGGTTCGGCAGCGGCAGGCGCATCCAGCGCACGAGCGAGGAGAGCCAGAGACCCTGCAGCAGCGACAGCACCACGATGACGAACGCGGCGAGCTTGAGGAAGCCCACCTGCGGCGTGTCGTCGGGCAGCAGGAACACCGCGGCGAGCGTGACGACGCCGCGCACCCCCGCGAACGAGATGGCGAACGCGGTGCGCCACCCCCAGCGCCGCTCGCGCAGCCGCTCCGGACCGAACCGGTACAGCACCGTCGCCGCGAGCACCCACAGGTACCGGGCGAGCACCATCGTGAGGTAGATGGCGGCGATGAGCAGCGCGCCCGGCAGCAGGCCGATGTTCGACTTCGACGCGCTGCGGACGATCTCGGGCAGCTGCAGCCCGATGAGCAGGAAGACGGCGTTCTCGAGCAGGAACGACAGCGTGCGCCAGTTGATCCGCTCCGCGATCCGCGACTCCGCCGACTGGAAGACCGGCGCCCGGTACCCGAGCCAGACGCCGGTCACCACGACCGCGAGGAAGCCGGAGCCGTGCACCAGGATCGCCGGCAGGTAGGCGATGTAGGGCGCCGCGAGCGACAGCGCGGTGTCGAGCACGGGGGCCTTGAGGCGGCGGCGGATCCAGGTGAGCCCGACGGCGACGGCCACCCCGGAGGCGAGGCCGCCGACGACCGCGAGCGTGAAGTCCCGGGCGATGTCCCCGATGGTGACCACCGCGCCGATCGCCGCGATCGCGCTGTTCAGCGTCACGAGCGCCGTGGCGTCGTTCAGCAGCCCCTCGCCCTCGAGCAGCGCCGCGAGCCGCCGCGGCAGCTTGCCGCTGCCCGCGATCGCGCCCACGCTGACGGCGTCGGTGGGCGCGAGGATCGCCCCGAAGGCGATGCCCGCCGCGAAGGTCATCTCGGGCACGAGCAGCCACGTGACGATCCCGACGACGAGCGCCGAGAACACGACGAGCCCGACCGAGAGCGTGAGGATGGAGTCGCCGCGGGCCCGCACCTCGAGGAAGGACGTCTGCAGCGCCGCTGCGAAGAGCACGGCGGGCAGCACGCCGACGAGCACCACCTCGGGGTTCAGCTGCACGGTCGGCACGCCGGGGATGAACGCGATGCCGACTCCCGCGAGAACGAGCAGCAGCGGCGCCGACCAGCCCACGCGGCGCGACAAGCCGGTCACGCCGACGACGAGCAGCAGGGCCGCGACGGCCCAGGCCACGGTCGCGGTGAAGCTCACCGGTGCGGACGCCGGTCGGCTCTGATCACCCCCGCAGCGTACCGAGCACGGGTGACGGGCATGTTGCGCGCATCGAACGCGTGTTCGAAGATGAGGGGGTGTCCCTCTCCGCCGTGCAGCTCGCGCCGGAGGAGCGCGCCCGTACGGTCGAGCAGCTGCAGGCGCAGATCCGCGCCATGCAGGCCACCGGGCTCGGCGCCCGCACGCTGCCGACCCGCCCCGAGCTCGCGCCGCTGCTGCCCGGCGGGGCGCTGAAGGCCGGGGTCGCCTACGCGGTGCCCGACTCGCTCACCCTCGCGATGCTGCTGATGGCCGGGCCGAGCGCGGCCGGCGGCTGGTGCGCGGCGATCGGGGTGCCCGACTTCGGGATCGAGGCGGCGGCCGGGTTCGGGGTCGACCTCGACCGGCTCGTGCTCGTGCCGGAGCCCGGCGAGGCGTGGCTCGCCGTCGCCGCGCAGGTCGCCGACGTGCTGCCGGTCGTGCTGCTGCGGCCCCCGGCGCGCGCCGCCGCTGGAGAGGCGGCGCGGCTCGCGTCCCGGCTGCGGCAGCGCGGCTCGACCCTGCTCGTGCTCGGCCCGTGGGCGCAGGCGGAGGCGACCCTCGAGATCGAGACCACCTCCTGGACGGGCATCGGCACCGGATCCGGCTACCTCGCCGGCCGCGACGTGCGCATCGCGGTGACGGCCCGCGACATCCGCACGGTGCATCCGGTGCGCATCCGCGACGACGCGTGGAGCATCGGCGAGGCCGACCTCTGGGCCGAGCAGCCGGCGCGGCGACGGCTGGAGGCGGTGTGACGCCCGAGCGCGCGATCGTCGCCTGGTGCCCCGACTGGCCGATCCGCGCGGGCGCCGCGGAGGCGGGCGTCGACCTCGAGGCCGAGATCGCGGTCGTCGAGGCCGGCGTGGTGGCCGCGTGCTCGGCCGCGGCCCGGGCCGCCGGGGTGCGCCGCGGCCTGCGGATCCGGGAGGCGCAGGCCCGCTGCGCGACCCTCACCGTGCTGCCCGCGAACCCGGCCGCCGACGCGCGGCACTTCGAGCCGGTGCTGCTCGCGCTCGAGGCGGGCATCCCGACCGTGCAGGTCGCGCGGCCCGGCGTGGTGGTGATCCGCGCCCAGGGCCCCACCCGTTACTTCGGCGGGGAGGCCGAGGCGGCGGATGCGGTGCTCGGCCTGCTCGCGGCCGCGGGGGTGCCCGAGGCGCGGGTCGGGCTCGCCGACGGGCCGTTCGCCGCCGAGCAGGCCGCACGGTCCACGACGGCGGCCAGGCGCTCCAGGATCGTGCCGCTGGGCGGCAGCGCGGCGTTCCTCGCGCCCCTGCCGGTGGCGCTCACGGGGCTGCCCGAGCTCACGCAGGTGCTCGCGAAGCTCGGCGTGCGCACGCTCGGCGCGTTCGCGGCGCTGCCGGTCGACCAGGTGCGGGACCGGTTCGGCCCGTCGGGCGAGGCCGCGCACCGGGTCGCGGCCGGCCTCGATGCGCGTCGCGTCGTGCCGCGCACGGCGCCGAAGGACCGGGACGCCAGGATCGAGTTCGAGCCGCCGCTCGACCGGGTGGACCAGATCGCGTTCGCCCTCCGCCGCACCGCGGAGGGGTTCCTCGACGCCCTCACGGCCGACCTCGCCGTCTGCACCGGCCTCACCGTCGAGATCACCACCGAGGACGGCGGGGTGCGCCGGCGCACGTGGCTGCATCCGCGGTCCTTCACGCCCCTCGACGTGGTCGACCGGGTGCGCTGGCAGCTGACCGGGGTGGGCGTCGAGGAGCTGTCCGCCGCGGTGACCGCGGTGCGGCTCACGCCCGAGAACGTCGACGCGGCGGCGAACCACGAGCAGGGCCTGTGGGGTGGCGGACCGGACGAGCGGATCCACCACGCGCTCTCCCGCGTGCAGAGCATGCTCGGGCACGAGGCGGTGCTCACGGCCACGGTCGGCGGCGGCCGGCTGGTCGCGGACCGGCGCGTGCTCGCGCCGTGGGGCGAGCGGGCGGCGCCGCAGCGGGATCCGGAACGGCCGTGGCCCGGCCGCCTGCCCGGGTTCAGCCCGGCGAGCGTGCTCGGCGACCGGCCCGACGTCGCCGTGCTCGACCCGGCGGGCGAGACGGTCGCCGTCGACGAGCGCGGCATGCCGAGCGGGCCGCCGGCGGGCTTCGTGCCGCCCGGGTCGAGCTCCCGGCTGCTGGTCACCGCGTGGGCGGGGCCGTGGCCGGTCGACGAGCGCTGGTGGGACCCGGCGGCGGCACGCAGCGTGCACCGCCTGCAGGTCGTCGCTGGCGACGGATCCGCGTGGCTGCTCTGCTTCGAGTCCGGGCGGTGGTGGGCGGAGGCGCGGTACGACTAGCCGTGCGTTCTGCAGGATCCGGTGCGGTCTGCAGGACGCGCGGCGCGTGCCGGTCCTGCACATCGCACGCTGTCCTGCACACCGCGGGCGGCCGGGGTCAGCCCGCGGCGGCCGCAGCGGTCTTGAGGTCGCGGACGAGCGCGGCGTAGGCGTCGTCGTAGCCGGGGTCGTCCTTCATCCGCAGCACAGCCGACGGATGCGCGGTGAGCAGCGCCTTCGCGTCGGTGTCGGGGATCGCGCCCTCGAGCACGTGCCCGCGCTCGGCGCCGATGCGCACCGGGCGGCCGAACAGGGATCGGCCCGCGGTCGCGCCGAGCGCGACGACGATGCCGGGCGCGAGCTGCTGCAGCTCCGCGTGCAGCCACGGCCGGCACGCGGTGATGTGGACGGCCTCCGGCGTCTTATGCAGGCGGCGGGCGCCGCGCAGCTCGAACCGGAAGTGCTTCACCGCATTGGTCCGGTAGACGGTGGCCGGGTCGATCCCGGCGTCCCGCACCGCTTGCACGAGCAGCGTGCCTGCAGGGCCGACGAACGGCATGCCGCGCCGGTCCTCCTGATCGCCCGGCTGCTCGCCGACCAGCACCACCGACGCGGACGGCGGCCCGGCCGAGAACACGACCTGCGTCGCGGGCTCCCACAGCTCGCAGCCCCGGCAGGCCTCGGCGGCGGTCTTCAGCGCCGCGATGTCGGCGCCCTCCGGCACCCACTGCCGGGCGCCCGGCCGCTCGCGATCGTCCATCGCTCCTCCAACCCGTCTGCTGTCCGCACGGACAACTGTGGCCGCTAGAACCGCAACAGTTGTCCAAGCGGACAGCAGACGCTCGCGGCGGCGCGGGAGCGTCGGCGAACCACACGGTTGTAATTCGGCCGATGATCAGCGATTCCCTTGCCGATGTCGAACACGTCTTCGATACTGGTGCCATGGGCTACAGCAACCCACCAATCCCCTGGTCCGAGTTCGAGCGACGGCTCTCCGACTCGCGCCGCCCGGGCGGGCCGCCGGTCGCGGCCGACGGCGGCGACAGCCCGGCCTGGTCGCTGAAGCGGCACCCCTACCGGCCGAAGGAGCAGCCGCCCGCGGCCGACTCGGATGTCGTGCCCTACGCGGAGCTGCACGCGCACTCGAACTTCAGCTTCCTCGACGGCGCCTCGAGCCCAGAGGAGCTGCTCGAGGAGGCGAGCCGGCTCGGGCTGTCGGCGCTCGCCCTCACCGACCACGACGGCTTCTACGGAGCCGTGCGCCTCGCCGAGGCGGCGGAGCAGCACGCGGTGCACACCGTCTTCGGCGCCGAGCTCTCGCTCGGGCTCGGGGCGCCGCAGAACGGCGTGCCGGATCCGGAGGGCTCGCATCTGCTGCTGCTCGCCCGCGGCGCGGAGGGCTACCACGCGATGGCGTCGGCGATCACCGACGCGCAGCTCGCGGGCGCCGAGGGCTCCCCGACCGGCGGCGCCGAGAAGGGCAAGCCGGTCTACGACGAAGCCGCGCTCGTCGACGCCCTCAACGGCCGGGTGCTCGCCCTCACCGGCTGCCGCAAGGGCCGGGTGCGGCAGGCGCTCGTGACGGGCGCCGGCCTCGATCCGGTCGCCGCGGGGCGTGAGCTCGACCGGCTGGTCGGGCAGTTCGGCCGGGACGGCGTGGTCGTCGAGCTGTTCGACACCGGCGCCCCGCTCGACTCCGCCGCGAACGACGCGCTCTTCGCGCTCGCCGGCGCCCGGCGGCTGCCCGTCGTCGCCACCGCCAACGCCCACGTCGCCACCCCGGGCGGCCGCCGCCTCGCGACCGCGCTCGCCGCGGTGCGCGCCCGCCGCAGCCTCGACGAGATGGACGGCTGGCTGCCCGCATCCGCCGCCCCCCTGTACTCGGGAGCCGAGCAGCGGATCCGCTTCGCGCGCTACCCGGGGGCCGTGGAGACCACCGTCGACATCGCCGAGGACACCCGGTTCGCGCTGAAGAGCCTGAAGCCGGGCCTGCCGAAGCTCCCCGTCCCCGCGGGGCACACACCGATCACCTGGCTGAAGCAGCTCGTGCACGACGCGATTCCGCAGAAGTACCCGCGGGCGTCGCCGGCCGATCTCGCCCGGATCGATCGGGAGCTCGCGGTGATCGAGGAGAAGGACTTCCCCGGCTACTTCCTGATCGTCTACGACATCGTCCGCTACGCGAAGTCCCGCGGCATCCTCTGCCAGGGCCGCGGCAGCGCCGCGAACTCGGCCGTCTGCTACCTGCTCGGCATCACCGCGGTCGACTCGATCTTCTTCGACCTGCCGTTCGAGCGGTTCCTGTCGAGCATGCGCGACGAGGAGCCCGACATCGACGTCGACTTCGACTCCGACCGCCGCGAGGAGGTCATCCAGTACGTCTACGCCACCTACGGGCGGCGCAACGCGGCGCAGGTCGCGAACGTGATCACCTACCGGCCGAAGAACGCGGTGCGCGACATGGCGAAGGCGCTCGGCGCCTCCACCGGCCAGCAGGACGCGTGGAGCCGCCAGGTGGAGCGGTGGGGCGCGGTGACCTCGAGCGACGACCACGACATCCCGGCGTCCGTCGTCGAGCTCGCCGAGCAGGTGCTGAAGTTCCCGCGGCACCTCGGCATCCACTCCGGCGGCATGGTGCTCACCGACCGCCCGGTGGGCGAGGTGGTGCCGGTCGAGCACGCGCGGATGCCCGGCCGCACGGTGCTGCAGTGGGACAAGGACGACTGCGCCTGGATGGGGCTCGTGAAGTTCGACCTGCTCGGGCTCGGGATGCTCGCCGCGCTGCAGTACGCCTTCGACCTCGCCGCGGAGCACGTCGGCGAGCGGTGGACGCTCGAGACGATCCCGAAGGAGGAGCAGGGCGTCTACGACCAGCTCTGCCGCGCCGACACGGTCGGGGTGTTCCAGGTGGAGTCGCGGGCCCAGATGGGCACGCTCCCCCGGCTGCAGCCCCGCCGGTTCTACGACCTCGTCATCGAGGTGGCGCTCATCCGTCCCGGGCCGATCCAGGGCGGAGCGGTGCATCCGTACGTCCGGCGGCGGCTCGGCGACGAGCCGGTCACCTACCTGCATCCGCTGCTCGAGCCGGTGCTCGCCCGCACCCTGGGCGTCCCGATCTTCCAGGAGCAGCTGATGCAGGTCGCGATGGCGGTCGGCGGCTGCACGGGCGAGGACGCCGACCTGCTGCGGCGCGCGATGGGCTCGAAGCGCGGGATCGAGCGGATCGAGTCGCTGAAGGAGAAGCTCTACGCGGGGATGGCGGCGAACGGCATCGACCCGGCGACGGCCGACGAGATCTACCTGAAGATCCAGGCGTTCGCGAACTTCGGCTTCGCGGAAAGCCACTCGCTGAGCTTCGGGCTGCTCGTCTACGCGAGCGCGTGGATGCGGCTGCACTACCCGGGCGTCTTCCTCGCGGCGCTGCTCCGCGCGCAGCCGATGGGCTTCTACTCCCCCGCCTCACTCACCGCGGATGCCCGCCGGCACGGGGTCGAGATCCGGCGACCCGACATCAACGCGTCGCTCGTCGACCCGACCCTCGAACCCGTCGCTTCCGCGCAGGGACCCACCGGGATGGCCGGCTGCCTCGATGCGCAGCAGCCGCCGGTGGCGCCGCGGTTCGACCGCTCCGCTCCGATCGCGGATGTGCAGCACCGGCGTGACGGCAACCATGCGGTGCGGCTCGGCCTCACCGGCGTCACGGGCATCGGCCAGGCGCTTGCGGAGCGGATCGTGCGCGAGCGCACCGCGAGCGGTCCGTACATCGGCATCCGCGACCTCGCCCGGCGTGTGGGGCTCTCGGTGCCCCAGCTCGAGGCGCTCGCGACCGCCGGCGCGTTCGAGTGCTTCGGGATGAACACGCGGGAGGCGCTCTGGGCCGCCGGTCCTGCCGCGGAGGAGCGGCCGGAGTACCTGCCGCACACCTCGATCAGCGTGCAGCCGCCGCTGCTGCCCGAGCCGTCGGGCATGGACCGCGTCGCGGCCGACCTGTGGGCGACCGGCATCACGCCGGACGACCACCCGGTCGCGTACGTGCGCGGGGATCTCAGCCGCCGCGGCGTGCTCACGTCGAGCGCCCTGCGGTCCGCGGAGAGCGGCAGGCGCATCGAGGTCGGCGGCGTCGTCACGCACCGGCAGCGCCCGGCGACCGCGAGCGGCATCACGTTCCTGAACCTCGAGGACGAGACCGGGATGATCAACGTCATCGCGAGCGTCGGGGTCTGGCAGCGGTACCGCCGCGTGGCCCGGGAGGCGCCGGCGATGATCGTGCGCGGCATCCTCGAGCGCTCGCCCGAGGGCGTGGTGAACGTGGTCGCGGACCGGTTCGAGCGGCTGCCGATCGGCGCGCGGCACGTGTCCCGCGACTTCCGCTGACCCCGGAGCACGTCAGCGATCGTGCTGATGGGTGCTCGGTCGCCGGACGGCAAGATGGGGCCATGACCGTGATCCGGCCGCTCACCGAAGGCGACGCGGAGGCCACCGGCCGGATGCACCTCGCCGCCTGGCACGAGGCCTACGACGACCTGCTGCCCTCGTCCTTCTGGGCCGATTTCACGGAGGGGCGCCGCATCGAGGCTTGGCGGCGGACCGTGACGGACCCGTGGCCAGGCCAGCGGGCCGTGGTAGCGGAGCGCGAGGGCCGTATCGTCGGGGTCGCCGCGAGCGGACCCACCCGCACCCATCTGCCACACGGACGCCCGCCGGCCACCGACCGCGAGGTGTACTCGATCTACGTGCTCGCCTCGGAGCAGGGCACGGGCACCGGGGTACGCCTGCTCGACGCCGTCCTGCCGCCCGGCACCGCCGGCGAGCTCTGGGTGTTCGAGGCGAATCCACGGGCCCTGGCGTTCTACGCGAAGCACGGCTTCGCACCCGACGGCGAGCGCTACGTCTTCGGCCCCGACCTCGGCGGCCAGGCCGAGATCCGGATGGTCCGCTGCTCGGGGTGCAGGTCGCCGGCGCCCGCGCGCACCGCATGCGGTGGTGCCACCGGGAAGAGGCGCCGAGGGTTCTGCAGCTCTGCCGGCACCGGCAGCTCGCCCCGGGCGAGGTCGCCCTCGTACCGAGCCGACCGTGCGAGGTACTCCGCCCCGTCGATCGTGACGGATGCGGGCGGTCCGGTGATCTCCGCGAGGTGCAGCAGCGCGGGATCCGCCGCGCCCAGCACCGCCACGAGCACACCCGGCGCGAGCTCCTCCGCGAACCGCTCGTGCTGCTGCCGCCAGGCCGGGGTGATCTTGCCGGCCGAGTTGGCCTGCGGGATGCCCACCAGGCCCGCGTCGCGCCAGCTGTCGAGGTCGTCGACCCGGACGACCCAGAGCGGCGCGACGTGCGGCTCCTGCGGCGCAGCGGGCGCCGGTGGCCACACGTACTCGAGGTCGAGCGGCGTGCCGGGGAAGCGCGTGCCGTAGAAGTCCGGATCCTTCGCGATCAGCCGCGACCGGTGGCTCTCGTGCACGACAGGATCGCCGAGCCACGGCGGGAGCAGCCCACGCTCCGCCAGCTCGTCCTGCGGCACCCCGTCGACCTCCGGCGCGAACTCGACCAGCTGCGGCCGCACGGTGTCCGCATGGCCGCGGCCGAGCCACTCGTCGGTCATCGCGAGCCCGTACGCCGTCAGCCCGGGCACGTGGCCGCGCCACATCTGCACGACCGGGTGCCGCTGCCATCCGTAGGTCGGCACGAGCAGCGCGCGCAGGATCTGCAGCGTCTCGACGCGCTGCTTGCCGAGCCGCGGGCCGTCGAGCACGGCCGCGCTCGCCGCGAACGACGGATACGGCAGGAAGGTCTGCATCGGCCGGAACCCTAGGCCGCGCCCCCGAGCGGCAGCCGAACGGCGTCAGCCGTTGATGCGCTTCCGGAGCAGGTCGATCCGGGCCTGCAGCTGCTCCGGCGACGCCTGCGCGACGGCCGGGCCGCCGCAGATCCGTCGCAGCTCGGCGTGCACGGAGCCGTGGGGCGCGTTCGTGCGGTGGGCCCACAGCCCGACGAGGTCGTTCAGCAGGCTCCGCTGCTCCTTGATCCGCTTGTGCAGCGGCAGGTCGTGCACCGGCTGCCGCGTCGGCGCAGGCGCGCTGGGCGGCGCGACGCGGCCCTTGCCGCGGCGCTGCTGCTTCGCCTGCCGGTGCCGCAGCAGGTCGCGCACCTGGTCCGGCTCGAGCAGGCCGGGCAGCCCGAGGAAGTCGAGCTCCTCCTCGCTGCCCACCTCCGCCTCGAAGCCGAACTCGCCGCCGTCGTAGAGCACGCGGTCGAACTTCGCGTCGCTGCCGAGCGCCTGGAACGCACCGTCGAGCGTGAGCGCCTCTGACGCCTTGTCCTGGCGGTTCGCCGCGGTGAGGGCGTCCTCGTCGAGGGCGCCGGACATGTCGTCGTCGGACGGCCGGTCGAGAGCGTGGTCGCGCTCCAGCTCGAGCTGCTCGGCGAGCTTCAGCAGCACCGGCACGTTCGGCAGGAAGACGGATGCGCTCTCGCCGCGCTTCCGCGCGCGCACGAAGCGGCCGATCGCCTGGGCGAAGAACAGCGGGGTCGATGCGTTCGTGGCGTAGACGCCGACGCAGAGCCGCGGCACGTCGACGCCTTCCGACACCATCCGCACCGCGACGAGCCAGCGCGAGGTGCCCGCCGAGTAGTCGGCGATCCGGTCGCTCGCCTCCTTCTCGTCGGAGAGCACGACGGTCGCCGGCTCCCCGGTGATCACCTCGAGCCGCTTCGCGTACGCGCGTGCCGTGGTCTTGTCGGAGGCGATGACGAGCCCGCCTGCATCCGGCACGTGGCGCCGCACCTCGGTGAGCCGCTGGTCCGCGGCCTGCAGCACCGCGGGGATCCAGTCCCCCTCGGGCGACAGGGCGGTGCGCCAGGCCTGCGCGGTGATGTCCTTCGTGGTCGCCTCGCCGAGGCTCGCGCTCATCTCCTCGCCGGCCGAGGTGCGCCAGCGCATCGCGCCGCTGTAGACCATGAAGAGCACGGGCCGCACGACGCCGTCCTCCAGCGCCCGGCGGTAGCCGTACGAGTAGTCGGACATCGACGTGCGGATGCCGTCGGCGTCCGGCGCGTAGCTGACGAACGGGATCGGCGCGGTGTCGCTCCGGAACGGCGTCCCGGTGAGCAGCAGCCGGCGGGTGGCGTTGCCGAACGACTCCCGCATGGCGTCGCCCCAGGAGAGCGCGTCGCCGCCGTGGTGCACCTCGTCGAGGATGACGAGCGTCTTCGCCGACTCGGTGAGCCGCTTGTGCAGCGCCGCGTCGACGCCGACCTGCGCGTAGGTGAGGGCCGCGCCGTGCCAGTGCCGCCCGAGCCACCCGTCGGAGTTCTTGAACACGGGGTTCAGGTGGATCGCGACCCGCTCGGCCGCCTCCGCCCACTGCCGCTTCAGGTGGTCCGTCGGCGCCACCACCGTGACCCGCTCGACCGTGCCGCGCGCGAGCAGCTCCTTCGCGAGCCGGAGCGCGAACGTCGTCTTGCCGGCGCCGGGCGTCGCGGCGGCGAGGAAGTCGCGGGGCTCGCGCTCGAAGTAGGCGGCGAGCGCCTCCTCCTGCCAGCGCCGCAGCGAGCCGGCGGTCCCGCGCGGCGCCCGGTCGGGGAAGGCGGGCGGCAGGTTCGCGGCCTGGTGGGCACCGGGGGCGGCGTCGAACAGGTGCGTGGACATGCGGTTGTCGAGGCTAATCGAGCCCCGGCGGACACGCCGACCAGCGCCGCCGGCCGGGCGCGTCACCTGGACGCGCCCCTCCGCCGGCGGTCGGATACTGGAGCACCGGAGGATCACGGATGACGGACACGATCGACACCCCGGCGCTGCCGGCTGCGGCACCGACCACCTGGCTGCGCTACGTCGCGGTCGGCGACTCGTTCACCGAGGGGGTGGGCGATCCGGATCCGGAGAGCCCCGGCGGCCTGCGCGGCTGGGCGGACCGGGTGGCCGAGGTGCTCGGCGAGCGCTCCCCCGACTTCGCCTACGCGAACCTCGCAGTGCGCGGCAAGCTGCTCGCCCAGATCGTCGACGAGCAGATCGAGGCGGCGGTCGCGCTGCAGCCCGACCTCATCACGATCTCCGCCGGCGGCAACGACGTCATCCGCCCCGGCACCGACCCCGACGTGATCGCGGCCCGATTCGACCCGGCGCTCGAGGCGCTCGCCGCCACCGGGGCGACGGTCGTGCTCTTCACCGGCGTCGACGTCGGCTTCTCCCCCGTCTTCCGGCGCATCCGCGGCAAGACGGCGGTCTACAACGAGCACCTCCGCGTGCTCGCGGCGAAGCACGGCGCGCTCGTCGCCGACCAGTGGGGCCTGAAGGTGATCCAGGACGCCCGCTACTGGTCGATCGACCGCCTCCACCTGAACACCCTCGGCCACCACGAGGTCGCCCGCATGGTCCTCGACACCCTCGGCGTCGAGCACGACCTGGAGCCCGGCCGTCCCGAGCCGCACAAGCCGCAGACGTGGCGGCAGGCGCGTCGCGACGACCTGGTCTGGACGCGGGAGTACTTCCTGCCCTGGGTGGGCCGCCGCATCCGCCGGGTGTCCTCGGGCGACACGATCCAGCCGAAGCGTCCCGGCTTCTGACGCGCGCGCTCCGCGGCTAGCGGAGCGGGTGCGTGAGCCGCCACCACACGGGCGCGGCGAGCACGTTCCGGTCGAGCAGCAGCGGCACCGCGACGGTGCGGCCGGCGATCGCGAAGGCGACGGAGCCGACCCGCTCGTTCTTCCGGCCGCCGCGGATGTCCTCGACCTGCGTCGTCCGCGACACGTGCTGCTTGCCCCAGACGAGCACCATCGCGTCGGCGCCGGCGACGGCCTTCGCGGTGCCGCCCCACTTCGTGTGGTAGGTCGCGAAGGGCTCGGCCTTCGTCGAGAGCTTCACCTCGTGGAGGCCCGCCGTCACGCTCCTCAGCAGGCCCGGCACGGTCGCGTCGAGCTGCGGATGCGAGGGGGCGCCGAGGATCACGCCCACCAGCTCGACGGGCTGCCCGTCGACCGACACCTTCGCGGTGAAGAGCAGGCAGGCGCCGGCCTGGTCCGTCGTCCCGGTCTTCATCCCGTCGACCCCGGCCTGCCCGAGCAGCTCGTTGGTGTTCGTGAGGAGGCCGATCTGCGGCTCGGTGACGCTGTGCATCGAGACGATCTCCGCGAGCACGGCGTTCGCGTGGGCGAGCATGCCGAGCGCGACGAGGTCGCTCGGCGTGCTCTTGTCACCCGCGTCCAGCCCGTTCGAGTCGACGAGCGTCGTGTGGGTGAGGCCGTGCGCTTTCAGGAACGCCTTCGCCGCGGTGAGGAACCTCGGGACGGAGCCGTACGCCCAGATCGCGAGGGACTCGGCGTAGTTGTTGGCGGACGGCAGCATCGTGGTCTCGATCGCCTGACGCTCCGTGAGCTTCCAGCCGGCCGCGACCGGCGCGTTCGAGCCGTTGTTGGCGATCACCTGGTCGTAGATCTGCACGTCGCGGTCGGTGAACGTGATCGTCGGGCCCTGCTCGCTGCCGGTCAGCGGCTTCTTCTCGAGCACCACGAGCATCGTGACGACCTTCGTGATGCTCGCGATCGAGTGGGGCTTCTGGCTGCCGGAGGTGGCGAGCACACCGGGAAGCCCGACCGCGCCGACGGCGCCGTCGCCGAACGACGGGAACGTCGCGTGCGCCGCTGGGGTGGTCGTCGGCGCCGCCTGGGGGACGCTCGCCTGCGCCTCGGGCACCGGGGCGAGGATCGCGACGGGCACGCCGATCGCGACGATCAGGATGAAGACCGCGAGCACTCCGACGACGAGTCGGCGCAGCCGGAAGTTCGGCGCATCGTCGTTCGGCACCGCAGAAGGATACGGAACATCCGCGGCCCTCCCCCGGATGGGGGTCACCGCACGCGTGTCGCCCAGAGCGCGACGGCCGCGGCAGCGGCCACGTTCAGCGAGTCGACGCCGTGCAGCATCGGGATGGTGACCGTCGTGTCGGCGACGGCGAGCGCCGCGCGGCTGAGCCCGTCGCCCTCCGCCCCGAGCACGAGCGCGAGCCGTTCGGGCGGGTCCTGCTCGAGCACGTCGAGGCCGACGGCGTCGTCGGCGAGGGCGAGCGCGACGATCACGAACCCGGCGTCGTGGAGCAGCGGCGCGGCGGTCCGCCACTCGGGAAGGCGGGTCCATGGCACCTGCAGCACCGTGCCCATGCTCACGCGGACGCTCCGCCGGTAGAGCGGATCCGCGCAGCGCGGTGTCACGAGCACCGCATCCGCCCCGAGCGCGGCCACACTGCGGAACACCGCGCCGACGTTCGTGTGGTCGACGAGGTCCTCGAGGACGACGACGCGGCGGGCGTCGCGAAGCAGCTCGGCGGGATCCGGCAGGTCGGGCCGGTGCATCGAGGCGAGCGCGCCGCGGTGCAGGTGGAAGCCCGTCATCCCGGCGAGCGCCGCGTCGTCGCCGATGTACACCGGCACGTCCGGGAACGGCGCGAGCAGCGGCTCGAGCTGCGGGAGCCACTCGCCGCGGGCGAGGACCGCGCGCGGCCGGTGGCCCGCGGCGAGCGCCCGCTCGATCACCTTGGTCGACTCGGCGAGGTAGAGCCCTCCGGCCGGCTCGAGCTTGCGCCGCAGCGCCACGTCGGTGAGCCGCACGAAGTCCTCGAGCGCCGGGTCGGCGAGTCCTTCGGGCGGCAGCGGTCGCACCTGCACACGCGCCTCCTCGAATCGGTCGGACGAAACCTGCCCGAAAACTCGCCCGATTATGCTGCCCGGATGAGCCTGACCACGGGCGTCGCCCCGGCGGGAAGCCCGGCGGCCGAGCCCGCGGGGCTCGAGAAGGCCCTCCCGCTGCTCGCCGGCCGCATCGCGGTGCTCACCGGCGCCGGGGTCAGCACGGACTCCGGCATCCCGGACTACCGGGGCCGCGACGCGGTCCCCCGCACGCCGATGACGATCCAGCAGTTCGTCTCCGGCGTTCCGTTCCGCCAGCGCTACTGGGCGGGCAGCTACCTCGGCTGGTCGCGCTTCGTCGCCGCGGAGCCGAACGAGGGCCACCGGGCGCTCGCCGAGCTCGAGGCGGCCGGCCACGTCAACGGGATCGTCACGCAGAACGTCGACGGGCTGCACGCGAAGGCGGGTTCGCAGCGCATCGTCGAGGTGCACGGCTCCGTGCACCGGGTGCTCTGCCTCGTCTGCGGGCAGACCTTCGCGCGGTCGAGCATCGCCGAGCGGATCGAGGCGGCGAACGCCTGGTTCGTCGAACGCGGCGCGTCCGGGGTGCTGAACCCGGACGGCGACGCGGACGTCGGCGACGTCTCCGACTTCGTCGTCCCCGACTGCACCGTCTGCGGCGGCGTGCTGAAGCCCGACGTCGTCTTCTTCGGCGAGTTCGTGCCGACCGAGCGCTTCGTCGAGGCGAGCGCCCTCGTCCGCACCGCCGACGCGCTGCTCGTCGCCGGCTCCTCCCTGGCGGTGAACAGCGGCATCCGGCTGCTCGAGCAGGCCCGCCGGCGCCGCATCCCGATCGTGGTCGTGAACCGCGGGGACACGAAGGGCGACAAGGTGGCCGCGGTTAAGATCGACGCCGGGACCTCGGAGACCCTCAGCGCACTCCGCGCGCATCTGATCGCGTGATCGCGGGCCGGGGCCGCCCCTCGAGCCCTGGAGCACCGCCATGACCGACCTCGTCCTCGTCCGCCACGGGGAGACCGAGTGGAATCGCCTCGGCCGCGTCCAGGGCCTCTCCGACATCCCGCTGAACGAGACCGGGCGGCGCCAGGCACGCGAAGCCGGCCGCCGCCTCGCCCGACAGCACTGGGACGGCATCGCCTCCAGCCCGCTCTCCCGCGCAGCAGAGACGGCCCGGATCATCGCTTCCGAGGTCGCCCTCGGCGAGCCGGAGCTCGTCGAGGCGCTCGTGGAGCGCAACTACGGCGAGGCCGAAGGGATGACCGGCGAGGAGATCGACCGCCGCTGGGCGGGCGTGCTGAAGGCGCGGGAGCCGCGGGAGGCGGTCATCGAGCGGGTGCGGCCCGCCCTGCTCGCGCTCGCCGAGAAGCACCCGGGCAGCCGGCTGCTCGTCGTCAGCCACGGCGGCGTGATCGGCTCGCTGGTCCGCGACGTCACCCGCTGGACCTGGCCCGAGCGCGGCGTCCGGATCGAGAACGGCTCCGACCACGTGTTCCGGGTCGAGGACGGCCGGATCTCCCTCATCACCTTCGCCGGTCGTCCCTGGTCGTCGGACCTCCTCCCGGTCGTGGACCCGGTCTCCACCGCCGACTGAGCGCGCCGGACTTCGCGCCGACGGGCCACTTCGGGCAGAACGGGCGTCCGATGACGCCCATCCGCGCCCGAAACCGCCCGTCGGGCCCTCGGCCCACGTGGGTCAGCGGTGGCGCGAGGCCGCCACGCGCTGCAGCACGGGCAGCAGGCGGGCGGCGGATGCGTCCCAGCTGTAGGTCGCCACGTGCGCGAGCGCGGTGTTCGAGCGGCGCCGCCACTCCCCCACGTCCTCGAGCCGCCGCACGGCCGCGGCGAACGACTTCGGGTCGCCGACCCGGGCGTAGATCGCGGCGTCGCCGCCGACCTCGCGGAAGATCGGGATGTCCGAGAGCACGACCGGCACGCCCCGCGACATCGCCTCGACCACCGGGATGCCGAAGCCCTCGTCGCGGGAGGCGGAGACGAGCGCGGTCGCCTCGTCGAGCAGCCGCGCGTACTCGGCGTCGTCGACGCCGTCGTGGAAGACCAGGTCGGCACCGCCCGCATCCGCCGCGACCTGCTCGAGGCCGGCGCGCTCGGTCGCGGAGATGCGGCTGGCGAGGTGCAGCGTCCAACCCGGCAGCAGCGCCGCTGCCCGCACGAGGGTGGCCACGTCCTTGTACGCGATGAACGCGCCCATGTAGACCAGCGACCGCTGCCGCGGGCCGGGCGCCGCCTCCGCCAGCGGCGCGGTGTCGGGCGCGTTCGGCACGACGGTGACGCGCTTGCGGGTGAGCCGGTGCTTCGCGATCTCCGCGGCCACCGTCGCCGAGACGGTGACCACCTCGTCGGCGCGGCCGAGCAGCACCCGCTGCGGCAGGTAGCTGAGGTAGGCGACCCGCCAGAGCAGCCGCACCCACCAGGCGAACTCGGCGGGCGGCGTCCGGTGCCGGTAGTAGATGAGGTCGTGCAGCGTGAGCACGAGTCCGTAGCGGCGACCGAGCGAGCCGGACGTCTGCATCGGGCTGAAGACGACGTCGGGCTGCAGCCGGTTCACGACGCGCGGGATGAGCGGCTCGAGCGGGTGCGTGACCGGGCGGGTGCGCGCCCACGGCAGGTCGGGCAGCAGCGCGAGCTGCCGCTCGTCGTCGATGAGCATCGTCAGCGGCACGAGCAGTCCGAGGGCCCCGGTGATGCCTGCGGTGTACCGGCTGATCCCGTCGTGCCGGCCGTCACGCCGGATGTAGCGGCAGTCGACGACGAGCCGCATCGTCACGGGACGGGGACGCCCGCGAAGCGCGCGATCTCCCTGGCGGCGGCCTCGGGCGTCTCGTAGTGCACGAGGTGCCCGACCGACGGGATGACCGTGAGCGTCGCATCCGGCAGCATCCGCTGCAGCGCTTCGACGTCCTTCACGAACGTGATGTCGTCGTGCTCGGCGGCCACGAGGTGCACGGGCAGGTGCAGCTGCGAGGCGTACTCGGTGATGTCGTGGGTGACGGAGGCCTCGAAGGCCTCGAGCACGACGCGGCGGTTGGCGTAGCCGGAGAAGTAGCGGTCGTGCTGGTTGTGGATCCACCGGCGCAGGGCCGGCTCCTTCGTCTTCGCGAGCACGATCGAGGACCCGCGCACCACCGCGCGGTTCTTCAGGAGCGCTCCGCCGACCCCCTCGGGCAGCGCGCCGCCGACCCGGTAGTAGAGCGAGGCGAGGCGGGTGCCGAGCGCGTTCGGCCCGGACAGCGCGGGCGCCGCGATCGGGTTCACGAGGATGGCCCGGGAGGCGGGCAGCCCCGCGGCGAGCGCCGCGGCGACGACGATCGTGCCGAACGAGTGCCCGAGCACGATCGTGGAGTCGTCCAGCCCGAGCTCGCGGGCGAACGCCGCGACCCAGGCGGCGTAGCCGTCGATGGAGTGCTCGCCCGGCAGCGGCGCCGAGAGGCCGAAGCCCGGCAGGTCGGGCGCGATGATGTGCACGCCGGGCAGGTAGGCGATCACGGGCTCGAGGCCGTGGTGGTCGCCGCGGAAGCCGTGCACGAAGAGCAGCGTCGGGCCGTCGCCGGCCTCGCCGTACTCCCACCAGGAGGCCGGCACGCCGTCCACCTGCACCTCGTGCTGGGTCAGCGGCGTGCGCGCGAGCAGCGCGGCGTAGGGCGAGGGCACGACCTTCATCGCGGTCAGTCTAGGAAGCGCGGGGCCCGGGTGCGGGAGGCGCCGCACGGAAGCAGGAAGTCCACGGGGAGCGCGCTGCACGCCGTCCTATGCTGACGCGGACCCGCCTGCCGTTCGGAAGGACAGCATCCCTGTGAGCTTCACCGCCCCGATCCAGCTGCCCGGTCTGACGAGGGACCCCCTCTGGTACAAGCGGGCGGTGTTCTACGAGGTGATGGTGCGCTGCTTCGTCGACTCGAACGGCGACGGCACCGGGGACCTCGGCGGCCTCGCCTCGCGCCTCGACTACCTGCAGTGGCTCGGGATCGACTGCCTGTGGCTGCCGCCGTTCTACATGTCGCCCCTCCGCGACGGCGGCTACGACATCTCCGACTTCAAGCGCGTGCTGCCCGAGTTCGGCACCATCGACGAGTTCCGCGACCTCGTGCGCCGGGCGCACGAGCGCAACATGCGGATCATCATGGACTTCCCGCTGAACCACACCTCGGTCGACCACGAGTGGTTCCAGCAGTCGCGCAGCGACCCGGAGGGCCCCTACGGGGACTTCTACGTGTGGAGCGACACGGATGAGAAGTACCCCAACATCCGCATCATCTTCGTCGACACCGAGGACTCGAACTGGGCGTTCGACCCCGTGCGCCGGCAGTACTACTTCCACCGCTTCTTCTCCCACCAGCCCGACCTGAACTTCGAGAACCCGGCGGTGCGCGACGCGATCGTCGACATCGTCAAGTTCTGGCTCGACATGGGGGTCGACGGCCTGCGGCTCGACGCCATCCCGTACCTCTACGAGAGCGAGGAGGGCAACGGCGAGGGCGAGCCGAAGACGCACGACTTCATCAAGGAGCTGCGTGAGATCGTCGACCGGGAGTACCCGGGCCGCATCCTGCTCGCCGAGGCGAACCAGTGGCCCCGCGAGGTCGCGGCGTTCTTCGGCAGCGAGGACGAGCCGGAGTGCCACATGGCCTTCGACTTCCCGGTCATGCCGCGGATCTTCTACTCGCTGCGCTCCCAGACCGCCACCGAGCTCGTGAACATCCTGTCCGAGACGACGGACATCCCGACCGCCGCCACCTGGGGCGTCTTCCTCCGCAACCACGACGAGCTGACGCTCGAGATGGTCGACGAGGAGTACCGGCAGGCGATGTACGGCTGGTACGCCTACGACCCGCGGATGCGCTCGAACATCGGCATCCGCCGGCGCCTCGCGCCGCTGCTCGACAACTCGCGCGCCGAGCTCGAGCTCGCCCACGCGCTGCTCTTCTCGCTGCCCGGGAGCCCGTTCCTGTACTACGGGGACGAGATCGGGATGGGCGACAACATCTGGCTGAACGACCGGGACTCGTCCCGCACGCCGATGCAGTGGACGCCCGACCGGAACGCCGGGTTCTCGACGGCGGATCCCGGCAAGCTCTACCTGCCGGTCGTGCAGTCGCTCGTCTACCACTACTCGCTCGTCAACGTGGAGTCGCAGCTCGCGCAGTCGCGGTCGCTGCTGCACTGGATCCGGAACGTGATCCACACGCGGAAGGCGCATCCGGTGTTCGGCTTCGGTGACCTCACCGTGCTGCCGACCGACCACGACTCGGCACTCGCGTTCCTCCGGTCGTATGCCGGCAGCGGCACGTCGACGGGGCTCGGCGACCCGCCGGAGCAGGTGATCTGCGCGTTCAGCTTCTCGCAGAACCCGATCGCGTTCACGATCACAGCGCCCGAGCTGGCCGGCGCGCAGCTCACCGACCTCTTCGGCGGCGCCCGGTTCCCCACGTTCGACGCGGAGGGCAGGGTCACGATCACCCTCGGCACGCAGACCTTCTTCTGGCTGAAGGTCACGCTGCCGCAGGAGCCGGCGACCATGACGACCGCGATCCCGGTGATCACGCCGCAGCCGGCGATCTGAGGCCGCCGCGCCCTGCCAGGCGCTGTCGGAGGGCGCCCCTACTCTCGCGGCATGACGGATCAGGGGGTCGAGCTCGAGCTCGAAGGGGTGACGGTCGAGACGGTGATCTCGGCCGCGGCGGCCGCGGCCGGGTGGTCGCAGGCGCTCGGCGTGTTCGACCTCGAGACGACCGGTGTCGACACGGCGACGGCCCGCATCGTGACCGCCCACGTCGGCGTGATCGATGAGAACGGCGCCGTCGTGGAGCGCAAGGACTGGATCGTCGACCCCGGCATCGCGATCCCCGACGGGGCCGCCCGCGTGCACGGCATCACCACCGAGCGCGCGCGCCGGTTCGGGCGCTCGCCCTTCGAGGTCGTGCCGGAGATCCTCGCCGCGATCCGCAGCGTCTTCGAGCGCGGCTTCCCGCTCGTGATCTACAACGCCCCGTACGACCTCACGCTGCTCGCGGCCGAGGCGGCGCGGGTGGGTGTGCCCGCGCTCGAGCTGCCCGCCCCCATCGTGGACCCGCTGGTGCTCGACAAGGCCGTCGACCGCTACCGCAAAGGCAAGCGCACCCTCGAGGCCGCTGCCGCGGCGTACGGGGTACCGCTGCTCGACGCGCACGACGCCGGCGCGGATGCGATCGCCGCCGGCCGGCTCGCGCAGGCGATCGCCGGCCGCTACGCGGACGACCTCGACCTGTCGGCCGCCGAGCTGCACGAGCAGCAGGTGGCCTGGTGCCGCGAGCAGACCGCGCGCTTCGAGGAGTACATGCAGCGCACGCACGACCCGGCGTTCACGGCTTCCGGCGCCTGGCCCTGCCGGTAGGCGCTCGCCCGGGGCTCAGCCGAGGTGCGCGGCCCGCGCCCAGATCGACGACATCGACGCGGTGCGGCCGGTGCACACCTGGATCGGCGCGCCCTGCTCCTCGCTGTGCACCGCGAGTCCGCTGTCGAGGTGGCCGACGGTGCGGCAGGACCGGAACGCCCCGTGCAGCCAGGAGAGGGTGCGGCCCACGGCGACCACCGTGGTCGTGGCGGCGGGCGGCGCCTGCAGGTCGTGCATCCCGTTGTGCCCGCTGTACACCCGAGGGGCGAGCGCGGGCGTGAAGCGCTCGAGCGCTCCCGCCTCGCCGTAGTTGGCGGTGAGCACCACGGTGCCGGGCTGGTGCGTCTCGGGAACTGCGTTCACCTCGGCCGCGTACCGGGGCCATCCGACCTGGTCGCGGGCGACCTTGTCCCAGGCCGGGATCGGCGTCAGCCCGAGTACGGGCAGCGGCACGATCGGCAGGGAGACGATGGCGCAGACGACCGCGTTGACCGCGACCGCCGCGATCACCAGGTGTCGCCGTCCCCGCGTCGACGCCCATTCCGTCACGGGGATGCAGCCGACCGCGAAGACCGCGGCCAGCACCCCGTAGCAGTAGTAGAACTGCGAGCCCATCGCGATCACGAGCGCCACGGCGACCGCGAAGGCCACGCTCAGCAGCCGAAGGGGCCGCCACTCGGGCCGCCGGGCGATGGCGACGAGTCCCGCGACCCACATCGGCACGAGCGTGGGGCCGAGCAGGACGGTCAGGAATGGCACGATGAACGGCCGCACGAGCATCCCGTTCGCCGAGGAGAGGGCCGAGCCCATCGCGAGCTGCGGGTACCCCGAGACCACCTGGTAGATCAGGTTGGGCGCCCCGACCAGCAGGGCGAGCACCGCCCCGGCGAGGGCGCGCAGCCAGGTGCGCCCCGGCACCTTGAGCACGAGGAGGCCCGTGGCGATGCCCACGAGGAGCACGACGACGAGCAGCTTGTTGTAGAGGCTCAGGCCCGCGACGAGGCCGGCGGCGAGCCACCAGCCCGTGCGGTCCCGGATCAGCCCCTTCAGCGCGAGGAGCAGGACGAGCGGCCAGACGAGCAGGTCGAGCGACGCGGTGAGCATCACGTGGCCGAGCTGCAACGTGAAGTCCGCGAAGCCGTAGCCCCAGGCGGCGAGGGCCTGCGCCCGTCGGTCGCCGCCGGCCTCGCCGGTGATGGCCGCGACGACGACGACCGACGCGGCCGCGGCCAGGGCCGCGGGGATCCGGATCGCCCAGACGGTGTCGACGATCAGCGAGATCCCGTGCACGAGCAGCGGAGTCAGCGGCGGCTGATCGGTGTACCCCCAGGCGGCGGGGAGCAGCCGGAAGTAGAGCTCGTCGCGGTGGTACCCGTAGGCCGGCGACAGCGCCAGCAGGACGACGAGCAGCGCCGCCGCGGCCAGCAGGACCGGCCCGCGCGCGAGGCGAGCGGGCGTCAGCGACGCTGAGAGGACCGATCGGGCCGGTGCGGGCGCCTCAGGCGCCCGGACGAGCTCGATCGGCCCTGAGGCGGAAGTGGTCAGCGACCGAAGTTCTTGAAGCGCTGGTTGAACTTCTCGACGCGGCCGGCCGAGTCGAGGATGCGCTGCTTGCCCGTGTAGAAGGGGTGCGAGGCCGACGAGATCTCGACGTCGATCACCGGGTAGGTGTTGCCGTCCTCCCACTCGATGGTCTTGCCGGAGCCGACGGTCGAGCGGGTGAGGAACGTCTCGCCGGAAGCGAGGTCGCGGAACACGACGGGACGGTACTCGGGGTGGATGCCGGTCTTCATGCGAATCCTTCTGCGGGAGGCGAGATCGTGGCCGGGATCGTGGACACCCGGACGGGGCCGCTATCGCGGCCGACCGTCGATCCTACCAGGCGGGGTCAGCCGAAGGAGGCCCGGGCGGCGTAGCGGCCGTCGCGGTCGGTGATCTCCACGGGCAGCCCGAAGGTCTCCTCGATCCGCTCGGACGTGATCGTCTCGGGGATCGGGCCGGCCGCGACGACGCGGCCCTCGCGGAGCAGCAGGGCGTGCGTGAACCCGACGGGGATCTCCTCCACGTGGTGGGTCACCATGACCATCCCGGGCGCGGCCGGCGCGCTGGCGTAGCCGCCCAGCAGCTGCAGCAGCTCCTCGCGGGCGCCGAGGTCGAGGCTCGCGGCGGGCTCGTCGAGCAGCAGCAGCTCCGGGTCGGTCATCACGGCGCGGGCGATCTGCACCCGCTTCTGCTCGCCGTCGGACAGGTCGCCGAACCGCCGCTCGCCGAGGTGGTCGAGCCGCCACTCCGCCAGCACGCGCTGCGCGCGCCGCGTGTCGATGTCCTCGTACTGCTCGCTCCACCGGCCGGTGACGCTGTAGGCGGCCGTGAGCACCACGTCGAGCACCGTCTCGGAGGCCGGGATGCGCTTCGCCATCGCGGTGGAGGCGAACCCGATGCGGGGCCGCAGCTCGAACACGTCGGCACGGCCGAGCTTCGAGTCGAGCACCTCGACGGTGCCGCGGGTCGGGTGCAGCTGCGCGGCGGCGAGCTGGAGCAGGGTCGTCTTGCCTGCGCCGTTCGGTCCGAGGATCACCCAGCGCTCGGCGCTGTCCACGCTCCACGAGACGCCGTCGAGGATCGTCGTGCCGTTGCGGGTGAGGGAGACGTCGGTCAGCTGCAACACCACAGGCATGGCCTCAACCCTACCGAGCGCGAACCGGGCGAATCCCTCCGGAGGGGCTAGGCGCGAGACCGCGGCGCGTGGTCGACTGTGCTCCGACACGAGGAGGTGCCGGCGATGGCCGAGGGCACGAAGGACGACCCGTGGGTGCTCACCACGCCTCCCGGCACGTCGGAGTACCGGATGTGGCGGGAGCCGGACGCGGACCCGCCCGCGATCGTCTGCCAGGTGGGCTCGACCACCCTGCGCTACCGCCCCGAGGCGATCGACGACCTCCACGGATGGCTCGTCGCGCAGGGCGACTGGGTCCCGCTCGGCGCCGCGGACGAGCAGAAGCCCGCCGCCGACGGCACGGTGGAGGCCTTCGGGCGCGACCCGGGCAACCCGGTCGGCGGCTGGTACGGGCTCCGCAAGGGCTACCGCGGGCGCTTCGGCATGTACCTGCCGCCGCTGCTCGAGGCGCTCGGCATGGCCGAGCTGACGCACGACGCCCGGAACAACCGGATGCGGGCGCGCTGAGTCAGCCGGCGAGCAAGCCCTCGTAGATCGACACGGTCTGGGCGCCGATGGCGTCCCAGTCGAAGACGGCCTCCGCGCGGGCGCGGCCGGCGGCACCGTAGCGCTGCGCGGTCGCCCGGTCGGCGACCACCTCGGTGAGGGCGGCGGCGAGGTCCGACACGAAGCGCTCGGCGTCGAGCGGGGTGCCGGTCCCGTCGGTCGCCTGGTCGATGGGGACCAGCCGCCCGGTCTCGCCGTCGACGATGACCTCGGGGATGCCGCCGGTGGCGGTCCCGACCACGGCGGTGCCGCAGGCCATCGCCTCGAGGTTCACGATCCCGAGGGGCTCGTACACGGAGGGACAGACGAAGACGTCCGCGGCGGTCAGCAGCGCCGTCAGCTCGGGGCGCGGGAGGATCCGCTCGATCCACACGACGCCGCTGCGCTCCTGCTGCAGCTCCTGCACGAGGCCTGCGACCTCGGCCATGATCTCCTTCGTGTCGGGGGCGCCGGCGCAGAGCACGAGCTGCACGTCGGCGGGCAGCCGCTTCGCCGCCCGCAGCAGGTAGGGCAGGCCCTTCTGGCGGGTGATCCGCCCCACGAAGATGATGGTCGGCCGGTCGGGATCCACGCCGAGCGCCCGGACGGCATCGGCGTCCGGGTTCGGGCGCCACGCGTCGAGGTCGATGCCGTTGTAGACGACGTGCATGCGGGCCGGGTCGACGCCCGGGTAGCTGCGGAGGATGTCCTCCCCCATGCCGCGCGACACGGCGATGACCGCATCCGCGGCCTCGAACGCGGTCCGCTCGATCGCGCTGGAGATGCGGTAGCCGCCGCCCAGCTGCTCCGCCTTCCAGGGCCGCAAGGGCTCGAGGCTGTGCGCGGTGACGACGTGCGGGACGCCGTGCAGCAGCTTCGCGAGGTGCCCGCCGGCGTTCGCGTACCAGGTGTGCGAGTGCACCAGGTCGGTCCCGGCGGCGCCCTGCGCCATCTGCAGGTCGACCCCGAGGGTCGTGAGCGAGCCGTTCGCGCCGTCGAGCTCCGAGGGGGTGCGGTAGGCGGTCACGCCCGGCTCGTCGCGGGGTTCGCCGAAGCAGCGCACCTGCACCTCGATCCGGGACCGGAGGGCCTTCACCAGCTCCGCCGCATGCACGCCTGCTCCGCCGTAGATCTCGGGCGGATACTCCCTGGTCAAGAGGTCGACTCGCATGGCCGTCACCCTAGCCCGGAGGTCGCAGGAAGTCCCGGTCGGGGGCCAGCCACGCGCCCTCCCCGGGCGATACGGTGTGGCCATGCCATCGAAGAAGATTTTCGGCATCGTGCTCGCCGGCGGCGAGGGCAAGCGGCTCATGCCGTTGACCGAGGACCGAGCGAAGCCCGCCGTGCCCTTCGGCGGCGTGTACCGGCTCGTGGACTTCGCCCTGTCGAACCTGCTGAACTCCGGCATCACGCAGATCGTCGTGCTCACGCAGTACAAGTCGCACAGCCTCGACCGCCACGTCGCGGAGACCTGGCGGCTCTCGGGCCTGCTCAACTCCTACGTCGCCTCGGTGCCCGCGCAGCAGCGGCTCGGCAAGCGCTGGTTCGCCGGCAGCGCCGACGCGATCTACCAGAGCCTCAACCTGATCGGTGACGAGCAGCCCGACATCGTCGTCGTGGTCGGCGCCGACCACGTCTACCGGATGGACTTCGGGCAGATGATCGACGCCCACATCTCCTCCGGGCGCCGCGCGACCGTCGCCGCGATCCGCCAGCCGATCGAGCTCGCCAGCTCCTTCGGCGTGATCGACGTCGACCGGGCGGACCCGACGCGGATCAAGCGGTTCCTCGAGAAGCCGAAGGACCCCGAGGGCCTGCCCGACTCCCCCGGCGAGGTGCTCGCCTCGATGGGCAACTACGTGTTCGACACCGACGCGCTGATCGAGGCCGTCCGCGAGGACGCGCAGCTCGAGGGCTCGAACCACGACATGGGCGGCGACATCGTCCCCTACTTCGTCAACAACGACCAGGCCGGCGTCTACGACCTCATCCGCAACGAGGTGCCGGGCGCGACCGACCGCGACCGCTACTACTGGCGCGACGTGGGGACGATCGAGTCGTTCTTCGACGCGCACATGGACCTCGTGTCAGCGCTGCCGGTCTTCAACCTCTACAACCGGTCCTGGCCGATCTACACGCAGACGCTGAACTCGCCGCCCGCGAAGTTCAACCGCGACGGCTGGGGCAACAACACGGTCGTGCACGACTCGATCGTGTCGCCCGGCTCGATCTTCAGCGGCTCGCGGATCGTGAACAGCGTGCTCGGCCCGTGGGCGATCGTCGAGTCCGGCGGCGCCGTCTCCGACTCGGTGCTCTTCGACCGGGTGCGGATCGGCCGCGGCGCGGTCGTGCAGCGCGCGGTGCTCGACAAGAACGTCGTGATCGAGGACGGCGCACGCGTCGGCATCGAGCGCGAGCGCGACCTCGAGCGCGGCTTCACGGTCACCGACAGCGGGATCACCGTCGTCGGCAAGGGGGTCCGGGTCCGACCGTGAGGGCCGGGAACCGCGGCCCGCTGGTCGTCCTCGACGTCGACTCGACGCTGATCGGCCAGGAGGTCGTGGACCTGCTCGCGGACGCCGCCGGCGTCGGCGACGAGGTGGCCGCGATCACCGCCGCCGCGATGCGCGGCGAGCTCGACTTCGCGGGCAGCCTGACGCGGCGCGTCGCGCTGCTCGAGGGGCTGCCGGAGGCCGTGCTCGCGGACGTGCGGGAGCGGATCACCGTGACCGACGGCGTACCGGCCCTGATCGCCGCGGTGCACGAGGCGGGCGGCGCGGTGTGCGCCGTATCGGGCGGCTTCGATCAGGTGCTCGACCCGCTCGGGCGGGAGCTCGGGCTCGACCGGTGGCGCGCGAACCGACTCGGGGTCGTCGACGGGCGGCTCACGGGGCGCATCGACGGCCCGATCGTCGACGCCGGCGTGAAGCGGGACGCGCTGCTCGGCTGGGCCGCGGAGCTGGGCATCCCGCTCGGGCGCACGGTCGCGATCGGCGACGGCGCGAACGATCTGCTCATGCTCGACGCCGCGGCGCTCGGGGTGGCCTTCGATGCGAAGCCGGCCGTCCGGGCCCGCGCCGATGTCGTGCTTGCGGGCCGAGACCTGGGCCCGGTGCTCGCCCTGCTCGGGCTCACCTGAGCCCACCCGCCTCTCGCACCTGAGGCGCTCAGGCCGCTTTCGCGTGGGTGGGTGGTGCGCCTCTCGGGCGGGTCTGCATCCGGTGGCGGGGTTCGGGTGGGCCGTTCCATCGTTTGGGGACGAGGTGGGGGAAGCCGTTGTGGACCCGGATCTCCTGCTGGAACGCCTTGGAATGCACCAGGTGGTGGTGGAACGCACAGAGGAGCACCCCGTTCTGCACGTCGGTGCCGCCGTCGTCGCGGTGCCACCACTCGATGTAATGCGCCTCGGTCCCCGCGGCCGGGGCGGTGCAGCCGGGGTAGGCGCATCCGCCGTACCGGACCACCAGGGTCTTGCGTTGCGCGGGCGTGAAGAGGCGCTCCGCGCGGCCGAGGGCGAGTGGTTCGCCCGCCTCTCCGGTGACGAGCAGCCGGAGGCCGCCGCCGCAGGCGAGCCGCTCCACGGACGGGATCGAGATCCGTGCCGCGACCCCGTCGATGCTCCCGCAGCCCCGCCCGGCCTGCAGGTCGGCGAGTGTGGTGGTGACGATGACTTCGTGGCCGGGCTTGGTCGGGCCGGCTTTGGCGTCGTCTGAGGCGGACATCCCGGCCTTCAGCAGCGCGATCACGGTGTCGAAGTCGAACTGGGCCTTGCTGCGCCGCTCGCCCTCGGTCTCCCGCCACCCGGATTCGAGCTCGTCGGTCTCGTCGCAGTCCTCGCGCTGCCAGTGCACGCCCCGGCGGACGCTGTGCAACGCGGCGCGGATGACGGCGGCGTCCTCGGCGCCGGCGAGCCCGCGGAACGGGGTCATCCCGTGCAGGCCTTCGCGGCCGAGGGTGAAGGAGCGCTTGCGGTGCTGCTCGTCCTCGTCGGGCTCGGCGCCGTCGGGGTCGAGGTAGACGCGCCAGGTGTCGGCATGGATCCGGACCAGCTCGGGACCGACCTCGCAGGCGACCTCGGTGGGCGCCGCCTCGGCGACCGGCAGCTGCTCGCGATCCGCCCGACGCCGGACCGACTGCAACGTCTCCACGATGATCCGCGCCGACTCGAGGCCGACCTCGCCCGCCTGCACCGCGGCCGCGAGCTCGGGATAGCGGCCGGGCACCTCCTCGCCGGCGAGGGTGTGCCGCGGCTGCAGCGCCAGGCCGAGCCCGATGCGCC
>NZ_DATBTU010000036.1:0-11297 GCF_036559085.1 Amnibacterium sp.
TGTCCGACACGTTCAACGGATCGTCGCTGTCGAGCCGCTGGTCGTGGGTGCGGCAGCCGGATCCGAGCACCTACTCGGTGAGCGGCGGCGCGTTCTCCTGGAAGGTGCAGAACGCCGACCTGCAGCCGCCGGACAACTCGCAGGCATCCGTCCTGACCGAGCCGGCACCGAAGGGCGACTACGTCGTCGAGACGAAGGTGTCCGTGAACACCGGGCTGAACGACGTGCACAACTACGTGCAGGGCGGGCTCATCGTGTACAGGAGCGACGGCGACTACGTGCGCCTCACCTCGAACTCGATCTGGAACACCCGGCAGACGGAGTTCGGCAAGCACATCAGCACCGCCGCGCCCGGTCAGCCCTCCTACGGCAACGGAGTGGTCGGCCCGGTCGGCGACTGGACCTACCTGCGGATCGTGAAGCACACGGTGTCGGGGCAGGAGGCGTACACCGCGTACACCAGCCTCGACGGGCACCACTGGGACAAGGGCATCACCTGGACGGCGGCGCTCGGGTCGACCGCGCGGATCGGCCTGATCTCGCTCGGCGGCCCCGGCGACTTCACCTCGATGTTCCAGTACGTGAAGGTGAGCCGCCTGGCCCGCTGACCCCCTCTCACATCCCCCGATCCGGCTGTTGCCACTTTCTGCGACCTTGAGCGACTCAAGGTCGCAGAAAGTGGCAACTGCTGTTTACCGAAGGAGGACGTGACTGCGCCCTCCTGCCGCTTGCTGTCCGCACGGACAACTGCTGCTGCTGCAGCGCCGACAGTTGTCCGTGCGGACAGCACACGCGGGGCGGCGCGGGCGGATATGACGGTCTGTTGCAGCGGGCATTGCCGCGGTCGGAGGGGCGGTGGGATCGTGCTGGTGCAGCGCGATGCGAAGCCTCGCGTCCCGGATCGCTCCATCCCGGGACACGCCTGCGGTTCATCCCGTTGAGCCGCGTCCGCCGCGGCTCCCCCGTTGCAAGGAGCTCCCATGTCCCTCACCGCAGAACGTCGGGCCGTCGTCACCGGCGCCCACCTCGTCGGCAGCGTCAACCTCCCCACCGCCGAGGCCGTGATCAGCACCGTCGCCGAGCACCTCGGCGACCACGTCGCCCGGATCCCGGACGGCGAGGTCGGCGAGCGCTACTACTGGCTGCAGTTCCAGACCTTCCGGCTGGAGCGGACGCCCGGCCTCGTCCGGGTCGGCGACACCCCCTACCTCATCCGCGGGCAGTTCGACCAGCGGCCGTTCGCCCTCGACGGATCGGTGGCCGCGGCCGACCTGCGGTTCCCCGACCTCGGCTACGCGGATGCGGCGATCGCCTCGTTCGCGACCTTCGCCGCCCTGCAGGACGTGGGCCGCGTGCCGGCGGGCGTGCGGTTCCAGGTCTCGCTGCCGACCCCGGCCGCGGTCGTCGGTGTCTTCATCGCGGAGCAGGACCGCGCCGCGGTCGAGCCCGTCTACGAGCGCGCGCTCTTCGGCGAGGTCGAGCGCATCCTCGCCGCGATCCCCCACGACCGCCTCGCGATCCAGTGGGACACCGCCGTCGAGTTCGGCTTCCTCGAGCAGGTGGAGATCGCCGGGGTGCGCCTCGCGCCGTGGTTCGACGACGTGCTGGGCGGCGTGATCGAGCGGGCGGTGCGCCAGGCGGCGGTCGTGCCGGAGGGCGTGGCCGTCGGTTTCCACCTCTGCTACGGCGACGTCGAGGAGTCGCACTTCGTGCAGCCGAAGGACGCCGGCACCCTCGCCTCGGTGATCCGGGGGGTGCTCGCGGCCGCCCCGCGCCCGATCGACTGGATCCACCTGCCCGTGCCGATCGAGCGCGACGACGCCGCATACTTCGCGCCGCTGGCGGGCATCCAGGTGCCGGAGGGCACCGCGCTCACGCTCGGGCTCGTGCACCACGAGGACGGCGTCGAGGGCGCGCTGCGCCGCATCGACGCCGCCTCGACCGCCCTGCCGGCCTTCGGCGTCGCCACGGAGTGCGGCTTCGGCCGCGGCCCCGCCGAGCGCACGGAGCCCCTGCTCGACCTGCACCGGGAGATCCTCGAACGAGCACGATGACCAGGGGATCTTGACAACAGGAAGGTACCTTCCTATTCTTCGGGCATGCCACGGAGGGCGCCGGGGACCCTGCTCCCCCTCGAGGTCGACATCCTGGAGGTCGGCGCGGGGCTGACCGATGAGGGCGAGCGCTTCCACGGGTTCGGCCTCGCCGAACGGCTGAGCGCCGACTCGCGGCGCCTCGTCGGGCACGGCACCCTCTACAAGGCGCTGTCCCGGATGCTCGACGCCGGCCTGCTCGAGGCCGTCTGGGAGGACTCGGCGATCGCCGCCGAGGCCGGCCGGCCGCGTCGCCGCCTGTACGCGGTGACGCCGGCCGGCGCGGCCGCCCTGTCGGCCGTGCGGAGCGGCGAACGGGTCGCCGCCACCTTCCGGCCCGCAGCCGGCGGTGCCGCATGACCGCGCCGCTTCGCTCCGTCGCACACCGGTTCGCCCGCCAGGCGGCGCTCGGCTGGACCCTGCGCATCACCATCGGCCTGCCCCGCCGCATCGCCGAGGACCGGCGGGCCGAGCTCGTCTCGGACCTCTGGGAGCAGGCAGACGCGGCCGCCCGCGCGGGGCAGCCGCAGTGGCGCCTCGCGCTCTCCGTCCTGATGCGGACCCTTCGCGGCATGCCTGCGGACCTCGCCTGGCGTGCCGGGGTGCTCCGCACCGCCCCCCGGACGGCGCCGGCGGCCGTCGCCGTGGCGCCGATGCCGCTCGCCGCGCCCCTGTTCGACCAGACCAACGGCGCCCTCGTCACCGACGACATGGCGACGCCCGAGAACGACGACGCCGCGCGACTGCTGGCGATCGGCGTCGCCGCGAACGCGATGGCGGGCGGATGGGGCGGCGCGTTCTGACCACGCAAGGTTTGTGCTGAACCGCAACGAATAGGACGGACTGCCGGTAGCCTCGGAGCGCCGGCGGCAGGGTCGTCGCCGGGTAGCCGCACCTCCGGGAGTCCCATGTCCGACAACACGGTCGACGAGATCACCGCCTTCGACGCCGCCGCGGATCGTGTTCGGCGAGGCGCATCCGCCGCCGATGAGGCCGCCGCCCTGCTCGCGCAGCTGACGGACGCCGAGAAGCTCGGGCTGCTCGACGGCGACGAGCCCTTCTGGGCCGGCTTCCGCCGGATGATCGAGGAGGGCTACAACCACACGCCCTACGTGCACGGTGCCGTCGCCCGGCTCGGCATCCCCGGCCTCCGCTTCGGCGACGGTCCCCGCGGCGTGGTCCTCGGCCGCTCCACCGCGTTCCCCGTCGCCATGGCGCGCGGCGCCACGTGGGACCCCGAGCTCGAGGAGCGGATCGGCCACGCGATCGGCCTCGAGCTGCGCGCCCAGGGCGGCAACTTCTTCGGCGGCATCTGCATCAACCTGCCCCGGCACCCCGCCTGGGGCCGGATCCAGGAGACCTACGGCGAGGATCCGCTGCTCCTCGGCACCTTCGGCTCCGCGCTGCACCGCGGCGTCGCCCCGAACGCCATGACGACCGTCAAGCACTACGCGCTGAACTCGATGGAGAACGCGCGCTTCACCGTCGACGTGACGATCGACGAGGGCACCCTGCGCGAGGCGTTCCTGCCGCACTTCCGCGCCGTCGTCGAGGCGGGCGCGGATGCGGTGATGACCGCCTACAACTCCGTCAACGGCGAGTGGGCCGGCCAGAACCGGCACCTGATCACCGAGATCCTCCGCGGCGACTGGGGCTTCGAGGGCATCGCGGTCTCGGACTTCATCTGGGGCCTCCGGGACGCCGTCGCGTCGCTCGAGGCGGGCCTGGATGTGGAGGAGCCGTTCGCCGAGCAGCGCGCCGAGCACCTGCCCGCCGCGCTCGAGGCGGATCCGTCCCTCTGGGCGGCCGTCGACGCGGCGGCCACGCGGATCCTCGCGGTGCAGCTGCGCTTCGCCGCCCGTCGTGTCCCCGGCGAGCCGGATGCCGGGATCGTATTCTCCGCCGGCCACCGTGCGCTCGCCCGCGAGGCCGCCGCCCGCGCGATGGTGCTGCTGCAGAACGAGCCCGTCGCCGGCGCGCGGGTGCTGCCGCTCGACCCGGCCGTCGTGCGCACCGTCGCGGTGGCCGGTGCGCTCGCCAAGCGCGCGAACACCGGCGACAACGGATCGTCGGACGTGCGCTCCCCCGAGGTCCTGACGCCGCTCGACGGCCTGGCCGGCGGCCTCGACGGCCTGGCCGGCGGGCTCGACGGCATCCGCGTGCTCGACGCCGGCGAGACGCCGGACGGCGCCGCACGGATCGCGGCCCACACGGATGCGGCGGTCGTGGTCGTCGGCTACACCGCGGAGGACGAGGGCGAGTACATCGAGGCGGGCGCGTTCCTCGCCCCCGAGCTCGTCGCCACCTACCCGCCGACGAACGGCGACGCCTGGGCGGAGCAGTTCCTGAGCTCGCAGCAGCCGTCGGCCGGCAGCATCGTCGGCGGGAGCGCCGGCGGCGACCGCCGCAGCCTGCGCCTGCACGACGCCGACGTCGCGCTGATCCGCGCCGTCGCGGCGGCGAACCCGCGCACGGTCGTCGTGATCGTGGCTGCCGGCGCCGTGCTGATCGACGAGTGGCGGAGCGAGGTCCCCTCGGTGCTGCTCGGCTGGTACGCCGGCAGCGAGGGCGGCGCGGCGCTCGCGGACGTGCTCTCCGGCGCGGTCGATCCGGCGGGGCGGCTGCCCTTCTCCGTGCCGGCGACCGAGGCCGACCTGCCCGCGTTCGACCCGGATGCGACGAGCGCGGTCTACGACCGGTGGTTCGGGCAGCGGCTGCTCGACCGGCTCGGGCGCCCGGCGGCGTATCCGCTCGGCTTCGGCCTCTCCTACACGTCCTTCGCGCTCGAGGGGCTCGAGGTCGGCGAGCCCGAGGGCGAGACGCTGCCGGCGCGCGTCGTCGTCCGGAACACCGGCGACCGCGACGGCCGGCACGTCGTGCAGCTCTACGGCGAGCCGCAGGACGCGGGCGAGGACGTCCCCGCGCGCGTGCTGCTCGGCTTCGCGAGCGTCGCGGTCGCTTCCGGTGAGGCGGTGCCCGTCGACCTCACCGCGTCGCTCCGGCCGCTGCAGCGGTGGGACGGCGAGCGCCTCGTGCTGCCGGCGATCGAGGTCGTCGTCCGCGCGGCGTCGCACGCCGCTGATACGAGCGGGCCCACCGCGCGCATCCGCCTCGGCTGAGGGTCAGCGCCCGGCGAGGGAGCCGCCCACGCCGCCGAAGGTGAACCAGCGGTGCAGCACCGCGAACACGACGAGCGGCGGGATCAGCGCGACGAGGCTGAGGATCGGCGCCCGGACGGCGGCGAGGCCGATGCCGATCGTGAACTCGGTGTCGGTGTGCAGGAACACGTCGGCGATCAGGTAGTCGTTCCAGACGAGCAGGAACGTGAAGACGGCCGACCCGAGCACCCCGGGCAGCGCGTTCGGCAGGACGACGCGGAGGAAGCCGCCCAGCACCGAGCAGCCGTCGAGCCAGGCCGCCTCCTCGAGCTGCACGGGCAGGGCGTCGATCGCGCTCGCCATCGTCCAGGTCGCGACCGCGACGGCGATCCCGACGTAGATGATCGTGATGCCGGACAGGCTGTCGGTGAGCCCCACCTGCGCGAACAGGATGAACAGCGGCACGATGAAGATCAGCACCGGCATCGCCTGGAGCGCGAACAGCACGATCGCGAAGCCGCCCACCGACCGGCCGCGCACGCGGGACAGCACGTAGCCGGCGGGTGCCGCGACGAGGACGGTCACGACCACGGCCGCGACCGAGACGAGGGCGCTGTTGCCGAGCCACTGCAGGGTCGGGCCGTCGGCGAAGGCGCCGGCGAGCGCATCCAGCACCGATCCGCGGCCGGGCACGAGGGCCCGCCAGAACATCGGGAGCACGGGGCCGAGCAGCACGACCGTCACGACGACCATGAGGACGAACCGGGTCCAGGAGGCGACCGCGCGTCGGACGGCCCTGCGGCGGATGCGGTCGGACCGCATCCGCTCGTCAACGACCGACGTCACGCCGTCGGCGCCTCGGCTGCGAGCTCGTATGCCCGCTGCGGCATCTGGGTGGCGAGCTTGCCCCCGGAGATGTCGAGCAGCGCACCCGTCAGGTACGCCGCCGCGTCGCTCGCGAGGAAGACGAGCAGCTGCGCGACGTCCTGCGGCGTCTCCCAGCGGCGGAGTGACAGCGTGTCGAGCAGGCGGTCCTGCGCGGCCTGGGGCATCTCCGCGAACCCGTTCATCGCCGTCGGCACCATGCCGGGGGCGTACGCGTTCACGGTGATGCCGTAGGGCCCCAGCTCGCTCGCGAGCACCCGGGTGAGCTGCACGACCGCGGCCTTGCTCGCGGCGTACGCGCCGCTGCCGACCGACGGCACGATCGCGGCGAACGAGGCCGCGTTGATGATCCGGCCGGAGCGCTGCCGCTGCATCGCGGGGATGACGGCCTTGCACATCCGGAACACGCCGCCGACGTTCACGTCGAAGCTGCGGTCCCAGGCGTCGTCGCCCATCGACTCGAGGAGGCCCTCGGCGAGGATCCCGGCGTTGTTGACGAGCACGTCGATCCGGCCGAACCGGCGCTCGACGTCCGCCGCGAGCGCGCGCGTGGCCTCGCTGTCGCGCACGTCGCAGACGAGGTCGACGTCGGGATCGGCGGGGAAGCCGTCGCTCGCGAGGTCGAGGCGCACCACGGTACAGCCCTCCGCGCGGAACGCGTCGGCGATCGCGGCGCCGATGCCGCGTGCGGCGCCCGTGACGAGCACCACCTTGCCGGACAGATCGAGCTGCATCGCCCCTCCTTCTCAGCCGTTCGGCACGATACTTCAGGCGGTTCGGAGTCCGGTGAGCGGGAGGTGCACGTGAGTGAGCAGTCGGGCGCGGGTCGCGTCGTCTGGGTGACGGGTGCGGGATCCGGCATGGGTCGCGCCGCCGCGGTGGCGGCGGCCGACGGCGGCCGGCGGGTCGCGCTCAGCGGGCGGCGGCCGGATGCGCTGGAGTCGGTCGCGGAGGACGTGCGGGCCGCGGGAGGGGAGGCCCTCGTCGTGCCGCTCGACGTCACCGACGTCGCGGCGATCGACGCCGCGCACGCCCGGATCGCGGACGCGTGGGGCGGGGTGGACGACCTCGTGCTCTCCGCCGGCCTGAACACACCGCGCCGCACGTGGGAGAACCAGCGGATCGACGACTTCCGATCGATCGTCGCCACGAACCTCACCGCGGTGGCCGCGGTCGTGCAGGCCTCGATCGCGGATCTCCGCCGTGCGCGCGGCACCGTCGTCGCGATCTCGTCGGTGGCGGGCTGGGCCTTCAAGCCCGGCGCCGGTATCGCCTACGCGGCGAGCAAGACGGCCGTCGGTGCGCTCTGCCGCGACCTCAACGTGGCCGAGTGGCCGAACGGCGTGCGCGCGACCCACCTCTGCCCGGGCGACGTGGACACCGAGTTCCTCTCGATGCGGCCAGAGGTGCCGGATGCGGCGAACCGGGAGGGCATGCTCTCGCCCGACGACGTGGCCCGGGCCGTGCTCTTCGCGCTCGACTCCCCCGCGCACGTGCGCATCGACGAGCTCGTCATCACCCCGACCCACCTTCGCTGACCCGCGCCGCGCGGGGCGGCGGATGCACAGGCGGCGCCGACCGGGCTCGGAGCGCACCCGGCCTCGCGCGGATGCAGAATCGGCGCATGGATGCCCGTGCGGAGGCCGAGGCGATGCTCGCGGTGGCGGTGCGCGACGAGCAGTGCGTGCGCCGCATCGAGTCGGAGGACGACGCGACGCGCGTGCGCCTCGAGCTCCGGCGACTGGCGAGGCGCGACGGCGTGCACATGCGGACGGCGCGCATCCGCGACACCGTCGTCGTGGTGCGGCTCGACGCCGCGGTCTGGCACGAGGACACCGCCACGATGCGGCGCAAGCTCACTCCGGCGGAACCGGCGCCTACTGGTAGGTGATCAGGTCGGGCGCCGGGTGCACGTCGTGCATCGTCTGCGCCGGCGTGAGCATCGGGTGGTCCTTGTGCAGGAAGTTCTTCCAGCCCCATCCGACGAACGAGGGCGCACCGTTCCGCACCGCGCGCCAGGTCGCCTGCTTGTCGGGCTGACCGCCCTGCCCGTCGACGTGGATGAACGTCGTCAGCTGCGGCCGATCGAGGATCTTCACCCGGTCCTGCAGCATCGTCAGCCGGAACTCGTGCAGCACGAACGGCTTCGGCGGCAGGTGGCGGGCGGTCACGAGGTCCGCGAGCCACGCGGAGGTCCCGTTCACCTCGGCGGCCGACACCCGGCCGATCTGCTCCAGCGGCACCTGGTGCGGCCCGAGCCGCCACTCGGGGTCGAGGGCGAGGCCCACGTTCGGCTGCGCGAGCAGGCTCGCGTACTGCTTCGCCTGGGCGAGGAAGTCGGACCGGCCGGACTGCAGGTCGAGCACGACCTCGACGCCGGCCTGCAGGGCCGCGTCCACCCACGGCTTCAGTGACGCGGGGTCGGACTCGTTCGAGTAGTCCCGGTCGGGTCCGGGCGCGCCGGCGGCGACCGTGGCGATGATCTCGAGCGTCGGCACGACCGGCTCGTCCGAGAGGGGCTCGTACTGCTTCGCCAGCGCCTTCACCCGGCGGATGGAGGCGGCGGGTCCCTGGTCGCCGAGCGCCCCGAGGGTCGGTACCCCGGGCACGCCGTAGAGCGCGACGAAGCGGTGCCCGGGCAGGGGCCGCTGGCCGCCGCCGGGCAGCTGGAAGCCCGTCCGGGCGGCGGCGACCGTCCATGCCGCCGAGGGCGCGGTGGCGAAGCCCGCGCCGAGGAGCACGGCCGGCGCGTCAGCGTGATCGGCGAGGGCCGAGACCGCCGCCGGGGACCGGGTGAGGTCGCAGGTGGTCACCGGCACGACGTCGGCGCCGGCCGCCCGCGCGGTCGCGACGCCAGCGGCATCCGCGGCCTCGTCGTCGACGACCGCGATCGCCGGGGATGCGGCGCCGGCGTGCGCGGGGGGCGCCTGCGTCGCGGGATCGACCCGATGCACCCCGGGAATCGCCGGCACACGGCCGACGGGGGCGACCCAGGTGGCGGAGAGGCGGGCGAGCTCGCCGCGCACCGCGTCCAGCGAGGTGCCGGCGTCGGACGGCACGAGCAGCAGCGGCACGCGGAGCCGGCCCGCGGCCGCGGCGGCGGCCCGCACCCCGGCGGCGCTGCCCGCCCGGGTCACGACGGCCCCGGGCGACGCGGCGAAGAGCGTGCGGCTCGCGCCGAGGGCGCGGGTCACCGCATCCGGGCTGTCGAGCACCGTGACGGATCTGCCGGGGCGCTGCACCTGCACGGTCCCCGTCGTCGGGCTCGCCGAGCGCGTCGTCGAGGTGGGCGCGGGTGCGGGCGTCGGTGCGCAGCCGGCGAGCGCTGCGACGGCGACGGCCACGAACGCCAGGGGGAGCAGACGACGGCGACGGCGCATCAACGCGACGGTAGCAACCGGTCCTCCCCCGGCTGGAGACGCTCCCGGCGTTCCGCGGATCCGGTCGGTGAGAATGACGGCGAGGGCGCAGGACGGCGTCGGGGAGGCACGCGATGGAGGTCTGGCCGGGGTCCGCGTATCCGCTCGGCGCGACGTTCGACGGCAGCGGCACGAACTTCGCGCTCTACTCAGGGGTCGCGGAGGCGGTGGAGCTCTGCCTCTTCGACGAGGACGGCACCGAGACGCGGGTACTGATGGTCGACGTCGACGCGTTCGTCTGGCACTGCTACCTCCCCGGCGTGCAGCCCGGCACCCGCTACGGCTACCGGGTGCACGGGCCCTGGGATCCCGCGAACGGGTTGCGCTGCAACCCGAACAAGCTGCTGCTCGACCCCTACGCGAAGTCGACGTGGGGGGCCTACGACTGGGTCCAGGCGGTCTTCGGCTACGACTTCGGGTCGCCCGACAGCCGCAACGACGCGGACTCGGCCGCGCACGTGATGCACGGCGTCGTCGTCAATCCGTTCTTCGACTGGACCGGCGACGCGCGGCCCGGCACGCCGTACCGCGACACGATCGTCTACGAGGCGCACGTGAAGGGCATGACGCGGCTGCATCCCGACGTGCCGGCGGCCCAGCGCGGCACGTACGCGGGGCTCGCGCATCCGGCCGTGCTCGAGCACCTGCAGAAGCTGGGGATCACCGCGATCGAGCTGATGCCGGTGCACCAGTTCGTGCAGGACAGCCACCTCACGGAGCAGGGCCTGCGCAACTACTGGGGCTACAACACCATCGGCTTCTTCGCGCCGCACAACGAGTACGCCGCCGCCGGGCAGCTCGGCGAGCAGGTGCAGGAGTTCAAGGCGATGGTGAAGCGGTTCCACGCCGCGGGCATCGAGGTGATCCTCGATGTCGTCTACAACCACACCGCGGAGGGCAACCACCTCGGCCCCACGCTCTCGATGCGCGGCATCGACAACGCCGCCTACTACAAGCTGCAGGAGGACGATCCGCGCTTCTACGAGGACTACACCGGCACGGGCAACACCCTGAACGTGCGGCAGCCGCACGCCCTGCAGCTGCTGATGGACTCGCTGCGCTACTGGGTGCTGGACATGCACGTCGACGGGTTCCGGTTCGACCTCGCCGCCGCGCTCGCGCGGGAGTTCTACGCCGTCGACCGGCTCTCCACGTTCTTCGAGCTCGTGCAGCAGGATCCGGTCGTCAGCCAGGTGAAGCTGATCGCCGAACCGTGGGACGTGGGCCCGGGCGGCTACCAGGTCGGCAACTTCCCGCCGCAGTGGACGGAGTGGAACGGCCGCTTCCGCGACACCGTCCGGGACTTCTGGCGAGGCGAGTCGCAGGCGCTCGGCGAGTTCGCGACGCGGATGACCGGATCCGCGGACCTCTACGAGAACTCCGGCCGGCGGCCCGTGGCGAGCGTGAACTTCGTCACCGCCCACGACGGGTTCACGCTGCGCGACCTCCTCTCCTACGACGGCAAGCACAACGAGGCGAACGGCGAGGGCAACCGCGACGGCGCGGACGACAACCGCTCCTGGAACTGCGGGGTCGAGGGTGAGACCGACGACCCGGCCGTGCTCGAGCTGCGGGCGCGGCAGCAGCGCAACTTCCTCGCCACGCTGCTCCTCGGCCAGGGCGTGCCGATGCTGCTGCACGGCGACGAGCTCGGCCGCACGCAGGGCGGCAACAACAACGGCTACGCGCAGGACTCCCCCGTCACCTGGATCGACTGGGAGCACGTCGACACCCCGCTCGTCGAGTTCGTGGCGGCGGTCGCGCGGCTGCGGCGCGAGCATCCGTCGCTGCGCCGCACGCGG
>NZ_DATBTU010000037.1:0-32532 GCF_036559085.1 Amnibacterium sp.
CACGAGACCGCAAAGCCCCGGGCACATCGGATGCGACCAGCCACCCCGGGAAAAGGAGTGGACCAGACGCGAGTTCGAACCAGACTGATGGATGTCTACTGACAATCCGTTCAATCCAAAGGAATCTCAACGACCGAAAAACGGCCGACGAGGTTTATTGGCATTGACAATTGTGCACGCTGTTGAGTTCTCAAGGATCGGCCGCACATCACCCACTGGTCTTCCGACCAGTGGCCTGAGGCTTCCGGTGTCATCCACCTGCCGGCATCTCTCATCGAGATGACCCGCGGGGCCTGACGCGACGCCCTGGGCCGTGGCCCGTTCGTCGTGGTTACCAACCTACAGCATCCCGGGAGCAGTCCCGACCGCCTTCGGCGCCCTTCCCGGTGTCTCGCGACGCCGTTCGGGGCTCATGAATAGTACACACACGAGCGGGCGGTGAGTGCACCTTCGGCCCCTTCGTCGGACGCCCGGGCGTGTCCTGCTCGCTTCGGCAGGCGCCCGGCGGCCGGTCGGATGGAGAGGCTCCTGCGGGATCGGTTCAGCTCCTGGCGACGGCCAGCCGCGTGTTGACCTGCTTCACCGGCGGCACGGCGGCGTGTGGGCGAGGGACCGCGTCGAGGGCGAAGTCGACGACCGCTCCGGGCCGGAGCACGAGGCAGTAGGTGGAGCCGCCGAACTGGAAGTGCCCCAGGTCCTCCCCCTTCGTGAGGTGGTACCCCGCCTCGACCGCCGGGGCGATGACGCAGGACGAGACCTCCACCATGCCGATCTGGACCACGGCCACGAGTCCGATCGCGGGATCGTCCGCCTCGATCAGGATGATCGCGCGAGCCGCCACATGCGCGAGGTAGGACTGCGAGTTCATCGGCTCCGTCGCCTCTGCGCCCTCGGAGTCCGCCTCGGAGTAGTAGGTGCCCTCGACGAGGTACGCCCGCATGACGGTTCCCGCGACCGGGCTGTGCCAGCGGTGGTAGTTGTTCGCGCTGAGGAAGGCCTGGTACACCGTGCCGCCGACGAAGGCGTCGACCGCCTCGTCGTGGGCGAGCATGTCCTCGAGCGAGTACGGCTGGCTCTTGATCCAGAAGGTGTCCTGCCGCGCCACGTCGGTGGTGAGGGCGTAGGGAACGGATTCGCAGACGTTCACGATCACCGCGTCGTCGTCGGGGTCCGCGACGGGGCGGGCGCCCTCGCGGAGGCGCCGGGTGAAGAAGTCGTTCCACGACGCGAAGCCCCAGTGCTCCGCCGTCGGGTCGTGCTCGAACTGATCCATCCCCAGCGTCGCCTGCGCCTGCTCCGACAGCCACCCGCGCTCGGAGTCGTTCAGCACGTAGCGGGAGTCCGGGCTGTCGAGGAAGTCGCACCAGGCGGTGAGCAGCTCTTTCAGCGCGGCGTTGACCCGGGGGTCGCGGAAGAAGGCGAAGCCCGCGGTCGTGCCGCTCGCCCAGTCGAGCATCGCGCCGAGCGGGGTGGCCGCCATCGACTCGCCGAACTCGGGCGCCAGGGTGAGCACCTCGTTGATCATCCGCAGCAGCTCGTCCCACGACTCGATCGGGCGCTCGGCGTACTGCTTCCCCTTCGGCGCCTCGACGATCATCCGGTTCGCGTACATCCGCAGCACGGGATCGCTCTCGACGAGGTCGCGGAGCCGGGCGGTGGCCGGATGGAGCACGATCTGCTCGCGGCGCGCGGCGACCTGCTGCCGGTGCCGCGTGAGCCAGGACTCGAGGTCCTGCTGGGCGGGCAGCCAGCCCGCCGCCCGACGCACGTCCACGTTCACCTGCTGGCTCGCCATGTCGGGCACGGTAGCCCGGCCGCATGCGAGAAACCGGAGGCCGGGTCGCGAGCACGATCACCACCGGTCGGACGTCGCGATGAGCGGCCTACGAGGGAGGGATGAGCGCGCCGGCACCGAGGCAGACGACCGCGCTGATGCAGCCGACGGCGGCCCACAGCGATACCGACGCCATGGCCTGCTCACCGCGCTGCGTCCAGGGGTGCAGGTGGATGGACGTGATCCCGACGACGAATCCCACGAACGCGAGCGCTGCCGTCACGACGAGAAGAAGACTGAGCTGCTCCGGCACCACTGACCTCGCCTCGCATCGATCCGCTTCGAGCGCAGGCCGCTCGGAGGCAGCCGAGGTCCGGGGCCGCACCAGGACGGTAGATCGGGATGCTGAGGGCGGCGTGCGAACGCCACGACGGCTCCTCCGCTCCCCCACGTCGGACTCGAGCCCGGGCCGCACCGGCGGCCGGCATCAGCCCCTGAGGATGTGCGCGGCTTCCCGGACGGCGTAGAAGACGACGACGAGCGCGGCGAGCGGATCCGCCCACCACCAGCCGAGCGTCGCGTCGAGCACGAGGCCGATGAGCACCGCCACGGCGAGGACCCCGTCGATGACGGTCACGCGGCCCTCGGAGACGAGCACCGGGTTGCCGAGTTCCTTCCCGGTCGCGGTCTTCCCGGCCGCGAGCAGGAACATCACGACCGCGGTGATCCCGGTCCACAGGATGCCCGCCGGCCCGTCGGCCGGGTGCTCCTGCGCGAGCAGAGCGACGGCCGATTGGATGGTCAGGTAGACGGCGAGGGCGAGGAACGCGACGGCGATGAGCCGCAGGGCACGGGCCTGGCGCGCTTCACCTGCGCCGGAGAGCTCCCAGATCACCACGATGCTGGCACCGATCTCGATCAGGCTGTCGAGCCCGAACCCGAGGATCGCCACCGAACCCGTCCGGATCGCGATCACGGCCAGCACGACCACGCCGACGACGTTCCAGGCGAGGGTCGCGGCCTCGAGCGCGAACCCGCGACGTCGCAGCGCGGTGCTGCGAACCGCGGGAAGGGCGCCGGTCATCGTGTGACGGGTGTGACCATGACGGCTTCGCTCACCCGAAGATCATCGCAGCGCCCGGACGGGCGTCGCCTCAGCCCCTCATCGAACGGTGTCGGGCGTCGGGCGGGCCCGAACGCGCATCAATCCGGACCGACCTGGACGACGGTGCCGGTCCGAAGCGCGCGGACGACGTCGACGAGGAGGCGGATGGCACCGACGATCACGACCAGCGCGATGACGGCGCCGACCGCGGGATCGAGCCAGTACAGCCCTTGGGCCAGCGCGATGACCGCACCGGCGACGGCGACCGCGCCGGCCGCGACGCTGTCGGATGCGGTGTCGAGCAGCACCGAGCGCATGTGCAGGTCCTCACCGCCCGCATCCGTCCCGATCACGAGCACGCCGACACCGAGCACCACGGCCGTCACGACCCCGCCGATCAGGATCGGGAGCCCCGGCACCTCCGGCGTTCCGTGGAGCAGGCGGGTGGCCGCCTCGACGAGCACGCCGGCGGACGCGACCAGCAGAACGACGACGTTCACGAGCGCGACCACGTTCGTCGCGCCGGCTCTCCCGTGCCGGTCACGCAGGTGGACCGCGAGCAGCCCGAGCGCGAGCGCGAAGGCGTCGCCGACGCAGTCGGCCGCCGTCGCCAGCAAGGAGACCGAGCCCACAGCGAGACCGGCGATCGCGAGGCCGACGACGAGCGCGAGGTTCAGCGCGAGCACGATCGAGAGGCGCCGAGCCTGGCTCATCCGCATCCACCGATGACCGGAGCACCCTGGGGCCGCGCGACGATCAGGCGTGGCGGAGGTGGCTCCACACCCTGCGAGATGGCGCCCCGATCAGGCGCTGCAGTACACCCCCCGGGACTTGAACCCGGAACCCACTGATCGGGAAAACTGTCATTTCTGGCGGCTCCGATAATCGACAGATTACCTGGTCAACGGCACTTCTTGCAACTTGACCCGAAGTCGACAGAGGCCTGTTTCAGGGGAGTTTTCGGTGACTAAGTTGTGACCTGTGGGACGCCCCGAACTCGCATTAGGCACGCACGGGCACATCGATGCCTGGCGTGAGAACGGTCGCTGGAAGGCCCGCACCCGATTCAGGGATTACGACGGCGTGAGCCGGCAGGTCCTGCGGACGGGCCCCACGAGGCAAGCTGCCGAGCAGAGCCTGCAGCGGGCGCTGCAGACGAGAGGCCTCCCGGCCGGGGCCGGGCTGATCACGCCTGAGACGAAGATCGAGGCGCTTGCGAAGCTCTGGTACGAGCAGCTCGACGACCTCAGCCCCTCGACGATGGAGGCTTACAAGACCCGCTTGCGACGGAACGTCCTGCCGGCCTTCGGCAACGTCCGCATCCGTGAGGTGAGCGTAGGGCTGGTCGACCGGCACCTGATGGCCGTGCGACGCAACCACGGTCCGTCGGCAGCTCGCCAGACCCGCAACGTGCTGTCCGGCATGTTCCGGCTCGCCGCCCGCCATGACGCCATGCGGTCGAACCCGTGCCGCGACGTCGCAAGGATCCCCTCGAGACCGCTCCACCAGCCCCGCTCGCTCGAGGCGGATGAGATCCGATCCCTGCTGGCCGGATTGCGGCAGAGCGAGTGGGCGAACGCGTACGACCTTCCCGATCTCGTCTCGTTCCTCGCTGCCACGGGAGCCCGGATCGGCGAGGCGTGCGCGATCGCTTGGGAGGACGTCGACTTCGAGGCGGCGACGGTGCACCTCCACGGCACGGTGCTCCGGCTCCCGGGAGAGGGCCTCATCATCAGCCGGCCGAAGTCGCCGTCCAGCAATCGCATCATCGAAATCCCGTCCTGGTGCGTGCGGATGCTTCGAGAGCGGCGCAAGCGGGCTCTTGGAGACCTTCGCGAGTTGCAGTCCTCGATCCACGCCGTCTTCCCCGCTCCGCGAGGCAAGGATCTTCGCGATCCCTCGAACACGCGCATGGCGATGAGGACCGCCTTCCGCCAACTCGGGGTCCTCGAGGTGACGAGCCACACCTTTCGGAAATCCGTGGCGACGCTCATGGACCAAGCCGGCAAGAGCGCGCGCGACGCGGCGGACCAACTGGGGCATGCTCACCCGTCACTGACGCTCGACGTCTACATGGGTCGGAAGAAGCGCTCGACGGGGGCGGCGGCAGTTCTGGAGCAGCTCGATTCGGGCTCCGCCTAATCGAATTTCGCTGCTTCAAGACCCGTCGTTACCCCCGTCGTTGAGCGCGACGGGTCTGACGACGGGGGTTGGGGCGTCTTGCCCTGTCCTGGTCTGCCTCCTCAGCTGACGCTGCTCCCGAACCACCCTCACTCTGCGTTCCTTGAGAGAGGGTGGTTCGGGAGTGCAGGAGGCAGTCCAGGACAGGGCAACTCAACGAGGAAAGGGACGAAGCAAGAAGCAAGAAGCAAGAAGCAAGAAGCAAGAAGCGAGAAGCAAGAAGCGAGGAGCGAAGACCAAAAGAACGGGCGGGGGAACGGGCGCGACAGAGGACGGTACGGATTCCGTGCAGAAGGGGATTGCGACAGGTTGAAGACGCGATCATCAGTTGAGGCAGATAGCGGTATTCGAGAGGGAGACGGAGGACACGAGAGGGCTGGGGTTCGTTTGGGCGCCGTCTGTTCGATCGAAGGAACAGCGTCGCTGTCCTCGCCCGGCAAGCGATCGGCGCGCACTCGGCGTGCTATCAGCGGTGTTGGGGACCATCGCTAGATGAGTCGCTTCAAGCGGGTGTCGATGGCGGGCGCGGATGTCGCCGTCACGGATCGGGAACTCGCCCTGCTCGTGCTCGAATACGCCAAGGAACTCGGGCGAGCGGGGACGACGGACACGGTGACGCTGCCTGTTGCTCGTAACGGACACGCTGAGGAAGCGAGTCTGCTGCTTGGTCCGGCGAGTCAAATCGCGGTCCTGGACAACGACGACGCGACCCTCGAGCCCGTCGACCTGCCCCAGGTCGATGCTGCGGTCGACGATCTCCGCCGACGACTGGACGTGTTGGTCAGGCGTGACCGTTACGTGCCGGCGACTGGCGGCGACGATGGATCGCCGTCCTTCCCCGATTTCGACAGCTTCGAATACTGAGCAGTTTCTCGCGGGAGTCGGGGCGGGTCGCTGCCGGCGCTGGTGTGCCGTGGAATGCCGGTCAGGGCGCTGGCAGCAGCTGTCGCGAGACGAACAGGCCACCCGCGCTGCTGGCGGATTGCAGCAGGTGCTCGATCCGCTCGCGATTGATGTGATGGTCGTCCCCCATCGCGAATTCCCAGAATATCGGAACACCGCCGCCGATCCAGATCCCGCGGAGGACCGCGGTGGATGCGAGCGCTCTGGTCAGGGTCCTCGACGGCACGTAGGCTGCCTCGATGCGGCGGGTCGTGATCGCGGGGGCGCCCTTCGCCCTGGGTGATGAGGTCGCGGCGATGCTCATTCGCTACAGCGATGCGCTCGCGCGGCGCGGGAGAAGCGACGCGGTCACCGTACTGGCCGTCGGCGGCATGCAAGTCGCAATGCCGACCACGGTGGTAGTCGGAGCCGGGCGGGAAGCCGAAGTCCAGCCGGGCGCGCTCGCCGGCCCCGACCCGAGCGACGCGATCGCACTCGGATACATGCGGTGCCGAATCGAGGACCAGACCCTTCCGCCAAGCTTCTCGTATCGGGACGTCATCAGCCGCTCACGCCGCGGAGACGCACTCCCCTGCGACTGACCGTGAACGGCGGCGCGTCCGCGCTCAGCATCGACTCCCGGAGCTCGTCGAGTCGCGCTGGCATCGACGTCGCTTAGCTAGCACCGCCGGGCCGCTACCGAGTTGGGCCGTGCAGAGACTGACCAAACGGGAGGCGGGCGTGGTCGCAGCTGAGGAGGTGGCCTCCTACGTACCGGAGGGCAGACCACCAGCCCGCGCGAGTTCCTCGCGCTCGTGCTCAGGGTGTCGAGCCAAGCCTGGATGATCGACGGGAGCCCGGACCCGCGAACGTGAAGTAGAGGTCACTATCCGGATGCAGGCAGGCCGAGCAGCGGCCATTGCCGGCCGCCAGCGGGCCGAGCCGGGAAATCGTGAAGCTCTCCTTCCGGGGTATCCACTGGACGGTCATGATCTGCGCATGGCTCAGCAGACGAATCTCGAAGTCGACGCGCGCCGTCGAAGCGGAGCCACCCCATCGCACGCCTCCAGCCTGTGTCGGCCGTCGGCCTGCTCCGTCGTGGACGTGACCCGCACGACTACAGGCGCGACCGCACGTATCTGACGGCGCTGCCGTTCTCTTCCTGCGGAGCACCGATGTGCTCGGTCTCGGCGAGCATCACCGTGCCCGTTCGGTCGGAAGGTCACGGTGACCGGCTGCTCCGGCTGCTCCGGCTGTTGCTGAGCCGGTACCGCCACCTCGGCGCGCTCCAGGTCCTCGACGACAGCCCTCAAGGATCCACCACCCCGGTCGTCGGCCATGCGCGCAAAGTGGGCGCCGAGCCAGTAAGCGGGACCTCCCTCAGTAACCACACCGCTCGATGCCTTCGGCCGCGTGCGTCGAAGCCGTCGTTTGTGAGGCGTGCACGGTCCTGACCGTGCACTGCCAACTGCCCGTGCGCGCGCCGCCGACCCACCGTCGGTATTGACGCAGTGGCGTCCATGCCGGATCCTGCGCTTAGGTCTGGCGCTACGGCGGGGCACGAAGACGAACCGCGGCACGCGGTGCAAGCGCCCGAACTTCTGGATCGAGTAGCGAGGCGCACAACCTCGAGTCAGTAGGTCCTCGTGACCGCCCTCATCCCGATCCCCGATGAGCAGGAGCCCCTCTCCTACAGCGCCCGTACCTGTCCGAGGTGCGATGCGCTGATGCGACCCGAGCGGCATGACGGCCGCCGCGTATGGACCTGCCCCGACTGCGCCCGACGGGCTCGATGATCGGCCACTGTTAAGCCAGCCGCGGAGTCGCACCGCCGAGATGTCCGTGGCCACGGTGTTGCGACTTATCCATGGTGGCGGCGGAAGGCTCCCGCCTTGATCAGCTTCCCCTCGTGGTCGGTCACGATCAGGCCGGTGGAGCTGTCGGCTGAGGCGGTCAACACCTTGATCCACTCCACGTCGATCGTCGGGACTCGCGTTCCGGCGAACCTGAAGAAGACGGGCTGGTTCGGCGTCATCCAAATCGCACTGCGACCGCTCCCGACGGCGGGGCTCTCGAGCCAGGACACGACGAGGCTCTCGCCTCGTCGGAAGCGGGTGACGATCACGATCTCCAAGTGAGCGAGCGTGCGGTCGTCGAACTCCACTTCGACGCCACCGTGAATGAGCAGCCCCATGGCGGCCTTCCTGGACTCCACCCGGATGGCAGCAGCAAAGATGCCGATGAGGTCGTGTCGCGACCGTAGCCCTGGGGAAGGGCATCGGTCAGGAATCGCGCAAGGTCACAGCCTTTCGTTCCCGAACGCCGCGCGGCGCGCAGCGCGGCGGATCTCCATCTCGTGCACGGCCATCGCGCCCAAGTCGTGCAGGGTGTCGATCTCTGCCTGCGACATCCGGCGCGGTTCCGCGTCCGCGATCGCGAGGTTGCCGAGCGTGTGTCCGTCCGGCGTCCTGAGCGGGACGCCCGCGTAGAAGCGGAACGCAGAGGCGCTGGTCCCGGAGCCGCCCGAGACGCGGGGATCGTTCGCGGCGTCCTCGACGATGAGCGTGTCTTCGTGCAGCCCACCGCTCCCACCCAGGCCGCGGGCCCGTTCGATCTCCTCGACCTCGATCCCCTGCCGGGACTTGAGCCAGACCCGGGCTTCGTCGACGACGGTGATGACCGCGACCGACACGTCGAAGACTCGCGTCGCGAACGCGGTGATTCGATCGAACTCGGCGTCCGGTTCGGTGCCGATCAGGTCATAGTCGCGCACGGCCGCGAGGCGCTCCGCCTCCGGATCCGCTCGCCGCGGCGCCTCGCCGCCGAGCTCACGGATCAGCCACTCGCGAAGAGCTTGCGCGGCGGCCTCCGCTGTCGGCCGATGAGCGGGCTCTCGGGCGGTCATCGACCGCAGGAGGTGGGCGATTTCCGCGGGCAGGTGCGGCGGGATCTCGGGGTCCCCCTCGAGCCGAGCGAGTGCGGAGTCGAGGACGCCGCCGGGATACGCGGGGCGCCCTGTGCAGGCTTCCAGCAGGACCAGTCCCGTCGAGTAGATGTCGGTCTCCGGTCCGAGTGCTCGGCCTTCGACCTGCTCGGGACTGAGGTAGGCGGCCGTGCCCGTGGTCCCCACGCTGGACTCTTCCGATACGCCGTGCAGCATCGCGATCCAGAAGTCGGTCTCCGCGTTCAGCGCCAGCGGCCGTGCGGATGCGATCCGGACCGAGGTCGCGGCTCACTCTCCCGCGGCGAGCCGCGCGCAGCGGCGGCTCTAGGAGCGACTTCAGGTCGTCACACGGGCTGGATGTGCATCGTGCCGGCGAAGCACAGCACCGCACAGACGCAGAGCACGCCAGCCCCCATCGTCACCTCGGCGCAAACCTCCGCCATCGACCCGACGGGATGTCGCCGAAAGTGGACCAGGCCGAGGCCGAAGAGGACGACCGCCACGAAGGCAGTGACCATACTGATGAGGCCGAGCTGCACCTGCATTGCCCTCGCCCCGCTTCGCATCAACTCCCTGACGGCATCCCGTCGTGCGGCGACGGCCGTCTCTAGCGGACGCTAGATCGCGACTCTGGGATCGACCAGCAGGTCCGCAGAGGGGCGCTCGAGGCCTCACAGCAGGCCAGGAGGCCGCGCTCCGCCGCGACGCGACGACACGCCGACCGAGTAAACGGTGACTAAGTGGTGACCAGTCCCGAAACAGGCCTCGTGTCGGAACGACAAAAGCCTGGTCAGGTCCTTCTCTTGGTACACCCCCCGGGACTTGAACCCGGAACCCACTGATTAAGAGTCAGTTGCTCTGCCAATTGAGCTAGAGGTGCGCATCCGGCCCGCCTCAGCGGACCGAGCGTCAAGATTAGCATGGCGGTGGAGGACGCCCCATGACCACTGCCACCCGTCTCGAGGCCGGCGCGCCGGCCCCCGAGTTCTCGCTTCCCGACTCCGCGGGCACCACGCGGTCGCTCGCGGACTACCGCGGCCGCAAGGTCGTCCTGTACTTCTACCCGGCGGCGATGACGCCCGGCTGCACCACCGAGGCGTGCGACTTCCGCGACAACCTCAACTCGCTGCAGGCGGCCGGGTACCAGGTGCTCGGCGTGTCCAAGGACGAGCCGGCGGCGAACGCGGAGTTCGCCGAGCAGGAGAACCTGAACTTCCCGCTGCTCTCCGACCAGGACCTCGCGGTGCACCAGGCCTACGGCGCGTACGGCGAGAAGTCGATGTACGGCAAGAAGGTCACCGGCGTGATCCGGTCCACGTTCGTGCTCGACGAGGACGGCCGCGTACAGCTGCCCCTCTACAACGTCAAGGCGTCCGGCCACGTCGCGAGCCTCCGGAAGAAGCTCGGCATCGACTGACGCCGGTCTCAGCCGCGGCGCATGGCCGCCGACACGCTCGGCGTGAACAGCAGAACGAGCGCGACCAGCGCGGGGAGCACGAGCAGCGCCGCGAGGTCGTAGCGGCCGCCGGGACCCTGCGTCGCGTCGAAGCCGACGAGCATCTGCACGAGCTGCCACACGACGGCGGCGGGCCTGGTCCATTTCGCCGCGCGCAGCACGCCGCGCGCGGTGAGCAGCAGCCCGATCGCGATGACCGCCGCCGTGATCGCGAGCGCTACACCACCGCCGACCGAGTTCGCATCGCTCGTCGCGGCGAGCGTGCCGACCAGCAGGACCACGGCGGCGACCAGCAGGCCGGCCGCCTCGGCAGCGAGGATCACCGCGACCACGACCAACGGAATCCGTCGTCGGGGCTTCGGATCCAGTTGTTCAGAGGGCGTTCGGACACCGTTCCCGCGTCCAACACTCACAGGGACATCCAATCACGGCACCCTTGATACCCAGGTAGGCCGTGTGTCACCATGTTTCCGGTCGGTTTCGGTGCCCCCACTGTCGTGGGCACGCGGTGACACCGAAGGTCGACGGTCGCCCGTCCCCTTCACGCTGTTCTGCTCCGGTGGAGACATCCTCCCGCAGGTCACCCGAATGAACGCCGAACGACCTCGAGCCCCCTCGGGCCCGCATGCGGTGCGCCGCTGTGTCCGGGATACGCCTACCCCCACGAAGGAGCGCCCACGCATGGATTGGCGTGATCGAGCGGCCTGCCTCACCGCTGACCCGGAGCTGTTCTTCCCGATCGGCAACACGGGCCCGGCGGTCGACCAGATCGAACGCGCCAAGACCGTCTGCGGTCGCTGCACCGTCACCGAGTCCTGCCTCCAGTACGCCCTCGAGACCAGCCAGGACTCGGGTGTCTGGGGTGGCCTCAGCGAGGACGAGCGCCGTGCGCTGAAGCGCCGCGCCGCTCGCGCTCGCCGCACCGCCTAGCCGCTGCCCTCAGGCGGGCGCCGCCCTTCGGGGCGCGCCCGCCGCCCCGGCGGGACGCCCGACGTCTCGCGACCGGCCGCTCGCACCGCACCGTCTTCTAGGTGCGCTCCTTGTGGAACCGGAACGGCACCGCGATCGTCACCTCGGTGCCGCGGCCCGACATGGTGTGCCAGTCGATGATGCCGCCGAGCTCGCCCTCGATCAGGGTGCGGACGATCTGCGTGCCGAGCCCGCTGCCGACCTTGCCCTCGGGCAGGCCGACGCCGTTGTCCCGGACGCTGACGGTCAGGCCCTCGTCCGACCGGTGCGCGGTGATGACGACGTTGCCCTCGCGCTCGGCGAGCCCGTGCTCGACCGCGTTGGTCACGAGCTCGGTCAGCGCGAGCGACAGGGGCGTCGCGTAGTCGCTCGGCAGGATGCCGAACGCGCCCCGCTTCATCGGATGCACGCGGGTGCCGTGCGACGACGCGACCTCCGCGATGAGCATGAGCACGCGGTCGAAGACCTCGTCGAAGTCGACGCTCTGCGCCAGCCCGTGCGACAGCGTGTCGTGCACGACCGCGATCGCCGACACCCGCCGCGTGGCCTGGGTGAGCGAGTCGCGCGCCTCGTCGGAGTTCGAGCGGCGCGCCTGGATCCGCAGCAGCGACGCGACCGTCTGCAGGTTGTTCTTCACCCGGTGGTGGATCTCGCGGATCGTCGCGTCCTTGGTGATGAGCTCCTGCTCCTGGTGGCGCAGCTCCGTGACCTCGCGGCAGAGCACGATCGCGCCCACGCGCTGGCCCTCGTTGAACACCGGGATGGCGCGGAGGGAGACGGTGACGCCCTTCGCCTCGATCTCGCTGCGCCACGGCGCCTTGCCGGTCACGACGACCGGCAGCGTCTCGTCGACGGCGAAGCGCTCCGGCAGCAGGTCGGTGACGACCTGGGCGAGGGACTCCCCCTCGAGCTCCCCGGAGAATCCGATCCGGTTGAACGCCGAGAGCGCGTTCGGGCTGGCGAAGATCGTGACGCCGTCGACGTCGAGGCGGATGAGCCCGTCCGAAGCGCGGGGTGCACCGCGCCGGGGGCCGGTCGGCGCGGTGAGCTGCGGGAAGTCGCCGGAGGCGATCATCCGGAACAGGTCGTTCGCGCAGTCGTTGAACGTGAGCTCCTGGCGGCTCGGCATCCGCGCTTCGGAGAGGTTCGTGTGCCGGGTGAGCACCGCGATCGGGCCGATGACCTGCTGCTGCGCCGCCGACGGCGAGGTGCGGCGGAAGACCGGTACCGCGCGCACCCGCGTGGGCGTCTCCTCGAACCAGTCGGGGGCGGAGGAGTCGAGGATCTCGCCGCGCTCGAACGAGTCGGTGACGAGGCGTCGCCAGTCCGGCTTGACCGGCTGCCCGACGAAGTCGCGGTAGAAGAGGGTCGCCGCGCTCGACGGCCGCGCGTGCGCGACGGCGACGAAGCCGTCGGCGGACGGGGTCCACAGCACGATGTCCGCGAACGCGAGATCGGCGAGCAGCTGCAGGTCGTTCAGCAACGCGTGCAGCCAGTTGAGGTCGTCGGCCGAGGACTGCGACGAGTGCGCAGTGACGAGTTCGCTCATGGTCGGCACCGCCCGATTCTACGAGCGGGCCGGCGCGGCGGCCGGACCGATCAGTCGCGGCGGCCGACGAGGAAGGCGTTCAGGTCCGCGGTGAACGCGGCGTCGACCGACTTCGGCACCCCGTCGACCGCGCGGATCGGGGCTGCATGACGGACGCTCGAGAGCAGCCAGAGGGCGTCGGCGTCCTCCAGCGCGTCGCGGGTGAGCACCTCGTACGAGGTGGTGAGGCCGCGGCTGCGGGCGAAGCTGAAGGCGTCCGCCTGCGTCGTGCCGGCGAGGATGCCGAGGCTGGTCGCGGGCGTCGTCAGGCGGTCGCCACGCTTCAGCACGAGGTTCGCGGTGGGGCCCTCGAGCAGGAAGCCGTCCGAGCTGACGAACAGCACGTCGTCGGAACCCCGCCGATGGGCTTCGCGGACCGCGGCCCGGTTGACCGCGTAGGAGAGCGTCTTCGCACCCTGCAGGAGCCAGGGCGCGGTGCTCACCACGTCGTGCGCGTAGCCGCGGTCGAGCACGGTGACCCGGATGCCGTCGCGCCGCGTGGCGGCGTGGTCGGGCGAGGCCTCCGCGAAGACCCAGCCGGTGGGACGGTCCTGCCCCTCGACGCCGCGCGTGTACACGAGCTTCGCGAAGGCCTCCGGCACGTCGCGGAGCTGCTCGGCGAGGGCGTAGACCGTCTCGCGCCAGGCGTCGAGATCGGGTTCCGGCATCTCGAGCATCGCCGCCGATCGAGCGAGCCGGCCGAGGTGCGGCTCGGTGGCCTGGGCGCGACCGCTGCCGATGCTGATGGTCTCGAAGACGCCGTCGCCGCGCGTGACTCCGAGGTCGAGGGCATTCAGCACGGGATGGTCGACGTCCGCCATCCGGAAGACCGGCCCGGTCGGGGCTGCGCCCGGGGTATCGCGCGACGGTGCGGTCAGGACGGCGAGCAGACGGGGTGGCACCGCTCCATTCTGGCGTGGCGGACCGGTCGCGGCGTCACGCGGGCTGCGCGCGGCCGAGCCACGCCGGCCGACGGCGCGGCTCCCGGTCCGGACGCTCGGCGAGGTGGTCGGCGGTGAACCGGCGCAGCGCCGCGGTCGCCGCCGAGCGCGGTGCGGCCTCGGGCAGGCTGCGGCCGGTGAGCAGCGCCGCGTCGCAGGCCGCCGGATCGTTCGGCACCAGCGTCACGTCGTCGATCCCGCCGAAGCGCAGCAGGCTCGCGCGGATCTGCCCGGCCGGCCCGATGCCCACCGCACTCGCCCGCACCTTGCCGATCACCACCCGCACAGCGGGCGGGTCGACGAGCTCCAGCAGATCGCCGTAGGCGCGCACGAACCGCGCGAGCCCCACCGGGTCGGCCGCCCCGACGGCGACGACGGTGTCCGCGGCGCGGACCGCCGCGATGGTGGCCGCGTTGCGGCGTGGGGCGAAGAGGTCGCTCACGATCTCCTCGTCCGTCTCGAGGTTGAAGCCGGTGTCGACGATCGTGTGGTCGGCCCAGCTGCGGCAGGCGTCGAGCACCTTGGTCACTCGATCCGTGGAGAGCTCGGGCCAGCGGGAGGGCCGTCCGATGCCGGTGAGCACCGAGAAGGCCGCCCGCGAGCCGCGATGCTGCTGCGCGACCCGGTCGAGCTCGGCTCCGGTGAGCGCGCCCGCCGCGGCGAGGCGGCACGCCGCGGCCAGCCCGGGCGCCTCGTCGAAGAGCCCGAGTGCGGGTGCCACCGCCGCACCGATCGTGTCGGCGTCGACGAGCGCCACCCGCAGGCCACCCGCGGCGAGCTCTGCGGCGAGGGCGATGGCCGTGGTGGTGCACCCGGGTGCGCCGGCCGGCCCCCAGACGGCGGTGACCCTCCCCCGAGCCGCCGGCGACGCCGGATCCGGTCGGTCGACCGGCTGCGGCGTCTGCCCGCCGCGCTCCAGCCGCTCGAGCAGGAGGCGGACCTCGGCGTCGGCCGGCAGCGGATCGGGGACGCCGAGCGCGACGGCGTGCTCCCGATCGGCCGCACTGCCGGCGACGAGGACCACCGCCAGCCCGCGGGCTCGCGCCGCCGCGAGGAGTGCGCCGTCGCAGTGCCGCGGCGAGGCGCTGGCGACGAGGGCGTCGGCGTCCATCCGCTCGAGGATCGCCAGCGCCTCGGCCGCGCCGGCCGGCCGGGCCACGACGACGTGCCCCTCGTCGAGCAACTGGGGCAGCAGCCGGTCCTCGACGTGCGGCGCGAGGCTCAGCACGACGGCGGTCATCGGTGCACCGGCTGGCTGACGGCGACGGCGGAGATCCGGGCGCTGCCCGCCACGGCCTCCAGCACGGCGGCGACGTCGCCACGTGGGACCTGCAGCTCCACCGTGTTCTGCTGCGCGGCCTGCACGATGCCCTGCGGGGCGATCGTGCGCACCACGGTCGCGCCGCTGACGAGCACGACCGGCGCGCCGTACTCGGTGGTCGAACCCGTCTTCCGCGGCGCGGACCAGACGTCGACGACCGCCCCTGGGACGATCGATCCGGACAGGCGGGTGGACAGGTCGACGACGACCGACGCCACATCGACGGCGGAGGCGGAGCCCAGCGCCGAGAGCGGCACCATCTCCCCCGCCGCGATGGTGCGGGTGACCACGTACCCGTCCGCCGGCACCGGGCCGGTGAGGTAGAGCGGATCCGCGGGGCCGAGGCGCACCGGCGTGGGCACCAGGTCCGCCGCCGAGATGTGAGCGCCGGCGACGAGCGGCCCGGCCGCCCGGTAGACGGGCTCGGTGCGATTCAGGCTCTGGACGACGGCCGTGACGCCGAGCGTGGAGGCGGCGACGAGCACGAGCCCGAGCACGATCCGCGGGTCGAGTCGCAGCCGGCGCGGCAGCGGCGTCGGGAGCGTGGCCATGGCGATCCTTCCGTCCGGAACCGGAGGGCTCGATCCTCCAGCGCCGCTCCCGCGCGGCGCCGAAGTTATCCACAGCGGCCGCGGCCCTTCCTGCGAGGAGCCGACGGGCAGCGGCAGGATGCCCGTCATGACCGTGCCGCCGCCCGTCGATCAGATCGGCCGCTTCCTCACCGTCGCCGAGACGGCGGAGGTGCTGAACGTCTCGACCGCACAGGCCTACGCCCTCGTGCGGTCCGGCGAGCTGCCGGCCATCAGGATCGGCGCGGCCGGGCACTGGCGCGTGGAGCGGGTGGAGCTCGAGGCCTTCATCCAGGCCCGCTACGAGGAGGCCCGGCGCGCCGCGCACTGGCGGCAGTCGCAGTTCGAGCTCCTGCCCGAGCTGCGCACCGGCACCCTGCTCTGACGTCCGCGTCAGTCGACGCGGACGAGCAGCACCTCGGCGAGCGCGAGCACCTCGATCCGGCGCACCGAGGACGAGCGTCGCGGCTCGTCGAGCGGGTGCACCGCGAGGTCGAGGTGGTCGCGTCCGACGCGGTCGATGGTGCCGGTGACGGCGCCCGACCGCAGCCGGAGCTGCACCGGTCGCCGCCGCCGGGCGAGGTCGCGCAGCACGAACGGCAGCCCGAGCCGGTCGGTGAGGCTGCCCGGCGCCTGCTCGCGGTCCGCGGTCACCTGCTCCGGCGTCGGCAGCAGGGCGGCGACGGCGTGCAGCGGCAGCACGGCCTGGGCGCCACCGGCCAGGTCGCCGGCCACCCAGTCCCGCCCGATGGTCCGGGTCGCGATCTCGAGCACCTCGCCGTCCACGAGACGGATGCGCAGCGGCCTGCGGCTCTCCCCCATCGCGGCGATGCGGTCGCGCAGCGCACGGCGGCCGAGGCGGAGTCGCTCCTCCTCCGCGTCGCTCTCGCGCTCCTCGGCGCCGATGCCGGCCTCGAGCTGCGCCTCGAGGTCGGCGAACAGCTCGTCCCAGCGCATCCGCGCACGCTACTCACGCCCGGCGGCCGTGGCGGCGACTTCTCCACAGCGGGCGCTCCACGAAGATGCTGGGATGCCGCGCCCTCCGTCCCTCGTCGTGCGCGACGCCGATCTCGACGGCCCGGACGCGACCGCGGTGGCCGAGCTCGTCGGCGCCTACCTCGATCACACCGAGCGGGAGAAGTTCGTGCACCTGTCGGGAGGTTCGCCCGACCTCGATGTGTCGCTCCCGGCGACCTACCTCGCCGAGGTCTCCGATCCGCGATCGGCATATGCGGGATCCTCGGTCCATCTCGCGGAGCTGGACCATGTGGCCGCCGGCGTGGTCGTGGTTCGGGCTCGGCAGAGGCGACCGAGATCAAACGGCTCTGGGCGGATCCCGCCCGGCGAGGCCTCGGCGTCGGGTCGGCGCTGCTCGACACCGTGCTCGACCGGCGCACGGGGACGGTCCGCCTGTCCGTCTGGGACTGGCGGCACGACGCGGTGCGCCTGTACAAGTCGCGCGGATTCCGCCGCGTGCCGTCCTGGGACCCGAGACCTCGGCTGCTCTGCATGGAGCGCATCGCGCGATAGCGGATGCGACACCTCCGCGATTTATCCACAGATTCTTGGAATCCCTGGACGTGCCCGCCCGCGGACTGCTTGTCTGTGGCTCCACCCGGTCCGACCCAGACCGGGTACCGACCCGATCGCCCCCGGGAGCCCCGATGAGCGTCGTTCCACCACCCGTCCCCGCCAGCGAGGTCGCCCGCGCGACCGCGAGCGGCAAGCGCCTGTACGCCGTGCGCTCCGACGACTTCTTCGGCCGGCAGCCCACGTCGACCTCGCGCCTGCCGGATCCGAAGCCGCTCGTGGAGAACCTCGCCTGCAGCGTGCTCGAGGTGCTCGCCGGCGCGCGGGACCTCGAGCAGATCGCGCGGTGGATGAGCGAGGGCGTCTACAAGCACCTGCTCAAGCGCGTGGTGCTCGCCGCGCGCGGCCGGGCGGCGCGCAAGCAGCCGGCGTCGCGCCCGGCGATCCAGGTCGGCGCGACCCGCATCACGTCGCCGGCCGACGGCGTGATCGAGGCCGTCGTCATCGTGCACGGGAAGGCGCGCACCCGGGCCATCGCCATCCGCCTCGAGGGCCTCGACCAGCGCTGGCGGGCCACCGCGATCTCCGTGCTCTGACGGGTGCTGGGCCCACACACCATCGAGGAGGTGAAGATCGGGCTACTGGCCCCGGTCGGCGGCGCGGCGCTGGGCGCGGTTCTGCGGCGCGCCCGCACCCTGCTGCTGGCCGAACGCACCGCGCGGTGCGCCTGCGGCGGGACGGGTCGGGGCCTGCGGCCCGTTCCGCGACGGGCCGCGCCGGCTCGGATCGACCTGCTGGCCGTCCTCGCCGAGCAGGTCGTCGAACGACCCCTGCTGCGCCGCCGCGATCTGCGCCCGCGCCGTGGCCGCCCGCTCGAGCAGGCCGCGCTGGTTGCGCACCTCGACGCCGCCGTCGTCCGTCGGCGCGGTGAATCGCAGCGTCTCGGACGGCACGTGGCCGTCGGTGAGGCCGCGGGCGTTCACCGCCGGCTGCTGCGAGCCGACCCCGGCCGGGTTCACCTCGACCTCGAGGTTGAAGAGGAAGCCGATGGTCTCCTCGCGGATCTGCCCCATCATCGTCTGGAACAGCGAGAAGCCCTCGCGCTGGTACTCGACGAGCGGGTCGCGCTGCGCCATCGCCCGCAGGCCGATGCCGTCCTTGAGGTAGTCCATCTCGTAGAGGTGGTCGCGCCACCGCCGGTCGATGACCGACAGCACGACGCGGCGCTCGAGCTCACGCATCGCGGGCGAGCCGAGCTGCTCCTCGCGGCGGGAGTAGGCGAGCTTCGCGTCCGAGTGGATCTCCCGCTTGATGAAGTCGCGGTTGACGCGGCCGCGGCTGCCCGCCTCGGCGAGCACCTCCTCGATCGTGATGGAGATCGGGTAGAGCGTCTTCAGCTCGGCCCAGAGCGCGTCGAAGTCCCAGTCGTCGCCGGAGCCCTCGCCGGTGTGCGAGTCGATGACGTCCTCGATGACCTTCGCGAGGAAGTTCTGCACCCGCTCGTGGATGTCGTCGCCCTCGAGGATGTGCCGCCGGTCGGAGTAGATCGCCTCGCGCTGACGGTTCAGCACGTCGTCGTACTTGAGCACGTTCTTGCGGATCTCGGCGTTGCGCGCCTCGACCTGCGACTGCGCGGAGCGGATCGCGCGGGAGACGACCTTCGACTCGATCGCGAGGTCGTCCGGCACGCCGCTGCGGCCCATCAGGGCCTCGGCCGCACCGGAGTTGAACAGCCGCATGAGGTCGTCGGTGAGCGACAGGTAGAAGCGGGACTCACCCGGGTCGCCCTGGCGACCCGAGCGACCGCGCAGCTGGTTGTCGATACGCCGCGACTCGTGGCGCTCGGTGCCGAGCACGTACAGGCCACCGGCCGCGACGACGCGCTCGGCCTCCTGAGCGACCTCCGCCTTCACGGCGTCGAACACCGCATCCCACTGGGCCTCGTACTCGTCCGGGGTCTCCACCGGCGAGAGGCCCCTGGCGGACATCGCCGCGACGGCGAGGAACTCCGCGTTGCCGCCGAGCATGATGTCGGTGCCGCGGCCGGCCATGTTCGTGGCGACCGTGACGGATCCGTACCGGCCCGCCTGCGCGATGATCGCGGCCTCACGGGCGTGGTTCTTCGCGTTCAGCACCTCGTGCTTCACGCCCTTGCGGGCGAGGAGCTTCGACAGGTATTCGCTCTTCTCGACGCTCGTCGTGCCGACGAGCACCGGCTGACCCGCCTGGTGCCGCCGCGTGATGTCCTCGACGACCTGCGCGAACTTCGCCTGCTCGTTCTTGTAGATGAGGTCCGACTGGTCGATGCGCTGCATCGGGCGGTTCGTCGGGATGGGGACGACGCCGAGCTTGTAGGTCGACATGAACTCCGCCGCCTCGGTCTCGGCGGTGCCGGTCATGCCGGACAGCTTCTTGTAGAGGCGGAAGTAGTTCTGCAGCGTGACGGTCGCGTAGGTCTGGTTCTCGGCCTTGACCTGGACGTTCTCCTTGGCCTCGATGGCCTGGTGGATGCCCTCGTTGTAGCGGCGGCCGACGAGGATGCGGCCGGTGTGCTCGTCGACGATGAGCACCTCGCCGTTCATCACGACGTAGTCCTTGTCGCGCTTGAACAGGGCGGTGGCCTTGATCGCGTTGTTGAGGAAGGAGATCAGGGGCGTGTTCGCCGACTCGTAGAGGTTGTCGATGCCGAGGTAGTCCTCGACCTTCTCGATGCCGGGCTCGAGCACGCCGACGGTGCGCTTCTTCTCGTCGACCTCGAAGTCGACGCCGGGCTGCAGGCGCCGCGCGAGCGACGCGAACTCGGTGAACCAGCGGTTCGCCTCGCCCGACGCGGCGCCCGAGATGATCAGCGGGGTGCGGGCCTCGTCGATGAGGATCGAGTCCACCTCGTCGACGATCGCGAAGTAGTGGCCGCGCTGCACGAGCTCGGCGGGCTGCCACGCCATGTTGTCGCGGAGGTAGTCGAAGCCGAACTCGTTGTTCGTGCCGTACGTGATGTCGGCCTGGTACTGCTCGCGACGCTGCTCGGGGGTCTGGCCGGACAGGATCACGCCGGTCGTCATGCCGAGGGCGCGGAAGACGCGGCCCATCAGCTCCGACTGGTACGAGGCGAGGTAGTCGTTCACCGTCACGACGTGCACGCCGCGCGACGCGATCGCGTTCAGGTAGGCGGGCATGGTGGCGACCAGGGTCTTGCCCTCGCCGGTCTTCATCTCCGCGATGTTGCCGAGGTGGAGGGCGGCGCCGCCCATGACCTGCACGTCGAAGGGCCGCAGGCCGATCGTGCGCGCAGCCGCCTCGCGGACCGCGGCGAACGCCTCCGGCAGCAGGTCATCGAGGCTCTCCCCGTTCGCGTACCGCTCGCGCAGCTCCACGGTCTCGTTGCGGAGCTCCTCGTCGGTGACGTGACGGAAGTCCTCCTCGAGGCTGTTGACCTGGCCGACGATGCGCTGGAGCCGGCGGAGGATGCGACCTTCACCGACGCGGAGCGCCTTCTCGAGCACCGAAGCCACACGATCTCCTGACGGTCGGGCGTGCGTGATCAACCGTCAACGGTACAGCCCTGGCGCGGAGCGGCCGGTCAGGCCGCGGACGAATGTGCCCGCGGCCCGGCCGATCTTCGGGTTCAGCCCGCCGTCGCCTCCTGCAGGTCGCGGGAGCCGGCCGAGAGCGACGCCCCGGCGCCCGCCGGCTCGGCATCGTCGGCGTCCGAGCCGTCGAGGGCGATCACGCCGTAGTTCCAGCCGATCCGGCGGTAGACGACGCTCGGGGCGTTCGTCTCTTTGTCGACGAAGAGGTAGAAGTCGTGGCCGACGAGCTCCATCCGGTAGAGCGCGTCGTCGACGGTGATCGGCTCGGCCGGGAAGCTCTTCCGGCGGATGACCATCGGGCTGCGGTCCTCATCGGCGCCGTTCGGTCCGTACTCGTCCCCCGGCTCCTCGTCCGTCGGGAGGGTCGCCGGCTGCTGGCCGCCGGTCTCGGCCCAGATCATCGAGTCCCCGTCGGCGGGCACCACGGCCGCCTCGGCGAACCCGTCGGCGCTCGCCTTCCGCAGGCTGGTCATCCGGTCGCCGTGGCCGCGATGCACCTTCTTGCGGTCCTTCGCCCTTCGGATGCGCTCCATCAGCTTGGCGAGCGCGGCGTCGAAGGCCGCGAACTTGTCGGCTCCGTCGGCCTCGGCCCGCACCACGGGTCCGGGACCGATCAGGGTCATCTCCACTCGGTCGTCGCCGGCGGTGCCGTTCGTCTCGTGATGACGGCAGAGCCGGATCTCGAGGGCGAGCGCGCGGTCCGCGAGGTTCGCGACCCGGTCCGCCTTCTCCTCCGCGTAGGAACGGAACTGCTCCGTGATCCCCACGTTGCGGCCGATGAGCGTGATGTCCATGCCGTTGCTCCCTAGGCTCAGGCGCGCCGCCCTGCGTCTCCCTGCAGGTCGCCGGCCATGAGCTGGCGGCCCGTCTCCCAGGGCCCCGAACGGTCTTCCGTTACGCCGTAGACGCACACTAGACACTCGGGCTTCGCTTTGTCTGCCTTTCTCGGCGACCCGGCTCAGCTCCTCACGGATCGCACAGGTGTGCTGGCGACGGTGACCGCGCCCAGGACCGTGCCGCCCGCAGCGCGAACCGCCCTCGCCGCCTCGAGGAGCGTCGACCCGGTGGTGACCACGTCGTCGACGAGCAGCACGCGGGCGCCCGCGGAAGGCAGGCTCCGCATGCTGCCCGCGGCGTTGGCCTGCCGCTCGGCGCGGCCCAGCTCGCGTTGATCGGCGCCGCGCCGCTGGAGGCGCAGCAGCCGGCGGGAGGGCAGCCCGGCGCGGCGGAGCACGACGCGGACCGGGTCGTAGCCCCGGTCCCGGGTCGAGCGGATCGTGGACGGCATGGGCACGAGCTCGGGCGGGGCGTCGAGCCCCTGCACCGCGAGCGCCAGCGCCGACAGGAGCGCTGCGGCCAGCGGCGGCCCGTGCTCGGTGCGGCCGTCGTTCTTGAACGCCAGCAGCACCGCGCGAGCCACGCCGTCGTAGGCGAGGCCGCTGACGACAGGCAGCGGCGGCGCACCCACCAGCCGCTGCACCGGCTCCGGCGCCAGGGTGAGCCGGCAGTCCGAGCAGATCGGCGGCCCGATCGCACCGCATCCGGTGCAGGGCACCGGGAGGACCAGCTCCTGCAGGGCGCCGAGCAGCGCGGCGGCCCGGTCGCGGATGGCGGCGCGCGGGGGGATGTCGGTCATCCCCGCAGGATGGCCCGCCGTCCGATGCCGGGCGGGCTGCCTCGGCGGCTCCGGCTCGGCGGCAGCGCCGCAGGCCCCTGGGGAGGAGTCAGCGCTGCACGAACAGCACGTCGGCGGTGCCGGCGGGATCCGCCGTCTGCCACACCGTCCCCGACACCTCGGCGATGGCGCTGTTCTCCAGCCGCGCCCGCAGGTCCTCCAGCTTCGAGGTGCCGACGATCGAGACCGCCGTCGAGAGGCGGCCCGCGCCGCTCGACAGGCCGCCGAGCTGCTGCAGCGAGACGCTGTCCCCGGTGTCGTCCTGGGTGAGCACCGCGACGGACGAGCCGACCGGATCCACCCATGTGGCGTCGACCGCGGGGTTCGTCGTCGCCGGCACGGCGACGGAGTACCGGGCCGCGGTCAGCCCGAGCGGCGTGCCCGCGCTGTCGCGGATGATCCCGGCGACGAATGCGGTCGGTCCCGCCTGATCCTGGCCGAGCACCAGCATCCGCGTGCCGTCGCGCGACGCCTCGATCGCGAGGATCTCGACCATCCCCGAGATGCCGGCCGAGAAGGGCACCGTCCGGCCACGGCTGTCCACGACCTTCCACGCGGCGGGATCGGCCATCGGCACGGAGTACGTCCAGTCGTGGGCGTCCAGCGTCGGCTCGATGAGCCCCGACCGCCCGTCGACCGGCGTCGTCCTGCTCGGCGTGACGACCGCGACGCCCCTCCCGGTGAGCACCGCGGCGATCTTCCGGCTCACCGCCACCGTGCCGCCGATCGGCTTCGCGGCGGCGATCTGCTTCCCGAGCACCGGCTCCGGCTTGAGGGTGGAGTTCGCCGCCAGGTAGCCGACCGTGCTGCCCTGCATCACGAGGGCGTTGAGGTTCGGACCGGCCGCGGGTGGGAGCAGGGGCGCGGGGCGCGGCGTCCCGTCGATCGCGACCTGCACCTGCTGGACGCCCTTGAGGCTCTGCAGCGAGTCGGTGAGCTGCTGCCGCATCCGGCGCAGCGTGCTGAGCGACGGGGTCAGATCCCCGGAGTGCAGGTCGACGGTGGCGACCCCCTGGGCCACCTCCACCGAGCGCACGGTGGTCCCCTCCGGGAAGGCGGTAGCGGTCACCGGCTGCGCGATGGGGCCCGACGGCCCGGCGAGCAGGGCCCGCACGACGCTCGTCGCGGCCCGCACGACGCCCTTCGTGGTGATGGCGGATGCGGGGAACCAGCGGAGGTCGGGCACCGGCTGCGTCCAGGTCGGGTCGAAGAAGTAGACGGGCCGCGCGGAGAAGAGGCTGCCGAAGTAGTTCGTGCCGAGCACGATGCCGTCCGGGGTCGCGGCGATCCGCCACTCCCCGTCGACCTTCACGAGCTCGAACCCCACGGTCTTGGTCCTCGGCGTCGGGTAGCTCGTGTAGACGCCGTCGGCGTCCACCTCCGCGGTGGTCGGCACCGTGACGGTGATCGAGGTGTCCGACACCGTCTTCAGCTGCCAGGCCTGGTCGTGGATGAGCACCCGGCCCCCCGGCTTCCAGCGCTTCGACAGCGCCGGCGTCAGGAACTCGCGGGCCACGGCGTAGTCGCTCTGCTGCCCGGTGGCGGCGGTGATGAACCCCTGCACGATGTCCGTCTGCGAGGCGCCGGGCGCCGGCTCGTAGGGCACGAGGACGACGTCCTGGTTCTTCACGTCCTGCGTCGGCCCCAGCTGGACCTTGCCGGAGGTGGGGATGTCGGAGCAGCCGGCGAGCAGCAGCACCGCGGCCGCGAGGAGCGCGGCGGTCGCGCGCCGGATCATCGGCGCACCACCGGGATGCGTCCGGTCGGCGGACGGTTCAGCGCCGCGTCCGAGGTGGAGGGGAACGCGTCCGACGGCTCCAGGGGCACGGGGCGCCCGGTCATCTGCCCGTCCGGCTTGCGGGGCAGGGTGAGGACGAAGTTCGTGCCGTCCCCCTCGCGGCTCCACACCTCGAGGCTGCCGCCGTGCAGCAGCGCGTCCTCGAGGCTGATCGCGAGGCCGAGGCCGGTGCCGCCGATGCGGCGCTGCCGCGACGGGTCCGCGCGCCAGAACCGGTCGAAGACGCGGTCCGCGTGGTGCTGGGGCATGCCGGCGCCGTGGTCGCGGACACCGAGGCCCACCGCGGTGGCCGAGCTGTCGACGGTGACGACGATGGGGCGCCCGTCGCCGTGCTCGATGGCGTTCGCGAGCAGGTTCCGCAGGATGCGCTCGATGCGGCGGGAGTCGACCTCGACCTCGACATGACCGCCCGGCGTCACGAGCCGCACCGGGGTGCCCATCTCCTCGGCGAGGCCGCCGAGGGAGTCGATGGCCTCCCGAGCGAGGTCGACGAGGTTCGTCGGCTCGCCGCTCACATCCGCCGCCTGCGCATCCATCCGGCTGATCTCGAGCAGGTCGGCGAGCAGCGCCTCGAAGCGCTCGACCTGGGCGCGCAGCAGCTCCGCGGAGCGCGCCGCGGGCGGGTCGAGCGCGTCCCGGCCGTCGTAGAGCACGTCGCTCGCGAGGCGGATCGTCGTCAGCGGCGTGCGGAGCTCGTGCGAGACGTCGGAGACGAAGCGCTGCTGCACCCGCGACAGGTTCGCGAGCTGCGTGATCTGCCGCTGCAGACCGTCCGCCATCCGGTTGAACGAGCGGGCGAGCGTCGCGACCACGTCCTCGCCGCGTTCGGGGATGCGCTTCTCCAGGTTGCCGTCCGCGAGCTCCTCCGACACGAGCGCCGCCTCCTTGATCGGGCGGACGACGAGGGAGGCGACCACGGTCGTGACCCCGCCGATCAGCAGCAGCAGCGCGATGCCGCCGATCAGCAGCGTGCGCTGCACGAAGTCGAGGGTGGACTGCACGTCGGAGAGGTCGAAGACGAGGTAGAGCTCGTAGCGCGCACCGCCGACCTGCAGCGGCTGGCCGACGACCACGCCCGGACGGGTCACGCCGGGGCCGGAGGGCAGCGCGACGGGCTGCCAGTGCTGCCCGGTGGCGGTCGACTCGACCGCCTTCGCGAGCTCAGGGGAGATCACCGCCTCGACGCCGCTCGAGCTGAAGGTGCTCGGCAGCGCCACCGCACCCGACTGGTTGGGGCTCGTCCGCCAGGCGAACCCGTTCGGCGTCGCGGCCGTGCGCACCTGCTCGAGCGCGTTCTGCTGCAGCACGCCGAGCGTGGTCGGGTCGTAGGCGGTCGCGGTGCCGAGCACCTTCTGCGCGGCCGTCGCGGCGCGGGCGGATGCGGCGAGCACCTGGTTCACGCGCTCGGTGTAGAGCCCGTTGGAGATGCTGACCGAGAGCACGCCGCCGACGACGACGAGCGCGATCGTGCTGAGCAGCACGGTCACGACGACGGTGCGCACGCGCAGCGAGCGTCGCCACACCCGCACCGGAGCGGTCGCCGCCCGCCGTGCCTGCAGCAGGCGGACGCCGGGCAGTGGCCGCCGGGCGGGGTCGCCGTCCGACATCGGCGTCAGACGGCCGCGCCCGCGCGGTAGCCGACGCCGCGGACGGTGGTGACGATCCGCGGGTTCTCGGGGTCCTGCTCGACCTTCGCGCGGAGGCGCTGCACGTGCACGTTCACGAGGCGGGTGTCCGCCTTGTAGTGGTAGCCCCACACCTGCTCGAGCAGCATCTCGCGGGTGAAGACCTGGTGCGGCTTCGCGGCGAGCGTGTGGAGGAGGTCGAACTCGAGCGGCGTCAGCTGGATCTGGGTCTCGCCGCGGAGCACCTCGTGGCCGGCCGCGTCGACGACGAGGTCGCCGATGCGGAGCCGGTTGCCCGTCGCGGATGTCAAGGGGCGCAGCCGCGTGCGGATGCGGGCGACGAGCTCCTTCGGGTCGAACGGCTTCACGATGTAGTCGTCGGCACCGGACTCGAGGCCGAGCACGACATCCGTCGTGTCCGACTTCGCGGTGAGCATGATCACCGGCACGCCGCTCTCGGCCCGGATCGCGCGGCAGACCTCGATGCCGTCGACGCCCGGCAGCATGAGATCGAGCAGCACGAGGTCGGGCTTCGACGCGCGGAACGCGGCGACGGCCCGGCTGCCGTCCGCGCAGAAGGCGGGGTCGAAGCCCTCGGTGCGCAGGACGATGCCGATCATCTCGGCCAGCGCCGTGTCGTCGTCGACCACGAGGATGCGCCCGCTCATGCCTGAGTACTCCTTGAGCCGCTTCGCGCTCGGGTGCGCGGAAGTGCCGCAAGCGTAATGCCTCGGGGATGATTCGACGGGTATCTCGCCCGCCTCCGACGGCCGGATGGCTCGACGTGCGAGAGTTGCGTCATGGCTGATCAGGGGGACGAATGGGCGTCGCCGTCGGGTGACCGCGCTGCGGAGGGGGCTCGTCCCGCCCCTGAGCAGCCGCCGCGGTACGGCGAGCGGATCCCCGGCTGGACACCTCCCGCGGAGCCCGTTCCGTCCGCCGCGCCGGGCGGCTCCGCGCAGCCGGGCGGGTACGCCGCCCCGGGCGCCTCTCCCCAGCCGGGCGCCTACCCGCAGCCAGGCGCCGGCTACACGCCGCCGCCGAAGCCGGGGCTCATCCCCCTGCATCCGCTCTCGTTCGGCGAGCTGCTCGGCGCCTCGTTCGGCGTGCTGCGCTACAACACCCGGGCCACGGTCCTCCCGACGCTGCTCATCAACGTGATCCAGGTCGTCGTCTCGCTCGGCCTGTTCGGCGTCATCGGCTTCTCGGCCTACGACCGCATCTCGCACGCGAGCGACGCGAACCGCGGCGCGATCATCGCCGGCAGCATCGCCGAGGGCGCACTCGGCGGCCTCGTGATCGCCGCGATCTCCGTCTTCGGCACCGCGATCCTGCAGGGGATGCTCGTGCTCGTCGTCGCGCGCGGCGCCCTCGGCGAGCGGCCGCGCGCCGGCGAGGCGCTGCGCAGGGCCATGAGGTCGTTCTGGCCGCTCGTCGGGTTCGGTGTGCTCGTCGCCGCCGTCGAGATCGTCGCGATCCTCGTGCTCGTGCTGCTCGTCGTCGGGGTCGCCGGAGCGGGCAGCGTCGGGCTCGCCCTCGCGATCCTGATCGGCGTCCTCGGCGGCCTCGGCTACCTCGTCGCGGCCGGCTTCCTGATCGTGAAGCTCGCGACGGTGCCGTCCGCGATCGTGCTCGAGCGGCTCGGCGTCTTCGCGGCCATCGGCCGCTCCTGGACGCTGCTGCGCGGCGCGTTCTGGAAGACCTTCGGGATCTTCGCGCTGCTGCTCGTCATCATCTACTTCGCCAGCCAGCTGGTGAGCGTGCCGTTCAGCTTCCTCGGCACCGCCATCGGCGGCCTCCTGTTCCCGGACGCGGGCAGCGGCAGCACCGATCCGACGACCGCGATCCCGGTCCTCCTCATCACGACGGTTCCGGCGGCGATCCTCTCCACGATCGTGCAGGGCATCGGGCAGATCGCGCAGGTGTCGGCGTTCGCGCTCGTCTACCTCGACCGGCGGATCCGGCGCGAGGGGCTCGACCTCGACCTCCAGCGGGCCGTCGAGCAGGGCGGCGCGGATCCGTTCGAGCCGGCGCCGCGGTGATCGGGGGCCTCGCGACCGTTCCGGTGCAGCCGGACGGCCACACGGCGCAGCAGTGGCTCGTCCAGGAGCTGCAGAAGGCGCCGTACCAGGACGCCAAGCCCACCCTCTTCGACCTCGTGTCGCAGGCGGTGCTGCAGTGGTTCCAGAGCCTCTTCACCCAGAAGAACGCGGTGGCGCCGCCCGTGCTGCTCGTCGCGGCGCTGGTCGTCGTGGTCGCGCTGATCGTGGCCGCGCTGCTGCTGTTCGGGGTGCCCCGGCTGAACCGGCGCAGCCGGGTGGCGGGCACCCTCTTCGGTGACGACGACCGCCGCTCCGCCGACGAGCTGCGGCGCTCCGCCGCGGCCGCCCTCGCCGCCGGCGACTGGTCGGCCGCGGTGCTCGAGCGCTTCCGCGGCCTCGCCAGGGGGCTGGACGAGCGCACCGTGCTGACCGTCTTCCCCGGAACGACCGCGAGCGGGTTCGCGGATCGCGCGGCGCGCGCGTTCCCGGACGAGCGGCCGGCTCTCGCCGCCGCGGCGACGGTGTTCGACGACGTCCGCTACGCCGACCGCGCCGCGACCCGCGACGAGGCCGAGACGATCGCCGGGCTCGACGAGCGGCTCATGACGGCGCGGCCGCTGCTCGAGGACGCGGCGGCCCTCCCCCGATGACGATGCCGGACGCGACGCCGTCGGCCACCCCGACGCTGCGCCAGACCGCCGCCCGCCTGCGCTTCGCCGGCATCTCCGCGGTCGTCGTGATCGGGCTCGCCCTCATCGGCCTGATCTCCGCCGGCGGCGTGCACACGGGCACGGCGTTCGGCCCCGACAACCCGGCTCCGGCCGGCGCGCAGGCGCTGCGGTCAGTGCTCGAGCAGCAGGGCGTGGCGGTGAATCGGGTCAGCCGCCTCGCGGACGTGCCGCAGGGCGACGAGACCCTGCTCGTCGACGACACCGACGGCATCCTCCCCGTCGCCTCCTGGCGCTCGCTGCTCACCCGTGCCCCGCGGCTCGTCGTCGTGCAGCCCGGCGTCGTGTCGCTCGGCGTCGTGCTGCCGTCCGCGCGCACCGCGGGCACCCCCGACGCCTCGACCGCATCCGCCGGCTGCTCGCTCGCGGCCGCCGAGCGCGCCGGGACGATGGACCTCGCCGACGTGACCTCGTCCCTCCGCGTGGTCGGGGGCGGCGGCACCGTGTGCTTCGCGGACGGCGCGGGCGCCGGGCAGCTCGTCGAGGGGCGCAACGGCGGCACCGACGTGACGCTGCTCGCGAGCGCCACCGCGTTCGACAACGGGCACATCAGCGCCTCGGGCAACGCCGCCGTCGCGCTGAACGCGCTCGGCGCCTCGCCGAAGCTGGTCTGGTACCGGCCGGATCCGCTCGATCCCGGGATCGGCGGCCACGTCACGCTGCAGCAGCTGACGCCGCCGTGGGTCACCCCACTCGTGCTGCTGCTGTTCGCGAGTGGGATCGCCGCGGCGCTCTGGCGCGGCCGGCGACTCGGCCCGCTCGTCGTCGAGCGGCTGCCGGTCGTCGTCCGCTCGCGGGAGACCGTCGAGGGCCGCGCCCGCCTCTACCAGCGCACCGGCGCCCGGCTGCGGGCCGCGGATGCGCTGCGGATCGGCGCGATCGGCCGCCTCGCCCCGACCCTCGGGCTGTCGCGACTCGCGACGGTCGAGGAGGTCGCGACCGCCGCCGCATCCGCACTCGGACGCCCGCGCGGCGAGATCCGCGCCCTGCTCCTCGACACGCAGCCCGGCAGCGACGCCGACCTCGTGCGCCTCTCCGACGACCTCGCGCGGCTGGAGGCGGCGGTCACCGCCGCCGTCCGGCCCGACGCCCCACGATCCGCCCCGACGAACGGAGCCCCCAGATGACCGACGACCTCCGCATCCGCCTCGCCGCCGTCCGCACGGAGGTGGGCAAGGCCGTGGTCGGGCAGGACTCGGCCGTCACCGGCCTGATCATCGCGCTGCTCGCGCGCGGGCACGTGCTGCTGGAGGGTGTGCCCGGCGTCGCGAAGACGCTGCTCGTGCGCTCCCTGTCGGCATCGCTCGCGCTGCAGACCACGCGCGTGCAGTTCACGCCCGACCTCATGCCGGGCGACGTGACGGGCTCGACCGTGTTCGACGCGAGCACCGGCAAGTTCGACTTCCGCGCCGGCCCCGTGTTCACGAACCTGCTGCTCGCGGACGAGATCAACCGCACGCCGCCGAAGACGCAGTCGGCGCTGCTCGAGGCGATGGAAGAGCGGCAGGTCACGGTCGACGGCGTCTCGCGGAAGCTGCCGGAGCCGTTCCTCGTCGCCGCCACCCAGAACCCGGTCGAGTACGAGGGCACCTACACGCTGCCCGAGGCGCAGCTCGACCGCTTCCTCATGAAGCTGGTGCTCGACCTGCCGCCTCGCGAGCAGGAGGTGGAGGTGCTGAGCCGCCATGCCGGCGGCTTCGACCCACGCGATCTCGCGGGCGCCGGCATCCGTCCCGTGCTGCGGCCGGAGGACCTCGTGGCGGCCCGGGCCGCGGTGCGGCAGGTGCAGGCGACCCCGGATGTGCTCGGCTACGTCGTCGACCTCGTGCGCGGCACCCGCAACGCCCCGAGCGTGCAGCTCGGCGTCTCGCCGCGTGGCGCGACCGCGCTGCTCGCCGCGTCCCGGGCGTGGGCGTGGCTGCGCGGGGCGCCGGCCCTCACGCCCGACCACGTGCAGGACATGGCCCTGCCGGTGCTGCGGCACCGCATCCGCCTCCGGCCCGAGGCGGAGCTCGAGGGCGTCTCGGTCGACGCGGTGCTGCGCAGCGTGATCGCGAACGTGCAGGTCCCCCTGTGACGCTCCCCACCCCTCGGCTGTTGCCACTTTCTGCGACCTTGAGCGCCTCAAGGTCGCAGAAAGTGGCAACCCCCGGGTCTGTGAGCGGCGCGAGGCGTGCGCTGTGGTGATCACCGGGCGGGTGCCGCTGCTGCTGCTCGTCGGGATCGTGCCGCTGATCGTGCTCGGCGGCTTCGGCGCCTCGTGGGCCGTGGGCACGCTGCTCGTGTGGCTCGCGCTCGTGGTGCTGCTCGTCGTGCTCGACGTCGCGGTCGCCGCCTCGCCGCGACGGATGCGCGTGGAGCGGGAGCTGCCGGATGCGGTCCGCCTCGGCGAGCCCGTCGGCGCCACGCTGCTGCTCACGAACCTCGGAAGCAGCCGGATCCACGGACTCGTCCGGGACGCCTGGACGCCGTCCGCCGGCGCCGCCCCGAACCGGTGGCCGCTCGATCTGCCGGCCGGTGAACGCCGCGCCTTCCCGACCACGCTGACGCCCACCCGGCGCGGCGAGCGCCGCAGCGAGCAGGTGACCGTGCGGTCGCTCGGCCCGCTGCGGGTCGCCGGACGCCAGGCGACGCTCGTCGCGCCCGGCGCCGTCCGCGTGCTGCCGCCCTTCAACTCGCGGCGGCACCTGCCCTCGCGGCTCGCACGGCTGCGCGAGCTCGACGGCCGCACGCTGCTGCAGGTGCGTGGGCAGGGCACCGAGTTCGACTCGCTGCGGGAGTACGTGCGCGGCGACGACGTGCGCTCCATCGACTGGCGCGCCACCGCCCGCAGCTCGGCGTTGCCCGGCGCCGGGCAGCGGCTCATGGTGCGCACCTGGCGCCCGGAGCGCGACCGCCGGGTGGTCGTCGTCGTGGACTCCGGACGCACCGCCGCCGCCCGCATCGCCGATGAGACCCGGCTCGACACCGCGTTCGAGTCGACGCTGCTGCTCACCGCCCTCGCGACACGGGCCGGCGACCGGGTGGACCTGCTCGTCTGGGACCGCCGCGTGCGGGCGCGCGTGCATGACGCATCCTCGGCCGAGGTGCTGCACCGGATGGTCGAGGCGATGGCGCCGGTCGAGCCGGAGCTGCTCGAGACGGACTGGAGGTCGGTGCCCGGCCAGATCCGCGCCCTCACGCACCAGCACGCCTTCGTCGTGCTCGTGACCTCGCTCGAGGGCGCCGGCAGCGCCCGCGGGCTGCTCACGACCCTGCCGCAGCTCACCCGCCGGCACACCGTGGTGATCGCGTCGGTCGCGGATCCCGCGGTGGTCAGCATGACGACGGACCGCGGCGATCGCGACGCGGTCTACCTGGCCGCCGCCGCCGAGCGGAGTCTGCTCGAGACCGCGCGCCTCGCCTCCGCGGCACGGCGGATGGGGGCGGACGTCGTCTCGGCGCCGCCCGCGGACCTGCCGCCCGCGCTCGCGGACCGCTACCTCGCGCTGAAGGCCGCCGGCCGCCTCTGACGCGGCCTCCCCCGCCTCTGAGGCGGCCCTGGCCCGCGTCTGCGGTCCGCACGGACAACTGTGGCCGCTGCAGCAGCCACAGTTGTCCGTGCGGACAGCACTCCCGCTTGGGCTCGGCCGCGTGTATGCCTGGCGGCGGTTGTGCGGAGCGGCGGTTCTGCGGGGCGGTTACGCGGGTGGGGTCAGGACGGTGCGCTCGGTGACGACGAGCATCGATCGCGGCGGCGTGCTGCCGGTGACCGCGCCGACGACCGGGAGCCATGGCCCAGCTCCGACGCGGTACTCGGCGGAGTAGATCACCT
>NZ_DATBTU010000038.1:0-40955 GCF_036559085.1 Amnibacterium sp.
CCGGCCCGTCGGCGGGCGTCTTCATAGTCGGTCTTGCGCTCGCCTGCCTGGAAAGACGTCATGACGTCCCGGTCGGGTCCGGTCATGCCCGGTAGCAACGGGGCGGCAAATGCGATCGACGGCATCAGTTGTTCCTCACTTGTGGGGGTGGAAGCGGATCGTGCCGTGCGCGCGTCCGCGGGAGCAAACATTTGGCATGACAAGTGATACGCCCGAGTCCTTGGCATGTCAAGTACATCGTCTAGGATGAGAGACGTGAGCGAGGACGAGTCAGGCAGGTGGATGCCGGCGTTCCTCGCCCTGCTCCGCACTCACGCGCGACTGAAGGACCACCTCGAGGTCGACGTCCGCCGGCACAGCGGGCTCACCGTGGCGCGGTACGACGTCCTGATGCACCTCGACATGGCCGGTGGCCGACTCCGGCTCGGCGACCTAGCCGAAGCCGTGGTCCTGTCCCCGTCCGGACTGTCGAAGCTGCTCGACCGCATGCAGGACTCCGGTCTCGTCGATCGGCAACCCGATCCCGACGACGCCCGCTCGACATTCGCGGCCATCACCGCGCACGGACGCGCCGCAGTGAGGAAGACCCGCCCGCGCCACCACGCATTCCTGCAACACGTCTTCGGGGACGCGCTCGACGATCAGGATCTCGCCGACCTCACCCGCATCATGGCCCGACTCGACGCAGGACTACCACGCTAAGGTCCAGCGCGCGGGTGAACCGCTCGCACCCAGGAGAACCGTCGCAGACACACGCCCTGGAAAGTCGAAATTCAGGGGCACGCAAGCCACCACAACTCGTGACAGGCGCGAATGAGCGGGCTCAAGTCATGGACCAGCACCCCGAACTCACCCCGAATATTGGGGCCGATCCGTGGTCATCCGGGGACTCCCGCCGTATCCAGGTGGCCTGATCAGAGTGCATTCCTGTCATCACACACGTCTGCACAAACCCACTAATCCGCATTCCCTGGCTCTACGTCTGAAAGTGCGGGTGAGGGCGCCCATGCCTCGGTTATCAGGCAGGGCTGTCCGACCGCCGATCTACCCTCCGCCCGTCGGAGGGATGCTTCGTGGGCAGTGTCGAGCCGTATGCAACTGACCAGGGACGGCGATACCGGGTCCGTTACCGCGACCCGGAGCGGCGAACGAAGGCAAAGGCGGGGTTCCGCACTCGGAGGGACGCGGAAGCGTTCCTCGCGGAGGTCAGCGTCGCGGTGAAGCACGGCGACTACGTCGACCCGGGCGCCGGTCGACGCACCGTAGGCGTGCTCGGGCCGCAGTGGCTTGCCACCCTCAACCACCTCAAGCCGAGCTCCTTCGCGCCGCTCGAGGCAGCCTGGCGTGTCTATGTCGCGCCTCGATGGGGCGCCACTGAGATCGGACGCATCCGCCCGAGCGAGGTGCAGGCATGGATCGCCGACCTCATCGCAGGCTCGGCCCCCTCGACCACCACCCCGCGGCCTTTGGGTCCTACCAGCGTCAAACGCGCCCACGGAGTGCTCGCCTCCATCCTGGATGTCGCCGTGCGGGATCGCCTGCTGCAGTCGAACCCTGCCCGCGGCGTCAGCCTGCCGCGGAAGGTGCCGCGCCGACACCAGTACCTCAGCCACCAGCAAGTCGAGCTGCTCGCCAGCGAGACGCGAACGAAGGGCTCACTCGTCCGATTCCTCTGCTACACCGGATTGCGGTGGGGCGAGGCCACCGCCTTACGGGTCCGAGATGTCGACCTCGAACGCCGGCGACTTCGAGTCATCGAGAACGCGGTTCGCGTCAACGGCCGCATCCTGGTTGGCACTCCGAAGACTCACCACACCCGAACGGTGCCGATACCGCCGTTCCTTTGTGCGGGAATCGCGGCACTCGTCGACGGCCAACCCGAGTCGGCGCTGGTGTTCAGCAGCAACGGCGCCTACCTGCAGCAGCCGACCGCGAAGGGCGGCTGGTACGTCTCTGCAGTGAAGCGTGCACAGGCAGCGGACCCGACCTTCCCGAGACCGACCATCCACGACCTCCGGCACACGGCAGCGAGCCTCGCCGTGAGTGCCGGCGCGAACGTGAAAGCCGTCCAGCGGATGCTCGGGCACGCCTCGGCCGCGATGACCTTGGACGTCTACACCGACCTGTTCGAGGAGGACCTCGACCGCGTCTCGCTCGCGCTCGATGAGGCGAGGGCGGCGTCGCTTGCGCAGTTTCTGCGCAGTTTCCCTGCCGACCAGGGCCCCGAGGAGAGCGAGAAGCCCGGAAACATGCGGGTGTGACGGGCTAAAGTCGGGTACCCCCGCAGGGACTCGAACCCTGACTGAAGCGATTTTAAGTCGCCTGCCTCTGCCGATTGGGCTACGGGGGCGTGCCAGATCAGCCTAGGGACGGCGGCCGTATGCAGGTGGAGGCGACGCGTGCAGGTTCGGCCGGGACGCAGCGATAGCGTTCCGGACGAGGCACCGTGACCCAGAGCGACCATCCCCCACACCGGCCCCGTTGGCCGCTGCTCGCCGTCATCGGCATCGTCGGTGGCCTGCTCTCCGGGCTCTTCGGCATCGGCGGCGGCATCGTGATGGTTCCGCTGCTCACCGGGATCGGGAAGCTCGACCAGCGGTCGGCCGCAGCGACCTCGCTCGCCGCGATCGTGCCCACCGCGATCGTCGGAGCGGGCACCTACCTCGCGGCCGGTCAGGCCGACCTGCTCGCGGCTCTGCTCATCTCGGTCGGGGCCATCCCCGGAGCGCTGCTGGGCAGCGCGATGCTGAAGCGGCTACCGGTCGCGCTGCTCCGCTGGATGTTCATCGTCTTCATGCTGCTGGTCGCCGCGCGGCTGTTCCTGGTCCCTGCATCGCGGGGCGGCGAGGTCCCGTTCGATCCGGCGATCGGTGCGGGGTACGTGCTGCTCGGGCTCGTCATGGGCGTGCTCTCCGGTCTCCTCGGGATCGGAGGGGGGGTCATCGCCGTGCCCGCACTGGTCGGCGTCTTCGGCGTCAGCGATCTGGTGGCGAAGGGCACCTCGCTGCTGGTCATGATCCCGACCAGCCTGGTCGGCACCGTCGCGAACTGGCGCGCGCGAACCGTCCGCGTGGGCGACGGCCTGGTCGTCGGCGCCGCGGCGACCGTCGCCTCCCTGCCGGGCGCGGCCATGGCACTCGCCCTCCCGGCGCGACTCTCCACGACGCTGTTCGCCGCCCTGCTCGTGCTGGTCGCCGCGCAGCTGACGTGGAAGGCGATCGCCGCTCACCGGGACTCCCCCGCCGGAACCCCGCGCTCGTCGGCCGGATGATCGGACGCGGGCAGCCTCGGCGCTGTTCGCTATCGCCGCCGCGTCGATCGTCCCCGGCCGGCTCGTCCGCGCGGCGCCTCGGGCTTCAGGTGCAGCAGCTCGCGCACCTTCGGGTTGTGTGACGCCCACGTGAGGACCGGGATGATCAGGGGAAGGAGTCGGATCAGTCTGAGCACAGTGTGGGGCCCTTCGTCAGGTCGTTGCACCCCGCGGTCCGGGGTGGCGAGAGCGGTTCCGGCCGACCGGACCGCCCCGTCGCAACAGGCGGCGATCTGCTCGCGCAAGAAGCCTGACCGAAGCCGCTGAAGCGCTCGCCCCGCCAGGTGTTCTCTCGGGTCGTTGGCACCTCTCAGACAGGACGCAGCGGCCCGGACAACGGATGGGCAGGCGGGGACCAAAGCCTTAACCCCATGACCTCGGCCGGGCGGTACCGTCCGCCATGTCTCCTGAATCGGCACAGGCCCGCGCGGCGCTCGGCGAGCGTCTGACGAAGTCGTTGCAGTTCGCTGACCTGTCCCCCTCCCAGATGGCGGACCGGCTCGGCATCACCGAACCGACGGTGCAGTCCTGGCTCGCCGGCACCTCATCGCCCCGTCTGGCCCATCTGATGATCTGGGCTCGCGCGAGCGGTGTCCCCTTCGAGTGGCTCACCGGCACGGATGAGCCGTGAGGGTCGCCGACCTCCCACTTGCGGGCCCTGGTCGTGGCTCGCACGGCGCTCAGGCGCGGAGTGCGCTGACCTGCATCCGCACGTAGTCGACGACGGGCTCCGGCATCTCCGCGGCGACGCGCTTGACGAGCGCACGGCCCTCCTCCGGATCCATGTCGCGGAGGACCGCGGGCAGGAGGACCGTCGCGATGAAGGCCTCGAGCTGCGGGCCGCTTTCGAGCTCCACGGGGTCGGGCACCACGCGCACCTCGATGTCCTTGAAGCCGGCCGTGATCAGCTGCTCCACGGTCTCGAGCCGGTTCGCGAACTCCCACGGCGACTCCTGCTTGGGGCCGGCCGCGCGCTCGACGGCCTGCAGGAAGCCGGCGATGTTGCCCTCGCCGCCGAACTCGGCCTCGAAGCGACCGTTCGGCGGGAGGCAGCGGGCCACGCGACGGAAGAGGGCGGGGTGGTCGGGGATCCAGTGGAAGGTGGCGACGCTCATGACGGCGTTGCCCGCGACCACATCCGGGAACGGCTGCGTGAGGTCCGCCTGCACGACCTCGACGCGGTCGAGGGACTTGCCGAGACGTTCCCGCAGACGGTCGAGCATCTGCACGGAGCCGTCGACCGCGATGACGCGGCCGTCCGGGAGCTTCTCGAGGAGGCGCTCGGTGTCGCGGCCGGTGCCGCAGCCGAGGTCGACGACCGTCTCACCACCCCGAAGGTCGAGGCGGTCGATCACGCCGGCACCCCACCGCTCGTGCGGCAGGGGCAGCGAGTCGTAGGTCGCGGCGTCCCACTCCAGCAGCTCCATGGCCAGAGCCTAGGAGGGGGCCGGAGCTCGAACCTTGAGGTGAGGCCGGACGCGATGACGGGCGGCTTCCGCCGATGCGGGCGTCTTCCTGCGCCCGGATCGTCGGAAACCGCCCGTGAGCGGTGGAGCGGTTACTTGCGGGCGCCCTCGGTCTCGGGCTCCGGCGCCGGGTTGGCGTAGACGGGCGCGTCGACGCCCTTCGCGCCCGGTAGCGACGGCGGCGCCTCCTCGACGGGCTTCTTGCGGGCACGCGGCGCGCGCTTCACGGGCGCCTTGACCGGCGCGGCCTCGGCAGCGGGAGCGGCGGCAGGTGCGGGCTCGGCGGCAGCAGGAGCAGCCGCGGGCGCGGCGGCCGGCGCGGCCGCGACCGCCGCAGGCGCCGCGGCAACTGCAGCCGGAGCAGGCGCGGCGGCAGCCGGGCGCGGACGCGACGCGAACGTCTCGAACGCCACCCGCGGGTGCTGGACGGCCTCCATGTTCACCATGTCGCGGCCGAGCAGGAAGTTGAGCACCCAGTTGGAGACCACGCGGATCTTGCGCTCCCATGTCGGGATCGCGAGGCCGTGGTAGCCACGGTGCATCACCCAGGCCGGGAAGCCCTTCACGGCGATCTTGCCGCTCTGGAACGCGCCCTCGTAGAGGCCGAGGCCCGCGACCGCGCCGAGGCTCTCGTGGTAGTAGTCCTTCACGCCCTCGCCGCGCATCGTGGCCGCGATGTTCTTCGCGAGCAGCTTGCCCTGGCGCACCGCGTGCTGGGCGTTCGGGACGCAGAAGCCGCCCACGCCCTTGCCGGTGAGGTCGGGCACGGCGGACACGTCGCCCGCGCCCCACGCATCCGGGACGATCTCGCCCTCGGCGGTGACGACGCGGAGGTCGGCGCGCACGCGGAGGCGGCCGCGCTCCTCGACGGGCAGGTCGGTGTTGCGGAGCACCGGGGAGGCCATCACGCCGGCGGTCCAGACGATCACGTCGGACTCGAACGTCTCGCCCGTCGACAGCTCGATCCGGCCACCCTCGGCGCTCTTCAGCTGCGTGTCGAGGTGCACGAACGCGCCGCGCTGGGCGTAGTTCTTCAGCACCCAGTGGCTCGTCGGCAGCGACACCTCGGGCATGATCCGGCCCATCGCCTCGATCAGGTGGAAGTGCGTGTCGTCGAACGTGAGCTGCGGGTAGTAGCGCAGCAGCGCGGATGCGAGCGAGCGCATCTCGCCGAAGACCTCGATGCCCGCGAAGCCGCCGCCGACCACCACGAAGGTGAGCAGCCGGTCGCGCTCCGGGCCGGCCGGGAGGTTGGAGGCCTTGTCGAAGTTCGTGATGATGCGGTCGCGGATCGCGACGGCTTCCTCGATGGTCTTCAGGCCGATGGCCTCATCCGCGACGCCGGGGATCGGGAACGTGCGGCTCACGGAGCCGGCCGTCACGACGATCTGGTCGTAGGACATGGTCCACGGCTCGCCGACCTCGGGCGTGATCTGCACGGTCTTGGCCGCATGATCGATGGCGGTCACCTTGGCGGTGATGACGCGGCTGCGCTTGAGGTGCTTGCGCTGCAGGACGACCGCGTGGCGAGGCTCGACGGATCCGCCGACGACCTCGGGGAGGAACGGCTGGTACGTGAGGTACGGCAGCGGATCGACGACGACGATCTCCGCCTCGTCCTTCTGCAGCCACTTCTCGAGCTTCCACGCGGTGTAGAAGCCGGCGTAGCCGCCTCCGACGATCAGGATGCGAGGCACAGGTCTCAGATCTCCTCTGGGGTGGCGGGCCTGGTCGGGGGTCGAGTTTACAGGAGGCCCTCAGCCGGGCCGTCGTCGGCGGTCCACCCGGGCCAGTCGCCGATGGCGCGGGCGACCGGCGGCTCGGCCGCTGCGGCCTCCGCGAGGGCGAGGTCGCCGATCGGGTTGACGCCCGGGCCGGCCGCGAGCGCGTGGCCCGCGAGCGCGTGCAGGCACTTCACGCGGGTGGGCATGCCGCCCGCGCTCACGCCGGCGAGCTCGGACACGATCCCGGCCGCGTCGCGGTCCGCGAGGTAGGCCCGGTGGGCCCGCTCGTAGGCGGCGGCGAGGTCGGGCTCGGACTCGACGCGGGCGGTGAGCTCGCGCATGCGCCCATCCGCCTCGAGCCGCGACATGGCGGCCACGAGCAGCGGATGCGTCAGGTAGTAGAAGGTCGGGAACGGCGTGCCGTCCGCGAGGCGCGGCGCGGTGGCGACGACCGCGGGCGCGCCGTCGCGGGTGCGGGCCGCGATGCGGAGCACGTCGCGGGCCGGCCGCCCCAGCTGCGCGGATACGGCGGCGAGGTCGGCCTCGGTGGGATCGCTCATCCGGCGGGTGTCGCCGTCGTCGGATGGGCGGAGTCGGTGGTGCCGGCGGTCACGACCGAGCCGAGGAGGCCGTCGATCCAGTTCGTCGGCGTGTGCTGCACGGTCTTCGAGGGCGTCGCCGTGGTGGCGCCGGTCGGCGGTGGCCCGAGCACGCGGTAGGTCGTCTCTCCGGGCAGCACGTAGAAGAGCCGGCTGCCGGCCTGCGAGCGGATGTAGGCGGGGTCGTTCCAGCGCGCCACCTGGGCGTCGAGCTGCTGCAGGTCGCGCTGCTGCGCGGCGACCTTCGCCGTCGCGTCCTTCAGCTGCTGGCGGGTGTTGAGGTACGTGCTCACCTGCGGGGCGAGGGTCAGGACCGCGAACACGAGGAGCACGAGCGCCGCGACCGCGAGGCCGGGGATGCGCACGCCGGCGAGCGGGCCGCCAGCGAGCGCGAGGCCGCGCCGAGGCGGCGCCTGGCGCTCGTGTTCCGCGTCCGACATGGGTCCCCGTTCCGCCCGATCCCGCGGCCGGGCCGGTGTCAGCCCTGGAAGCGCGGGAAGGCGCTCCTGCCGGCGTAGACCGCGGCCTCGCCGAGCTCCTCCTCGATCCGGAGCAGCTGATTGTATTTGGCGACCCGCTCGGAGCGGGCAGGCGCTCCGGTCTTGATCTGGCCGGCGTCGGTGGCGACGGCCAGGTCGGCGATCGTGGTGTCCTCGGTCTCGCCGGAGCGGTGCGACAGGATCGCGGTGTAGCCGTTGCGCTGCGCGAGCTCGACCGCGTCGAGGGTCTCGGTGAGGGTGCCGATCTGGTTCACCTTCACGAGGATCGAGTTGGCGACCTTGCGGGCGAGGCCCTCCTGCAGGCGGGCGGGGTTGGTGACGAAGAGGTCGTCGCCGACGATCTGCACCTTCGCGCCGAGGTCGGCGGTGAGGGTCTCGTATCCGGCCCAGTCCTCCTCCGCCAGCGGGTCCTCGATGGAGACCAGCGGGTAGTTCGCGACGAGGTCGGCGTAGTAGGCGCTCATGTCGGCGGCCGTCTTGGCCTGGCCCTCGAAGGTGTAGGTGCCGTCCTTGAAGAACTCGGTGCTCGCCACGTCGAGGGCGAGGGCGATGTCGGCGCCGGGCTTGTAGCCGGCCTTCTCGATGGCCTCGAGCAGCAGGTCGAGCGCGGCGCGGTTGCTGTCGAGGTTCGGGGCGAAGCCACCCTCGTCGCCGAGGCCGGTGGAGAGGCCCTTGCTGCTCATGAGGCCCTTGAGGGCGTGGTAGGTCTCGGCACCCCAGCGCAGCGCCTCCCGGAACGACTCCGCGCCGATCGGCAGGATCATGAACTCCTGGATGTCGACGTTCGAGTCCGCGTGGGCGCCGCCGTTGATGACGTTCATCATCGGGACCGGCAGCACGTGCGCGTTCGGGCCGCCGACGTAGCGGAACAGCGGCAGCTCGGCGGAGAGCGCGGCGGCCTTCGCGACGGCGAGGCTGACGCCGAGGATGGCGTTCGCGCCGAGGTTCGACTTGTTCTGGGTGCCGTCGGCGGCGATCAGGGCCGCGTCGACGATGCGCTGGTCGGCGGCGTCGATGCCCTCGACGGCCGGGCCGAGCTCGTCGATGACCGCGTCCACGGCCTTCTCGACGCCCTTGCCGCCGTAGCGACCCTTGTCGCCGTCGCGCAGCTCGTAGGCCTCGAACGCGCCGGTGGAGGCGCCGGACGGCACGGCCGCGCGGGCCACGACACCGTCCTCGAGGAGCACCTCGACCTCGACGGTCGGGTTGCCGCGCGAGTCGAGGATCTCGCGGGCGTCGATGGTGTCGATGGCGGCCATGGAGAGGGTCCTTCCGTCGGGGTCTTCGGGCCGCCGGAGCGGCCGGTGGTCAGCCTAGTGACCGCCCGGGAACGGTCGCTGGCCGCCCGGATCCGGCCCACTTCCGCCTTCCGTCATCGCGCCGTTCCGGAGAAACTGGGCGACACGCCGCCCTCTGAGCGCTCGGGGCGGCGTGCCGTCCAAGAACTCCGGAACGGCGCGATGGGAGGGACGCGATGCCCACGCATCCGATCATGTTCGAGGAGGACGACCCGGCCCTCGCCCGGGTGCGGACGCTCGCGCTGGCGTTCCCGGGTGCGGAGGAGCGGATCTCCCATGGACGACCGTGGTTCCACGCCGGGCAGGCGTTCGCGGTCTACGGCGGCGGCACGAAGGGTCCCGACTCCGTGCGGCACGACCACGGGCTGCTCGTGCACGTGGACGACGACGAGCGACCGGCCCGGATGGCGGATCCGCGGTTCTTCGTCCCGGCGTACGTGGGGCCGAAGGGCTGGCTGGGCATCGACGTGGGCACACCGGAGTGCGACTGGACCGAGGTGGCAGAGCTGATCGATGCGTCGTTCAGGTGGGTGGCGCCGGCGCGGCTCGTGCAGGAGCTCGACGGGCGCATCTGACCTGGTCATCGCGCGGTTCCGGAGTTCTTGCACGACACGCCGCCTCTGCGCGACGCACGACGGCGTGTCGCGCGATTTCTCCGGAACGGCGCGATTGCAGTGGCCCGTCAGGAGAGCGGGCGCTGCTCCCCCAGTCCGTCGGCGGTGACGGTCGCGAAGGCGGTGAAGCCCTCCGCGGCCAGCGCGTCGAGCTGCGCCTTGCGGTTCTTGCGGCCCCGCTCCAGCCGCACGCGGCCGGCGAGCGCCTGCGCCTCCCGCTTCGCGGCGAGCAGCGCCGGCGCGGGCACGTCGGCGTCGTGCAGCAGCGCGAGCGCGGTGCCCTCCGCGGCGCTCTCGGGCAGCAGGTCGAGGATGCGCTCGAATCCGATCGAGAACCCGACCGCGGGCACGTCGCGGCCGAGGAAGCGGCCGATCATCCCGTCGTACCGGCCGCCGCCGCCCACCGACGAGGACGAGCGCGGGTGCGCGATCTCGAAGATCGTGCCGGTGTAGTAGCCCATCCCCCGCACGAGCACGGGGTCGAAGACGAGGTCGACCGACGGCAGCGCGTCGCGGAGCGCGAGCAGGTCGCGGTAGGCGTCGGCGTCGAGCCAGGCCGGCGGATCGACGAGCAGGTCCCAGCCGGCGTCCGCCAGCTGCGCGAACGCGTCGTCGAGGCCGCTCGTGTCCACGCCGAGCTCGGCCAGCTCCCCCACGACGCCGGAGACGCCGATCTTGTCCAGCTTGTCGACGGTGATGAGCGCCCGCGGGGCCGCGTCGTCCCCGACGCCCCAGGTGGCGAGCAGCCGGTTCAGGATCCGCCGGTCGTTGATCCGCACCTGCACGCCGGTGAGGCCGAGCGCGGCGAGCGCATCCGTCGTCGCGGACAGCAGCTCCAGCTCGGCGATCGCCCCGGGCTCGCCGAGCACGTCGATGTCGCACTGCAGGAACTGGCGGTAGCGACCCTTCTGCGGCCGCTCCGCCCGCCAGACCGGCCCGATCTGGATCGCGCGGAACACCGCAGGCAGCTGCGCCTGGTTCGTCGCGTAGAAGCGCGCGAGCGGCACGGTGAGGTCGTAGCGGAGCCCCAGGTCGGCGAGGGCGAGCGGATCGCCGGCGTCCGCCGCCGCCGCGAGATCCGCATCCGTGAGCCCGCGCTTCAGCACGTTGTAGGCGAGCTTCTCGTTGTCGCCGCCGATGCCGCTGTGCAGCCGCGCGGACTCCTCGAGCGCCGGGGCCTCGATCTCGTCGAAGCCGTGCGCGCGATAGACGGCGCGGATGGTGGCGAGCGCGCGCTCCCGGCGGCCCTTGTCGGCGGGGAGGAAGTCGCGCATGCCGCGGGGCGGATTGACGGGAGCGGCCATGCCTCCATCCTGGCCGACGGCCCGCGTGCAGCAGGTGAGTTGCCCCTTCTGGCCCTCGAGCGGGCCGTTCGAGGGCCAGAAGTGGCAACTCACGGGCTCTCGGGTTCGCGGATGCTCGTGCGGCGTGATGCGGGCCCGCAGCTGCCCGGCGGCGCGCCCTGGAAGTGAGGGCCCGCCGTTCCCGGGCCGCCGATAGCCTCCGGGGATGCCGAACGAGCCCGGGATCGCCGTCGAGGGGGTCCACCGCGCGTTCGGACCCGTCCGCGCCGTGCGTGACGTCACCTTCACCGCCGCGCCCGGCGCCGTCACCGGGCTGATCGGTCCGAACGGCGCCGGCAAGACCACCCTCCTGCTCCTGCTCGCCTCGCTGCTGCAGCCGGACGGCGGAACCATCCGCATCCTCGGCCACGACCCGCTGACGGAGACCGCCGCCGTACGGTCCGTCATGGGCTGGATGCCGGACACGCTCGGCTCGTGGGCGTCGCTGTCGTGCCGCGCGTCGCTCGCCATGTCCGGGCGCCTCTACGGGCTGGCGAAGCCCGCGGCCGCGGCGCGCGCGACGGAGCTGCTCGACCTGGTCGGCCTCCCGGAGTTCGCCGACCGCCCCACCCGAGTGCTCTCCCGAGGCCAGAAGCAGAAGCTGAGCCTGGCGCGGGCGCTCGTCCACCGCCCGCGCGTGCTGCTGCTCGACGAGCCCGCCAGCGGCCTCGACCCGGCCGCCCGCGTCGAGCTGCGCCGGCTGCTCCGCGGCCTCGCCGCCGACGGATGCACGATCCTCGTCTCGAGCCACGACCTCGCCGAGCTCGAAGAGGTCACCGACGACGCCGTCTTCATGGCGGCCGGCGAGACGGTCACCGTCGACCGGCTGCAGCGGGCGCAGTCACGGGTGCGCGACTGGCGCATCCGCTCGCTCGACGAGGCCGCCCTCGACGCGGCGCTCGCCGGGCGGACGGGAGTGCGGCCCGAGCGCGGCGACCGGCTCGTGCCGGTCGGGGGCGACCGCGCCGCAGCCGACCTGCTCGCCGAGCTGGTGCGGGCCGGCGTGCCCGTCGCCGCGTTCGGGCCGGCCGTCGGCGAGCTGGAGACCACCTTCCTCGAGCTCGAACGGAGCGGCGCATGACCACGACGGCCTCCCCGCCCCGCGCCTTCACCGACATCGGCACCGTCGTCTCCCTCGAGCTCGCGCAGCGCGTGCGGAGCACCGCCTGGTACGTGCTGCTCGGGGTCTTCGCGGTGCTGATGCTCGGCATCACCGCGCTGCTGCTGCCGATCTCCAGCCTTCGGAACCAGGGCGGCGGCTACGCCTTCTCGACGATCGTGTTCTTCGTGCTGCTGCTGGGCACGCTGATCACCCCGGCGCTCTCGGGGGGCTCGGTGAACGGCGACCGCGAGGCCGGCACCCTCGCGACCACGCAGGTGACCCTCGTCCGCACCGGCGCGCTGCTGCTCGGGAAGGTGCTCGCCGCGTGGGTGTCGTCGCTGGCGCTCGTCGTGATCGCGCTGCCGTTCCTCGCGGTCGCGGTGATCGCCGGCGGCCTGCGCATCGACACCGTGCTCGTCTCGGTGCTGATCGTGGCGATCGAGCTCGGGATCGTCGCGGGGATCGGGGTGGGGCTGTCGGCCCTGATCACGAGGACCGTCTTCTCCGTCGTCGTGACCTATCTCATCGTCGCCGCCCTGTCGCTCGGCACCCTGCTCGTGTTCGCGCTCGGCGGCCTCGCCTTGCAGACCGACCAGGTGGTCCACTCCCGCAGCCTGCAGGACACCACGTCGTCCGACGCATCCAAGACGCCCGTCTGCGGCCCGTTCGAGGACACGCACCAGGCCGTCCCACGCTTCGACCTGGTCTGGTGGTCGCTGTCCGCGAACCCCTACGTCGTGCTCGCGGATGCGGTGCCTGGATCGTTCGACAAGAACGGCGAGCCGAAGGATCTCTTCGGCGGCATCGCGTCCGGCGCGCGGTTCGCCCAGATCGCCCCGAAGCCGGTCGTGACCTACGACGACTGCAGCACCGCCAGCACCAACGGCCCGACACCCGCCCAGATCATGGCCCGCACCATCCCGAGCTGGTTCGCGGGCCTCGGCCTGCACCTCCTGCTCACGGCGGCGATCCTCCTCGGCGCGTGGCGAGCGCTGCTCACCCCGACCCGGAAGCTGCCGCGCGGCAGCCGCGTCGCCTAGAGCCGCCCCTCGCATCCGGCTGTTGCCACTTCTGCGGTCAGCAGGCCCCGATAGCCGCAGAGATCGGCAACCGTCGGTATCGCCGCCCGGGTGTTGCCACTTCTTGCGACTTTGAGGGCTTCAAGATCGCAAGAAGTGGCAACAGCCAGAGCTGCGGTCAGGCGTCTCGGGGCGACGCGTTCGCGAGGGCCTCGGCCTCGCGGATGCGGGTCGTGAGGCGGCGGATCGCGCCCCGCAGCGCCCGCTCGGCGTCGAGGCCCTGCGCCGCGGCGGCGACCACGGTGTCGAGCAGCGCGTCGCCGAGCGCCTCCTCATCCGTGGGCACCGGCGTTGCGGGGCGCACCTCGAGGCCCACCCGGGCGGCGCGGCCGAGCAGCTTCTCGGCGAGCAGCAGCGACGGCATCGTCATCGGCACGCCATCGAGCACGCTCGTGCGGTCGGCCTTCTCGCGCCGCTTCTGCTCCTCCCAGACCCCGACGACGGCCTCGGCGTCGGCCGCCGCGATGTCGCCGAAGACGTGCGGATGCCGGCCGATCATCTTCGCCGCGGTGGCGGCGGCGACGTCCTCGAGGCCGAAGCCCTCGCCGGACGCCGCGGCCAGGTCGGCGTGGAAGAGCACCTGGTAGAGCACGTCGCCGAGCTCCTCACGCATCGCACCCGTGTCACCGGACTCGATCGCTTCGACCAGCTCGGCGGTCTCCTCGATCAGGTAGCGCACGAGCGAGTCATGGGTCTGCTCGGCGTCCCACGCGCAGCCGCCGGGCCCGCGGAGCCGGGCCATCACCGCGACGAGGCGGGTGAGCTCGGGCGTCGCGATCTCGGGCAGGTCGGGGTCGGAGAGCGGATCCGTCACCCGTCGATCCTCGCGCGTCGCTCTCTGCACATGCTCATGTCGCGATTCGTGCCGCTCCGACTCGCAGGAGGCGGCAGAAATCGCGACGCGAAGCGGGTGAGGCCGCGTCAGGCGGCCTCGGGGGCGGCACCCGACGGCGCCGACTCGGTCTGCACCCGGGCTGCAGGCATGAAGACCGCGGCGAGCAGGGTGAGCAGCCCGGCGACCACGACCGCGTCGAACACGGCCGCGGATGCGGCGGCCGTGCCGTTCACGGACGAGCCGTTCCAGCTGCCGAGCACGGCGTTCGCGATCGCGCCGAAGACGGCGACGCCCAGCGCGGATCCGATCGAGCGGAGGAAGAGGCTCGCGCCGGTCACGACGCCGCGCTCCGACCATCCGACGCTCGACTGCGCCGCGATCAGGGTCGGGGTCGCGACGAGACCGAGCCCCAGGCCGACGACGAAGCAGGTCAGGGCCATCAGCCCGATGGACGCCAGGGGCGCGGTGACCGTCACGCCGATCGCGCCGGTGGCGGCGAGCGCCGAGCCGATCAGCGCGGTCGGCCGGTAGCCGAAGCGGAGGTAGAGGCGGCCGGCGTTCGAGGCGGCGAGCGGCCAGCCGACGGTCAGCGCGGCGAGCGCGAGGCCGCTGACGAGCGGCGTGGTCGGGACGACCTTCTCGAGGAACGTCGGCACGTAGGAGGTGAGCCCGATCGTCACGGCCCCGACGCCGGCGGAGATGAGCGCGGTGGTCAGCAGCAGGCGGCGCGAGAACACCCAGAGCGGCAGCACGGGCTCCGGCGCGCGGCGCTCGATCAGGATGAAGACCGGCAGCGCCACGACGGCGATCCCGAACGACACGAAGCTGCCGATCGAGTTCCACGCCCACGCGGTGCCGCCCTCGAGCAGGGCGGTCAGCAGCGCCGTGAGGCCGATGGTCAGGGTGACGGCGCCTGCGACGTCGATCGTGTGCTTCGTGCGCGTCACGCTCTCGTGGTACCGGCGCAGCAGGAACACCGTGAGGAAGCAGAGGGGGATGTTCACGAAGAAGATCCAGCGCCACGACAGGAACTGCGAGAAGACGCCGCCGAGGGTCGGGCCGACGACCGACGAGATCGCCCAGACGCTCGCGAGGTAGCCCTGCGCCTTCGCCCGCTCGGCGACGGTGTAGATGTCGCCCGCGACCGTGATCGAGACGGGCATGATCGCGCCGGCACCGAGACCCTGCACCGCGCGGAACGCGATGAGCACCGTCATCGAGGGCGCGAACCCGCAGAGCACGGAGCCGAGCAGGAACAGTCCGATGCCGATGAGCAGGATCGGCTTGCGGCCGACCGTGTCGGCGAGCTTCGCGTAGACGGGCACCGAGACGGCCTGCGCGAGCAGGTAGACCGAGAACAGCCAGGGGAAGCTGGAGAAGCCCCCGAGGTCCTTCACGACCGACGGCACCGCGGTCGCGAGGATCGTCGAGTCGATGGCGATCAGCCCGGTCGACATCATCAGGGCGAGCAGGATGGGGCCGCGCTCGGACCGCAGGCCCACGTCGCGGCGTCTGATGGTCTGGGTCACGACAGGAGACAAGCCGCCGGGTGCATCCGCTCTTCCCGGGGCGGCCGGATCCGCAGCCTCGGGGCCACGCGCGCTTGCACCCCACGCGTGAGTTGCCACTTCTCGCCCTCGAAGGGCCGCCTCACGGGCCAGAAGTGGCGACCCACCAGGCTGCGAGGGCGGGCGCGCGGTCGATGCGTCAGCCAACACACGTGAGTTGCCACTATTCGCCCTCGAACGGCCGCTTCGAGGGCCAGAAGTGGCAACTCACCAAGTGCGGAGGCGTCAGTCGTCGGCTGGGGCGACCTTCGCGGCGAGCAGGGCCACCCGGTACCGGCCGCCCTTCGTCTCCTGCTCCCCCACGCGCTCGAACCCGAGCGCGGCGTGGAAGCCGAGGGATCGCGGATTCGCCGGGCGCACGTTCACCTCGCAGGCGACCTCCTCGCGGCCGTCCGCCTCCGCCTGCGCGAACACCGCGCCGTAGAGCAGCCGACCGATGCCGGCGCCGCGCGTCTCGGCGTCGATGACGATGCGGTCGACGTAGAGGAAGTCGCTGCCCCGGTCCGAGAACCAGCGGTAGTTCTCGCTCGTGTAGCCGAGCCCCGGATCCATCGCGACGACGAAGCCGAGCGGGGTGCGGAGGTCCGCCTCGTCGACCGCGACGAGGCAGAGGGTGGCGACCGCGGTCAGCGCGGCCATCTCGTCCTCGTCCATCATCGGCACAGCGGGGACGGCGTCGTTGTTCATCGCCGTCACCGCGGGCAGGTCGGCGGATTCGAGCTCTCGCAGCACCACGGGCACGCCGGGAGCCTACTGAGCGGCAGGCGCAGGGAAGCAGGGAGCGCATCCGGCAGGATCGACGGGACGCCCCTGGAGGTCCCGTGCACCACGACATCGACCGCGCCGCCCTGTCGGCGCCCGCGCTCGACGACCTGCTCGAAGCCCGGGTGCGGGAGGGCCGCACGCCGTCGGTGGCCTACGCGCTCGTGGCGGACGGCCGCGTCGTGCACGCCGGCGGCTTCGCGAACGAGGCCGTGACGCCGACGCCCGGCCCCGACACCGCCTTCCGCATCGCGTCGTGCACGAAGAGCTTCACCGCCGTCGCGATGCTGCAGCTGCGCGACGCCGGCCTGCTCGACCTCGACGCCCCGGTCGGCGAGTACCTGCCGCTCACCACGATCCCGGATGCGGCGCCCACGGTCGCGCACCTCGCCTCGATGGCGGCCGGCTTCCCCACCGACGACCCGTGGGGCGACCGGCAGGAGTCCCTCCCCCTCGACGTCCTCGACGCCCTGGCCGCCGCCGGCTTCCGGCTCATCGACACCCCCGGCACCCGGTTCGAGTACTCGAACCTCGGCTATGCGCTGCTCGGCCGCGTGCTGGCCCGCGTCAGCGGCCGCCCATACCTCGACCTCGTCCGCGAGGACGTGCTGGAGCCGCTCGGCCTGACCGGCCTCGGCTACGACCGGAGCGTCGATGCCCCCGGCGGCATCGCCACGGGCTTCGCGAAGTTCGGCGGCCGGTGGGAGGCGCAGCCGTTCTCGGGCCCCGGCGCCTTCTCCCCGATCGGCGGCATGTTCGCGACACCCGACGCCCTGGCCCGGTGGGTCGCCTGGCTCGCATCCGCGTGGCGGCTCGACGCCGACGACGCGGTGCTGTCCGCCGCGTCGCGCCGGGAGGCGCAGACCGCCCACATCCCGATCGAGGGCGCCGGCTCGTACGGCTACGGCCTGTTCCTCGACGAGCATCCGCGGCACGGCCTGCTCGTCTCGCACTCCGGCGGCTACCCCGGCTACGGCGCGCACATGCGCTGGCATGCCGCGAGCGGCATCGGCATCGTCGTGCTCGAGAACGGCCGGTACAGCGGCGCGACCGTGCCGGCGACGAAGGGGCTCGAGCTCGTGCTCGACCAGGTCGCCGTGCCGAACGGCCTGCCGGACCTCTGGCCCGAGACCGTCGCCGCCCGCGAGACGGTCGAGCGGCTGCTGCGCGGGTGGGACGACGCGGCGGCGGATGCGCTGTTCGCCGAGAACATCGTGCTCGACGAGTCGATCGAGCGGCGCCGCGCGCGGATCGACGACCTGACCGCCCGCGCCGGCATCGACGCGGCGACGCCCGTGCTGCCGCTCGAGGACGCCGCGCCCGTCAGCCGCACGCCCGCGCACCTCATCTGGACGGTGCCGGGCGCGACGGGGGCGCTCCGCTGCGAGATCCGGCTCACGCCCGAGCGGCTGCCGACCGTGCAGACGCTGGCCGTGCGCCTCGGCTGACGCGCGGGCTCAGGCCTGCGGCAGGCCGCCGAGGAACGGGACGGTGACCTCCAGGAACTGCTCGGGCGCCTCGAGCTGCGGCGCGTGGCCGAGCCCGGGCAGCGTCACCGGATGCGCGTGCGGCACCGTCACCGACACCGCGTCGAGGTGCCGGTAGGGCAGCACGGTGTCGCGGTCGCCCCAGACGACCAGCGCCGGCGTGCCCGCCGCCGCGAGCGACTGGAGGACCTCGGCCCGCCACTCGGGATGGATCCCGCGCCAGGCGCCGAGGTCCCGGATCACCTCGAGGTAGTGCCTCCTGGCGCCCGGCTTGCGCATCCGCTGCGCGGACGCCTCCGCCATCTCCCGGGTCGCGAGCGCTGCATCCGCGAACAGCGAGCGGACCTGCAGCACCGCGGCCGCCATGTGCCAGCGCTGCAGCACCTCGCCGACACCCGGGAGGGTCATGAGGCGCAGGCCGAGCGACGCGTCGGCGCCGAAACCGGCGGGGCTCACCAGCACGAGCGCGCGGATGGCCGACGGGTCGTCGGCGTGCATCCGCAGCGCCACCGCGCCGCCCATCGAGTTGCCGATCAGCACGACGGGCCGCCGCTCGCCGAGGGTCGCGAGCGTGCGGCGCACCATGTGCGCCATCGACGCGAGCGTGATCCGCTCACCCCACGCCTCCGACTGGCCGAACGCCTCGATGTCGATCGCGTAGACGGTGTGTCGCTCCGCGAGCGCCGGGGCCACCCGGAACCAGTCGGTCCGGTCGCGGCCGATGCCGTGCAGCAGCACGACCGGCGCGCCGGAGCCGGTGACGGTCAGGCCCACAGGATGTCCGTCCACGTCCACGGTGGTGTCGGTCCAGTGCTGATCCGTCGCGCTCATCGGTCCTCCAGGATGCAGCCTGCATCCAGAACCTGGACGGCTCGTTCACCCGCTTCAGGCGGGAGGCGCCTCGAAGAGGTCCGTGACGTCGAGATCCGGATCGGCGAACGCCAGCACCTCGTCGCCGGGCTGAAGGCGGGTGCGTCCGTTCAGCCGGACGGCCCCGCCCTCGCGCCGCACCATGCTCACCCAGCCGCCCTCGCCGAGCGAGATCTCGCCGACGGCGGCGCCGTCCGCCGGGGACCCGGTCGCGACGACGAAGTGCTGCATCCCCTGCGGCTTGCTGTTGAACCGCAGCCCGGCCACGTAGGGCTGCTGCTCGACCGTGCGCATCGGCACGTCGAACCACTGGGCGAGCAGCGGCACGGCGCTGCCCTGCGCGACGACCGAGACGAGGACGACCACGAAGATGAGGTCGGCGAGCTGCTGGCCGCCGGGCACGTTCGCGTCGCGGATGAGGATGCCGAGCAGGATCGGCACGGCGCCCTTCAGACCGGCCAGCACGATGAATGCGCGCTCCCCCATCGCGAGCCGGATGGGGAGCAGCAGCGCCCCGACCAGCAGCGGCCGGATCACCAGGATCAGCAGCACCGAGATCGCGAGGCCGGGCAGGAGCACGGCGGGGCTCAGCACGTCGCTCCAGGAGACGGTGAGGCCGAGCACCGTGAACGCGATGATCTCGGCCAGGCTCGACAGCCCGCTGCTGAAGCGGCGCACCTCCTGGTGGTACGGCGCGTCGATGTCGCCGACGACGATGCCCGCGAGGAACACGGCGAGGAAGCCCGAGCCCTGCAGTACCGTCCCCGCCCCGTAGATGAGCGCCGCGAACGCGATGGTGCGGAGCGGGTAGAGCGACTCGTTGGGCAGCCGCACACGGCGCATGAGCAGGCCGAGCAGCCATCCGCCCGCCAGCCCGACGGCGGTGCCGACCACCATCTGCAGCAGGAAGTCGCCGACGCCGGAGAGGACGGCACTCGCGCCGCTGCCGGCGACGAGCAGCGCGGCGAGGAGCGAGATGCCGACGGGGTCGTTCACCCCGGACTCGCCCTCGAGGATCGTGCCGGAGCGGCCCTCGATGTCGCGCTTGCCGAGCACCGCGAACACGACGGCGGGGTCGGTCGGCGAAAGCGCGGCGCCCAGCAGCAGGGCGCCCTGCCACCCGATGCCGAACAGGAGGTGGGCCGCGACGGCGACCGCCGCCGCGGTGACGGCGGTGCCGGCGATGCCGATCCAGGTGATGGGGCCCGCGCTCGCGCGGAAGCGGCGCCACCCGATGTGCATGCCGCCGTCGAAGAGGATGAAGATCAGCGCGACCGTGACGATGCGCTCGTCGTCGACGAGCGGCACCTTGCCGAGCTCCGGGAAGAGCCCCGACGCGGTCGCCGCGACGACGAGGAACAGCGCAGGGGCCGGCACGCGGATGCGGGAGCCGAGGGCGTTCGCCGCGATCGCCGCCACCAGGCCGAGTGCCGAGAACAGCACGACGAGCGCGAAGACCTCGGTCTCACTCATCCGCTCTCCCCCGCGCCGGTCGTCGTCCCGACGGGTTCGATCCTAGGGAGCGCGACCGCTCGTCCTCCGAGCCCGGCTCAGACCCCCGCGGGCTCCGCCGCGGCCTCCCGCTCGGCCTCCTCGATGTGCTCGCGCCGCTGCCGCTCGTCGAGCCCCTGGCGGATCGCGAGCGCGTAGATCGCGACGCTCACGACGGCGGTGACCACGAAGCCCCACCCGAACAGATCCGGGTGCGAGGTGGGGTCGAAGAGCCAGCTGATCAGGGCGAGGCAGACCAGCCACGGCGCCACCCACCAGCCGGAGCGGAACTCCAGCGGCGGCTTGTGCGCCTTGCCGCGGCCGATCAGCTCGAGGACGACGAGCACCAGGTAGCCGATCACGATGGTGATGAACAGCTTCTGGTTCGTCTCCCATCCGGCGAAGTACACGATGAGGTTGGCGCTGTAGAAGGCGAGGATCGGCACGATGTGGCCGCCCGGCAGCCGGAAGGGCCGCTCGCGGCCGGGCTCCCGGCGGCGGAGCGCCGCGACCGTGAGGGGACCCGCGGCGAACGAGATCACGGTGCCGCTCGTGATGAACCCGACGAGCTGCTGCCAGCTCGGGAAGGGCAGCAGCAGCAGGAGCCCGATGCCGTAGACGAGCACGAGGCTCCACCACGGCACGCCGCGGTTGCTGGTCGTCGCGAGCCACCGGGGCGCGTTGCCGTTGCGGCCGAACGCGTAGGAGACGCGGGAGGCGATGGTCGTGTAGACGAGGCCGGTGTCCGCCGGGGAGACGACCGCGTCGATGTAGAGCAGCACCGCGATCCAGGTGAGGCCCGCGGCGGTGGCGATCGCCGCGAGCGGCCCGAAGTCGTTCGCGAACGACAGCTTCTGCCAGCTGCCGCTCTTGTCGAGGGCGGAGCCCTGCACGCCCATCGTGAACGCGACCTGCAGCGCCATGTAGATGAACGCGCAGATCAGGGTGGCGCCGATGACGGCGAGCGGGATGTTGCGGCGCGGGTTCTTCGTCTCGCCGGCCAGCTCGATGCCCTGCCGGAACCCGAGGTAGGAGAACACGATGCCCGCGGTCGAGATCGCGACGAAGATGCCGGGGAGGCCGCCGGGAGCGAAGCCGTGGCTCGTGAAGTTCGCCGGGCCGCCCATCCCGCCGACGCCGATGAGCGCGCAGACCACGAAGACCGCGACGACGAGCAGGATCACGATCAGCTTCCACCACACGAGCACGTTGTTGATCTGCGCGAACAGCCGCACCCCGTAGGCGTTCACCGCCACGAACACCGCGAGCAGGATCGCGGCGACGAGCATCCCGAGCGGGGTCAGCACGTGCACCTCGATGCCGTTCGCCTTCGACGCCTCCGTGAAGGGCGCGTACTTCGTCGCGTAGGTGAGCGCGCCCTCGACCTCGATCGCGGGCACCGCCGCCGTGGAGATCCAGGTGATGAAGCCGAGCGAGTAGGAGGCGAACGAGCCCCAGACGATGTGGGGGTACCGCACGACGCCGCCGGAGATCGGGAACATGGGCCCGAGCTCCGCGTAGGTGAGCCCGATGAGCATGATCATCACGCCGGCGATCAGCCAGGAGAAGATCGCCGCCGGCCCTGCGATGGCGGAGGCGTTGAAGGCGCCGAAGAGCCAGCCCGATCCGATGATGGAGCCGATCGCGGCGAACAGCAGCCCGATGGGTCCGACATCCCGCTTCAACCCCGTACCGGTCTTCGCGGACCTCGACTCGTCGACCTTCGTCACGGATGTCCCTCCTGATCGCGGCGCGGACGCCGGTGCGAAGGTTTCTATCGATGTCGGCCGGGAGTTCCCGCAAGAGCGGCTGAGTACTGAGCGCGCCTCCGCGATTCCTTGGGAGCGGGACGTGGCGGCGGCCCATCCGGCGTCTTCAGGAGCAGCCGCTGCAATTCAGGACCCTCCGGGCGGGAATGCCGGGTGTCCCGCCGGAAGTCCTGAAAACGGCGGATGGGCGGATGGGGATGGGCGCTCAGGCGGCCGGATGCTGCGGAGCGCGACGAGGCGCGGCGGCTTACGCGGTCGGCTGCGGCTGCTTCGCGAAGATCGCGGTGAGCAGCTGCTGCACCCACTCGATGAGGCCCGCGTCGGGCAGCGGCTCCCCGTCGAGCAGGGGCATCGGCACCGTCACGGCGCCGGCCGTGGCCAGCACCTTCGAGCCCGGGTACATCCGCTGCAGGCGCACCTGGATCGAGTCGGCCAGGTTCGCCGGGGCGACGCGGAGCATCCGCCCGAGCGCGACGACGTCCGACAGGCCCGCCTGCTGGGCGACGCGGCGCAGCTGCGAGACCCGCATGAGGTTGGTGACCTCGTCCGGCGCGGGGCCGTAGCGGTCGACGAGCTCGTCGAGCACGAGGTCGATCTGCCCGTCGGGCGCGGTCGGCGCGGATGCGGCGGAGAGCTTCTGGTACGCCTCGAGGCGCAGCCGCTCGCTGTCGATGTAGGTCTCGGGGATGCGCGCATCCACCGGCAGCTCGAGCCGCAGCTCGGTCTGGCCCTCGGCGACCTCGCCGCGGAAGTCCGCGACGGCCTCGCCGATCATCCGCAGGTAGAGGTCGAAGCCGACGCCCGCGATGTGACCGGACTGCTCGCCGCCGAGCAGGTTGCCGGCGCCGCGGATCTCGAGGTCCTTCAGCGCCACCTGCATGCCGGAGCCGAGCTCGTTGTTCGCGGCGATGGTCTCGAGCCGGTCGACCGCCGTCTCGGAGAGCGGCTTCTCGGCGTCGTAGAGGAAGTACGCGTAGGCGCGCTCTCGGCCACGGCCGACGCGGCCGCGGAGCTGGTGCAGCTGGCTGAGACCGTACTTGTCGGCGCGGTCGACGATCAGCGTGTTCGCGTTCGCGATGTCGAGGCCGGTCTCGATGATCGTCGTGGAGACGAGCACGTCGAAGCGCCGCTCCCAGAAGTCGACCATCACCTGCTCGAGCGCGTGCTCGCCCATCTGCCCGTGCGCGACGGCGACGCGGGCCTCGGGCACGAGCTCGGCGATCTCGGCGGCGACCCGCTGGATCGACGACACCCGGTTGTGCACGTAGAAGACCTGGCCCTCGCGCAGCAGCTCGCGGCGGATCGCCGCGGTGATCTGGCCGGCGGACCGCGCGCCCACGTAGGTGAGGATCGGATGCCGGTCCTCCGGCGGCGTCGCCAGCGTCGACATCTCGCGGATGCCCGTGACCGCCATCTCGAGCGTGCGCGGGATCGGGGTCGCGCTCATCGCGAGCACGTCGACGTTGGTCTTCAGCTTCTTCAGCTGATCCTTGTGCTCGACGCCGAAGCGCTGCTCCTCGTCGATGATGACGAGGCCGACGTCCTTGAACCGCATCCCGTCGGAGAGGATGCGGTGGGTGCCGATCACCATGTCGACGGAGCCGTCCTCGAGGCCCTTCAGGGTCTCTTTCGCCTCCTTGTCACTCTGGAAGCGGCTGAGCGGCCGCACCTGCACGGGGAATCCGGCGAACCGCTCCTGGAACGTCTCGAGGTGCTGGCGCACGAGCAGCGTCGTGGGCACGAGCATCGCGACCTGCTTGCCCTCCTGGATCGCCTTGAACGCGGCGCGGACCGCGACCTCGGTCTTGCCGAAGCCGACGTCGCCGGAGATGAGGCGGTCCATGGGGATCGGCCGCTCCATGTCGGCCTTCACCTGGTCGATGGTCTCGAGCTGGTCGGGCGTCTCCGCGAACGGGAACGCCTCCTCGAGCTCGCGCTGCCACGGGGTGTCGGGGCCGAAGGCGTGGCCACGGCTCGCCATCCGCGCGGAGTAGAGCTTCACGAGCTCGACGGCGATGTCGCGGACCGCCTTGCGGGCACGGCCCTTCGCGGCCGCCCAGTCGGATCCGCCCATCTTCGACAGCTGCGGCGCCTCGCCGCCGACGTACCGGGTGAGCAGGTCGAGCTGATCGGTCGGCACGTAGAGCTTGTCGCCCGGGTAGCCGCGCTTGGAGGGCGCGTACTCGATCAGGAGGAACTCGCGCGTGACCTTCTCCGGCGCCTTCTCCCCCGCCCGGCGCGGGCCCTTCCTGGTGGTGCCGGCGACCTCGCGACGTACCAGCTCGACGAAGCGGCCGATGCCGTGCGTCTGGTGCACGACGTAGTCGCCGGCCTTCAGCTGCAGCGGGTCGACCACGTTCTTGCGCCGGGTCGCGAGCTTGTGCTGGCGGTTGTCGACGGATGCGGACCGGCCGTAGAACTCCCGCTCGGTGACGAGCGCGAGCGCGATCTCGGGCTGCTCGAAGCCCGCCTCGACGTCGCCGAGGGTGATGTAGGCGACGCCCGGCTCGAGCTCGCTCGGCAGCTGGTCGACCTGGCGGGCGGCGAGGCCGCGCTCGGCCAGCACGTCGCGGGCCCGCTCGACGAGGCCGCGGCCGGCGGCGGTGACGACCGCGCTCCAGCCGTGGCGGAGGCGCGAGGCGAGGTGGTCGAGCAGCTCGGCGGGCTTGCCCGGCGTGACCGGGGTGGCGCCGCCGTCGAGTCGCAGGTACTCGGCGGAGTCGGCGAGCAGCGCCGCGGCGAGCGCCGGATCCGCGTCCTCGGTCGGCTGCGCCTCGAACGAGCTGATGGTCCACCAGGTGCGCTTCGCACCGGCGGCATCGCGGAGCGCCTTGACCGTGAGGAAGTCGCCCGCGTCGAGATCGATGGGCGCCTGGGCGCCCGCCGTCGCCGCGGCCCACGCGGCGTGCAGGAACTCGCGGTTCGTCTCGGCGAGGCTGACCGCGCGCGACGCGACGCGCTCGGGCGAGAGGATCGCGACCGCCGCGCCGTCGGGCAGGTAGTCGCTCACCGGGATCAGCCGGTCGACGAGCACCGGCGCGAGCGACTCCATCCCCTCGACGGGGATGCCGTCGGCGATCTTCGCGAGCATCGTCGTGAGGTTCGGGAACTCGTGCTGCAGCTCGCGGGCCCGCTGCTGCACCGCGTCGGTGAGCAGCAGCTCTCGGGCGGGGACGAGCGAGACGGCCTGGACCGGCGTCTCGAGCGAGCGCTGGTCGGCGACGGAGAAGAAGCGGAGCTGGTCCACCTCGTCGCCGAAGAAGTCGATGCGCACGGGGTGCTCGGCCACGGGCGAGAAGACGTCGAGGATGCCGCCGCGCACCGCGAACTCGCCGCGGCGCGTGACGAGGTCGACGCGGGAGTAGGCCAGCTCGACGAGGCGCTGCGTGACGGCGCCGAGGTCGACGCCGCGCTGGCCGAGGGCGATCTCGACCGGCTCGACGGTCTCGAGGCCCGCGGTGAGCGGCTGCAGGGCGGCGCGGACGGGCGCGACGACGATCAGCGGTGCGTCCCCGATGCGCCACAGGTGCATGCGGCGGATGGCGGCGAGCCGGCGGCCGACCGTCTCCACGCCCGGGCTGAGCCGCTCGTGGGGCAGCGTCTCCCAGGCCGGGAAGTCGAGGATCTCGGCGGCCGGGAGCAGGCACTCGAGGCTCGCGCGCAGCGCATCCGCCTCCCGCTCGGTGGCGGTGACGAGGAAGGCCGCGTCTGCCTCGCCCCGGTCCTTGCGCCGCTGCAGCAGCGCGACGACGAGCGGCGCGTGCAGGCCGTTCGTGGCGGAGAAGTCGGCGCTCCGCGACGCCGCGGCCAGCGCCCTCGCGACCGATTCACCGTCGGCGAGCAGACGCGGCAGACCCTCGAGACTCACTCGTTCGATTCTACGGCGCGGCAGACGGCCGGCGGCGGCGTTCGCTGCGGGCGACCACGGCGCCCGCACGCGCTCCGTTCGCGTCGCGACTTCTGCCGCATCCGCTCGCGCGAAGCGGCACGAATCGCGACGCGAACGGCCCCGCTACTCGGTGGCGGCGTGGGCTGCCGTCGCCGTCGCCCGGCGCAGCGCGGCCCGATCCCGGCGGCGCGCCCGCACGGCGAGCAGCCCCAGGGTCGCCCCGTACACGACGTGGCCGACCACCATCGAGGTCTGGCGGCGACGGTCGTCGAGATGCGCGGGCGGCAGCGCGCGGATGAGCGGCACCCACCCCTCGTAGGCACCCGCCCAGATGGCGAGCGCGGAGGCGACGGATGCGGCGACGCCGGGACCGCGCAGCAGCGAGCGGTGCACGGCGCCTGCGCCGGCCCCGTAGCCGAGGTGCGCGATGAGGGCGCCCGCGTTCACCGCCTCCGTGGACAGGCCGGGCAGCAGCGCGCGCACGATCGCGCGGGGCGGCGGCTCCCGCAGCTGCCCCGCCTTCGCCGCGACGGCGAGCGCGGCGCTCATCGCGACGGTGGCGACGACCCCCGCCACCGCGCCGTCCAGCGTCTCGCGTGCCGCGTCCCTCATCCGACCTCCTCGACGTCCGGCCCCTGGCGGGGTCGCCGCGGCGACCGATCCGTCCCGGGCGAGCAGCGTGGCCCCGTCGTCCGGGCGTTCCATGAGAGAACGCCCCGGAGCCCCTCCCCCGGTTGGGAGGTAAGGCTCACCTCACCTACCGTGGAACGAGTGAGCGCGGGGACCGACACCACCACGCGCCCCGCGGAGCCGGCCGAGGCCGTCGGCTCCCGTCGCGGCCTGCTGCGCGTCTGGGGCCCCGGCCTGATCGTCATGCTCGCCGACACCGACGCGGGCTGCCTCGTCACCGCCGCCCAGTCGGGGGCCTCGTGGGGCTACGCGCTGCTCATCCCGCAGCTGCTGCTCATCCCGATCCTGTTCATGGTGCAGGAGATCACGGTGCGGCTCGGGATCGTCACCGGCAAGGGGCACGGCCTGCTCATCCGGGAGCACTTCGGGCGCGGCTGGGGCTACCTCTCGGCGGGCACGCTGCTGCTGTCGTCGATCGGGGCGCTGCTCACCGAGTTCGCGGGCATCGCGGGGGTCGGCGAGCTGTTCGGCGTCTCGCGCTGGTTCACCATCCCCGTCGCCACGGTGCTGCTGCTCGCGGTGGCGCTGCTCGGGCGGTATCGGCGGGCCGAGCGGATCGGGATCCTCGTCGGGCTCGGGGAGCTCGCGTTCATCGTCGCGATGGTGCTCGCCGGCCCGAAGCTCGGCGACATCGTGTCGGGCGCGACGAGCATCCCGTTGAACCAGCCGGGCTACGTGTACCTGCTCGCCGCCAACATCGGCGCGGTGATCATGCCGTGGATGATCTTCTACCAGCAGACCGCGGTGGTGGAGAAGGGCCTCACGGTCGCCGCGCTGCCGCGTGAGCGGCGGGACACCGCGTTCGGCGCGGTGCTCACGCAGGTCATCATGATCGCGGTCATCGTCACGCTTGCAGCGACGGTCTTCACCCACGGGCTGAAGCCGACGCTGAACACCGTCGGCGACATCGCGAACGCGGTCACCCCGTTCCTCGGCGGGATGCCGGCGAAGGTGCTGATCGGCGCGGCGGTGCTGGGCGGCGGGCTCGTCGCGGCGCTCGTCGTATCGCTCGCGGGCTCCTGGGGCGTCGCGGACGTGATGGGCTGGAAGCACAGCCTGAACAGCCGCATCGACCGCTCGAGCTGGAAGTTCTACACGGTCTACGCGCTCGCCCACATCCTCGGCGCCGTCGTCGTGCTCTCCGCGGTCGACCTCGTGACCCTCGCCGTCGACGTCGAGGTGATGAACGCGCTGCTGCTGCCGATCGTGCTCGGCTTCCTGCTCGCGCTCGAGGTGAAGGCGCTGCCGAAGGAGCACGCGATGCGGGGCGCGTACCGCTGGACGGTCTGGATCCTCTGCGGGATCGTCATGGCCTTCGGCCTCTACATGGTGCCGGTGAGCCTGCTCCCCCACTGACGCGCATCCCATCCGCATCTGGGGAGTTGCCACTCATGGCGACTTGCGGGCTCAAGAAGTGACCACGAGTGGCAACCCCTGCCATCCGAGTCCCGGGTGTTGCCACTTTTTGCGACCTTGAGTGCCTCACGGTCGCAAAAAGTGGCAACAGTCGCGAGATCGGGGGCGCTCGAAGGTGCGCAAGAACGGTCGGCACGGATGCGCCTCCCTCCGCGCAGGATGAGGGCATGCCGACGGTGGACGAGGTCCTGGATCTCCTGGACACGCATCTCGACGAGGCCGACCTCGGGTCGCTCGCCGAGCGGGTGCATCTCTCCCGGTTCCACCTGCACCGTCTGCTGACCGCCGCGCTCGGCGAGCCGCCCGGCGCGCTCCGCCGGCGGCTGCTGCTCGAGCGGTCCGCGCATCGCCTGACGACGACGGCCGACACCGTCGTCGACGTCGCGATCGCCTCCGGGTACGACTCCCCCGACGGCTTCACCCGCGCGTTCACCCGCGCGTTCGGGCTGCCGCCGTCGGACTACCGCCGGACGGCCCGGGTGCGCCACCGCATCCCGGCGCCGTCCGGCATCCACTTCCATCCGCCCGGCGGCCTCGCGCTGTCGGCTCTCGCTCGGAGCGATCCCATGGACGTCCTTCTCCGCATGGTGGACCACCACCTCGACACCACCGCCGCGATCCTCGACCGGCTCGACGCCGTCCCGGATGCGCTCGACTCCCCAATCGCCCTCTCCGTCGAGGGCATCGACGCGTCGCCGACCCTGCGCACCCTCAGCGACCGCCTCGTGCGGCAGCTCGAGCAGTGGGTCACTGCCATCGAGGGCGGCACCAGCATCGCCGCCGGCGACACGAGCCCGGCCGGGCTGCGCAGGCGCCTCGACGCCGTCGCGCCGCGGTTCCGCGAGGTGATCGTCGCGCCGGTCGCGGACGGCCAGGCCGAGGCGACGTTCGTCGACCTCACCTGCGATCCCCCGCAGACCTTCACCCTCGGCGGGGTGGTCGCGCACGTGCTCACGTTCGCGGCCGTGCGCCGCACCATGGCGATCGGGGCGCTCGAGACCGCGGGCGTCACGGACCTGGCCTCCGGGGATCCGATGGCCGCGGTCGGCGGATCGGGTGCGGATGCGTCGACGGTGCGCCGCCGCTTCGACCCGGCCTGACCCGCGCACCCCACCTCACCGGTCTCACCCGTCCGACCCCGGGAGTTGCCACTCGTGGCGACTTCCGGACGCGAGAAGTCACCACGAGTGGCAACCCCTGCAGCTGCGCCTCTCGCAGAGACGACTGTTGCCACTTTTCGCGACCTTGACGCCGGCAAGGTCGCAGAAAGTGGCAACAGTCGAGGAGGAGAAGGGGGCGGCGGTCAGGCGGGCGCGGTGTTGAAGCGCTGCTGGGCCGCCGCCAGGCCGTCCGTCGAGAGCGCGAGGACCGCATCCGCGGCGGCGCCGACGAGCAGCGGCAGCTCCTTGCGCTCGGCGGGCGTGAAGTCGCGCAGCACGAAGTCCGCCGCGGGCTGCCTGCCGGGCGGCCGCCCGATGCCGACGCGCACGCGGGCGAACTCCGGGGTGCCGAGCACCGTCGCGATGTCGCGCACGCCGTTGTGGCCGCCGTGCCCGCCACCGGTCTTCAGACGCAGGGCGCCGAACGGGATGTCGAGCTCGTCGTGCACGACGATCAGCCGCTCGGGCGTCAGCGAGTAGAACTTGACGAGCCGCCCGACGGGGCGGCCCGACTCGTTCATGTACGTCTCGGGCGCGGCGAGCACGTAACGCGGACCGCCTGGCGTCTCCCGGCCCTCGGCGACGAACGCGTTCGTCTTGTGCCGGCCGAACCGCACGCCCATGCGGCGCGCGAGCTCGTCCAGCACCATCCGCCCGACGTTGTGCCGGTTGCCGGCGTACTGGCCCCCGGGGTTGCCGAGTCCGACGACGAGCCAGGGGCCCTCGTCCATGCTGCGACTAGCTCGCGGCGGCGGTCTCGGCCGGCTCGGCAGGCGCGGCCGGCGTCGCCGTCTCGTCCTCCGTGTCGGACGCCTCGCCCGAGATGCCGACGATCAGCAGCTGCGGGTCGGAGGCGAGCTTCGCGCCCTCCGGCAGCGTCACGTCCGCCGCGGTCACGTGCGTGCCCTCGGCGAGGCCCTCGATCGAGACGAGGACCCGCTCCGGGATGTGCGTGGCCTCGACGTCGAGCAGCAGGGTCTGCGCGTCGAGCGTCGCGATGGTGCCCGGGGCCGACTCGCCCTCGAGGTGCACCGGCACCTCGACCTGGACGGTCTCGCCGCTGCGCACGAGCAGCAGATCGACGTGCTCGATGACCTGGCGCACCGGGTCCTTCTGCACGTCCTTGATCAGCGCGAGCTGCGTCGCACCCGAGAAGTCGAGCTCGAGCACGGCGTTCGCCTTGCGGATGATCAGCGCGGTCTCGTGGCCGGGCAGCGAGATGTGCACCGGCTCGGCGCCGTGCCCGTAGATGACCGCGGGGATGCGGCCTGCGGCACGCAGCTTGCGGGCAGCGCCCTTGCCGAACGACTCGCGACGCTCTGCAGTGATCTTCTCGGCCATGTCGGTCCCTCCGTGGGCCCTACCGGCCCGGTCGATCGGTCGGCGGTCGAGCGCACGCCTCCTGGCGCGCCGCGTCGATCACGGATGCGGATGCGCATCCCTCGCCGAAGTCCGACGGACGAGCATACCGGACGCGGCCGGGCCCCTTCCGCACGGCCGCCGCGCCCGGAATCGCGCGGTCAAGCACTTCAAGGCCGAGGGCCGAGCACGACGGGCGCGGGCGCTAGGCGGGGCGCTTCGAGTGCGTCGCCGCGTCGAGCACGCGGTCGACCACCTGCTGCTTCGTGCCGTGGATGTTCACCGTCGCGCCGTGCTCGTTCGAGCCGAGCGGCTCGAGGGTGTCGAGCTGCGAGTCGAGCAGCGACGCCGGCATGAAGTGCCCGTGCCGGGCCTGCATCCGCCGTTCGAGCTCCTCGCGCGTGCCGGTCAGCAGCACGAAGAAGGCGGCGGGCTCCTCGGCGCGGATCCGCTCCCGGTACTTCCGCTTCAGCGCCGAGCACGCCATGACGACGGTCCGGCCCTCGCCCTGCCGCTTGCGGATCTCCTTGCCGACGATGTCGAGCCACGGGGCGCGGTCGGCGTCGTTCAGGGGGATGCCCTGGGACATCTTGTGCACGTTGGCGGCCGGATGCAGGTCGTCGGCGTCGAGGAACACCCCGCCGACGCGCTCGGCGAGCGCGGTGCCGACGGTCGTCTTCCCGGATCCGGAGACGCCCATCACGACGATCGGAGGCAGGTCCACGGGGCAGACGGTAGCGCCCCGACCTCCGAGGCGGCGAGGGATCCGCTCCGCACGGTGAGCGACGAGGCCGGCATCGCGCGGATCCGGAGAAATCGGGCGACACCCCGCGGATGAGCGCCGAGGCGCGGCGTGTCGCTCAGGAACTCCGGAACGGCGCGATTCCAGCGCGGCGATCGGCGGCGCCTCAGTAGAACTCGCGGGTGTTGACCGGGTTGATCAGCTCGCGGCCGTCGAGGTAGCGGGTGCAGTTCTCGGCGAAGAGCCTCGCGATCAGCTCGTCCTCGAGGTCGCTGAGTGCCGCGGTGTGGGGGCTGATCAGCACGTTCGGCTCGTCCCAGAGCGGATGGTCGGCGGGCAGCGGCTCCGGCGTCGTCACGTCGAGGGCGGCGAACCCGATCCGCCCGGCGCGCAGCTGCTCGACGAGCGCCTCCTGGTCGACGACGGTGCCGCGCCCGACGTTGACGAGCACGGCCCCCGGCTTCGCGCTCGCCAGGACCGTGGCGCTGATCAGGCCCTCCGTGTCCGGTGTGCCCGGCAGCGAGACGACGATGCCGTCGAACTCCCCCACCCGGTCCGCGAGCGCATCCGGGTGGATCACCTCCTCGACGCCATCGACCTCGACGTCGCGCCGCGAGGTGCCGGACACGTGCGCGCCGAGGGCGGCGAGCTTCTGCGCCGTCAGGCGCCCGATGCCGCCGAGCCCGACGAGCAGCACGCGGCTGCCGTCGAGGCGCTTCATGATCCAGCGGCCGTCGGCCCACTCGTGCCGCCGCTGGTGCTCCTCGAGCCGGGGCAGGCTCTTGAAGCCGGCGAGCAGCCCGAGCACGCAGAACTCCGACAGCGGTCCCGCGTGCACGCCGGCGGTGGTCGTGAAGCGGATGCGGCCGAGCTGCTCCTCGGTCAGCTCCGCCCCGCGCACCTGGGCGCCGCCGCCCGCGGGCATCAGCTGCACCCACTCGAGCGACGGGTTCGCCTCGACCGTGCGCCGCAGCTCGCTCGGCCGCTCCCCCGGGATGCCGTAGAGCACCTGCGCCGAGTCGACGAGCTCCTCGAAGCGGCGCTGCTGCTCGTCGGTGCGCCGGAAGCCGGGGTCGCCCGCGTGGTCGCCGGGGTGGCGCATCGGCGGCAGCAGGGACTGGTCGACGACGAAGTCGATCCGCGGCTCCGCGGCGAGCACGGTCGCGACCAGCTCGTCGGGGATGGGGGTGGCGGCGACGACGCGCAGGCGCTCGTTCGGCATGGGCTCGCTCTCGTCGAGGGATGCGGGGCGGCCGCAGCCTACCGACGCCCCACCCGGCCGCGGCAGTGAGGCAGCCACCCGCTCCTCGACAACGCGGGGCGAGCCTTCGGGGAGGACGGATACAGTCGCCTGAACGCCATCCGACCCCCTGGGAGCAGCTCGTGAGCGACACCGCAACCTCCGACTCCGGCACCACGGCCACCGCCGACATCGGGGTGGTGGGCATGGCCGTCATGGGCTCCAACCTCGCCCGCAACCTGGCCCACCACGGCCACACCGTCGCCGTCTACAACCGCACGGCCGCGAAGACCGACCAGGTGATCGCGGAGCACGGCGACGAGGGCGACTTCGTGCCGAGCCACGACATCGACGCGTTCGTCGCGAGCCTCAAGAAGCCGCGCGCGGCGATCATCATGGTGCAGGCGGGCCGGGGCACGGATGCGGTCATCGACCAGCTCGCGGAGCGGTTCGAGCCGGGCGACATCATCGTCGACGGCGGCAACTCCCTCTTCACCGACACCATCCGCCGGGAGAAGGCGCTGCGCGAGAAGCAGCTGAACTTCGTCGGCACCGGCATCTCGGGCGGCGAGGAGGGCGCGCTGAACGGCCCGTCGATCATGCCCGGCGGCTCGGCGGAGGCGTACAAGACGCTCGGCCCGATCCTCGAGTCGATCGCGGCGGAGGCGGAGGGCGAGCCCTGCGTCACCCACATCGGCTCCGACGGCGCCGGGCACTTCGTGAAGATGGTGCACAACGGCATCGAGTACGCCGACATGCAGCTCATCGCCGAGTCCTACGACCTGCTGCGGCGCATCGGCGGGTACGAGCCCGCCGACATGGCCCAGGTGTTCGACGCCTGGAACGAGGGCGACCTCGAGTCCTACCTCATCGAGATCACGGCCCAGGTGCTGCGCCAGAAGGACGCCGAGACCGGCAAGCCGTTCCTCGACGTCGTCGTCGACCAGGCGGGCTCGAAGGGCACCGGCGTCTGGACCGTACAGAACGCCGTCGGCCTCGGCATCCCCGTCTCGGGCATCGGCGAGGCGGTCTTCGCCCGCGCCGTGTCCTCGAAGCCCGAGCAGCGGGCCGCGGTCGGCGCCCTCGCCGGCGACCGGCCGAAGCCGGTGGCGAAGCCAGACGGATTCGAGGACGACGTGCGCGCCGCCCTCTACGCCTCGAAGGTCGTCGCCTACGCGCAGGGCTTCGACGTGATCATCGCGGGCGCCAAGGAGTTCGGCTGGGACATCGACAAGGGCGCGGTCGCGAAGATCTGGCGCGCCGGATGCATCATCCGCGCCCGGTTCCTGAACCGCATCGTCGAGGCCTACGACCGGAACCCCGACCTGCCCACGCTGCTGGCGGACGAGTACTTCGCGAAGGCCGTCGCAGACGGCGAGGCCGCCTGGCGGCGCGTGGTCTCCACCGCGGCCCTGTCCGGGGTGCCGGTGCCGGGCTTCGCGTCGGCGCTGTCGTACTACGACTCGCTGCGGGCCGACCGCCTGCCGGCCGCGCTCATCCAGGGCCTCCGCGACTTCTTCGGCGCCCACACCTACCGCCGGGTCGACAAGGAGGGCACCTTCCACACCCTCTGGAGCGACGACCGCACGGAGATCGAGTCCGAGGGCTCGTCGCACTGAGGCGGCCCAGATGGAGCTGATCCTCTGCCGCCACGGCGAGAGCGCCGGGAACATCGCGGCGTCCGAGGCCGAGCGCACAGGCGCGCTCCGCGTCGCCGTCCCCGCGCGGGATCCCGACGTGGCGCTCTCCGACCTGGGTCGCAGCCAGGCGGAGGACCTCGGCCGCAGGCTCGCCGACGAGGCGGAGCCCGACGCGGTGTGGGTCTCGCCCTACCTCCGCGCCCGCTCGACGGCCTCCATCGCGCTCGCAGCGGCCGGCTGGAGCGCGGAGCCGCGGATCGACGAACGGCTGCGCGACCGGGAGCTCGGCATCCTCGACACGGTCACCAGCCGCGGGGTGCGGGAGCTGCATCCCGAGGAGGCCGCACGCCGCGCCTTCCTCGGCAAGTACTACTACCGTCCGCCGGGGGGCGAGTCGTGGGTGGACGTCGCGCTCCGGGTGCGCTCGGTACTGATCGACCTGACGGCGAGCGGCGACCGCGTGCTGGTGGTCGCGCACGACGCCGTCATCCACCTCTTCCGGGCCGTCTGCGAGCGGATCGACGAGCAGGCCCTGCTCGAGGGCGCGGCTGCTCACCCCATCCCGAACGCCTCGATCACGCGACTCGTCCGCGACGACCGGGCCGGGCCGTGGCGCGCGACCGTCGTGAACGAGGTGGGCCACCTCGACGAGGTGACGGAGCACGGAGGGAGCACGGATGCCGCGCGAGTCTGAGACCACCACCCCGGAGACCCTGCCGGCGCTGCCGGCACCGGCGCCGTCGAAGCGGCAGCGGGGGGACGTGCTCGTGGTCGGTGGCGCCGCGAAGACCCCCGGCGCAGTCGCCCTCACCGGGCTCGCCGTGCTCCGCGTCGGCGCCGGCCGGCTGACGGTCGCGGTCGCCGAGGCCGTCGCGGCGCCGCTCGCCGTCGCCTTCCCCGAGGCGGGCGTGATCGGGCTGCCGCAGAACCGCGCGGGGTCCGTCACCGGCGGCGCGGGCAGTGCCCTCGAGGGCCAGCTCGATGTGGACTGCGTGGTCGTCGGGCCAGGTCTCGACGACGCCGACGAGGCCCACGAGCTGCTCGAACGCCTCGTCCCGATGACGGGCGACGACACCGTCGTGCTGCTCGACGCGTTCGCGCTCGGCGCGCTCGCGAACGACCCCGACGTCTGCCGGCCGCTCGAGGGGCGGCTGCTGCTCACCCCGAACAGCACGGAGACCGAGATCCTGCTCGGCCACGATGCGGGAGATGAGACGGACGACCTGCCCGAGCTCGCCGACCGCTACGGCGCCGTGGTCTGCGGCAGCGGCTACGTGGCGGAGCCGGGCGGCCGGCTCCGGCACATCGAGGCCGGCAACCCCGGCCTCGCCACCTCCGGCAGCGGCGACGTGCTCGCCGGCGCGATCGCCGGACTGGTCGCCCGCGGCGTCGACCTCGGCGACGCCGCCTGCTGGGCGACCTGGCTCCACGCGACCGCCGGCGACCGGCTCGCGGAGCGGATCGGCCCCGTCGGCTTCCTCGCACGGGAGCTCGCGGACGAGCTCCCGCGGCTCCTCGCCGAGCAGCGCTGAACGGCCCGATCACCTGCAGGGCCCGCGGGTAGCACAGCGGCCCCGATCGCGCATCCCCCTCGGTCCGTGCGCATCCGGGTGTACCGTCGCTGCCGCAACCGTTTCCCCCAGACCCAGGGATCCGATCATCGGCCGATCAAGGGACTGGAAATGCAACGCGTCTACTTCTGCACCGGGACATCGTTCCTCACCGGTGACGACGTCGCGGATGCCGTGCTCGAGTACGCCTGGGTCCTCGCCCAGTACGGCCGGCACGATCTCGTGCGGGTGCCCACAAGGCGCCCCGATGGATCCGCCGGCCGGTCCACGCTGCTCATCGGGCCGATGAGCCAGCTGTCGTCCGAGGACCTGACGACCGCGGGTGATGAGCTCGTCGACCGCGAGTTCGTCCGCGGGCTGAAGGACCGGTCCGCTCATCTCCGCGAGCCGCTGCCCGTCGCGCAGTTCGACGACGCCGCGGCCTTCGAGGTGGACGAGGCCTAGGACCTAGAGCGGGACCCGCCGCTCGACGACGCCCCGCGCGGTCTCGACGAGGCGCACGCGGTTCGTCCGGGCGTACGTGCGCAGCATGCCGAACGCCTCGTCCATGTCGACGCCGTGGCGGTGGGCGATGACGCCCTTCGCCTGCTCGATGAGGATCCGGGAGTTCAACGCGATCTGCAGCTGCTCGCGCACCACATCGTTCGCACGGAAGCTGCGCTCATGCAGGATCCCGATGGTCGCGACGTCGGCGAGCGCCTGCGCGGCGCGCAGGTCGCGCTCGTTCAGCTCGCCCGGCTCGGCGCGGAACAGGTTCATCGCCCCGATCGTGGTCGAGCGGAGCCGGAGCGGGATCGCGAAGACGCCTCGGAACCCTTGCTCGCTCGCGCTCGCCGCGAACTCCGGCCACGTGTCCCGCATGGCGGCGATGTCGGGTACCGCGACCGGCTGCCCGGTGTGGAAGCAGTGCACGCACGGGCCGTTCTCGGCACCGAGCTGCAACGTCTCCACGATCCGGCTCTCCTCGCTCGTGGAGGCGACCAGCTCGAGCTCCTCGTCGGGGGAAGCGAGCAGAAGCCCCACGGCGGTGACGTCGAGGACGTCACGGCAGGTGTCGACGAGCAGCTGCAGCAGCTCGACCACGTCGTAGCCGCCGACGAGCGTGTCGGAGAGGTTGGCGAACGCGTCGAGCAGCTCCAGTTCGCGGCTGGTCTCGTTCACCGCTCGTCCTCGATCTCGCCGCCCCGCACGGTGAACCGTCGGCGCCGGGTGAGGATCTCGTCGGCGATCTCGAGCATGGTGCGCCCCTCGGCGAACGCCCTCGCCTGGATCAGCAGCTCGGCATCCGCGGCGGACACGTCGAGCTGCGCGATCACGAACCCGGTGGCCTGGTGGATCCGCCGGCGCGACATCGGACGGACGGCGGCCGGCGTCTCCTCGAGACCGCTCTCCTCGATCGCCTGCCGCAGCACCGTGCGGCTCACGTCGGCTGCGAGCGCCACGGCGCGGCCGAGCTCGCCCTCGTCGAGGGAACGCACGCGCACGTCGTACATGTCGATGGCACCGATGCGGAGCGGTCCGACGTTCAGCGGGATGGCGAACAGCGCCGCCACCTTGTCGTTCGTGACCGCTCGCATGAAGGCGGGCCAGGTCGCGTCGGTGCGATGGCGCAGGTCGGGCTCGAGAACGGGACGGCCGATCCTCATCGCGTCCCAGCAGGGCCCCTCGCCGAGATCGAACTGGATCTCGTCGATGCGGGCGATGATCTCGTCGCTCGCGGAGAGGGTCTCCGAGCCCAGAAGGCCGCCCAACGTCGAGATGGAGGCACCCGCCACCGAGGAGATCTCGAGCACCGCCTCGGCGGAGACGCCGTCGTGCGCAGGATGCTGGTCGTGCTGGGTCATGATTCCTCGATCGCCCGAAGCGCGCCGGGGTGCGAAAAAGGTACCGCGATCACGGGAGTTCTGCTGGGAGATCTCAGGACGCCGGCACGGGATCGGGCTCGTCGCCGCTGCCCGGCAGCGTGGCGAGCGCCTCCTCGAGCACGCCGGCCGCGTCGTCGATCAGGGCACCCGAGATGACGACGCTCGGCAGCAGCCGCAGCACGCTGTCCCAGGAGCCGGCGTCGAGGGCGATCACGCCGCGCTCGGCCGCGTACGTGAGCACGTGCTTCAGCGCGGCGGGGTTCGGCTTCCTCGTGCCGGGCTGGACGAGCTCCACGCCGAACATGGCGCCCTTGCCGCGCACGTCGCCGACCACGTCGAAGCGGTCGGGCCAGTCGCCGATCCGCTCGACGAGGGTCCGCTCGACGCGCTGCGCCTCACCGATCAGGTCCTCGCGCTCGATCAGGTCGAAGACGGCGAGCGCGGCCGCGGTGGAGACCGGGTTGCCGCCGAAGGTGCCGCCGATGCCGCCGGGCTGCACGGCGTCCATGATCTCGGCGCGACCGGTGACGGCCGCGAGCGGCATGCCGCCGGCGATGCCCTTGGCGGAGGTGACGAGATCGGGCACGACGCCGTGGTGCTCGATCGAGTACCAGGCGCCCGTTCGGGCGATGCCGGCCTGGATCTCATCCGCGACGAAGACGATGCCGTTGTCGCGGCAGTACTCGGCGATGCGGGCGAAGTAGCCGGGCGCCGGGATGATGATGCCGCCGTCGCCCTGGATCGGCTCGGCGAAGAACGCCGCCACCTCGCGCGGCCCGATGTGCGTCTCGATGAGGTCGATCGCGCGCTCCGCCGCCTCCTCGCCGGAGAGGCCGTCCCGGAACGGGTAGCTGATCGGCACGCTGTGGATGTCGCCGGGGAACGGCCCCATCCCCTCGCGCTCGGGCCAGGGACGGTAGGTCATGGCCATCGTCATGTTCGTGCGTCCGTGGAAGGCGTGGTCGAGCACGACGAGGGCGCGGCGGCCGGTGTAGCGGCGGGCGATCTTCGCGGCGTTCTCGACGGCCTCCGCGCCCGAGTTGACGAGCACGGAGTGCTTCTCGAAGTCGCCCGGGGTGATCTCCGCGAGCTTCTCCGCGACTCGCACGTAGTTCTCGTACGGCGTGACGGTGAAGAGCGTGTGGGTGAGCTTCGCGACCTGCTCGGCGACCGCCGCGGCGACGTCGGGGTTCGCATGGCCGATGGTCGTGACGCCGATGCCGCAGCCCAGGTCGATGATCTGGTTGCCGTCCACGTCGACGAGCACCGCGCCCGACCCGTGGTCCATGTAGATGTTCGCGAGGGTGCCGGCACCGCGGGAGACCGAGCGGATGCGCCGCTCCTGCAGCTCGCGGGATCGCGGGCCGGGCAGCTCGGTGACGAGCCGCCGCTCCTGCGGGACCGAGAAGGAGCGGGTGGCGGAGGCTTCGGCTGCCATGGCTTCAGGCTAGGCCGCGCGATCCCGGATCCGCCTGAGCGGACGGCATCCGCCCGCCCGACGTCCGTCTGCTGTCCGCACGGACAACTGTGGCTGCTGCAGCGCGAGCAGTTGTCCGCACGGACAGCACTCGCGGGTGGGCCTCGCGGGCACGGCGCCGCGCGGGTGGCACCCACACGCCGTGGACTCGGCGTATTTACAGCGCTTACCAGAGACCTCGCAGAGGCGCTTCCTACGCTGCGCGGACCCGCCGGTCCCGGCGGCCTACGACGAAGTGGGAGCATCTGTGCGCCTCAAGATCCCCGTGGTCCTCACGGCCGCCGTCCTGGCGGTACCTCTGCTCGGCGTCGCTGCGGCGCCGGCCGCATCCGCCGCCCCGGCCCATGCCAGGACCGCCGGCACCTACTCCAATCCGCTCGACCTGCAGCTGCCGCACGGGCAGACCGCGGCGAGCTGCGCGGATCCGTTCGTGCTGCGACCGACCGCCGGTGACCACCGCTGGACGCTCTACTGCACCGCGGATGCGCTCACCTCGAGCGAGACCGACTCGACCGGCGCGCTGGTGATCCACCAGGTGCCGCAGTACCGGTCGACCGACCTCGTGCACTGGATCTACGCCGGCGACGCGTTCCCGACGAAGCCGTCCTGGCTGAAGTCGGACGCGGGCGTCTGGGCGCCCGACGTCGTGTACCGGAACGGGCAGTACCGGATGTACTACACGGCATCCGACACGAAGGCGGGCGGCTCCGCGATCGGCCTCGCGACCAGCTCGTCGCCGACCGGGCCGTGGACCGACACCGGCACGCCCGTCGTGCCGCCGGGGGTGAACCCGGACAACGGCCAGGGCCGCTGGGAGTTCGATCCCGAGGTCATCTCGGCGAAGGGCCACGACTACCTGTACTTCGGCTCGTACAACGGCGGCATCTTCGTGCGGCAGCTGTCGGCCGACGGCCGCACCTCCATCGCCTCCACGGAGAAGCGGATCGCGATCGACAACCGCTACGAGGGCACCTACATCGTCAAGCGCGACGGCTGGTACTACTTCTTCGGCTCGGCCACGAACTGCTGCAACGGCTCGCTGACCGGCTACAGCGTCTTCACCGCCCGGTCGAGGAGCCCGCTCGGGCCGTTCGTCGACAAGGACGGCGTCGCGATCACGGCCAGCCGCGTCGGGGGCACCCCGGTGCTCGGCCAGAACGGGAACCGCTGGGTCGGCACGGGCCACAACGCGGTCATCACCGACTACTCCGGCCAGGACTGGATCGTCTACCACGCCGTGGATCGGACCGACCCGTATTACAGCGGCGGCACGAACGCGACGTACACGAAGCGGCCCGCGCTGATGGATCCGCTCGATTGGCGCGGCGGCTGGCCCGTCGTCCGGGGCGACCGGGGCCCGTCCGACGGCACGATGCCGGCGCCCGCCGCGCAGCCGGGCGAGCGGACGGCGTACCGCCCGTCGTTCGTCCCGCAGGCGAAGCCGGGCAAGCCCATCGCGGCGCTGTCCGACACGTTCAACGGATCGTCGCTGTCGAGCCGCTGGTCGTGGGTGCGGCAGCCGGATCCGAGCACCTACTCGGTGAGCGGCGGCGCGTTCTCGTGGAAGGTGCAGAACGCCGATCTGCAGCCGCCGGACAACTCGCAGGCATCCGTCCTGACCGAGCCGGCACCGCAGGGCGACTACGTCGTCGAGACGAAGGTGTCGGTGAACACCGGCCTGAACGACGTGCACAACTACGTGCAGGGCGGCCTGATCGTGTACAGGAGCGACGGTGACTACGTGCGCCTCACCTCGAACTCGATCTGGAACACGCGGCAGACGGAGTTCGGCAAGCACATCAGCACCGCCGCGCCCGGTCAGCCGTCCTACGGCAACGGCGTGGTCGGGCCGGTCGGCGACTGGACCTATCTCCGGATCGTGAAGCACACGGTGTCGGGGCAGGAGGCGTACACCGCGTACACCAGCCTCGACGGGCACCACTGGGACAAGGGCATCACCTGGACGGCCGCGCTCGGGTCGACCGCGCGAATCGGCCTGATCTCGCTCGGCGGCCCCGGCGACTTCACCTCGATGTTCCAGTACGTGAAGGTGAGCCGCCTGGCCCGCTGACCCCCTCTCACATCCCCC
>NZ_DATBTU010000039.1:0-3807 GCF_036559085.1 Amnibacterium sp.
GTGAAGGTGGGCGCCGTACCCCTGCTCGGCCGGGCCGTGGACGAGCCGTCGGCCTACGAGTCTCTCGACGGAGTGCTCAACGAGGCGGTCCCCCGGGAGCTGTAGGGTGACGCCTTGCCCACCGCAGCCAGCGGACGGGCCGGCCCCGGGCACCGGGCAGATCAGAGGAGCTCTCGTGGCGAATCCGCCCCCCTCGACCATCGACCACGTCGTCTCCCTCGCCAAGCGGCGCGGGTTCGTCTTCCCCTCCGGCGAGATCTACGGCGGCACCCGTTCTGCCTGGGACTACGGCCCGCTGGGCGTCGAGCTCAAGGAGAACATCAAGCGGCAGTGGTGGCGCTCGACCGTGCAGCTGCGCGACGACGTCGTCGGTCTCGACTCCAGCGTGATCCTGCCGCGCCAGACCTGGGAGGCCTCCGGCCACGTCGCGACCTTCAGCGACCCGCTCACCGAGTGTCAGTCCTGCCACAAGCGCTACCGCGCCGACCACCTGCAGGAGGGGTACGCCGAGAAGAAGGGGATCGCCGACCCCGACGACGTCGACATGACCCTGGTGGCCTGCCCCAACTGCGGCACGCGCGGCGCCTGGACCGAGCCGCGCCAGTTCTCCGGCCTGCTCAAGACCTTCCTCGGCGTGGTCGAGGACGACTCGGCGGTGCACTACCTGCGCCCCGAGACCGCGCAGGGCATCTTCCTCAACTTCGCCAACGTCGTGACCAGCTCACGCCGCAAGCCGCCCTTCGGCATCGCCCAGATCGGCAAGAGCTTCCGCAACGAGATCACGCCCGGCAACTTCATCTTCCGCACCCGCGAGTTCGAGCAGATGGAGATGGAGTACTTCGTCGAGCCCGGCACCGACGAGCAGTGGCACGACTACTGGATCGGCGAGCGGCACCGCTGGTACACCGACCTCGGCATCCGGCCGGACAACCTGCGGCTGTTCGAGCACCCGAAGGAGAAGCTCTCCCACTACTCGAAGCGCACCGTCGACATCGAGTACCGGTTCGGCTTCATCGGCAGCGAGTGGGGCGAGCTCGAGGGCATCGCGAACCGCACCGACTTCGACCTCACGACCCACTCGAAGGCGTCGGGCACCGACCTCAGCTTCTTCGATCAGGCCAAGGGTGAGCGCTGGACCCCGTACGTCATCGAGCCGGCGGCGGGCGTGACGAGGTCGCTGATGGCGTTCCTCGTCGACGCGTTCACGGAGGACGAGGCGCCGAACACGAAGGGCGGCGTCGACAAGCGCACCGTGCTGCGGCTCGACCCGCGCCTCGCGCCAGTGAAGGCCGCGGTGCTGCCGCTCAGCCGCAACGAGCAGCTCTCGCCGCTCGCCAAGGAGGTCGCGTCCGATCTGCGGCAGAACTGGAACGTCGAGTTCGACGACGCGGGCGCCATCGGACGTCGCTACCGCCGCCAGGATGAGATCGGCACACCCTTCTGCATCACGATCGACTTCGACTCGCTCGAGGACCGGGCGGTCACGGTGCGGCAGCGCGACTCCATGCAGCAGGAGCGGGTCGGTCTCGACCGGCTGATGGGCTACCTGCAGGCGTCGCTCGTCGGCGCCTGAGCCGGAACGCGATGACGCCGGAGCCGATCAGCGCGGCGGCGCCGCCGCTGCCGGGGCCGGCGGTCATCCGCCAGCGGTGGCGGAACGCGATCTTCCTGCACTGGCGCGTCGACCCGGCCCTCGTCGCGCCGCTGCTGCCGCCGGGGACGGTCCCGGACGAGTTCGACGGAGGCACGTGGGTGGGCCTCATCCCGTTCCGGCTCGAGGCGTCGCAGTTCTTCGCCGCGCCTCCCGTGCCCTGGCTCGGCACCTTCCTCGAGACGAACGTGCGACTGTACGCGGTCGACGCCGAGGGGCGGCGGGGGGTGGTGTTCCGCACGCTCGAGGCGCAGCACCTGCTGCCGGTGCTCACGGCGCAGGTCGCCCTCGGCCTCCCGTACCGATGGGCGTGGATGCGGTCCCGCCGGATGGGGGACGAGCTCGCCTACGCGTCGGAGCGGCTCACGGGACCGACGCGGCCGCGAACCCGCATCCGGGCGCGCATCGGCAGCGATGCCGTGACCGACGATCCGCTCGCCGACTTCCTCACCGCTCGCTGGGCGATGCACGTCGCTCGTGGCGGCCGGACGACGTATTGGCGCAACACGCACGAGCCGTGGCCCCTTGTCGCGGCGGAGCTGCTGGAGCTGCAGGACGAGCTCGTCGCCGACGCTGGGTTCCCGGGCCTCGCGGATCGCGCCCCGGACTCCGTGCTCTTCTCGCCGGGCGTCACCACCGGCTTCAGCGCGCCGTGAGCGATCCGGTCTGGGACCTGCTCGTCATCGGAGCGGGCCCTGCGGGTGCGACGGCCGCTCGGCTCGCCGCGGCGGGTGGCGCTCGGGTGCTCCTCGTCGATGCGGCCCGGTTCCCGCGCTACAAGACCTGCGGTGGCGGCCTCCTCGGCACCTCCCTCCGGATGCTGCCGCCGGAGGCGCTCGCCGTGGTCGAGCGGCGGGTGGATCACGTGACCTTCGCGTTCCGCGGCGGCCCTGCGCGAGGGGTGCGGTCGTCCCAGCCGTTCCTCGCCATGGTCGACCGCGAGCGGTTCGACCAGGCGCTCGTGGACGCGGCGGTCGCGGCCGGCGCCGAGTTCCGGGACCACCTTCGTGTCCGTGCGCTCGAGCAGCACGCGGATGCGGCCGTCGTCCGCACGGACGCGGGGGAGCTGCGCGCCTCCGTCGTCGTCGGCGCGGACGGCGCCTCCGGTATCACCGCACGCCATGTCGGGGTGCGGATCGCGCGGGCGGATCTCGGGCTGGAGGTCGAGCTCGAGGACCGCGGCGATGAGTGGGCCCGACGCATCCACCTCGACTGGGGCCGGGACGCCGGTACCTACGGCTGGGTCTTCCCGAAGGACGGCCACCTCACCGTCGGCGTGATCGAGCGGAAGGGCCGTGGCGAGCAGACCCGCGCCTACCTGGACCGCTTCATCGCCGGGCTCGGCCTGGAGGACCGATCCGTGCTCCGCAGCTCTGGGCATCTCACCCGTTGGCGGGAGCCGGGGTCGCCGGTGCGCCGCGATCGGGTGCTGGTCGTCGGGGACGCGGCCGGTCTGCTCGAGCCGTGGAGCCGCGAGGGGATCTCGTACGCGCTCCGATCTGGCGCGCTTGCCGGCGAGGCGGTGCTTCGCGGGCTCGCCAGCGGGATCGCCGCGCTGTCGTCGTACGAGGACGCGATCGCCCGGGAGCTCGAGCCCGAGCAGCGTGCGGGCGCGACGATGCTGCGCGTGTTCGAGCGTTGGCCGGTGCTGATCCATCTGGCGCTGTCGCGAGTCGGGCTGGGGGCTACCGGGTTCGTCCGCATCTGCCGCGGCTCCCTCGACCTGCCTCGGGTGCTGTCGCACCGCAGCGTGGGGATCGCTGCGCGGGTGCTCGGCGGTAGGGAGTAGCGGAGCGGAAGACCGCGCGGCGCGTGGATCGTTCGCCGATCAACCGGGTGGTGCGGTACTTCGAGTCGCGCGGATGCGGTGCTGCTGCATCCGATGTCGTTTCAGCGGCGACCCGCGCCATCGTTTCGGGACGAGGTGTGGGACGTGTTCGTGGATCCGGATCTCCCACTCGTCGCTCGAGTGGATGAGGTGGTGGTGGAACGAGCACAGCAGGATCCCGTTCTCGATATCCGAGCGTCCGTCGCGTTTCCACCAGGCGATGTGATGCGCCTCTGTCCACGCGACCGGGGCCCGGCAGCCGGGGAACGCGCACCCGCCATCCCGCGCGGCGAGCGCTCGCCGTTGGGCCCTGGAGAAGCGGCGCTTC
>NZ_DATBTU010000040.1:0-7271 GCF_036559085.1 Amnibacterium sp.
GTCCGCGGCGTCCGGGTCGTCGGCCCAGCGCTCGGCCGCCATGCGTCGCCGGCCTTCGCCGGAGACGAGGTAGAGGGCGCGGTCGCCTCGGAGCGCCGCGGCCCAGGGCTCGCCGCCGCCCTGCCCGAACCAGCCGGCGCCCGCGGAGACGGGGAGGACCGCGGTCACGCGGCGTCCTCGAGACCGCTGGCAACGAGGTCGGCGAACGGGGTGCCGGGGAGGAGCGCGGCCACCTCGCGGGCGCTCTCGGCGGTGTCGACGTCGGTGAGCCGTGGCAGGTCCGCCACGCGCAGGCCGGCGGCGACGAGGCGGCGCCGCTGCAGGGCGCCGGTCCACGGCACCGACATCGGCACGCCCGCGATCAGCGCGCCGTCCGGCGCGTCGAGGCCGAGCGCCCAGAAGCCGCCGTCGGTCGCCCGGCCGAACCAGGCGTCGGCGCCGGAGTCGTCGGCGAGCGTCGCTTCGAGCAGCTCCGGATCGACCTGCGGCGTGTCCATGCCGATGAGCAGCGTGCGATCGGTCATGGCGTCGAAGAGCGCGGCGAGCCGCACGTCGAGCGTGCCCGTGGGCTGCGGCAGGACCTCGAAGTCGCAGCCGGCCGGCGGGCGCCCGTCCAGGAACAGCACGTGCCGGTCCGCGCGCACCCGGGCTGCCGCCGCGAGGGTCGCTTCCAGTGACGCGGCGGCGACCTCGGCGGCCTGCTGCGGGGTGAGCGCGGGCGTGAGCCGGGTCTTCACCCGGCCGGGAACGCACTCCTTGGCGATGACGACGAGCGTGCTCATGCTGCGGGATTCGGATCCGGGCGCGGATCCGATGGGTGCGCCGGGTGCGTGGGCGCCGAGTGAGCGCTGAGCAGCCGCTGCATGTCGCGGATGGCCGTCACGGTGCCGCGGATCGTGCCCGTGACCTTCGAACGGCCCACCCGAGGGCGGTACTCCACGTCGAGCTCCGCGACGCGCCAGCCCGCGTCGCTCGCCGCGAGCAGCATCTCCAGCGGGTAGCCGCTCCGCCGGTCGGTGAGGGCCAGGGCGACGAGCGGCGCCCGCCGGGCGACGCGCATCGGTCCGAGGTCGTGCACCTGCACGCCCGTGGTCGCCCGGATGCGGGAGGCGAGCAGGCGGTTCGCGAGGCGGGCGTGGGCGGGCCAGGCGCCGCGGCCGACCGGGCGCCGCCGGCCGAGCACGAGGTCGGCGGTGCCCGTGAGCACGGGCTCGGCGAGCCGGGGCAGGTCGGCGGGGTCGAGGGACGCGTCGGCGTCGCAGATCGCCACCAGCTCCGCGCCGGCGGCGGTGACGCCGGCGTGCACCGCCGCCCCGAAGCCGCGCCGCGGCTCGTGCACGACGAGGGCGCCGAGCGCGGCGGCGACCTCCGCGGATCCGTCCGTCGACCCGTTGTCGACGACGATCGCCCGCCAGCCCTGCGGCACGCGCGAGAGCACCCATGGCAGTGCCGCGGCCTCGTTCAGGGTCGGCAGCACGACCTCGCCGAGCGTCATCGGACCGCCGCCCGCAGCGGGGCGGACGCGAACTCGGCGACGCCCTCCTCGAACGGCACCGGATCCGGGACCGCGAGCTCGGCGCGGAGCCGGGCGGATGAGGCGGTGATGTGCCGCACGTCGCCGAGCCGGTAGCCGCCGGTGACCACCGGGGCCGGGCCGCCGCGCGCGGCGGACAGCGCGGTGGCGAGGTCGAGGATGGTGTGCACGACGCCGCTGCCGACGTTGAACGCGCGCACGGTCCCGTCGCCGGGGGCCCCGGTCCAGTCGAGGGCGGCGGCGTTCGCGGCCGCCACGTCGCGCACATGCACGAAGTCGCGGCGCTGGCCGCCGTCCTCGAGCACGGTCGGGGCCTCGCCGCGCTCCAGCTGGGAGCGGAACAGGGAGGCGACGCCGGCGTAGGGCGTGTTCTGCGGCATCCCCGGCCCGTAGACGTTGTGGTAGCGGAGCGCCGCGACCCGTCCGCCGGTGGCGCGGGCCCAGGCGCTCGCGAGGTGCTCCTGGTGCAGCTTCGTCGCCGCGTAGACGTTCCGCGGATCGAGCGGGGCGTCCTCGGTCACGAGCTCCGGCACGAGCGGCTCCCCGGTGACGGGGTCCCGCGGCTCGAAGCGCCCGGCGTCCAGGTCCTCGCGCCGCCGCGGCGGGACGGCGACCGGCCCGCGGCCGGAGCGGTACGCGCCCTCGCCGTAGACGACCATCGACGAGGCGAGCACGAGCCGGCCGACGCCCGCCCGCCGCATCCCGGCGAGCAGCACCGCGGTGCCGAGCGCATTGCTCGCGACGTAGTCGGGGGCGTCGTCGAAGTCGACTCCGAGACCGACCTTGGCGGCCTGGTGGATCACCGCGTCGACGCCGTCCAGCGCGGCTGCGACGGCCGAGGGATCCGTCACGTCGCCGACGGCCGTCTCGACGCCGGCGCGCGGCGCCGCATCCGCGCCGTGCACGTCGGGGCGGAGCGAGTCGAGCACCCGGGCGGTCCGGCCCGTCGCCTGCAGCCGGTCGACGACGACGCCGCCGATGAAGCCGGCGCCCCCGGTGACGAGGACGACCCCGCTCACGACCGGGCCTGCGCGGGCCGTGCGAGCACCTCGGCGATCGCGTCGGCCGGCACCCCCGCCTCGATGGCGAAGTCCTCCGGGATCCGCGCGACGATCGCCGCGATGGCTCGGCGGATCACGGGCTGCGCGTCGCGGAGGCGCTGCATCACGAGCGCGGCGCTCACCGCGTCCTCGTGGCCGCGCTCGACGGCCGAGTCGCTGTCCGTGACGAACGAGCAGTTGACGACCCCGATGCCGAGCTCCAGCGCGAGCGGCGTCTCCGGGGCGAGCGTCATGTTGATCGTCGTGCCGCCGGATGCGGCGTGGAACCGCGACTCCGCGCGCGTGGCGAAGCGGGGGCCGTCGATGACGACGGTCGTGCCGGTGGGCCGCACGACGGCGCCCTCCGCCGTCAGGGCGTCGACGGCGAGGGCGCGCAGCACGGGGTCGAACGGATCCGGGGCGGCCAGGTGCTCGACGCGGTCCTCGTCGAAGAAGGTGCCGGGCCGGCCGCTCGTGCGGTCGAGGTACTGGTCAGGCACGACGAAGACGCCGGGCGCCGCATCGGGCACGAGGCCGCCGACGGCGGAGGAGGTCACGAGTGCCCGCACCCCGAGCGACGCGAGCGCCCAGACGTTGGCGCGGTAGGGGATGCGGTGCGGCGGGAAGGTGTGCCCGCGACCGTGCCGCGGCAGGAACGCCACGCGACGGCCGCCGAGCTCGCCGACGGCGATCGGCGCGGACGGCGGGCCGTACGGCGTCGCCACCTCGATCCGCTCGGGGTCGGCCAGGAGCTCGTAGAGCCCAGATCCGCCGATCACGCCGACGGGTGCGGTGTCGTCCAACGGTCCTCCTCATCTCGCGGGGTCGAGCGGACCCCCGCTGTGCGTTCGGAGCCGCGCCGTCCTCCGATCGGGCCTGCCTACGCTTGTCCGGTGGCTCACCTGATCGGCGCGGAACGCATCCGGCTCGAGGTGCCGACCCGGGTCGTGCTCGACGACCTGTCGCTCGGCCTCGAGACCGGCGACCGCGTCGGCGTCGTCGGGCGCAACGGCGAGGGCAAGTCGACGCTGCTCGCGCTGCTCGCCGGCACGAAGGAGCCCGACTCCGGCCGGGTCACGCGTCGCGGCGGCGTGGCGGTCGGCGTGCTCGGCCAGCAGGACGTCGACGGCACCGGCACGGTGCTGGACCGCATCGTCGGCGGCCGCGAGGAGCACGAGTGGGCGGGCGACCGCCGCATCCGCGACGTGCTGTCGGGCCTGCTCGACGGCCTCGACCCCGCCACGCCGCTCGCCGACCTCTCCGGCGGGCAGCGCCGCCGGGTGGCGCTCGCGCGGCTGCTCGTCTCGGACGACGACGTGCTGTTCCTCGACGAGCCCACCAACCACCTCGACCTGCAGGGCGTGCGCTGGCTCGCCGCGCACCTGAACGCCAGGTGGGGCGCCGGGCAGGGTGCGCTCGTCGTGGTGAGCCACGACCGGTGGTTCCTCGACGCGGTCTGCACGCGGATGTGGGAGGTCCACGACGCGACGGTGGAGGCGTACGACGGTGGCTACGCGGCCTACGTGCTCGCCCGCGTCGAGCGCGACCGGCAGGCGCGGGCGATCGAGGACCGGCGGCAGAACCTGCTGCGCAAGGAGCTCGCCTGGCTGCGCCGCGGCGCCCCGGCCCGCACCTCGAAGCCGAAGTTCCGGATCGAGGCGGCGACGGTGCTCATCGCCGACGAGCCGCCGCCCCGCGACCGCGTCGAGCTGAACCGGCTGGCGACCGCGCGGCTCGGCAAGGACGTGATCGACCTGATCGACGCATCCGCCGGCTACGAGGGCCGGCCGGTGCTCGAGCACCTCGAGTGGCGCATCGCGCCGGGGGAGCGCACCGGGATCCTCGGCCGCAACGGCGCCGGCAAGTCGACGCTGCTCGCCCTGATCGACGGCAGCCTGCCGCCGCTCGCCGGGCGCGTGAAGCGCGGCACGACGGTGCGGGTGCGGCGGCTCAGCCAGCAGCTCGACGAGCTCGACCCCTTCGCCGACGACCTCGTGCGCGACGTCCTGGGGCGGATGCGCACGGCCTACAAGGTCGGCGACGCCGAGCTGTCGCCGGGGCAGCTGCTCGAGCGGCTCGGCTTCCCATCCGCGCAGCTGAGCTCCCGGGTCGGAGAGCTCTCCGGCGGGTGGCGGCGCCGCCTGCAGCTGCTGCTCGTGCTGCTCGACGAGCCGAACGTGCTCATCCTCGACGAGCCCACGAACGACCTCGACACCGACATGCTCACCGCGATGGAGGACGTGCTCGACACCTGGCCGGGCACCCTGATCGTCGTCTCGCACGACCGGTACCTCATCGAGCGGGTCACCGACCAGCAGTACGCGGTCGTCGGCGGCCACCTGCGGCACCTGCCGAGCGGCGTCGACGAGTACCTGGCGCTGACGGACGCCGAGGCCGCCGTTCCCGAGCCGGCCGTCGCTGGGTCGGCCTCGGAGGCGATGAGCGGAGCCGACCGGCGGGCGCTCGAGAAGGAGCTCACCTCCCTCGAGAAGCGGCTCGCGAAGGCGGAGGAGCGGATCCGCGCCGAGCACGACGCGCTCGCGGCCCACGATCAGGCCGACTACTCGGGCCTCGGCGCGATCACTGCGCGCCTGTCGGAGCGGGAGGCCGAGCGCGACGCGATCGAGCTCGCCTGGCTCGAGGCGGCGGAGCGGCTCGAGCACGCGGATGCGGTCACCGGCTCCAGCGCAGGAGCCGCGACCCGCTCGTCCTGAGCGACCCCGACGCTCGGCCGTGCTCCCGCACGTGTCGCGATTCCTGCCGCCCGCTCGCGCCGATCCCGGCAGGAGTCGCGACGCATCCGTCGCAGGAGGATCGCCCTCTTGCGCGATCCGACGAAGCGTGTAGATTCGCGATACATCGTGTCAAGATATATCGCGTTCAGGAGGACGGCATGACGGATGAGGAATGGCTCGTCGAGGGCCCGCGCACCATCGACGTCGAGGGCGTCGACCGCCTGAAGATCGGCCTGATCGGCGGGCAGGTGGACGTCGTGGCGCACGACGAGCCGGGTGCCCGGATCGAGGTGCACTCCGTCTCCGGCCGCCCCCTTCGGGTCGCCGTCAGGGACGGCCGGCTCGAGATCGATCACCCGCAGCTGCGCTGGGACGACTGGCTGACCACGATGCGGGCGTTCGACTCGAAGGCCCGCGCGGACGTCAGCCTGCTCGTGCCGAGGCAGGTCGCCGTGAAGCTCGGCGTCGTCTCGGCGGCCGCGCTCGTCTCGGGCACCCGCGGCGACGCGGTGCTCAGCACCGTCAGCGGGGACCTCGTCGCGGACTCGCTCGTCGGCGATCTCGCGCTGAACGGGGTGAGCGGGGAGTTCTCGGTCCGTGACCACGAGGGCCGCGTCACCGCCCAGACGGTCTCGGGCGCGGTCACGGTGTCGGGTCGCGTGACCGACTTCTCCTCCGACGGCGTCTCGGCGAACGTGTTCCTCGAGATCGCGGGCGCGCCCCGGAAGATCCTCGTGAACACCGTCTCGGGCTCGGTCACCGCGCGGCTCGACGCCGACATCCGCGCCGAGTACGCGATCACGACGGCCAGCGGCCGGCTGCGGCTCGACGACGTGTCGGAGCGGCAGGTGCGCGGCCGGTACACCGGCGTGGGCGGCCCCGCCGACGGGCGCAGCGTGCCGTTCCGTGTGAACTCCGTGAGCGGCGACGTGAACGTCGTGCACGCGGTGCCGGCGTGAGCGCTCCGGTCTTCGGCCACGGCAAGCTGCGGCTCTACCTGCTGGCCCTGCTCGACGAGCGCGAGCAGCACGGGTACGACCTCATGCAGGCGCTGTCGGACCGGTTCGGCGGCACGTACGTGCCGAGCGCGGGCACCATCTACCCGAGGCTGTCGAAGCTGGAGGAGGACGGCCTCGTCACCAAGCGCAGCGACGGGCGCCGCACGGTCTACGCGATCACCGACGAGGGTCGCGCGGAGCTCGCCGCACGCCGCCGGGAGCTCGACGGCATCGAGGAGGAGGTCGGCGACTCGGTGCGCCGGCTCGCCGACGAGGTGCGCGCGACGGTCGGCGACGCGATGCGGTCGCTCCGGGCCGACCTCGCGGCGGCGACCAGCGGGCCGGCTCGCAGCGCTCCCGGGCCGCAGCCGAGCGGATCCGCGGACGACCCGCGCCGCGCCTCCCGCGCACGGCTCGAGCAGGCGGACGTGCGGCTGGACGACTTCCGCGCCCAGGTGCGCGCCGACCTGAAGGCGGCCGCCGCCACCGGGCGGCTCAGCGCCGAGGCGGTCGGCCTGCTGACCGGGCGCCTCGACGCGCTCCGCGCCGAGCTGCACGAGGCGCTGCGCGGCTGAGGCGGAGAGGCCCTCTGGCACACTGGGTCGTCGCCGTCCGCCTTGGTGTAATGGCAGCACGACAGCCTTTGGAGCTGTGAGGACCAGGTTCGAGTCCTGGAGGCGGAGCTGAGCCGTTACCGAAGGAGCCTCGTGACCGCATCCGCCCGCCCGCTCGCCGTGGTCGTCCTCGCCGCCGGGCAGGGGACGCGGATGCGGTCCCGCACCGCCAAGGTCCTCCATCCGATCGCCGGGCTGCCGATGATCGCGCACGTGCTCGCGACCGCGTCGGCGCTGCAACCCGCCCGCCTCGCCGTCGTCGTGCGGCACGAACGCGACGCGGTCGCCGAGGCCGTCGTGGCCGCCGCGCCGGATGCGCTCGTCGTCGACCAGGACGAGGTCCCCGGCAC
>NZ_DATBTU010000041.1:0-27161 GCF_036559085.1 Amnibacterium sp.
GGCCCGCGGATGCCGATGTGCAGGCTCGCGGTGAGGTCGATGAGCCCCTCCTCGGACGCGCGCCGGAAGGGCGTGCCGTGGGTGATGGGGGCGTCGAAGTAGGTGTCCCAGGTGTCGAGGTGCGCGTCGAAGTGCACGACCGCGACGGGGCCGTGCTGCTTCGCGACAGCACGCAGCAGCGGCAGCGCGATGGTGTGGTCGCCGCCGATCGTGAGCAGGCGGGTGCCGTCGGCCGTGAGCTCGGTCGCGCGGGTCTCGATCTCACGGACCGCCTCGTCGATGCTGAACGGGTTCACCGCGATGTCGCCCGCATCCGCCACCTGCAGCTCGGCGAAGGGGGAGACGTCCTGCACCTGGTTGTAGGGGCGCAGCAGCCGCGACGACTCGCGCACGTGCGCCGGGCCGAACCGGGCGCCGGGCCGGTAGCTCACGCCGCTGTCGAACGGGATGCCCACCACGGCGACGTCCGCCCGGCCGACGTCCTCGAGCCTGGGCAGCAGGGCGAATGTGGCGATCCCGGCGTAGCGGGGGATCCGGCTGGAGTCCTGCGGGCCCACCGTCATCCGAGCTCCTTCATGTCGCGCGATCAGCCGGAAACCTACCGGGCCGTTTCCTGCTGGGCAACATTCGATGCCGTCCGGGCCGCCGCGCCGCCTGCGGAGTCGGGGGTATGGCGCCGCGGCGCGCATCCCCGACGGTCGCCACAGATATCGGGCGACGTCGAAGCACCGAGGCTTGCCCGGGTCAGCGGACCTCGGAGGGCTCCGCGCCCGGCACCGGCACGGCGGCCGGGCTGCGGGGACGGCTGCGCCAGGTGCCGAGCACCGAGCCGATCAGGATGAGCGGGAAGCCGACGAGCAGGCCGAGGGTGATCGGCTCGCCGAGCACGATCGCGCCCAGCACGACGGCGACGATCGGGTTGACGTAGGTGATCATGCTCATCCGCGCGGGGCCGGCCTCGGCGATGAGGGCGAACATCACGAGGAACGCGGCCGCCGTGCAGACGACGGCGAGCACCGCCACCGACACGAGCGCGGCGGCGGAGGCGTGCGCGGGCCAGGTGAGCGCGGCGAACGGCGTGTAGGCGACCGCGGCGATGACGAGCGACCCGGTCACGACCCCGATCGAGGGCAGGTCCGAGAGGTACCGGGTGATGATGATCGGCCCGATCGCGTAGCCGACGACCACGACGAGCACGGACAGCACGGCCGCCGTGTCGGACGCCTGGAAGTCGAGGCCGACCAGCAGGCCGACGCCGCAGAAGCCGACGACGAGCCCGATGATGCGCCGGGCGTCGAGGCGGTCCTGGCCGAGCGCGGTCACGAGCACCGCGGCGACGATCGGCACGGTCGCGATCAGCAGCCCGGTCGTCGAGCTGTTCAACCGCGTCTCGGCGTGCCCGAGCAGCACCCAGGGGCCGACGATCTCGACCACCGTGTAGACGAGCAGCGCCTTCCAGTGCCGCAGCAGCGGCCGCAGCGCCCGCGCCCGGAGCGCGAGCGGCAGCAGGATCAGCGTGCCGATCGCGGTGCGGCCGAATGCGACCACCACGGGATCGAGCTCCCGCACCGCGATGCGGATGAACAGGTAGGGGATGCCCCAGATGATCCCGAGCGCGAGGAACAGCGCCCAGCCCCGTCGTGTCACCGTGTCGCCCTTCGGCCGCGTCCTGGTGCCGGCCGCGTCCACTCTGGCGCATCCGGCTCACCTCCCTCGCGTGCCGCGGACCGTTTCGGCAGGAAGGCGGCGCTCCTCGGCGCGGGAACGGCGCGCCGGTCCCCGTCGCACGGTCGTTCCCGCCGCTTCGCGTCGCGGCGGAACCGGCTCCGTGGGCCAACGAGTAGCGGCGGATGCCCCGGCCGGGTTAGGCATGAGCATGGCCCCACCTCCCTCCGTCGCCGCACCAGCCGTTCCCCGCTCCGGTGCGCTCGCGCCGCTCGGCGTCGATCAGGTCCACATCACCGGCGGCTTCTGGGGTGATCGGCAGCGGGTGAACCGCGACGCGACGCTGCCGCACATCGAGAGCCGGCTCGAGCGCGAAGGCTGGCTCGGGAACTTCGACCTCGCCGCCCGCGGGGGCCCGATGTCGGCCCGTCGCGGGCGCGAGTTCGCCGACTCCGAGATCTACAAATGGCTCGAGGCCGTCGCGTGGCAGCTCGGGGTCGAGGCGGACGCCGCCCTCGAGCACCGGTTCCGCGCCGTCGTCGGCCGGGTCGCCGCCGCGCAGGAGCCGGACGGCTACCTCAGCACCGCGTTCGGCCGTCCGGGTCAGCCGCCGCGCTGGTCGGACCTCGAGTGGGGCCACGAGCTCTACTGCCTCGGCCACCTGTTCCAGGCCGCGGTCGCCAGGGAGCGCACGCGGCCCGGCGCCGACGACGGCCTCCTCGGGATCGCGCGCCGAGCCGCCGACCGGGTCTGCGAGACCTTCGGGCCGGATGGGATCGAGGGGGTCTGCGGCCATCCGGAGATCGAGGTGGCGCTCGCCGAGCTCGGCCGGCTGCTCGACGAGCCGCGGTACACGGCGCAGGCCGCCCTGTTCGTTCAGCGGCGGGGGCGCGGGCTGCTGCACGGGATCGAGTTCGGTGCCGTGTACTTCCAGGACGACGTGCCGGTGCGCGACGCCGAGGTGCTCCGGGGCCATGCCGTCCGGGCCAACTACCTCGCGGCCGGCGCCGTCGACGTCGCCGTCGACTCGGGGGATGCGGCGCTGCTCGCCGTGCTGCGGCGCCAGTGGGCGGCGACGGTCGCCCGGCGCACCTACCTGACGGGCGGCCAGGGCTCGCACCACCAGGACGAGGCCTTCGGCGCCGACTGGGAGCTCCCGCCCGACCGGGCGTACTCGGAGACCTGCGCGGGCATCGGGTCGATCATGTTCAGCTGGCGCCTGCTGCTCGCGACCGGCGATCCGCGGTACGCCGACCTCATCGAGCGCACGCTGTTCAATGTCGTGGCGACCTCGCCGTCGGCGGACGGTCGCGCGTTCTACTACGCCAACACCCTGCATCAGCGGGATCCGGGCGCCCCCGCCGATCCGGACGAGCCGTCCGGCCGCGCGTCCTCGTCCCTCCGCGCCCCGTGGTTCGAGGTGTCCTGCTGCCCGCCGAACGTGGCCCGCACCCTGGCGAGCCTCGCCGGCTACGTGGCGACCTCGACCGCCGGCGGCGTGCAGGTGCACCAGTACGCGGACGCGAGGATCGCCGTGCAGCTCGCCGGCGGCCCGGTGCGCCTCGCGATGACCACGGCCTACCCGGCGGACGGCGAGGTGGTGGTCCGCGTCGTCGAGGCGCCGGCGCAGCCGTGGACCCTCACCCTGCGCGTGCCGGCGTGGGCGGACGGCGCGACCGTCGAGGTCGACGGCCCGGACGGCACCGAGTCGACGGCCGCGCGGCCCGGCGTCGTCGAGCTGCAGCGGACGTTCGCGGCCGGCACCGAGGTGCGCCTCCAACTGCCGATGCGCCCGCGGATCACCCGGCCCGACCCGCGCATCGACGCGGTCCGCGGGAGCGTGGCGATCGAGCGCGGCCCCGAGGTGCTGTGCCTCGAGTCCGTCGACGTGCCGATCGACGGGTTCGACGGGCGCCTCGACGCGGTGGCGATCGAGCCCGCCGGGGTGCGGGAGGAGGGCGGCCGGGTCCTCGTCCCGCTGCTGCTCGAGAAGGATCCCGATACCCCGTGGCCGTACGCCGAGGCGCCGCGACGGGTGCAGGCCGACCGCGCCGACGTCCCGCTCATCCCGTACCACTCGTGGGCGGAGCGCGGCCCCTCGACGATGCGGGTGTGGCTGCCGGCGCAGGATTGACGACGGCGCACCGTGCCGCGGGGTGGCAAGCCCGTCTTCTGGGGCGCGCGTCGGGCCGGACGCCGGCCGTAGCGTCCGAGGACGGCGCGTCGCCCTCCACCCGGGCGACTGCGCCGCCACCCGATCCGCTACCCAGTCGAATCGTGGGCGACGACCGCCGGCGAGCGCCGGCCGTGCGACGTCCGCGGGCGAGGAACGCCATGCACGAGACCGAGTTGACCATGCGCTTCTGCGTGCCCTGCATGGTGCCGCTGGAGCTGCGCGGCGAGGCGTCGGAACGCCGCTGGGAGTGCCCGAGGTGCGGCAAACGCGCCTGAGGCGCCACTCGTCACCCGCGTGGTGACCATCTCGGCGTGACCAGGCCGGGCGGCAGGTCGCCCGGCGAGGTCGCGCCCGCGAGCGCCAGGACGTGCCCCAGGTCCTCCTGGAGTGCGCGCAGGCACCGCTCGACCCCGTCGGCGCCGTCCGCCGCGAGCGCCCACACGATCGGCCGGCCCACGAGCACGGCCGCAGCCCCGAGGCCCAGCGCCACGAGCACGTCCGTCCCCGAGCGGATCCCGCCGTCGACGAGCACCGGCACGCCGCCGGCCGCCGCCACGACCTCCGCGAGCGCATGCGCCGTCGGCACGGCGCGATCGAGCTGCCGGCCCCCGTGGTTCGACACGATGAGCCCCGCCGCCCCGGCGGCGACGCAGCGCTCCGCGTCATCCGCGCGCAGCACGCCCTTCACGAGCACCGGCAGCCCGTGCCGCTCGACGAGGCGGCGGATGGAGGCCTCCGTGATCGACGGGTCCTGCAGCACCGACTCGGGGGAGCGCGGCGCGGGGCCGGGGCCGCTCGCGAGGTTGGCGAGGTGCAACGCGTTCGGATCGACGCCGGGCGTGGGCCGTGCCTTGATGCCGACGTACGGGGTGTCGCCGGTCAGGACGAGCGCCGACGCGCCTGCCCGCACCGCGCGTTCGATCAGCGCGTCGCTGAGGCCGGCGTCCCGCATCGCGTACGCCTGGAACCACCACGGCCCGGCGGGAGCGACGTGCTCGACCGGCACCGACGAGCGCGCCGACAGGACCAGCAGGGAGCCCGCCGCCGCGGCGCCGGCCGCCGTGGCGGCCTCGCCGTCCGGATGCGCGAGCCCGTGCAGAGCGGTCGGCGCCACGAGGATCGGCGCCGCGAGGGACGCGCCGAGCAGGGTGACGGCCGTGTCGACGGCGGAGACGTCCCGCAGCACCGACGGCCGCAGCGCGAAGTCGTGCCAGGCCGCCCGGTTGCCCGCGAGCGTCTCCTCCTCGCCGGAGCCGCCCGCGTAGTAGTCCGCGACGTCGGCCGGCAGCACGCCCGCCGCGGCCTCCTCCTGCGCTCGAAGCACCGGATGCATCCGCTCGTCCCCTCCCGTGGATCACGGATCGTTGCCGTCCCGTGATCCCTCCGGCGTGTCGCGTACTTGTGAACTCTTGGTGTCGTTTGTACAGTGACGCTCAACACATCCGCTACACAGCGGTACGGATGACGGACATGAGGTGGGCCGTGGCTGACGCAGCGACGCGGGATCCGGAGATCCTCACACACTCGCGCTTCGCGGTGTCGAAGGGTCTCGTCACGATCGGGATCGCGACCGTGGCCCTGTTCATCGTGTGCGCCGTCTTCGCCAGCTCGAGCGTCTCGCCGACGTCGCTGACGAACATGCTCCAGATCGCCTCCGTGCTCGCGGTCGCCGGGCTCGGCCAGATGCTCGTGGTGCAGCAGGGCGGCATCGACCTCTCGGTCGCCGGCGCGATGTCGCTGACGATCGTCACCGTCACCCACCTGCCGGATCAGGACAACGCCAAGCTGCTGTCGGCCGTCCTGCTCGCGATCGTCTTCGCGCTGATCGCGGGGCTCGTCAACGGGGTGCTCATCGGCGGCCTCGGCCTGAACGCCATCATCGCGACCCTCGGCACGAACGCCCTGCTCTACGGGGTCGACCTCGCGATCTCGGGCGGTCGGCCGCGGATCACCACCTCGGAGCTGCAGGCCATCACCGGCGGGTCGCTCGGTCCCGTCCCGAACGCCGCGTTCTTCGCGCTGCTCGCCCTGATCCTCGTCACGGTGCTCGTGCGGCGCACGGTTCCGGGGCGCCGGTTCGAGGTCATCGGAGCCAACCCCCGTGCCGCCCGCGCCGTCGGGCTCCGCGTCCGCGTGCACCAGGGCGGCGCCTACGTCTGGGCCCAGCTGCTCTACTGCGGCGCCGGCCTCATGCTCGCCGGCATCACCGCGCAGCCGAGCGCATTCTCCGGCGACAGCTTCCTGCTCATCTCCGTCGCGGTCGTGGTGCTCGGCGGCACGTCACTGCTCGGCGGCCGCGGCTACCCGCTCGCGACCGTCGTCGCCGCGATCTTCCTCGAGCAGCTCACGCAGTTCGTCTTCGCGCTCGGCGTCTCAACCGCGATCCAGACCATCGTGCAGGCCGCCGCGCTCGCCGTCGGCGTCTCGCTCTACACCGTCGACTGGCGGGCGGTCTGGAACCGGATCACCGGCAACCGACGCCGAAGTCCCGTCCCCGCCTGACTCCTACCCCACCCATCCATCCCAGATTTCGGCGCCTGAGGCGACCGGAAGCGCGACAGAGGCGTTGCGCCCCCAGAGAAGGAACGACAGATGAAACCACGCACCACCCTCGGGGTGATCGCCGCGGTCGCCGCGGCCGTCTCCCTCACCCTGTCGGGTTGCAGCAGCAGCACGGCCGGAGGCTCCACCAGCAACTCGGTCACCCACGTCGCCGGCGCCCCCTCGTGGTGCGGCACGAAGAAGATCTCCTTCGCCCTCCTCGATGGCTTCGGCGGCAACAGCTGGCGGCTCGTCACGACGGCCTCCGGCAAGGAGGAGGCGAAGAAGTGCCCGAGCGTGACGAAGTTCACATACGCGGACGGCCAGGGGAACACCCAGAAGGCCATCTCCGACATCAAGAGCATGGTCTCGACCGGCGTGAACGCGATGGTCGTGTTCCCGGATGCGGGCAAGGCGGTCCTGCCGGCGCTCACGTCCGCGTACAAGGCCCACGTCGTGACCGTCCCCTACCGGGTCGACCCGGGCGGCAAGGCCGGCGTCAACTACGACAAGTGGATCGGTGACGACTTCGCCCACGACGGCGTGAGCTGGGCCACCTGGATCAAGGCGAACGTCCCGGGCGGCGGCAACATCCTCTTCATGGGTGGCCCCGCGGGCAACAGCCAGAGCGTGACCGAGTACAACAGCCTGCGGAAGAACCTGCCGGACTCCTACAAGTTCATCGACCAGGAGCCCTTCGTCCCGACCAACTGGGACCCGACCCTGACGCAGCAGCTGCTCTCGGCCGCGATCGCGAAGTACCCGAAGATCGACGTCATCGTGTCGGACTTCGGCCCGACCCTGGTCAGCTCGCTGCCGCTGTTCCCGAAGAGTGGTCGGGCCATCCCGGCGCTCGCCACCTCCGACGGCAACTCGCTCGCGTGCTTCTGGAAGGACTCGCAGGCGAAGAGCCCGTTCAAGATGGTGACCGTCGCGACGGGCAACGACAACGTCCGGCTCGCCGTCGACTACGCGATCGCGAAGGCGACGGGCGGCAAGCTGCCGACCGCCGACATCTTCCAGGGATCCGTGTTCGAGGACTCCGTCAGCGGCAACCCGCACCCGGTCGACTGCCAGTCGAGCCTGCCGGGCGACGTCTACCTCTCCGCCCAGATGCCGGGCGAGCAGCAGGCGGCCCTCAGCAAGTGAAGCCCCTCGGCCGGGCCGGCGGATCCTCGCCGGCCCGGCCGAACGGCCACGAACCACGAGCACGAGCACGAGCACGAGGACGAGACGGCGATGGACGGAACGCTCACCATGGAACCTGCGGCGAAGGTGCTCCCGGCGACGCTCGAGATGCGCGGGATCACGAAGACCTACGCCGGTGTCGTCGCGCTCAGCGACGTCAGCGTCGACATCCGGCCGGGCGAGGTGCACGCCATCCTCGGCGAGAACGGCGCCGGCAAGTCGACCCTGATGAACGTCGCCACCGGCGGCACGGAGCCCGACACGGGCGAGGTGCTGTTCGAGGGCCGGTCCGTCTCCCCCCTGTCGCCGAAGACGGCGGCGGACCTGGGGATCGCGATCGTGCACCAGCACCCAGCGGTCCTGCCCGACATGACCGTGCTCGAGAACCTGCAGGTCGCGCTGCCCGCGCGCCTCTTCGCCGACGGCTCCGTCGCCGCGGCGACCCGCATGCTCGAGCGGGTAGGGCTCGAGGTCGACCTGCGCGAGCGGGTCGAGGCGCTGACCGTCGCGCAGCGGCACCTCCTCGAGATCGCGAAGGCGTTCGCGGTCGACCCGAAGGTGCTCGTCCTCGACGAGCCGACCGCCCCGCTCGGCGGCGCGGTCGTCGACCGCTTCTTCGATCTCATCCGCGACTGCGTGCGCGCCGGCACGGCGGTCGTCTACATCACCCACCGGATGGCCGAGGTGCGGGAGCTCGCCCATCGGGTCACCGTGCTCCGCGACGGCCGCGTCCGCGGCACGTCCGAGGTCGATGCGATCAGCGACGAGGAGCTGCTCGCCCTCATCGTCGGCCGGAAGCTCGAGTCGACCTTCCCCGACAAGCTCGTCCCTGCCGAGGGGGCGGACGACCTGCGGATCGCCGACCTCGCCGGCCAGGGGTTCGTGGGCGTCTCGACGACGGCCGCCCGCGGCGCGATCATCGGCGTCGCCGGCGTCGTGGGCAACGGCCAGAGCGACCTGCTCCGCGCGCTCGCGGGCCTCGAGCCCTTCTCGGGCACCGTCGAGATCGGCGGCACGGCCTACACGCGCAGGGAGCTGCTGCACCGGGCGGCGTACATGCCCGCCGACCGCCTGTCGGAGGGGCTCGCGCGGAGCCTCAGCGTCCGCGAGAACGCCGCCGTCGCGGCGCTGCGGCGCTTCACCGTGGGTCCCCTGCTCAGCACGGCCCGCGAGGTGAAGCAGGTCGGGACGGCGCTCGCCTCGCTCCGCGTGAAGGCCGCGTCCATGGACGCGCCCATCCTGTCCCTCTCGGGCGGCAACCAGCAGAAGGTCGTCATCGCCCGCGCCCTGCTCTCGGAGCCCGTGCTCCTGATCGCCGACGAGCCCACCCAGGGCGTCGACGTCGGCGCCCGCGCCGACATCTACGCGATCCTCCGCGAGGCGTCCGGCCGCGGCATCCCCGTCGTGATCGCCTCCTCCGACACCAAGGAGCTGGAGGGCCTCTGCGACCAGGTGCTCGTCATGTCCCGCGGCCACGTCGTGGCGACGCTGACCGGCGACGAGATCACCGAGGAGCGGATGGTCCACGCGGCGGTCAGCTCCCGGACCGAGGCGATCGAGGCGCCTGAGGCGCTCCGCGAGGACCGCACGACCGGCATCCGCCGCTTCCTCCGCGGCGACTACGCGCCGTCGGCGCTGGTCGCGACGATCCTGGTCGTGCTCGGCGCGGTGCTCGTGAGCCAGAACCCCGCCTTCCTGTCCGACTTCAACATCAGCAACCTGCTGACGGCCGCGACGGCGCTCGGCTTCATCGCCATGGGCCAGAACATCGCGCTGCTGACCGGCGGCATCGACCTCTCCGTCGGGCCGCTCGCCGGCTTCCTCGTGGTGATCGCCTCGTTCTTCATCAACGACGGCAAGTCGCCGGGATCGGTGGTGCTCGGGCTCGTCCTCATGCTCGCCACCGCGCTGCTCGTCGGGCTGATCAACGGGGCGCTCATCCGGTTCGCGCGCTTCACCCCGATCGCCGCGACGCTGGCCCTCTACATCGCCCTCGGCGGGTTCGCCCTCCTGCTGCGGCCGACCCAGGGCGGGTACATCGCCCAGAGCATCCAGGACACCGTCAACCTCTCCTTCGGCCCGATCCCGCTCTTCTTCCTGGTCGTTGTCGCGCTCACGGTGGTGATGGAGGTGCTCCTCCGCCGCCGGCGCTGGGGCTGGCGGCTCCGGGCCGTCGGGTCCGAGGAGGACGCCGCGCGGAACATCGGCCTGAACGTGAACCGGACCGTCGTGCTCGGCTACGTCGCCACCTCCGCGTTCGTGTTCCTCGGCGCGCTCATGCTCATGGGCCAGTACGGCATCGGCGACCCGTCGCAGGGCTCCGCCTACACGCTGACGAGCATCACGGCAGTCGTGCTCGGCGGCACGAGCCTGCTCGGTGGCCGCGGCACCTTCATCGGCCCCCTGCTCGGTGCGCTGCTGCTGCAGCAGGTGCTGAGCGCCACCGTCTTCCTCGGGCTCGGCACGGTCTTCCAGTACTTCTTCCAGGGGCTGCTCATCCTCGCCGCCGCGATCCTCTACACCACCGGCCGGGTCCGCCGGCGGCGGAGGGCGAACGCGCTGTGACCTCCCCCACCTCGGCCCCGGGACCGCAGCGCTGCGGCCCGCGACAGAAAGGCATCCGCCTGCCATGAACACCGCGACCTTCGGCACCAACGGCGTCGACTGGGAGGAGCGGGTGCGGTTCGACCGCCTCCGCGACGAACGCCTCGCACGCCTCAAGGCGGAGCTCGACCGCTCCGACCTCGGCGCCGTGCTGGCCTTCGACTTCTCGAACATCCGCTACATGACGTCGACCCACATCGGCACGTGGGCGATGGACAAGCTGATCCGGTTCGCGCTGCTCACCCGCAACTCGGACCCGATCATCTGGGACTTCGGCTCGGCGGCGAAGCACCACCTGCTCTACAGCCCGTGGCTCGGCGAGACGACCGCGGAGCTGGACGCCGACCCGCACGCCCCGCACCACGGCGCGAAGCGGCCGCGGCTCGAGAACGGCTCCCGGGCCGGCATCTCGACCCTCCGCGGCGCGATGAACCCCGCCGCCGGCATGGCGGACGAGGTGGCCCGCAAGATCAAGCGGGAGCTGGACAAGTTCGGGCTGGCGAACGAACCGCTCGGCGTCGACGTGATCGAGCTGCCGGTGCTGTTCGCCCTGCAGAAGGCCGGGATCGACGTCGTCGACGGCCAGCAGGTGTTCATGCAGGCGAGGCGGATCAAGACCCAGGACGAGGTCACCCTGCTCACGCAGGCGGCGTCCATGGTCGATGCGGCATACGACCGCCTCTACGAGTTCCTGCGGCCCGGCGTGCGCGAGAACGAGACCGTCGGGCTCGTCTCCAAGGTGCTCCTCGACCTCGGATCCGAGTACGTCGAGGGCGTCAACGCCATCTCGGGGGAGCGGTGCTCGCCGCATCCGCACGTCTACTCGGACCGGATCATCCGGCCGGGCGACCCCGCCTTCTTCGACATCCTGCACAGCTTCAACGGCTACCGGACCTGCTACTACCGCACCTTCGCGGTCGGCTCCGCGAGTCCGGCGCAGAACGACGCGTACACGCGGGCCCGGGAGTACATGGACCGGGCGATCGCGCTCGTGCGGCCGGGTGCCACGACCGCGGACATCGTGAGCGTCTGGCCCACCGCGCAGGAGTTCGGCTTCCCGGACGAGGAGGCGGCGTTCGCCCTGCAGTACGGCCACGGCGTCGGCCTGTCCATCTGGGAGAAGCCGATCTTCTCCCGGCTGGTCTCCCTCGACCACCCGGAGGTGCTCGAGGAGGGCATGTTCTTCGCCCTCGAGACCTACTGGCCGAGCGCCGACGGCATCGGGGCCGCGCGCATCGAGGAGGAGGTCGTGGTCACCGCCACGGGCTGCGAGGTCGTCACCAAGTTCCCGGCCGAGGACCTGCTCATCGCCGGGCCCCGCTACATCGCGGTGAACGGCACGCTGCCCGTCATCCGGAGCTCGCAGTCGCACCTCAACACGACGTGGGGGAGGGGCGAAGCGTGACGGCGGCGCCGCAGACCATGCGGGCGGCCGTCTACCACGGCGCCCACGACGTGCGGATCACCGAGGTGCCACGTCCCGAGCGGCGCCCCGGGGAGGTGCTGCTCCGCGTCCTGCGATCCGGCATGTGCGGCACCGACGCGACGGAGTGGAAGGCGGGCCCCCTCACCTTCCCGGTGGACCGCGTGCATCCGGTGACCGGCTCCACCGGCCCGATGATCTTCGGCCACGAGTTCATCGGCGAGGTCGTCGAGGTCGGTACGGACTCGTCGTTCCGGACCGGTGCGGTGGTCGCGAGCGGCGCCGGCGTCTGGTGCGGCGCCTGCGACCGCTGCCGTGAGGGCCGGACCAACCTCTGCCGGCGGTACTACACGCTCGGCCTCAACGCCCCCGGCGGCCTCGCGGAGTACGTGTCCGTCCCCGAGATCACCCTCGTGGGGGTGCCCGACGGCCTCGACCTCGACGCCGCCGGCCTCGCCCAGCCGCTCGCCGTGGGGCTGCACGCCGCCCGGCGTTCCGGCGCGCGGGACGGCGACCGCGTCGTGCTGATCGGCGCGGGCGCGATCGGCACCTTCGTGCTCACCGGCCTTCGCCACCTCGCGGACGTCGATACGACCGTGGTCGACTTCCCCGGCCACCGGCTCGATCGGGCCGCGCGGCTCGGCGCCACCCGCACGCTCGCCGTCGGCGACGACCTCCCGGCCCGCGTCGAGGCGGCGATCGGGCCCGGGGGCGCGGACGTCGTCGTCGAGGCGAGCGGGGCGCCGGGCCAGCTCGACACCGCGATCCGGCTCGTCCGGGACGGTGGGACGATCCTCCAGGTCGGGCTGCCCGCGAAGCGGCAGGAGGTGGATGTGCACGCGCTCGTGATGCGGGAGATCACCGTGCGCACGACCCTCGCGCACGTCTGCGGCGAGGACCTCGGTCCCGCGCTCCGGATCCTCGCCGACGGGCCGCTCGCGGCGGAGCTGCTCGACTCGGTGCGGCCGCTCGGCGATCTCGCGGACCAGCTCCAGCGCCTGGCCGAGGGCCGGCTCGAGGGCAAGGTCCTGTTCGACCCACAACTGCAGGAGGCATCGGTATGAAGGCAGCGGTCTTCCACGCTCACCACGACGTCCGCGTCGAGGACGTCCCCGAGCCGTCGGCGCCCGGCCCGGGCGAGGTGACCCTGCGCCCCTTCTTCTGCGGGATCTGCGGCACCGACCTGCACGAGTACGCCATGGGACCGATCGTCATCCCCGCCGAACCGCACCGCCTGAACGGATCGGTGCTCCCGCAGATCCTCGGCCACGAGTTCTCCGGCGAGATCGTGGCTGTCGGCGCCGGCGTGACCGGCCTCAAGGAGGGTCAGCGCGTCTCGGTCATGCCGCTGCTCTCCTGCGGCACCTGCTACTACTGCCGCCGCGGGCTGAACCACCTCTGCGTGCGGATGGCCTGCGTCGGCCTCAGCTACGCCTGGGGCGGCATCGCCGACCTCGCCGTCGTGCCCGCGAGCCACGTCACGGTGCTGCCGGATGCGGTCTCCGACCTGCAGGGCGCGCTCGTCGAGCCGGCCGCGGTCGCCGCGTACGGCGTCGACACCGCGCAGGTACGGCCGGGCGACCGGGTGCTCATCACCGGCGCCGGCCCCATCGGGGCGCTCGCCGCGCTCTACGCCGCATCGATCGGCGCCGATGTCACGATCTCCGAGGTGAACCCCGTGCGGGCCCGCCTCGCCGCGAGCCTCGGCGTCGGCGAGGTCGTCGACCCGAGCACGGTCGACGTCGCCGAGATGCTGAAGGACGCGACCGACGGCATCGGCGTCGACGCGGTGATCGAGTGCTCCGGCAACGAGCGCGCCCTGAACACCGCGATCGACGCCGTCCGGGCCGCGGGCCGCATCTCCCAGACCGGGCTGCACACGCGGGCCGCGTCCATCGAGCCGATGAAGCTCTCCGAGCACGACATCACGCTCACCGGCACCTGGTGCTACCCAGTGACCGACTGGCCCCGGATCATCGACCTCATCGCCCGCGGCCGCTACCCCGTCGAGAAGGTGGTCACCGCCCAGGTGCCGATCGACCGGATCGTGGAGCAGGGCTTCGAGACGCTGCTCTCGCCGACCGGCGACCAGGTCAAGATCCTCGTCGACGCCCGATAGGAAGGGACCTCATGCACGCGCTCCAGTACCTGGGCGAGAACCGACCGGAGGTCACCGAGCTGCCGGTGCCGAGCATCGGGCCGGACGAGGTGCTCGTCGCCGCACGGTCCGTCGGCGTCTGCCACTCGGACATCGAGCTGCTCGAGGGCCGCTACATCATCCCGTTCTCCTACCCGCTGATCCCGGGCCACGAGTGGTCCGGGGAGGTCGTGCAGGTGGGGGAGGCCGTCACCGCCTTCGCCCCCGGCGACCGCGTGGTTGGGGAGTGCGTGATCGGCGACGACCACTTCGGCTTCTCGATCAGCGGCGCCGCGGCCGACTTCTTCGTCGCGCGGCCCGAGTGGCTGCACCGGCTGCCGGACCAGCTGTCCTACACGATGGGCGCCCTCGTTGAGCCGTTCAGCGTCGCCTACTACGCGATCAAGCGGGCCGGCGGTGTGGACGCGAGCGACACGGTCGTCGTGCTCGGGGCGGGACCGGTCGGCCTCGCCGTCACCGCCGCGGTCGCCGCGATGGGCGCGGTCACGGTCGTCCTCGAGCCGTCGGCCGACCGCCGGGACGCGGCGCTCGCCCTCGGCGCCGCCCACGCGGCCGACCCGAGCGAGGCGGACGAGCTGCTGGGCGACCTCACCGGCGGCCGCGGCGCGGACGTCGTGGTGGAGGCCAGCGGGCGTCCGGCGGTGATGGCGCGGGCGCTCGAGCTCGTCGCCTTCCGGGGACGCGTCGCGTACATCGGCATCGACGTCGGCCATGAGGCGCCCGCGAAGCTGGGCCTCATCCAGTCGAAGGAGCTGCGGATCACGGGCTCGATCGGCTCGCCCGGCGTGTGGCCGGAGACGCTCCGGTTCCTCGCGAACAGCGGCATCGACCTCACCCCGCTGGTGACGCAGCGGTTCCGCTCGGACGAGGCCGTGGACGCCCTCGAGGCGGCCCACCACCCGCAGACCACGATCAAGGCGCACATCGAGTTCGACGCGTCGCTCTGAACCGGCCCCGTGGGGAGGCGGACGCCCCCTCCCCACGGGGTCCATCACGGCAGGATGCGTGCCGCGCGGTACCGCTCGATGTAGGAGAAGAACGCGTCGCGGGTGTCCCGGGCCGCGGTGAAGCCGGCCTTGCGGCTCTTGTTCATGTCGGTCAGCACCTCGATCCCGCGCCCGAGGTCCCCGTCCGTGTGCCACCAGGAGGCGACGCGGGCGAGGTCCGGCTCGACGAGGCCGTGCCGCTCCGCGAGGTCGGCCCAGACGGGCTCCATGCCCTCCATCGCTGCGACGAGGGTGCGCGGCTCGCCCTCGAAGCCCTCCCACTCCAACCCGAAGTAGGCGGCGATCTGCGGCCAGAGCCAGCGCCAGCGGAAGACGTCGCCGTTCGCGATGTTGAAGGCCTCGTTGCGCCCGGCCTCATGCGTGGCGGTCCAGATCATCTGCTCGGCGACGAGTTCCGCATCCGTCACGTCGGTGACCGAGTTCCACTGCGTGGCGGATCCGGGGAACACGAACGGCAGCCCGCGCTCCTTGCAGATCGTCGCGTAGGCGCCGATCGTCAGGACCATGTTCATGGCGTTGCCGGTGGCGAAGCCGAAGACGGTGTGCGCGCGGTGGACGCTCCAGGAGAAGCCGCTGCGGGCGGCGGCGTCGAAGAGCTCGTCCTCCTGCGCGTAGTAGAAGTTCGGCGAGGAGAGCCGGGGCTCCTCCTCGTGGAACGGGGTGTCCGCCATCACGCCCGTGGCGTAGGCCTCGAACGGGCCGAGGTAGTGCTTCAGTCCCGTCATCAGGGCCACGTGGTCGAGGGTGCCTGCGGGCTCGAGCGCAGCGAGCACGTTCCGGACCGCCGCGCCGTTCACGGCGATGTTCTCGGCCTCGGTCGCCTGCCGCGTCCAGGCCGTGATCGCGGCGAACGAGGGGCGGACGTCGGCGAGGGCCGCGGCGAGGCCGGCCGGGTCGGCGAGATCCGCGCGGACGGCGTGCACGCCGGCGACGGGGTTCCCGCCGCTGCGGGACAGCCCGAAGACCTCCCAGCCCTGGTCGACGAGCTGCGCGGAGAGGGCCTGGCCCACGATGCCGGTGGAGCCGACGACGAGGGCGCGACGAGGTGAGGTGTCGGACATGGCTTCCTTCGGGTACGCGAGGTGCAGGGTCAGCGGGAGAGCTCGGGGTGCGTCTCGAGGTACTCGGCGATCCCGCGGCGCCGCTCCTCGGTGTTCACGTACGCGACCTCGACGAGCTCGACGGTGATGCCGTCGGGGTCGTGGAAGTAGATCCATCGCCAACCGGCCAGCACGCCCTCGTCCACGACGTTCACGTCGGAGAGGAACTCGACGCCCTTCGCCTCGAGCTCGCGCTTGGTGGCAGCGAGGTCGTCGACCCGGAGGGCGACGTGCATCGCGCCGAGCCGGTTCTGCTGGACGGCGGTGTCGTCGCCCTCCGGCCGGTTGCCGTACTCGATCAGCTCCACCACGTCGTCGCCCGCGAGCAGGCAGACCTGCCGGAGGGTCGCGCCGGGCACGCCGACGCCGCGCTCGAGGTCCGGTCCGCTGAACCAGGGGCTCGGCTCGTTCTGGAACCCGAGCCCGAGGACGTCGTGGTAGAAGGCGATGGACCGCTCCAGGTCCCGCACGATGATGCCGGTGTGGTGGACGCCGCCGATGGCCATGAGCACACTTCCTCGTATGCGATCCGCCTCATCGGCGGTACTGTTCGATGGTGCTGAACACTACCAGACGGCGTGACGTGCCGGTGAACGAGACGCGCGGCGTCGCTCCATCGGTTCGCCTGATGAGCGTCGGTATAGTGACGCCCAGCCGGCGGTACGACGTCCTGGGGACACCGTGTCGCTGACCAGGCGGTCTGACCGGACCGGCCTGGACCGCCCCGGCCCCGACGCGGTGACGTCCGGTCGGGTGGACCACGGATCGGCAGGTCTGCGCATGAACAACCTCGGCTCCCGCCTCAAGGAGATCCGCACCCGGGCCGGCATGTCGCTGCGCGAGCTCGCCAGGCAGGCCAACGTCTCGCCGTCGCTCGTGTCGCAGATCGAGAACGGCAAGTCGCAGCCGTCGGTCGCGACCCTGTACGCCTTCTCGCAGCTGCTGAACGTCTCCGTCGACGAGCTCTTCGACTCGTCGACCAACGGGGGGGCCCCGCATGCCCCGGACGACGGCGCGGAGCCCGAGACGGAGCGGGACGGCTGGATGAACCCGACCCGGGCCTGGCATCCGTCCGAGTACGCGAACCGCGTCTCGGTCGTGCACCCGGCGCACCGCCCCCGGCTGGCGATGGCCGACGGCGTGGTCTGGGAGCGCCTCACCGCGACGCCCGAGCACGACGTCAACTTCATGAAGATCTCCTACGAGCCGGGCGCGACCTCGACCGCGGGCGGCGACCTGGTCTCGCACGCCGGGTACGAGTACGGCTTCGTGCTGAGCGGCCAGCTCGACGTCACGATCGGCGAGGAGCTGTTCCACCTGCACGCGGGGGAGTCGCTCGGCTTCGACTCCGTGATCCCGCACGTGCTGCACAACCCGGGACCCGAGCCGTTCGAGGGCATCTGGTTCGTGCACGGCGGCCGCCACTGACCGACCGGCTCGGGGTCCTGGTCCGTCAGGCGGTCAGGGCGATGTACTGCTCCTCGAGGAACTCGAGGATGCCGTCGAAGCCGCCCTCCCGGCCGAGGCCGCTCTGCTTCGTGCCGCCGAACGGCGCGGCCGGGTCGCTGACGACTCCGCGGTTCACCGCCACCATGCCGACGTCGAGGCGCTGGGCGACCGAGACGGCCTCCCGCTCCTCGCCGAACACGTAGGCCATCAGCCCGTACTCCGAGTCGTTCGCGGCGTCGACGGCCTCGTCGGTGGTCGAGAAGCGCACCACCGCGGTCACCGGGCCGAAGATCTCGGTCGCGTTGATGGTGCTGCCGTGGGCGACGTCGGTGAGAAGGGTCGGCTCGTAGAAGGCGCCGGATGCGGACGGATGTCCGCCGGTCACGAGCGTGGCGCCCTCCTGCCGGGCCGTCTCGACGAGGCCGGCCACCTTGTCCCGCTCGGCCAGGGAGACCAGCGCGCCGAGGTCGTTGGCCGGATCGGATCCGGGTCCCGTGTGCACGGCCTCGAGCCGGGCGGTGAACCGGCGCACGAACTCGTCGTGCACCGACTCGTGCACGTAGAAGCGGTTCGCGGAGGTGCAGGCGGAGCCGCCGTTGCGCATCTTCGCGACGAAGGCGCCCTCGACGGCGGTGTCGAGATCCGCCGAGGCGAGCACGACGAGCGGGGCGTTGCCGCCGAGCTCCATCGAGGCGCTCACGACCCGGTCGGCGCACTCCTTCAGGAGGGTGCGACCCACCTCGGTGGAGCCGGTGAAGGAGAGCTTGCGGACCGCGGGGTGCGCGAGCATCCGGGCCACCGCGGGTCCGGTGGGCTGCGGCGTCACCAGGTTGACGACCCCCGCGGGCACGCCGGCCCGCTCGAGCACGTCGACGACGTAGGCCGCGGTGAGCGGGGTCTCCCGCGCCGGCTTCAGCACCACGGAGCAACCGGCCGCGAGGGCGGGGGCGAGCTTGCGGGTCGCCATGGCGGCCGGGAAGTTCCAGGGCGTGATCAGCAGCGCGACGCCGACCGGGCGCCGGGTGACGACGATCCGCTTGTCCCCGGCGGGCGACAGCCGGTAGTCGCCGGGGATGCGGACGGCCTCCTCCGCGAACCACCGGAAGAACTCCGTGGCGTAGCGGGCCTCGGCGACCGCGTCGGCGGTCGACTTGCCGTTCTCGCGGATCATGATCTCGGCGAACCGGTCGGCCTCCGCGGTGAGGATCTCCCAGGCGCGTCGGAGGATCTCCGAGCGCACGCGCGGGGCGGTCGCCGACCACGCGGGCAGCGCCTCGGCGGCGGCTGCGACGGCGTCGTCGCAGTCCTGCTCGCTCGCGATGGCGAAGTCGGCGATGCGCGAGCCGTCGGCGGGGTCGAGCACGGCGAACCGGCCGCCGTCGGAGCCGGGGCGCCAGGCGCCGCCGATGTACAGGTCGGCGCGGAGGTCGAGGTCGGTCGCCGGCGTCGGTGCCGGTGCGGTCGTGGTCATGATGCGGTCCTTGTCATCGGGGTCGGTTCGGGGGAGAAGGCTTCGGGATGGAGCGCGAGGCGGAGGCGGGTGCGGCGGATGTGCCCCTCGAGCACGCGCTCGGCGTCCTCGGCGTCGGCGGCGCGGATCGCCGCGACGAGCATGTGGTGCTCGTCGTGCAGGATCCGGCGGCTGACCGGGTCGAGCATCAGGGTGTACGCGCGACGGTAGTGCTGCGTGGTGTTCCAGAGGCGCTTGACGGTGTCGCCGAGCACGGAGGTCTCCGCGCCGGCGTAGCTGAGCAGGTGGAACTCGCGGTCGAGGCGGAGGAAGTGCTCCACGTCGTCGGTCGTCTCCATCTGCTCGGCGAGGCGCGCGAGCTGCTCGACCCGGGGTCCGAGCGCGGGGATGCTCATGCTGAGCAGCAGCGGTTCGAGGCGTTCCCGCATCCGGTACATCTCCTCGCACTCGACGAGCCGGAGGTGCGAGACCCAGGCGCCGGTGTTCGGGACGACCGTGACGAGCCCGTCGGCCTCGAGCATCCGCAGCGCGTCGCGGACCGGCACGCGACTGGCGCGGAACCGCTCGGCGAGCTCCTCCTGGCGGACCCGGGTGCCGGGTGGCAGCGTGCCGCCGAGGATCGCGGCCTTCAGCTCGTCGGCGATGCGCCGGCCGGTGGCGCCGTGGCCGTGCTCCCCGGGCGGCGGCTCGGCGGTCATGCCGCCGGATCCGCGGGGTGCCAGAGCAGCACCTCGGCGTCCCGCTCGTAGGCCTTGCCGCCCGGGAAGCTGACGAGCTCGAACTGCATGCCCCACGGGGCACGGAAGTACACCCAGCGCTGGCCCGCGCTCGCGTTCGCGCTGGCCGTCGGCTCGCCCTGCACCTCCACGCCGTGCGCCCGCAGGTGCGCGACGGCGGCGTCGAGGTCGTCGACGTAGAACGCGATGTGGTGGCCGCCGATGTCGCTGTTGCGCGGGATCGGCCGCTGCCCGTCCGCCGCCTCGTAGGAGAACACCTCGAAGTTGGAGCCGAAGCCGCAGCGGTAGAAGTGCAGCCGCCGCATCACGGTGCGCGGATGGACGCCCAGGTGCTCGGCCATCCAATCGTCGTCCGGGTGCACGAAGGGCCCGAGCGAGTAGACCCGCGTGCAGCCGATGATGTCGACCAGGAACCGGTCGGCCTCGTCGAGATCGGGGACGGTGAACCCGATGTGGTCGGGTCCGCGCAGTCCGGGGAGCCCCATCTCGTCCTCCTTCGCTCCCGTTGGATCCAATCCACCGGTCGATCGGCTCCTCAGGCGCCGATGTGCGCTGAGGCTGTTGCCGTTGGCGACAATGTTCATCTACAGTGAACGCACTGCGCAAGGGCTCCCGTCGATGGAGAAGAGGGTCATGCCGAAGCACGTTCGTCTCGAAGCCGCCGTCCCGTGGGTGCGGCTCACCACCACGCCCGAGGACTGGAAGGCGGCGGACCCCGGCCTGCTGGTCGGCATGCTCGCCGAGCTGCACCTCATCCGGGCCTTCGAGGAGACGGTGCTCGAGCTCGCCGGCGAGGGGCTGGTGCACGGTCCGGCCCACTCGAGCATCGGCCAGGAGGGCGGCGCGGTCGGCTCGATCATCGGGCTCCGCTCGAGCGACGCCGTCAACGGCTCCCACCGCGGCCACCACCAGTTCCTGGCCAAGGCCCTCACGCATGTGAGCGGCGGCCGCTTCGACCCGGAGCAGCTCGTGGTGCCGAAGGTCGACGAGGTGCTGCAGCGCACGCTCGCCGAGATCCTCGGGCTCGCGCAGGGCTACTGCGCGGGCCGAGGCGGGTCGATGCACCTGCAGTGGTTCGAGGCCGGCGCGCTCGGCACGAACGCGATCGTCGGCGGCGGGGTGCCGATGGGCGCCGGCAACGCGTGGGCGCAGCGGCATGCCGGCACCGACGACCTCACCGTCAGCTACTTCGGCGACGGCGCGGTGAACATCGGCTCGGTGCTCGAGAGCATGAACCTCGCCGCGGCGTGGAAGCTGCCCTTCGGCTTCTTCATCGAGAACAACCTCTACGCCGTCTCCACCGAGGTGCACGAGGTCACCGGCGAGGCGCGGCTGTCCGGCCGCGGCCCCGGGTTCGGCATCCCGGCCTGGCAGGTCGACGGCATGGATCCGCTCGCCGTGCACCTCGCGATGGAGGAGGCGGGGGCGCTCATGCGCGGCGGCGAGGGGCCCGCGGTCATCGAGGCTGAGGTCTACCGCTTCTTCCACCAGAACGGCCCGTACCCCGGCAGTGCGTTCGGCTACCGCTCGAAGGACGAGGAGGCCGACTGGCGCGGCCGTGACCCGCTCGTCCGGGTCGCGACGGAGCTCGCCGCGCTCGGTGTGCTCTCGCCGGAGCAGGACGGTGCGCTCCGCAGCCAGGCGCAGGCCGCGATGAAGGACGTCGCGAGCCGGCTCACCGAGGCCGACCCGGAGCAGGCGGGCAAGCGGCGCATCCGGCCCGAGCTCTGGCCCGACCCCGAGTTCGTCGACGTCGGCGTCCGCGGCGACGCATCCGAGCTGGACGGCGCGACCGTGCTCGAGCCCCTCGGCTACGAGGGCGAGACGTCGACACGGAAGTTCGTCGACGCGGTCGCCGGCGTGATGCAGCGGCGGATGGAGCAGGACGAGCGGATCGTCGTGCTCGGCGAGGACGTGCACCGGCTGAACGGCGGCACGAACGGCGCGACCAAGGGACTTGCGAAGGCCTTCCCGGACCGGGTGCTCGGCACCCCGATCAGTGAGAACGCCTTCGTCGGCCTCGGCGGCGGGATGGCCCTGGACGGCCGCTACCGGCCCGTCGTCGAGTTCATGTACCCCGACTTCCTCTGGGTGGCGGCGGATCAGGTGTTCAACCAGATCGGCAAGGCGCGGCACATGTTCGGCGGCCGCAACCCCGTGCCGCTCGTGCTGCGCACCAAGGTCGCGATGGGCTCCGGCTACGGGTCGCAGCACCTGATGGACCCGGCCGGGGTCTTCGCCACGAGCCCGGGCTGGCGGATCGTCGCCCCGTCCACGGCGGCGGACTACGTCGGGCTGATGAACGCGGCGCTCGCGCTGCAGGACCCGGTGCTCGTGATCGAGCACGTCGACCTCTACCCGCTGAACGAGGAGGTGCCGGTCGACCTCGACTACCAGCTGCCGTTCGGCAAGGCCGGCATCCGGCGCGCCGGCAACGAGGTCACCGTGATCAGCTACCTCTCGATGGTCCGGCACTGCCTCGAGGCGGTCGAGCAGACGGGCGTCGACGCCGACGTCGTCGACCTTCGCTGGCTGGACCGCGCGTCGCTCGACTGGGAGACGCTCGGCGACAGCATCCGCAAGACGAACGCGGTGCTCATCGTCGAGCAGGGCGCCCAGGGCACCTCCTACGGCGGCTGGCTCGCCGACGAGATCCAGCGGCGCTTCTTCGACTTCCTCGACCAGCCCGTGCAACGGGTGACCGGCGGCGAGGCGAGCCCGAGCATCTCCCGGATCCTCGAACGGGCGGCGATCGCCCGCACCGAGGAGGTCGTCGCGGGCCTCGAACGGATCGTGCAGGGCATGGGGCAGCGCTCGTGAGCTCGATCATCCGGATGCCGGAGGTGCTCGCGAACACCTCCGAGGCGGCGATCCAGACCTGGCTCGTGCGCACGGGCGAGACCATCGCGATCGGCGCGCCGCTCGCGGAGGTCGAGACCGAGAAGGCCGTGGTCGAGTACTCCGCCGAGGTGGAGGGCACGGTCCTCGAGCTGCTCGTCGGCGAGGGGCAGAGCGTGCGGGTCGGCGACCCCATCGCGGTCGTCGGCGACCCCTCCGAGGCGCGCTCCCCGGACGAGGCGCCCGCAGCGCCTGCGGACGAGGCCCAGCAGCCTCCGCAGGAGCAGGCGCCTGAGCAGGCGGTCGCGCCCGAGCCCGAGACCGCGCCGGAGCAGGTGCCGTCGCCGGTCGCGGACACCCCGGCCGAGCTGCCGGCGGACGACGCGACCCGGCAGCCGGGCGGCCGGCTCTTCGCGAGCCCGATCGTCCGCCGGCTCGCCAAGGAGCACGGCCTCGACCTCGCGCGGCTCACCGGGACCGGCCCGTCCGGACGGATCGTCCGCCGCGACGTCGAGCGGGCGCTCGCCGCCGCGCCGCCCGCCCCGGCCGTTCCCCCCGCACCGGCTGCAGCCGCCCCGACGCCGGCCGTTCAGGCGCCGACGGGAACGGACTTCGAGGACCTGCCGCTCAGCGGGATGCGCCGCGCGATCGCGCGGCGGCTCACCGAGAGCAAGACGACCGTCCCGCACTTCTACGTCGTCGGCGACTGCCGGATGGACGCGCTGCTCGAGGTGCGCCGCCGGCTGAACGAGGTCGGCACGGTCAAGGTGTCGGTCAACGACCTCCTGATCAAGGCGGCAGCAGTCGCCCTCCAGCAGGTGCCCGACGCCAACGCCATCTGGACCGGTGACGCCATCCGTCGCTTCCGCTCCGTGGACATCGCCGTCGCGGTCGCCGTGCCGAACGGGCTCGTCACCCCGGTGGTGCGCGGCGTCGAGGGCCGGTCGGCGGGGTCGATCGCGGAGACCGTTCGCGACCTCGCCGAGCGGGCCCGTGCCGGCCGGCTCAAGCAGCAGGAGCTCGAGGGCGGCAGCTTCTCGATCTCGAACCTCGGCATGTTCGGCGTGCGCGAGTTCAGCGCCATCATCAACCCGCCGCAGTCCGCGATCCTCGCGGTCGGCGCCGCGCAGCAGCGACCGGTGGTCGTCGACGGCGCGCTCGAGGTCGCGACGATGATGACGGTGACCCTGTCCGCCGACCATCGTGTGATCGACGGGGCGCTCGCGGCGCAGTGGCTCGCCGCGTTCACCGCCGCCGTCGAGCAGCCGTTCCGCCTCCTCGTCTGACGAAGGGCCCCGCATGACCGACTCACTCGACCCGGCGATCCGGCCCCGCGTGGCCTGGCTCGGGCTCGGCCGGATGGGCACGGCGATGGCCGGCCGGCTGCTCGACGCCGGCTTCCCGCTCGCCGTCTGGAACCGCACGCCGGCGAAGGCCGACGGCCTCATCGCCAGGGGAGCGACCAGGATCGAACGGATCGAGGACGCGGCCGAGAGCGACCTGATCTTCTCGATGGTGCTCGACGACACCGCGCTCGACGACCTCGCCGCGGCGCTCGCCGACGCCCCGGCCGCCCGGCGCCGCGCGACCGCCTGGATCGACGGATCCACGGTGTCGGTGGAGGCCGCGCAGCGGGCCGCCCTCGCTGCCCATCGCGCCGGTCTCGCGTACGCCTCGGCCCCGGTCAGCGGCAACCCCGGCGTCGTCGAGTCCGGCCGGGCGATCTTCGCCGTCTCCGGCGACGAGGGCGCGATCGCCGCGGTCGAGCCGGTGCTCGCGGCGCTCGGCCGCGCGACGTACCGCGTCGGATCCGAGGCGCAGGCGAACGTCGTGAAGCTCGCGACGAACGCGCTGCTCGCCGTGACGATGCAGGCGCTCGCGGAGGCGGCCGTGCTCGCCGACCGCGCCGGCGTCGCCCGGCGCGACCTGCTCGCGTTCGTCAACGACAGCGCCGTCGGGTCGCCGTTCAGCGCGTACAAGACGCCCGCCCTGGTCGGGCTCGACTTCACGCCGGCGTTCACCGCCGAGGGGCAGCGCAAGGACGTCCGGCTCGCGCTCGGCCTCGCGCAGGACCTCGAGGTGCCGATGCCGGTGCTCGCGGCCACCGAGGTCGCCTACTCGCGCCTCATCGCCAGCGGCCTCGGTGCCGGCCTCGACCTCGCCGCCGTGCTGCTGCAGGTCGCGCGGGACGCCGGGATCGAGCTCGCGGCCGAGGGCGACTGACGCTCAGACGAGGATCATCCCGCCCTCGATGGCCACGATCTGCCCCGTGATGTAGTCCGAGTCGCTGCAGGCGAGGAACAGCGCGGTCGGCACGATGTCCTCCGGCTGCGCAGGCCGGCCGAGCAGGATGTCCGCCGCCATCGAGTCGAAGCCCGAATCCGCGGCGCCCATGGCGGCGAGGTCGGCGTCGAGCTGCTTCCAGAGCGGCGTCGCGACCACGCCGGGAGCGAAGCCGTTCACGGTGATGCCGTGCTGCGCGAGGTCCCGGGCCGCGGCCTGCGTGAGGGAGATCACCGCGGCCTTCGAGGCGCTGTAGGGCGCGAAGCTGGGGAAGCCCGTGCGGCCCGCGATCGACGCCGTGTTCACGATCTTGCCGCCGCCGCCCTGCTCCAGGAACCGCTTCGCCGCCTCCTGGATGCCGATCAGCACGCCGATGGCGTTGATCCGCATGATCCGCTCGAAGTTCTCCTCGGTGATCTCGAGGAACGGCATCGGCGCGTTCATGCCCGCGTTGTTGAACCAGACGTCGAGCCGGCCGAACCGCTCGACCGTCGCCGCGACGGCCGCCTGCACCTGCGCCCGGGAGGTGACGTCGACGTGCATGGCGAGCGCCGCGCCGCCGTCGGCCGTGATGCCGTCCGCGACCGCCTGCACCGCCTGGTCGTTCAGGTCGGCGAGCACCACGTTCGCGCCCTCCGCCGCCAGCCCGCGGGCGATGGCGGCGCCGATGCCCGACCCGGCACCCGTCACGACCGCTGTCCTCGACGCCATCCGTCCTGCCATGTCCGCTCCTTCGCGTCCCCGTCGCCGGCCGTCAGCGCGGCTGGTCCTGCCCTGGATCCGTCAGCTCGAGATCGACGATCGAGCGGGCGGCCACGAACGAGGCCATCCACTCGACGGCCGCGCGGTGCTCGGGATGCACCTGGTAGCGCTGCAGCGCGTCCCGGTCGGTGAAGTCGGCGCAGAGGGCCACGTCCCAGTGCTCGGCGCCGCCCACGACATCCGGGCCGACGCGGAGCGACAGGACACCGGACAGCAGGGCGGGCAGCGCCTCCAGACGGTCGCGCATCCCGGCCGTCTGCTCCGCACGCTCGGCGGCGGACCCGTCGGCCAGCCGGAACAGCACGAGATGGCGGATCATCGCGCTCACCTCTCCTCGTCGATCGGTGCTGTTCAGTATGACAGAACGGCCGTAAAGTGGCACCCGACGGCCGAGGAGGACGCATGTCGGGGAAGCGGATCGCGGTGCTGGGCAGCGGCGCGCAGGGCTCGGGTGTCGGTGCGGACATGGTGCGCGCCGGGCTCGACGTCACGTTCATCGAGCAGTGGCCGGCGCACGTGGAGGCGATCCGCGAGCGGGGCATCGAGATCCGCATGCCGGAGGAGACGACGCTCACGCAGGTGCGGGCGCTGCACCTCTGCGACGTGGCCACGCTGCGGGAGCGGTTCGACCTGGTGTTCCTCGTGACGAAGGCCTACGACTCGCGCTGGGCGTGCGAGCTCATCAAGCCCGTGCTCGCGGACGACGGCCTCGTCGTCGGCCTGCAGAACGGGATGAGCATCGACGACATCGCCGCGGTCGTCGGCCCCGAGCGCACGATCGGCGCCGTCATCGAGATGGCCTCGAACATGTTCGAGCCCGGCATCGTGAACCGGGAGAACTCGCCCGCGACCGCCTGGTTCGCCGTGGGTGCCTACGACGACGCGACCAAGGGGCGCGAGCAGGAGGTCTGGGACGCCCTCCACCACGCGGGCACGGTCGAGATCTCCGACGACATCCGCTCGTCGAAGTGGATGAAGCTGGTCGCCAACGCCGGGGAGCTGGTGCCCTCCGCGATCCTCGACCTGCCGCTGGCCGACGCCGCGGCGGTGCCCGGGGTGCGCGAGTTCATGGACCGCTGCTGCCGGGAGGCCGCGGCTGCCACGATCGCGTCGGGCAGCCGGCTGCGGCCGGTGTTCGGGCTCACCGAGGCGGACGTGACCGACGCCGACACGTACGCGCCGGCGCTGCTCGACATCGTGCTGCAGAAGTTCTCGTCGCCGACCACGCGCACGACGGTGCTGCAGGACTGGATGAAGGGCCGCAGGGCGGAGGTGCAGGAGATCAACGGCGCGGTCGTGCGGGCGCTGCGCGCGGCAGGCTCCGCGGCTCCGGCGAACGAGCGCACGGTCGAGATCGCCCTGCGGATCGAGGCGGGCGAGCTCGCCGCCGACCCGCGGAACGCCGAGCTGCTGCTCGGGGCGCCCGTCTCGGCCTGACCGCTGTCGCTCCAGGCGGCCCGGGGAGCCGTCCCGGCTTCATGCGGGTGTGCCGAACGTGGCTGCAGGCGCCGGGTCCGGTCCCGGGCGGCGCATCCGCATGCATGCGGGACGCGCGCCGCGCGCATCCGACGACCGGATGTCGCCCAGCGGTCACCGATCCGTCCCCCAGGAGCGGGGCCCGCGCGAGTAGCGTGAGCCCGTGCCTTCGGACATCGACCGATCCGCGCCTGTGCTCGCCCTGCACACCCGGCTGATCGATGCGCGCCTCGAGGACCTCTGGCGGCTCCACTCGGAGATCGACGCGTGGCCGTCGTGGCAG
>NZ_DATBTU010000042.1:0-9078 GCF_036559085.1 Amnibacterium sp.
GGTGAACAACCCGAACGTGCTGCGGATCGACGAGAAGGCGAACATCGCCCCGAACACCACGCGGCGCGACTACATCCTCGCCAACGAGCTCAGCCACAAGCTCATCACGCAGGCCCAGTACGACACGGCGGTGCACACGCCGGTCAAGCCGCACATCACGGCGCCGCAGAGCGGTTGCCAGGGCGCGGGTGTGGCCGGCTACTTCTGCGACTACGTCGTCAACACGATCCTGAACGACACGGCGTTCGGCAAGAACTACGACACCCGCTACGCGAACCTGCAGAGCGCAGGCTGGAAGGTCTACACGACGCTGAACCTGGACCTCGAGAAGAAGGCCCAGTCGGTGATGAACACCTACATCCCGAAGCACTCGAACGTGTTCGACGTCGGCGCGACCGCGACCTCGATCGAGGTCGGCACAGGTCGCATCGTGACCATGGTGCAGAACAAGAACTACAACAACAGCACCGGCCGCGACAACATGGTTGTCAACCTCAACACGGACTACGCCTACGGCGGTTCCAGCGGCCTCCAGCCCGGGTCGACCTACAAGTTGTTCACACTGCTCGACTGGCTGAAGACCGGCCATACGCTGAACGCCGAGGTCAACTCGGACCAGCGCACCATCCCCGCCGACCAGTTCCAGCTCTGCGGGTCGCCGGACACCCAGGACGGTCCCTGGAGGGTCGGCAACGACGCCGGCACGGCCGAGAACGGCCTGCACAGCGTCACCCAGGCCACCGCCCTGTCGATCAACGGCGCGTTCGCGACAATGGGTCAGCAGCTGGACCTCTGCGACATCCGCAAGACGGCGGAGTCCTTCGACGTGCATCCGGCCAAGGGCGGCCGGCTCCAGGCCAACCCCTCCTCGATCATCGGCACCAACTACGTGGCACCGCTCACGATGGCGACCGCCTATGCGGGGATCGCGAACAACGGCAAGACCTGCACCCCGATCGCGATCGACAAGGTCGTGAAAGCCGACGGCAGCGACCTCGCCGTGCCGAAGACGTCCTGCCGCCAGTCGGTCGACCCGCAGGTCGCGATCGCTGCGGCATACGCGCTGCGGGCCGTGATGCAGAGCGGGACCGCTGCGGGCGATAACACGAGCGACGGCATCTACGAGTTCGGCAAGACGGGCACGACGGACGGCAACGCCAACACGTGGATGATCGGCACGACCTCGAAGGTCACCACGGCCGTCTGGGTCGGCAACATCAACGGGTACCAGGACCTCCGCCGGACGAATCTCGGCTACTGCCCGGCGGGCTACTCGTCGCAGGCGGCCGTGCAGCGGCATTGCCTCTGGAAGGGCATCCAGACCGAGGTCAACAAGGTCTACGGCGGTGCGACCAGCTGGCCGCAGCCCGAGTCGCAGTACCTGACCGGCGTCCCCTCCGCCACGACGACGGCGCCCACCACCGGTGGCACCGGCAAGGTCCCGAACGTCGTGGGCATGTCGAAGTCGGCGGCCGAGGCGGCCCTCGTGTCCGCCGGATACGCCTGGGCGATCGGTGCCCCGGTGAAGTCGACGCTGCCGGCCGGCCAGATCGTCGGGACGAGCCCCGCCGTCGGCTCCTCGCCGCCCGCCCACACCGAGGTGACGATCATTCCGAGCGCCGGCTAACTGCTGCGCTGTCGGACGGGCCACTTCGGACACATCCGGGCGTCATCGGACGCCCGGTCCGCCCGAGGTGGCCCGTCGTCCGCGCCGGGGCGGCCTGGGCGGAGCGCGTTCACCGCCCCGGCCGTAGGTTGGACGGATGAGCACCTCCCTGCCGTCCCGTGTCCTCGGCCGCACCGGCCGCTCCGTCTCCGCCGTCGGCCTCGGCACGTGGCAGCTCGGCGGCGACTGGGGCGACGTGAGCGAGGACGACGCCCGGTCGGTGCTCGAGGCGAGCGTCGAGGCGGGTGTCACCCTGTTCGACACCGCCGACGTCTACGGGGACGGCCGCAGCGAGCGGATCATCGGCGCCTTCCGCGCCGCGAACCCGTCCGTGCCACTGACCGTCGCGACGAAGATGGGCCGCCGCGTCGAGCAGGTCCCCGAGGCGTACACGCTCGACCACTTCCGCGAGTGGACGGACCGGTCGCGCCGCAACCTCGGCCAGGACACCCTCGACCTCGTGCAGCTGCACTGCCCGCCGACCGCGGTCTACTCCTCGGACGCCGTCTACGACGCGCTCGACACCCTCGTCGAGGAGCAGGCCATCGCGGCCTACGGCGTGAGCGTCGAGGAGTCCGCCCAGGCGCTCACCGCGATCGCCCGACCCCACGTGGCGAGCGTGCAGATCATCCTGAACGCCTTCCGGCTCAAGCCGCTCGACGAGGTGCTCCCGGCCGCCCAGGCCGCGGGCGTCGGCATCCTCGCCCGCGTGCCCCTCGCGTCCGGGCTGCTCTCCGGCAAGTACGACGAGCACACGACGTTCGGCGCCGACGACCACCGCAACTACAACCGGCACGGCGAGGCCTTCGACCAGGGGGAGACGTTCTCCGGCGTCGAGTACGAGGCCGGCGTGCGGGCGGCCGCCGCGTTCACCGCGCTCGTGCGCGAGCACGGACCCGCGGACGCCACCCCGGCGCAGGCCGCCATCGCCTGGGTCGCCCAGCTGTCCGGCGTGACGAGCGTGATCCCGGGCGCCCGCAACCCCGAGCAGGCGCGGTCGAACGCGGCGGCGGCCTCGCTGCCGGCGCTCTCGGACGCGTTCACCGCCGGGGTTCGGGACCTCTACGACACCTGGTTCCGGGCCGCGATCCACGAGCGCTGGTAGCGGCCGGGCGGGTCAGTCGTCGCCCATCTCCGGGTAGCGCTTCTCGACGTTCTCGCGGACCTGCTTCTGCTCGGCCTCGCTGCCGTTCTGGGAAACCCTCGCCAGGGCGTCCCGCGCGTGGGTCTCGTCCTCGATCGGATACTTCCGCTTGCCGGGCTCCGCGAAGTCCGAGTCCTTCAGCTTCTTGCGGTCCGCAGCGCTCAGCTTGCCCATGGCCGCTCCTCTCCATCCGGTCAGGACGGTAGGAGCGTCACCTGGATCCCGTCCGGGAGCACGGTGACGGCGACGTGGGTGAGGCTCGGCGCGACGAGATCGGCCTGCAGCAGCGCCGGATCGACCGTGCCCTCGACCGCGAGCGTCGTCGCACCGGCCGCGCGGCCGGCGATGATCCCGGCCGGGGCGTCCTCGACCACGAGGCAGTCGGTGGGATCCACGCCGAGCCGGCGCGCGGCCTCGAGGTAGGGATCCGGGGCCGGCTTGCCGATCGCCGTGTCGCTCGCGGTGACGAGCACGGGCGGCTCGAGGCCCACCGCGGCGAGGCGGGCGTGGGCGAGCGGCCGGCTGCAGGACGTGACGATCGCCCACGCGTCGCGGGGCAGCGCATCGAGGAGCTCGCGGGCGCCCGGCAGCACGATGATGCCCTCCGTGTCCGCGACCTCCATCGCCTCGATCGACCGGAACGCGGCGTCGACCTGCCCGGGCGGCATGTGCTCGGCCACGATGTCGCGCGCCGGACGGCCGTGCTCGTGGCTCGCGAACACGTCGCCGACGCCCCATTCCTCGCCCCACCGGGCCCAGGAGCGCGCGACGGCGGGAGTCGAGTCGATCAGGGTGCCGTCCAGGTCGAGGAGCACGGCGCGGACGGTCGGCATGGTCAGAGCCTATCGACGGGAACTCGGGCGTGATCCGTGGTTCCGCCGGCGACGGCCGGGCGGCCGCCGTCGCCCGACCGGTACGGGGCGCAGACGATCGCCGAGGCCTACGAGACACGTCGGGCGCTCACCGGGCATCCGGCGCGCACGCTCGAGGAGGCGCTGGCCTCCGCTCAGGGCGCCGCGAGGACCGTCTGCTGCGACGGATCCGCCGATGCCGTGGCGCCGGCGCCCGAGGTACCGGTCGGCGCCGGGCTCGGCGGTGCCGCGGGCGGCGTCGAGGACCCGCTCGGGGTCGATGTCGACGTCGGGGTGGTCGTCGGGCTGGGCGCGGATCCCGGCACCGTGCTGGACGGATCCGGGGACGGGGACGGCGATGTGGGCACCGCGCTCGGTGTCGGCGACGAGCTCGATCCCGTCGTCGGCGCCGGCGAGGGGGTGGGCCTCGACGGGCTGGGCGACGCGCGGGGGGAGCTGCGTGCGTGGGGGGTCGTGGCGACGACGTCGCCGCCGGTCGCGGCGCGCAGGGGGGTCACCTGACCGCCGTCGGTGGCGACAGGTGCGGGGGTGTTCGCGGTGACGCCGTCCTTCGCGCCGGCCTGGTTCACGGCGGCGGCCGGGTTCGGCGGGTTCCAGAGACCGGTGCTCGAGGTGATGATCACCCCGGCGACCGCCGCGGCGAGCGCGGAGGCGCCGACGGCGAGCAGCGTCGGGAAGCGGCGGCGGGGCTCCTCGATCGGCGGGACGACGAGCGGCCGGGCGCCGGTGTCGGCGATCGGGCGCGGGCCGAGGGGGATGCCCGCCGCGGGCGTCCAGAGGCTCGGGTGCGGCAGCGTCGCGTCCTCCTCGGCGGAGGACGCCTCCGCGAGGGACGTCTCGGCGGGAGCCGCCATCGCCGCGGCCGCCAGGACGGGGCCGGCACCGGCGAGCACCGCCCGCGGGACCTCGGCGGTGTGCTCCGCGTCCGGGGCGGTGATCGCCCCGGCGAGATCGCCGCGGAGCGCGGCCGCCACCTCCTCGGCGCGTGGCCGGGCGGACGGGTCGAGCGCGGTCATCCGCGACAGCAGGTCCGCGAGGGCGGGGGAGGCGTCGATCGGCAGGGCGGGTGGCCGGGTGAGCCGGGCGACGGCGGCCTCGGCGGCGGGGCCGGGGAACGCCCGGCGGCCGGTCAGCGTCTCGAGCAGCACGAGGCCCAGCGAGTACACGTCGCTCGCGGGCCGCAGCCGGGAGCCGCGCACCTGCTCGGGGCTGAGGTAGGCGGCGGTGCCGAGGATCGAGTCGCTCGCGGTGAGCGCGGCACCGTCGACCATCTGGGCGATGCCGAAGTCCGTCAGCTTCGCGGTCACGCCCGACAGTCCCTGGCCGGCGCCGGCGCTGACGAGGATGTTGCCCGGCTTCACGTCCCGGTGGACGACGCCCTTCTCGTGCAGCAGCTGCAGCGCGCTCGCCACGTCGCCGACGATGCGCCGTGCGAAGTCCGCCGACAGCGGGCCGCGCGCCCGCTTCAGCAGGGCGCCGAGGTCGTCGCCGACGACCAGCTCCATGACGAGGTAGGAGCCGAAGCGCTCGTCGCCGTTGGACGCGTCGAGGACCGACACGATCGCGGGGTGGTTCACCCCGCCGAGCAGCTGCATCTCCTGCGTCGTGCGCCGCGGGTCGACCGCATCCGCGAAGCCGCCGCGGAACACCTTGACGGCGACCTTCCGCGAGAGCCGCAGATCACGGCCCTTGTAGACGGTCGCCATGCCTCCGCGGCCGATCTCCTCGAGGATCTCGTAGCGGTTGCCGAGGATGTCGCCGGGAACCGGCTCGTCCAGACCCCGCTCGTTCCCCACGGAGTCATTCTTCCGCACCTGGGCTCCCCGAAGACAGGGAGCGATGAGGTCGATCCGGTGACGGACGGCGTGTCGACGTGGATCAGATCGCGGGCTGCTGCTGGGTGATGCAGTGCAGGCCGCCGCCGCGCGCGAAGACGGGCCGGGCGTCGACGGTGACGATGCGGCGGCCGGGATAGGCCTCGCCGAGGATCGCCGCGGCCCGGGAATCCGCGGCCGGATCGCCGAATCCGCAGGCGATCACGCCACCGTTGACGACGACGTGGTTCACGTACGACCAGTCGACGAAGCCGTCCTCATCGGCGAGCGTCTCGGGCGCGGCCAGCGGCACGATCTCGAACGGTCGTCCTGCGGCGTCCACGGCGGATTCGAAGGTCTCCTTCAGCAGCGCGGAGACCGCGGCATCCGGATGCGCGGGGTTCCGCTGCTCGTGCAGCAGCACCCGCCCCGGCGACGGGATGGTGGCCAGGATGTCGACGTGGCCCCGGGTGCCGAAGCGCTCGTAGTCGCGCGTGAGCCCCCGCGGCAGCCAGACCGCATGCCGGGTGCCGAGGGTCCGGGCGAGCTCCGCCTCGACGCGGGCCTCGTCGGCGTAGGGGTTGCGCTTCGGGTCGAGCTGCACGGTGCGGGTGAGCAGCACGGTGCCCTCGCCGTCGACATGGATGGCGCCGCCCTCGTTGACGAGCAGCGACGGCACGACCTCGGCGCCGGCCGCCTCCGCGACCGTGCGGGCGACGCGCTGCTCCCGCTCCCAGCTCGTCCAGTCGTCGTTCGCTCCCCAGCCGTTGAAGATCCAGTCGACCGCGCCGAGCCGGCCGTCCTCGCCGACCACGAACGTCGGCCCGCTGTCGCGGAGCCAGTACTCGTCGAGCGGCACCTCGAGCACGTCGATGTCGGCCGACAGGTGCCGGCGGGCGTCCGCCCGGGTCTCCGGGTCGACGAGCATCGTGACGGGCTCGAACTCGAGCGCGGCGTGCGCCACCGCGCTCCACGCGCGACGGGCCTCCTCGGCGTCCTCGCCGTCACCGAGCGTCGCGTTCGGCCGCGGGAAGGACATCCAGAGCCGCTCCTGGCGGGCGGTCTCCGCCGGCATCCGCCAGCTCACGCGACGGATCCGAACGTCGGGATCGTGCCGAACCCGTGGCGCGCCGCGTCGACCTCGCGGGCGAGCGCGGCGTAGCTGTCGGGCCGGCGGGTGAGCAGGAACGGGAAGAGTGCGAGCCACTCGCGGCGCTGCGCGAGGTCGAGGTCGGCGACGAGCACCGCGGACGCGTCCCGGGGCGCCTCGGCGAGCACGCGGCCGAACGGGTCGGAGATGAACGACGACCCGTAGAAGGTGATCGCGCCCTCGCTGCCGTACCGGTTCGGGACGACCATGAAGAGGCCGCTCGTGATGCCGTTCGCCAAGATGACCTGCCGCCAGAGCGGCTGCGTGTCGAAGGCCGGGAAGTCCGGCTCGGAGCCGATCGCCGTCGGGTAGGCCAGCACCTCGGCGCCCTCGAGCGCGTAGAGGCGCGCGACCTCGGGGAACCACTCGTCCCAGCAGGTCGGCAGCCCGAGCCGCACGCCGAGGCCGGCCGGCTCGTGCACCGGATACGCGCCCGTCGCGTCGCCCGGCCGGAAGTAGGTGTCCTCGTAGTAGCCGGCGGTGATCGGGATGTGCGTCTTGCGCGTCCGGCCCGCGAGCCGCCCGTCGGGCGCGACGAGGAACGCGGTGTTGTAGCCGCGCGGGTCCTCCGGGCGGTCGTCGTCCGCGGGCCGCTCGAATACCGACGCGTGCACGAAGACGCCGTGGCGGCGGGCCTGCTCCGCGGCGAAGGCGAAGGTCGGGCCGCCCTCCAGCGGCTCCGCCGACTCCTTGGCGATCCCGGCCGCGGGCGTGTCCGCCGGGTAGCGGGACAGCGTCAGCTCGGGCAGGAAGACGACCTTCGCGCCCGCGCCGGCCGCCAGGGCGATGCCATCCCCGAGCTCGGCCGTGAGCTCGTCGGGGTCCGGCCGCCAGGCGTGCTGCACGAGCGCCACCCGGAGCGGGGGCTGCGCAGTCGTGTCGGGTGTGCGGAGCGGGGAGGGGAGGGACGGGGCGACGATCAGCTGCACGCTGACATCCTCTCGGACCCGCGCTCGCGTGGTGGTGATGGGGTGGGTTGCCACTTTCCGCCTTCGAGAGCGTGCTTCGAGGGCCAGAAGTGGCAACTCGTGTGGGTGGGCGCCGACTCGCTGGCATCTCGTCTGGTGGGTTGCCACTCTTCGCCCTTGTGGGGGCGCTTCAAGGGCGAGAAGTGGCAACTCACCCATCGGGTGCCTCGCGGGCGAGGTCCGGAAACGCCCTGGCGGGCCGCCCACGGCACCGGCCGGGTCTGGCACCGTTGGGCGCATGGCCGCTCCCGCTCGACGCACCGGCGGTCGCCGTCGGCGGGGGAGCGGACGGAAGCAGGGGCCGACCGGGCTGCATGCGCTCGCGATCGCCGTGGGGCTCGGCGTGCTCGCCGTCGTGCTGCTGTCGTTGCCCTCGCAGGAGTCGACCGCGGCACCGCGGACCTCGGCGCGCGCGGCGGTCGCACCGCCGATCGTCGGCGGCGACGCGTCCTGGCCGAACTGCCATGCCAAGACCGCCCGTGCCGTCCCGCATCCGGCGTTCGCGATCGTCGGCGTGAACGACGGCGAGCCCGGCACGGTGAGCGGCTGCCTGCGGAAGACGTTCGAGTGGGCCGCGACGGCGACGGGCGGCCCGACCTCGGTCGGCTACTACGTGATGGCCGCCGACCCCTGGCAGCCCGCGGAGCGCAGGTGGGCGAAGCCGCGCTGGCCGTCCTCTGCGACGGTCGCGGGCCGCCGCATCCGCATCCCCGCGGCCTACGGCACCCGCTGCGACGGGAAGCACGACAACCGCGCCTGCGCCTACGTCTTCGGCTGGTCGACCGCGCGGTTCGACGCCGCGATCCCGGGCGTCGTCGACGGCGCCACCCGACGGTGGTGGATCGACGTGGAGACGGAGCGGGACTTCAGCGACGACCCGGTCTTCAACGAGGCGATCATCGAGGGGATGGCCGCCTACTTCACGGCCGCCCCCGCGGACGGCGGACTCGGTGCCTCGACGGGGATCTACTCGAACCTGCTCTTCTGGGGCGACATCGTCGGAGACCTGCGTCGCGGCAGCCCGCTCGACCGGCTCGACGAATGGTACCCGATCGGGCCCGGCACCCCCGCGGAGGCCGCAAGGGCGGCCCCCGACCTCGCTCCCTTCACGCCGCACGGCCGCATCACCCTCGTGCAGGTCGTCCAGGGCGGCGTCGACGTCGACGTCGCCGTCCCTCGGTAGGCCGCCCCGGTTACCGTGGCCGGATGACGCTGCCGCCCTCCTTCGACCTCGCCGGGCAGACCGCCCTCGTCACCGGCGCGGGCAGCCCCACCGGCATCGGGTTCACCACCGCCCTCGAGCTCGGACGGCTCGGGGCCGACCTGGTCGTGACCTCGACCACGGATCGGATCCACGACCGCGTGGCCGAGCTGACCGCGCAGGGCGTCCGCGCGACCGGCGTCGTGGCGCGGCTCGAGACCGAGGAGGGCGTCGCCGCGCTCGTCCAGGCGCTCGGCGACCTC
>NZ_DATBTU010000043.1:0-59115 GCF_036559085.1 Amnibacterium sp.
CGGACTGGATCAGCGACCTGATCCCGCACCTCGCCTACGGCGTCGTCACCCACGCGACGGCGGTCGCCGCCGACCGCTGACGCGCCGCGGACCTGCGGCATCCCCGCGAGTGCTGTCCGCACGGACAACTGCTGCCGCTGGAACACCGACAGATGTCCGCACGGACAGCAGACGCGAGTGTGCGCGGCGGTGTCGCCGCGCACGTCAGGCGCGGCTGACGCGGCCCCGGGCGATCAGCACGGCGGCGCCGAGCATGGCCGCGCCCCACACGAAGCCGAGCAGGTTCAGCCGGAACTCCATCGCGAAGAACGGCGGCGCGATCGCCAGCACCGCAGCGACCACGAGGAGCGGCACCGACGGCGCGGGCCCCACGCGAGCGGGGCCACGCTCGAACCGGGCGAGCCCGAACGACGCGAGCAGCAGCGCACCCAGCACGAGCGCGTCGCCCGGGATCCGTGCCCACCACCAGCCCGCGGTCCCCGTGGCCGGGATGGACCCGGGCGCGACGAGCACGAGCGCGGCGACGAGGATCACGAACAGCAGGTGCCACAGGTAGATCGTCATCAGGCGGGTGCCGAGGAAGAGGACGACGGCCTGCGCCGGCCGCGTGGCCATGAGGCGGTCGAGGGCGGGCTGCAGCAGCAGGAAGAGCGCGGTCTGCCCGACACCGATGAGCACGAGCGGCACCGTCGGCGGGTTGAGGTTCGTGAGCATGTCGGGCGAGTAGCGGCCGGTGAGCCCGAGCAGGCCGACGGCCGCGAACGCGACGACCGCGATCACCGGGAGCAACCGCCTCGGGATGCGGTGCAGCGAGCCGTCGGCGAAGAAGAAGCCGAGCTGCTGCACGAGCGCCCAGACGAAGACGAGGTTGAGCAGCCCGATCGCGGTCACACCGGACGCGTACCGGGCGAGGTCGACGACGACGCTCGCGGCCAGCAGCGCGCCGACCGTGCGCAGCGGCGCGCGGTCGTGCGCGAGCGCCAGCCCGGGTACGAGCGCCTGGGTGATGAGGTACGCGGCGAGGAACCAGAGGGGCATCCCGAGCCCGCCGGCCAGCAGGTCGCCGAGCGCGAACGGGAAGCCGAGTGCGACGGCCGCCCAGAGCAGGCCGCCGACGATCAGGTACCAGCCGAGCGCGGGCGAGGCGAGCCGCAGCAGGCGGGCGCGGTAGAAGTCGGCCGCGGATCCGCCGCGCCGCTGCACGGACCGCCAGCTCTTCAGGCTCGCGAAGCCGCCGAGCACGAAGAAGACGGGCATGATCTGCCCGAACCAGCTCGCGACCGGGAACCAGGGCTGCGCCTGCACCGGGTTGCCCTGGGAGACGTGCCCGGCCGCGTCGGTCCCGAGCCCGACCATGAGCGAGTGCAGCACCACGACGGTGAGCACGCAGCACACCCGGACGAGGTCGACGGAGAGCTCCCGGCCCGCGGGAACGGTCCGCGGGATCCGGGTGGCGGGGGTGATCGAGGTCACGGCTGCTCCTTCTTGGGCCGTCAGCATGGTGGAGCACGGCGGGATCCGCGCCCGATCGGTTGTGGCGATCCACAACCGCAGGCGCGGCCGGCCTGGGGAGGAGTCCCTTCCCCGACGAATCGCGCCCCCACTTCCCCCGCCCCCCGCACGGGCAGGCGGATGCGGTAGGTCAGGAGGCCTGCGCTGCCCCGGGCCGGAAGGAGCCGAGGCCGAGCCGCAGGGCGCGCGCGGCCTCGTTCGGCACGTAGCCGAGCTCGGCCACGGCGCGGCTCACCCGCCGCGCGGTGTCCGCCGAGACGGTCTCCGGTCGGTTCAGGAACCGCGAGACCGTCTGGTACGAGACCCCCGCGGCGTCGGCGACGTCCCGCAGGGTGGGCGTGCGGCCGTCCGGCCGGTCGAGACCGCCCACCGTCAGCCCTTGAGCCCGGACGCGGCGACGCTCTCGACGATCTGCCGCTGCGCGAGGCTGAAGAGGATGAGCACCGGCACCGAGGCGATGACCGCGCCGGCCATGACGATGGCGTAGTGCGTCGAGTAGGCGCCCTGGAGCACCGCGAGCCCGGGCTGCAGCGTCTGGTTCTCCGGGCTGAGCAGCACGTAGACCGGCCAGAGGAAGTCGTTCCAGTTGGCCAGGAAGCTCAGCACCGCGAGCGTCGCGATCGCCGGCCGCGACAGCGGCAGCACGATCTGCCAGAAGATGCGGATGTCACCTGCGCCGTCGAGCCGCGCGGCCTCCTCGATCTCGCCCGGCAGGTTGATGAAGAACTGCCGGAGGAAGAAGATGCCGAACGCGCCGGCGGCGCCGGGGATCGTGATCGCCCAGATCGTGTCGAGCCAGCCGAAGTTCTGCACGATGAGGTAGTTCGGGATCAGGAAGATCACCGGCGGCACGAAGAGGGTCAGCACGATCGCGCCGAAGACGACCTTCTTGCCCGGGAAGTCGAGCCGGGCGAGCGCGTAGGCGCCCATCGAGGCGGTGACCAGGATGAGCACGGTCTGCAGCACGCCGGCGGCCAGGCTGTTGAGGAACCACCGGAGGATCGGCTGGTTGCTGGTGAACAGCGTCTGGTACGCGTCGAACGTGAACGGGTGCGGGATCGGGGATGCGGGGTTGGTGATCGCGTCCGAGTCGGTCTTGAACGACGTGAGGAAGATCCAGAGCAGCGGCAGCACGATCATCAGCGCCCCGATGATCAGGACCGCGTAGAGCACGAACTGGGTCCAGAAGCGGCGCCGGTTGCGGGGCCGCTTGCGGTCGGTCTGCTCGACTGCGGCCGCACGAGCCGGCGAGAGAGCGGTGGTCGTCGTCGTCATGTCGTCCTCAGTCGTTGGCCGAGCGGGCCTGGAGGCGGAAGTTGATGATGCTGATGACGGCGAGCACGAGGAAGAGGATGTAGCTCATCGCGGAAGCGGCGCCCATCTGGTTCTGCGACAGGCCCTCGTTCGCGATGTACATGATCGCCGTGCGCGTCGTCGTGCCGGGAGCACCCTTGGTCAGCAGGTACGACTGCCCGAACATGTTCGCCGAGCTGAGGATCGTGGTGGTGGTCACGAAGGCCATCACCGGCCGCAGCCCGGGCAGGGTGACGCTCCAGAACTTGCGCGTCGCGCCGGCGCCATCGATGGCGGCGGCCTCGTAGAGCTCGGCGTTGATGCCCTTGAGGCCGGCGAGCAGGATCACCATGTTGAAGCCCGCGACCCACCACACGGTGATGCCGGCCAGCGAGATCCACGCCCATGGGACGTCGACGGTCCACGGGATGTTCTGGGTGATGCCGACGAGGTCGAGCAGGTTGTTGACCACGCCGTTCTGCGGGTCGAGCAGGTAGCGCCAGGCCACGCCGATGACCGCGACGCCGAGCACGTAGGGCGCGAAGAAGATGCCGCGGAACAGGCCGCCGGCGCGGATCCGCTGGTTGAGCAGCACGGCGATGAACAGCGGCACGATGACGAGGAACGGCACGCTGAGGATCGTGAAGATCGCCGTCGCGCCCATGCTCTGCCAGAAGTCGCCGAAGGTGACGGAGCCGGGCGTGAAGAGGTCGGTGTAGTTCTGCAGGCCGATGAACCGGTGGAACGTCAGCAGCGGGTTCCACGAGTGGAGGCTGATCCAGACGCCCCAGACGGCGGGCGTCACCACGAAGACGAGGAAGAGGATCAGGAACGGCGCGAGGAAGAGGTAGGCCGTCAGGGTGCGACGGCGGCGCCCCGCCCGCCCGGACCTGGTGGAGGTCCGGGCGGACGGGACTGCTACGGCAGTGTCAGCCACCGTACTGCTGCTTGTTCTGCGCCAGGAGCTGGTCGGCCTTCGCCGCCTGCTGGTCCAGCGCATCCTTCGGCGACTGCTTGCCGAGGATCGCGTTGTTCACGGCGACCGTGATGGTGGCCTCCGCGTTCGGGATGCCGGGAGCCGTCGTCTCGAAGTGCGCGTAGTCGAGCTCGCTCAGGAACGGCTTCAGGTTCGGGTACTGCGCCGCGAGGCTGCTGCTGTTGCGGGTCTTGTTCGCCGCGGGCAGCTCACCGCCGCCGGCCCACACCGTCGAGTGGTTCTCCATCCACTCCACGAAGGCGGCCGCGGCCTGCGTCTTGTTCTTGTCCTGACCCTTGTTGTTGACGAAGGCCCAGTCGGTCGAGCTCGACCAGACGCCCTTCTGCGTGCCGATCTGGGGGACCGGAGCCGCGGTCCACTGGTCCTTCAGCAGGGCGGTGTTGCTGGTCTGCCAGATGCCGTTCCAGTTGAAGGCGGTCTTGCCGGCGATGAGGGCGTTGATGTTGCCGTCCTGCGCGACCTTGGCGGGGCTGTAGCCCTTCTTCACCAGGTCGACCATCCAGGTCAGCGCCTGGACGCCGGCCGGGGAGTTGAACGTGGCCTTCGAGACGTCCTTGTTGAACAGGTCGCCGCCGTACTGCCAGAGCAGCGACTCGAACTCGAACGTGCCGGTGAAGACGTAGCCGTCCACCCACTCGCCCTGGATGCCCTTGTCCTTCAGCTTCTGCAGGTCGTTCAGGTAGGTGGTCTTGTCGGCCGGGATGTCGGTGGGGCTGATGCCCGCCTTCTGCAGCACGGACTTGTTCACGTACAGGCCGAGGGGCGTGACGCTCCAGGGGATGCCGTACTGCGCGCCCTGGTAGACGCCGTGCTCGAAGAGGCCGGGCGGGAAGTCGCTCGCCTTGTAGCCGAGCTCCTTCACGATCGCGTCGCTCTTCACGAGCAGGCCCTGCGCGGCGTAGGTGGCGATGTCGTCACCGTGGGCGACCGTGAGGTCCGGGCCCTTGCCCGCCTTGATGGCGAGCGGCATCTTCGCGCTGATGTCCGCCCACTGCATCTCGACCGGCTTGATCACGATGTTCTTGTGGCTGCTGTTGAACTCCGAGACGAGCTTGGTGAGGATCGTCTGCTGGTCACCGCCGGTCCAGCCGTTCCAGAAGGTGACGGTGACCTTCGGGCCCTTGTACGTGCCCGACTGCACGGAGCTCCCGCTGCCGCCGCCGCTGCCGCCGCCGCTGCACGCGGCGAGGGTCATGCCCATCCCGAGCGCCACCGTTGCGGCGATCGCACGTCGGGCGAATCCCTTCTTCATCTGCTCCCCTTCGAGTGATTGCAGTGCGCCTCGCCGCACCCGAGCCATGGCCGACCCTGACGTCGGACGAGGACTGGCGCGAAGTTACAGCGCTGGTAAATCCCCGTCAACTTTCCGGGCGAGACTCGGAGAGCGTGTACGGTCCACGCTCAGGAAGCCGCTCGGTCGGAGGGCGTGGATCCGAGGGGGCCTGATGGCGAGGGTGCGACTCGAGGACGTGGCGAAGCACGCGGGCGTCTCGATGAAGACGGTCTCGAACGTCGTGCACGACTTCCCGCACGTGAGCGCGAAGATGCGCGAGCGGGTGCAGACGTCGATCGACCTGCTCGGCTACCGACCGAACGCGATGGGCCGCGGGCTCGCCACCGGCCGCACCGGGCTGATCGCGCTCGCGCTCGCGGACGTCACCATCCCGTACTTCGCCGAGCTGGCGCGGATGATCTCGACCCACTCCACGAAGCGCGGGTACCGGCTGCTGCTCGAGCAGACCGACAGCTCGATCGAGGAGGAGCGCGCGATCGTCTCAGCGAGCGAGGCGGGCCTCGTCGACGGCGTCATCTTCCAGCCGGCGGCGATGTCGTCCCTCGAGATCGCGAAGCACCGCTCCGACGTGCCGATCGTGCTGCTGGGCGAAGGACCCGCGCCGCTGGGCCTCGATCACGTGATGATCGACAACGTGGAGGCGGCGACGACCGTCACGCGGCACCTGGCCTCGCTCGGGCGACGGCGGATCGGCTTCCTCGGGCACGAGCAGGGCCGGCCGACCGAGACCTCGAAGATCCGGATCATGGGCTACCAGCGCGGCCTCGAGCTCGAGGACCTCCCGGTCGACCCTTCGCTGCTCGTGGCGAGCGCCGCGATCTCGGCCCAGGCCGCTGCGGTCGCGCTCGGCGCCGCGCTCGACGGCGGCCTGCGGATCGACGGGCTCGTCTGCCGGGACGACCTCGCCGCCATCGGCGCCCTCCGCGCTCTCGCGGAGCGCGGCATCGACGTGCCGGGCGAGGTGGCGGTCACCGGCTGGGACGACATCGCGATGGCGTCCTTCACCCATCCGACGCTCACGACCATCGCCGCGGACACGACCGCGCTGGCCGACACGGCGCTCGATCTGCTCGAGGAGCGGATCAGCGGCTTCGAGGGTCTCGGCCGGCACCTGATCGTTCCGCATCACCTGGTGATCCGGGAGAGCGCCCCGGAGAGCGCATGATCCGTCCAGGTTTACAGCGCTGAAAGTGGTGCACAATATGCGCCATGCCAGACGCCGCCGTCAACGCCGCTGAACTCCACCCTCGACCGCAACTCGTGCGGTCGGCCTGGAAGTCGCTGGACGGTTCCTGGGCATTCCGCCACGACGACGGGGACGAGGGCGCGACCGCCGGCTGGACGGCCGGGTTCGCCGCCGATCGCACGATCACGGTGCCGTTCCCGCCGGAGTCGCCGGCATCCGGGATCGGGGACACCGGGTACCACCCCGTCGTCTGGTACTCCCGGAAGCTGACCGCTGCCGACCTGACGGATGCCGGCCGCAGCGCCGACGCGCCCCGCGTGCTCCTGCACCTCGGTGCGGTGGACTACCGCGCGAGCGTGTGGCTCGACGGCGCGCTGCTCGGCACGCACGAGGGCGGCCACACCCCGTTCTCGTTCGACATCACCGAGCACGTGGCCGAGGGCGACGCCTGGACCCTCGTGGTGCGCGCCGAGGACGACCCGCTCGACGTCGGCCAGCCGCGCGGCAAGCAGGACTGGCTGCCCGATCCGCACGTCATCTGGTACCACCGCACCACCGGCATCTGGCAGCCGGTGTGGCTCGAGGCCGTTCCGGCCCTCGCGGTGCGCACCCTCCACTGGACCACCGATCTGCCCACCGCGACGGTGCGGCTCGAGGTCGCCCTCGACCACGTGCCCGCCGACGGCACCACCTGCCGGGTCGTCGTCACGCACGACGGACGTCACCTCGCGGAGTCGACGACCGCGGTCGCCCGCGATCGCTTCACCGTCGTGCTGGCGGTGCCCGAGCAGGCGAACGGGCAGGGCTACGAGCGCCTGCTCTGGTCGCCGGAGCACCCCGTGCTGCTCGACGCGCAGGTCACGGTCGCCGGCCCTGCCGGCACCGACGTGATCGACTCCTACCTCGGCCTCCGCAGCGCGGCGGTCGACCGCGGCGCCTTCCTGCTGAACGACCGGCCGGTCTACCTGCGCAGCGTGCTCGAGCAGGGCTACTGGCCGGAGTCGCACCTCGCGGCCCCGTCGGCGCAGGCGCTGCGCGACGAGGTGCAGCTGATCCGCGACCTCGGCTTCAACTCGGTGCGCATCCACCAGAAGTTCGAGGACCCACGGTTCCTCTACTGGACCGACCGGCTCGGCGTCCTCGTCTGGTCGGAGGCGCCAGGCGCCTACGAGTCCTCCCCCACGGCGATCACCCGCACGGTGCGCGAGTGGCTCGAGGTGCTCGACCGCGACCGGTCGCATCCGTCGATCGTCACGTGGGTGCCGCTGAACGAGAGCTGGGGCGTGCAGCACATCGCCGCGACGCCGGCGCTCCGGTCGTACGCGCGGGGACTCGCGGAGCTGACGCGGGCCATCGACCCCACCCGCCCCGTCATCTCGAACGACGGGTGGGAGCACGTGGACTCCGACCTGCTCACCGTCCACGACTACGAGTGGCGTCCCGACGTCGTGCGCGAGCGCTACGGCAGCGCCGGGGCGTTCCAGCGCGAGCTCGACGGCATCGGTCCCGCCGGGCGACGCATCCTGCTCGACGGATCCGCGGACGGGCTGCCGATCGTGCTCAGCGAGTTCGGGGGCATCCGCTTCTCCCCCGGAGGCGCAGGTACTGAGGACTGGGGCTACTCCACCGCGGCCGACGCGGACGACCTCCGCGAGCGGCTCAGCGGCCTGCTCGAGGCCGTGCACGCCAGCCCCCTGCTCGCCGGGTTCTGCTACACCCAGCTCACGGACACGCTGCAGGAGGCGAACGGCCTGCTCACCGCGGACCGCGAGCCCAAGCTGCCGATGGAGCAGCTGCGCGCGATCATCACCGGCGGCGACGGCGCGTGAGCCGTCGGATCCGGCGGTCGGCCCTGCCGATCATGCTGGCGCTCGTGGCGCTCCCCCTTGCAGGCTGCAGCGCCGCCGGTGGCGCCGGCTCGACGCCGATGCCCACCGGGCGGACGTTCTCGAATCCCATCACCTCCCAGGGCCAGGACCCGTGGGTGATCAAGGACGGCGACCGCTACCTGCTGGCCGAGAGCCGTGACGGCGGCATCTGGCTCACCGTCTCGCCGAAGAACGACCTCACGGGGATCGACAGCGGCACGGCCCATCGCATCTGGACCCAACCCGTCGACGGCCCGGACAGCCAGGACGTCTGGGCGCCCGAGCTGCACCACATCGACGGGCACTGGTACGTCTACTTCGCGGCGACGACCGCCGACAAGGACAACGCGAACCACCGGATGTTCGTGCTCGAGTCGGCCACCGACGATCCGCTGAGCACGTACACCGACAAGGGCAGGATCGCGGACGCCGCAGGCCGCTGGGCGATCGACGGCACCCGCTTCAGCTGGAAGGGCCAGGACTACTTCGTGTGGTCCGGCTGGCCCGGCGGCACCGACGGGCAGCAGAACCTCTACATCGCGCGCATGACGTCGCCGACGAGGCTCGCCGGCACCGGCGTGCTGCTCTCCGAGCCGACGCTGCCGTGGGAGCGAACGGGCAACCCGATCGAGGAGGGCCCGGAGGCGCTCGAGCACGACGGAAGGCTGTTCCTCGTGTTCTCGGCGAGCGGCAGCTGGACGGACGGCTACTGCCTCGGGATGCTGCACCTCACGGGCGCGGACCCGCTCGATCCGAAGGCCTGGACGAAGTCGCCGAAGCCGGTCTTCGCCGGGAACGCGGACGTGGTCAGCCCGGGGCACGCGTCGTTCACGACGTCACCCGACGGGACGCAGGACTGGATCGTCTACCACTCGGCCCGCGAGGCGGGTGCCGGCTGGGATCGCGTGGTCGACACGCAGCGGTTCACCTGGAACGCCGACGGCAGCCCGCGCTTCGGACAGCCGGTGGCGCCGGGAGCGCCGCAGGCCCTGCCGAGCGGCCAGCCGGCCGACTGAGGGCCCCTGCGCGGGCTCGATCAGCGGGCGAGCGTCCACATCGACGGCTTGCACTGCTCGCAGCGCCACTGCATCCGGCCGAGGAACCCCGGCTGACGGATCATCGTGGACCGGCAGCGGCGGCAGAAGCGTGCACTGTAGGAGAGGGACTCGGAATCGGGCATGTACGCGGACATGTCGCCTGCTCACCCGAGGCGGATCGCACCTCGAATCGGCGTTCCGCAAGACTCGATGGGCGCCGCGTGCTGCGGTTCATCCTCAGGGTGCGTTGTGACACCGGAACTGACAGCAGTCTACAGGACGTCTCGGAAAACAAGGGAAAGTCTCTGACCCCCTTGCGCGCGAAGCCCGAGCACGCTACAGCCGAACCGCTCGGCGGTCGGCCGTCCACGCCTCGAGACGGCGCGCGAGGACGGCCAGCAGCCCCAGCACACCATCCGTCCGTCGCCCACGGTTCACCCCTCGCTCGAGGACGGCGTCACCGGGGCGCCCGAGACGGCCGCACCGTCCCACCGGGCACGGCGGGCGGCAAGCGACGCGCCCGAGCAGGGACGGCCGCGGGACGGATGACGAAGAGGGGTGCTAGCGATAGGTGGAGCGGGGGCCGGTGCCGGCGCGGTAGGCGCTGACGACGGCGCCGTCGGCATCGATCTGGGTGAAGCGGCTGAGCTCGTACTCCTCGCCGAGCACGCTGAGCGATGCGGGCAGCGGCCCGCGGATCGCACCACGAGCAACCACCCCGCCGGCGCCTCGCAGGAGCACGAGCCGCACCTCGTCGCCGGGCCGCCCGGAGTCGGCGAGGAACCCGACTAGGGACCCCTGTGCCGAGCGCGCATGCCCCGGATCCGCATGCCCCGGATCGACGCTCGGGCGAGTGGGCCGCCCAAGCACGGTGGGACGCTCGGAGCGATCCGCCCCCCGAGCAGCGCGTTCCGGTTCGTGGCGTCGCTGGACACCGTCAGAGGAACGGACCGGATGCGCATCCGGACGGATCGAGGTCATGATGCCTGCTCACTCGAGGTGGTCGCCTCGAAGCCGGTGTCCCTGGTGCGCCACCCGCCGCGAGCCGCGGTTCGTCCGCAGCGCCGTGCTGTCCTCGGACGTCTTCGACGCTACGCCCGGATGGCTCGGAAGACGAGGGATAGCGGTGGTGGGCGAAACGAAGTAGGGCCTCGAGCCCAGGGCTCTCCGCGTGAGTTGCCGCTTTCAGCCCTCGAAGAGCCGCTCCAAGGGCCAGAAGTGGCAACTCACGAAGGTGCGCCGACCCTCGGCGCGCGGACCCGCCCCTCAGTGCGCGAACCGGTGACCGCTCGCCGTGCATTCGACTCGGTGCACCAGGTGCAGTGGTATCCGATCACCCGCATGGGATCAACGACGGGGCCGGCCAGCAGCCGCTACCGCGCGGCCGTCTCGTCCGGATCCATTCCGGCACCGCAACCCGGTCCGCATGAGCCGGTACTCACCATCCGCCGAGGACGACGTGGGTGGCACCCGGTACATCACCCTTGGCGGCGTGGATCCGGTTGCCCGGTGGCCGGCCGCCCGACGTCGGATCCTCGCTCAGCACCCCGTTGGTCTGATCGAAGACGTGAATCGGCTCGTCTCGTTCCGTCCCCGAATCCTCCGCCGACTTCTTCGTCATAGCGGGACGGTACGCCGATCCGCCCGGCACGGCGCGGCCTGCTCCGCGATCGATACGTGTCGGCCTACCCGGTCGCAGCGAAGGATCGTCGACGCCTGGGGCACACAGAAGGCAGCCAGTTCGGGGGCTGGCAAGAAGGGCCGAGGCCCTCGTACGTTCGAGATGTGACCACGGTTCCGATTTCGACGACCGTGTCGTCGGAGTTCCCGCTCGTGGCCAGGTTCGCGCCGATCATCTTCTGGTGCGTCGGGGCGACGGGATTGGTCGGCACCGTCAACCTCATGCGGATCGGCGTGGGACTGGACGCGCACGCGTACTGGGTCGCCGGCCGCGCACTCTCCTACGACCGCCCGCCGGGTGTGGTGGATGCGTTCCTCTACTCGCCGCTGTTCGCCGACGCGATCCGCCCTCTTGCTCTGCTGCCGTGGCCCCTCTTCCTGGCGCTCTGGGCGGTGCTCCAGGCGCTGGCGCTGTACTGGCTGCTGCGGCCGCTCTCGTTCCGGTGGGCGTTCCCCGCGGTCTGCGTGAGCCTGCCCGAGATCGTGAACGGCAACATCCATGTGCTGCTCGCCGCAGCGCTCGTCCTCGGGATGCGCGGGTCGCGAGCGGCGTGGTTGCTGCCGGTGCTGACGAAGGTCTCGACGGGCGTCGGCCTGCTCTGGTACCTGGCGCGGGGGGAGTGGCGTCGTCTCGCGGAGGTCGGCGCGCTGCTGATCCTTGTCGTCGGCTGCGCCTATCTGGTGCAGCCCCACGACTGGAACGCCTGGGTCGAGATGCTCATCCGGAACCGATCAGCCGGTCAGGACGGCCCCGCGTTGCTCGTGATCCGGCTGGTGGCGGCAGTCACGCTCACCGTGCTCGCCGCCCGGGCGGACGCACCGTGGATGCTGGCGTTCGCCCTGGTCCTCGCGAACCCGGTCTCCTGGGCGACGGGCCTCACGATGCTGGCTGCGATCCCGCGGCTGCGCACGGCCACCGTTCCGCTTCAGGCCCACCGCATGTTCGTCGTGCCGGAGCCGACCGGCGTGGCAGCGCGAGCCGTGTGACACCCGGCGCGACGGGCACGTCTCCTTCGCGGACGCCGGACCTCACCATCGGTGCGGTGCGGCGGCGCCCTCGCCTTCCTTCGACCCATTCCCTTCGGGATCTCCCGCGGCGACCGAGCGCATTCGTTCCGTGCGATCGAGCTCCGCCAACGGGCTAGACCACCGGTCTAGACTGGTGGTCTAATCCTCGCAGGAGGTATCCGATGCGGATCTTGATCGTGGGGGCCGGGATCGCCGGCCCGACCCTCGCCTACTGGCTGGCGCGCGCCGGGCACCAGCCGACGCTCGTCGAGCGAGCGCCGGAGCTGCGGAGCGGCGGCTACCTGGTCGACTTCTGGGGCGCGGGCTTCGACGTGGCCGACCGGATGGGGATCGTCCCCGAGCTGCAGCGACGCGGGTACGTGATCCCCGAAGCGCGGGCGGTCGACCGGACCGGACGGCGGCTGGCTTCGATCCGGTCGAGCTCGATCATGGGTGCGGCCGGACACTATGTCAGCGTCGCTCGCGCCGACCTGGCCGCGACCATCTACGCGGCGATCGGCGGCGCGGCCGAGTTGATCCTCGATGACACCGTCATCGGGATCGACGATCACGGCGAGGGTGTTCACGTGGCGTTCGAGCGCGGTCCGTCACGCGACTTCGACCTCGTCGTCGGCGCGGATGGTCTGCACTCTCGGGTGCGGCAGCTCGTGTTCGGGTCGGACGAGCAGTTCGAACGTTCTCAGCACATCGTCGTCGCGGTCTTCGACCTCCCCGGCTACCAGCCGCGCGACGAGCTCGTCGCCGTGATGTACGCCGAGGTCGGCTTTCAAGTGGTGCGGGTCTCGCTGCGTGACGACGTCACGATGGTGGTGATCACCGCGCGTCACGACGGCGCTCTGCCGCTCCACGACCGGGCCGCCCAGCAGGGGCTGCTCCGGGCGCGCTTGGCGGGCGCCGGGTGGGAGACGGCGGCGATGCTCGAGGCGATGCCCCGGTCGGTGACCTTCTACTTCGACGCCGCGAGCCAGATCCGCATGCCCGCGTGGACACGCGGTCGCGTGGCGCTCGTCGGGGATGCCGCAGCGTGTCCCTCCCTGCTGGCCGGCCAGGGATCCGCCCTCGCGATGGTCGAGTCCTACGTCCTCGCCGCCGAGCTGATGGCCGCGGACGGCGATCACGCGACGGCGTTCGCCCGGTACCAGAGCAGGCTCGGACCGTTCGTGAAGTCGAAGCAGGATGGCGCCAGGCGGCTCGGAGTCGCCTTCGCGCCCCGGAATAGGCTCGACGTCGTGACGCGCAACACGGCGATGCGGCTGATGGGGCTGCCGAAGGTGGCGGACCTGGTGATGGGGCGGAGCTTCCACGACGCCATCGACCTCCCCGCGTTCAGCCCCGCCTGAGACGCCCGACGCAGCGCATGGTCCGGTCGGGATTCGCGAAGGTTCCTGTCGCTCAGCGACGCGCGATCGTCTCCGCCGCCACGGAGGAGTTCGCGGCGCACGGCTTCCACAACGCGTCCCTGAACCGGATCCTCGAAGCCACCGGCACGTCCAAGGGCTCGATGTATCACTACTTCGACGGCAAATCGGACCTGTTCGCGTACGTGGTCCGAGTCGAGCTCGAGCAGCTCATGCGCGGCGTGGAACCGCTCGACCTCACGACGACCGTCACTGCTGACGCCTTCTGGTCAGCCCTGGCCACCTACTACCTCGACCTCATGTCGGCACTTCGTGCGGCACCCCAGCTGGCGGCCATGATCCGCGCATGGATCGCGGCATCGGGAACCTCCGAGATGCAGCACGTCCAGAAGGAGCTGGAGACGATGATCGGCCCGTGGATGCAGCAGGTGCTCGCCACCGGCCAAGGGATCGGGGCAGTCCGCGACGACCTCCCTCCAGGCCTGCTCATCGCCGTCGCCGGCGCGATGGGCCAAGCGATCGACACCTGGCTCATGACGCAGGCACCCGAAGCCGGGGACCTCCCCCGGTTGACGAGCGCGTCCATCGGCATGATCCGTCGGGCGCTTGAAGCGCGGCCCTGACCGTCGATCCGACTGGCGTCGATATCAGCGCAGGCCACGCTGCCGGAACGCACAGGCGCCCTCCCCGGCTGCGGGGAGGGCGTCTGGATCGGGCTGAAGCCCGGAATCATGCGGCGTGGCGGGTGAGGGATTCGAACCCCCGAAGTCGAAGACGGCTGATTTACCGGATGCCCGGAGGCGATTTGGGGGGTCCCGATCGGTTATTGAGCAGCCAAGTTCCGCATGTTTCCGGGGTTTTCGAGTCATCCGGGTGACCCGATGATCCGGCAGCCCTGCAAGATTGTGCACACCGGCTACACACCACAACGCGCTGCAGCGCGCGCTCGAGGGATATCCCGGCCGGGTGGATCTCGGTCCGCAGCCGCCGCTCCGCCTCCCGCTGCTGCCGGACAGCCAACGCCGCCCACCGCTGCTCGAGCCGCTGCAGCCGGACGGTGAACCGGGCAGCGCGAGCACGCGACCGTTCCGCGTCACGACGCCGCCGCACCTGCTCGGCAGCAGTCGCGACCCCGTCCAGGTCATCGTCGAACAGGTCCGAACAGATGTCGAGCGTCATGGCAGCCGAGGCGTGTCCGAGCATGTGCTGCACGGCCTTGAGGTTCGCTTGCGCCGCCACGGCGAGCGAGGCAGCGGTGTGACGGAGGTCGTGAACAGTCATCGGCGCCAGGCCGGGGGGCTGCTCACCAGGAGCGACTGCGGACCTCCGGTCGCGGATTCGGGCGACACCGCCCCACGTCGAATCGAGCCGCCAGCAAAGGAACCGAGCCGCCCGGCCGAACATTTCACGGTGCGAGCACAAAGCTCCGGATTGATCAGCCCGGAGGGAACGAGCGCCACGCGATCACTGCTTCACCACCGTCTGATTGGTGTACCAGCGTCAGGCTCGATCCCGCGGCGCGCGGTAGGGAGAGCGAGCTGCCGACAGGAATCGATGCGACCAGCCGGTGCGAAGCCGGCTCGAGTACGGCAACGGACTCGTCCGAGGCCACGAATGCGTATCGATTGGTGACGTATTCTGCGTCGATCGCGTCTGAACCTCGCGCTTGAGTAGCGGAGGCCGTGGCGGCGGTTGCGTCCGCGGTAGGGCGAAGATGAGCGACTTGCCAAGCACTGTCACTGTCGGCGTGGTATGGCAAGTAGGTGATGACTCCGTCGTGGATGGCTGCGGGAAGCCGACCGTTGTAGGCGCCGTTGTCGCTCGGATTCGGCCCTACCGCCTGTACCCTCCATTCCTGGTTCGGGCCGGAGTGCTGCGGCGCAGACAGGAGAAGCGTGCCATCGTCCGAGCTCACCTGCGCAAACGACGTGGTGTGCATGAGTTGAAGTGGCGCCCGGCTACCCGGGGTCCAGGAGTCAAGGTCGAAGCCCGGCCGCCCTGCTGAGCTCTGCAACCAGACGATGCGATTACCGGCGAGGTGAGGAATCGGGCTCCCTTCTTGACTGCCGGGTTTCCTGGACGAGGCAAGAAGGTGTTCAGAGTCGTTTCCGATGCGCGCGGCGTAGAGCCGCCACGAGAAGCAGTCATCGGCGGCTCCCCCAGCGCACTTCGAGGCATCGAGTTGCTGCCGCTCCTCATGGACAAGCCACCCTCGTGCGGCGATCGCGTTACCCGAATACCAATCGGCGTTCACCTGCGGGTAGAAGACCGCCCTCCCCGTCCGCCGGTCGATCGCTACGGACTCATTGCCGCCCGCACCGATACCCGGGGATCGTCGTACCGTGACCGCGAGCAAGCCGGCGTCGCCCGCGGCGCCGTAGCCGCTGACGTACCACCCGGCGGGGACGAAGAACCCGCCCTGGAAGCCAGCCCCCTGAAGCTCCCGCGGGAGGTCCTTGCTCCCGGCCGACCTGAGCGTCAGCGTTGTGAGCCCGCGGGCCGGTCCGCCGTGCTCGCTCCCCGAGGCGCATCCGACGAGCAGCAGCACCACCGCCGTCACCAGTGCGGCGAAGAGGCCAACCCGCGTTCGACCTATGGGAGACCTCAGAGGACGATCCCGCCCTGAGTACCTAAGTCCTTGGTGCCCTGGTAGATATGCGACACGTTCGTCGAGTGCTTGCCGTACATGGCGGACTGATCGATGGGGTCGGCATACTGGATGCTGGAGTTGTCGCTGCCGTAGCCATAGAGGGCGATGGCATGGTTCCCCGTGTACCCATACTCCTGCCACAGCGGCAGGTCGCCAGCTTGCATAGCGGGAATGATGGGCGATCTGTAGGACTTCACATTCGCGCGCAGGAGACCGAAGAGGTCCTTCGCGCTCTGCGTCCCCTTGTACCACGTATACACGTTCTTGGATTGATAGGCGTTCAGTACAGGCGGGATCAGGCTCACATACGTACCCCTTGTGTCACTCGTCCCCTCAGCTTTGGCCAGAGACGTTTGCGAGGGCGGAGCCGAGAGAAACGCGGACAACGTCGCTCGACTGCTCGCAGGCACGCACCACTCGCTCTTCTGCTGCATCTGCAAGGTGATCGACAGCGACGTGTAACTGACCGTGGCCGGCATGACCGAACTAGCGGTTGCCGCATCCTCCGCCGCTATCGCTTTCTCCTCAGTGGCAACCGACTGCGCTTTTGCACCCGAGAGCTGGCCGCCGCTGGTGTCGTCCAATAACACGCCGCTGAGGTCGGTCGCTCCCGAAGCGGATGCGTTCGCTCCAGTCGGACTACCGGCCGCCTGAGCGGCGAGCGGAACTGAAACCAGCCCAGCTGTGAGGCTGACTGCGAGGAACGTTCTGCGCAGTCGAAGAACCATCATGCTCCCTTGCCTGATGTGCGGACCCAAGGCGGTCATTGCTCGGGTTCTCAGCGGACGGTAGCGGGTACAGAGGGGGGATGGAAGAGAACGTGGAGTGCCCACCCCTGGTTTCAGAGCGCTCCTCTTGCTTCCTCGTCGATGCCCGGCTCTTGCCAACGGGCTCAGGCGAAGGGCGCGCCCCCTGCTGTCACCTTTCGCAGGGCCCGTCGACCTCACCCGCGACGCGCACATCCGCCGCGGCCGTCGCCTCCACAGCACCCTCGACGCGGCCGACGATCCCGGCACGTCCTCCGTCGGCCACATGCACCCTGCCCTGGGCCTCCCCCGTCAGGATCAGGGTCGCGCCGACGATCAGCCCCGATGCAAGCAGATGTGCGCCGGACTCGACGGTCACCGCCCCCTCATGCGTTCCCCGGAGGGTCGCGTCGCGACGCGACTCGGAGCGACGCACCGGCTATGGCCGACCTTCCTGGCAACCGGGCATCGCAGCCCAACTGCTTCAACCGGTGCGCGGGACCAGGCTCTCGACGCTGGCGTCCTCCGCCGGCACGGGCGGCCAGGCTGCGCCAGTTGCCGCACGATGCTGAACCACTCGAGCATCTGCTCATCCCAGCTCATCACCCAGACACTGGAATCGTCCCCACGCACCATCCGCATCAGCCGCACATCTTCCTGCCGCCAACGCTTCGATTCCCTGCTGGTACTCCCCGCATCCCCTGCATACGAGCTCGCCGTGTTCACCGGACTGCGGCGGGGCGAGCTCGCCGGGCTTCGATGGACCGACGTGGACCTTCCGAGGCGACTGCTCCGCGTCCGGGAGCAGCGCGTGCAGTTCGGCTCGTCGGTCATCGAAGGACCCGTGAAGACGGACGCCGGGCAGGATCGCGTCGTCGCCCTCGGGGGCGAAGCCTTTGCCGCGCTGATCGCGTGGCGCGCTCGGCAGGACGACGAGCGCCGGCTCTGGGAGAAGCAGTACAAGGACAGCGGGTACGTGTTCACGATGGAGGACGGCCGCGCACTGAAGCCCAACGACATCTCGCGGATGTTCGAGATCCTCGTACAGCGGGCTGGGGTGCCGAAGATGAGCGTGCACGGACTCCGCCATCAGCACGCGTCCCTGATGCTCGCGGGAGGCGTTGACCTGGCCATCGTGAGCAAGCGGTTGGGCCACTCGACACTCGCCATCACCAGCGACCTCTACTCGCACCTGCTCGGCGCCGCCAACCTCAACGCGGCCGAGGCCGGCGAAGCTGTCCTGCCGCCGCGCTCGCGAACTGTACACACCGCGTACACACCAACGCCCTCCCCGTCTCCGAGGAGGGCGTCTGGATCGGGCTGAAGCCCGGGATCATGCGGCGTGGCGGGTGAGGGATTCGAACCCCCGAAGTCGAAGACGGCTGATTTACAGTCAGATCCCTTTGGCCGCTTGGGTAACCCGCCTGGCTGCTCCGGCCAGCCTGTTGCAGGCTGGCCGGAGGCGCGGATCAAGAGTACCGGGGCGGACGGGCCCCGCGAAATCACGATGAAGTCTCGGTGTCGCGCCGGCGGCGAGCGCCCTACGGACCGGCGAGCACGCCGCAGGCTGCTCGCCGGTCGCTGCGGTGCTCGGGACGATCGGCGGAGGCCGACCTACACTGCTGCGCATGGCCGATTCCTCCTTCGACGTGGTCAGCAAGGTCGACACCATGGAGGCCGAGAACGCCCTCAACCAGGCGCGCAAAGAGGTCGACCAGCGGTACGACTTCAAGGGCGTCGGCGCGCAGATCGACTTCAAGGGCGAGACGATCACGCTGAAGGCCTCGAGCGAGGAGCGCGTCCGCGCGGTGCTCGACGTGGTGCAGTCGAAGCTGATCAAGCGCGGCATCTCGCTGAAGAGCCTCGACGCCGGCGAGCCGTTCGCGAGCGGCAAGGAGTACCGCATCGAGGCGAAGCTGAAGAACGGGATCGACAGCGAGCACGCGAAGAAGATCAGCAAGCTCATCCGCGACGAGGCGCCGAAGACGGTGAAGAGCCAGATCCAGGGCGACGAGCTGCGGGTGCAGTCGAAGAGCCGCGACGACCTCCAGGCCACAATCGCGCTGCTCAAGAACGCCGACCTGGACCTCGACCTGCAGTTCATCAACTTCCGCTGACGCATCCGGGTTCGCGTCGAGCACCGCGGTCGCCAGCCCCGTTCTAGGGCGAGAGGCGGCCAGGTGCCGATCCGTAGACTCCGGCCATGCCCGCCAGCCTCTCCCTGGCGATCACGATCGGCCTGTTCGTCCTGGATCTCACGATCCGCGTGCTGGCGGTCGTCTTCGTGCCGAAGAACCGGCGTCCCGCGACCGCGATGGCGTGGCTGCTCACGATCTTCTTCGTGCCGTACCTGGGCGTGCTCGTGTTCCTGCTGTTCGGCAGCACGAAGCTGCCGAAGCGGCGCCGCGAGAAGCAGCTGACGATCAACCGCTACATCATGAACGCGACCGAGGGCATCGACCAGGCGACCCCGGACCACCTGTGGCCGGCCTGGTTCGCCTCGCTCGCGGAGCTGAACCGCAGCCTCGGCGCCATGCCGCTGCTCGGCGGGAACACGGCCCGGCTGTTCGGCGAGTACGACCGCTCGATCGCCGAGATGACCGCGGCCGTCGACACCGCGGAGCACTTCGTGCACCTCGAGTTCTACATCCTGTCCGAGGACGCGACGACGGCCCCGTTCTTCGCGGCGCTCGATCGCGCCGTGCAGCGCGGCGTCACCGTGCGGGTGCTGATGGACCACATCGCCTCGCTTCGGGTGCGCGGCTATCGGGCCACGAAGCGGCGGCTCACACGGATGGGCGCCCAGTGGCACCTGATGCTGCCGGTGCAGCCGTTCCGCGGCCGCTACCAGCGGCCCGACCTCCGCAACCACCGCAAGGTGCTCGTCGTCGACGGCCGCATCGGCTTCATGGGCTCGCAGAACATGATCGACCGCAGCTACGACCGGTGGACGAACCGGCGCCGGGGCCTCAAGTGGAAGGACCTGATGGTCCGCCTCGAGGGACCGACCGTCGCCGCCCTGAACGCCATCTTCCTGAGCGACTGGTACGCGGAGACGGATGAGCTGCTCGCTCGCGAGGGCCGCCAGTCGGTCGAGGCCGTGGGCGAGGAGCACCTCGACTGCCAGCTCGTGCCGAGCGGTCCCGGCTTCGAGGGCGAGAACAACCTCCGGCTGTTCAACGCACTCATCTACGCCGCCCAGCACCGCATCGTGCTGACCAGCCCGTACTTCGTCCCGGACGACTCGATGCTCTACGCCGTCACCACCGCGGCCCAGCGCGGCGTGGAGATCGAGCTGTTCGTCTCCGAGATCGGCGACCAGGCGATGGTCTTCCACGCGCAGCGCTCCTACTACGAGGAGCTGCTGAAGGCCGGCGTCGTCGTCTGGCTCTACGCGAAGCCGACGATCCTGCACGCGAAGCACTTCACGATCGACGACGACGTGGCGGTGGTCGGTTCGAGCAACCTCGACATGCGCTCGTTCTCGCTGAACCTCGAGGTGTCGATGATGGTCCGGGGCAGGCAGTTCGTGAACGACCTGCGCCAGATCCAGGAGGGGTACCGCAGGGCGAGTCGCCGCCTCACGCTCGAGGAGTGGCAGCAGCGCCCGGTCCGCTCGGCCGTGCTCGACAACGTCGCGCGGCTCACCGCCGGCCTCCAGTAACGGATGCGGCAGGCTGGGAGCCCGCCTGCCGAAGGAGTGCCGATGGTCGCCGTCGCCCGTGCGCCCGAGCCCCGGTTCGTCGTCGCCCCCGACGGCGTGCGGCTCGCGACCTACGACAGCGGCGACCCCGAGGGGCGCACGGTGCTCGCGGTGCACGGCTTCGCGTCGTCCGCATCCGCGAACTGGTACGCGACCGGCTGGGTGCGCGAGCTCGAGCGCGCGGGGCGCCGGGTGCTCTCCTTCGACCAGCGCGGCCACGGCTCGAGCGGCAAGCCGCACGAGCCCGACGCCTACTCGATGGCGATCCTCGTCGCGGACGCGCAGGCCGTGCTCGACACCTACCTCGCCGACGACGTCGCCTTCGTCGGCTACTCCCTGGGCGCCCGCGTCGGCTGGCACACGGCCCTCGAGGCGCCGCACCTCGTCGAGCGGGCGGTGCTCGGCGGCATCCCCGACGGCGACCCGCTCACCCGCTTCCGCGTCGATGCGGCCCGCGCCTTCGTCGCCGACGGCACCCCCATCGGCGACCGGCTCACCGAGGCGTACCTCACGATGGCGGCCGGCGTCCCGGGCAACGACCTGTCGGCGCTGATCTCGCTCGTCGAGGGGATGCGCGGAGGCGTGCAGCCCGACCCGGCGAACCCGCCGCGGGTGCCCGTGCTCTTCGCGACCGGCACCGAGGATCGCATCCTCGTGGCGTCGAAGCGGCTCGCGGAGGCGACGCCGGGCAGCGCGTTCTTCCCGATCCCCGGCCGGGACCACTTCAACGCGCCGACCTCCCGCGAGTTCCGGGAGCGGGCGATCGCCTTCCTCGAGGAGGGGGAATGACCGGCGAGCGGCTGGTGCGCGAGGCGGCGCGGGTGCTGCTCGTCGACGAGGCGGACCGCGTGCTGCTCATCGAGGGCTTCGACCCCGCCGCCACCGAGCTCGGCACCTGGTGGATCACCCCCGGCGGCGGGCGCGACGCGGGCGAGGACCCCGAGCAGGCCGCGATCCGGGAGGTGTGGGAGGAGACGGGCCTCGTGCTCGAGGGCGTCACCGGCCCGCTGTGGCATCGGACGACGGTCTTCCCCTTCGACGGCGACGTCGTCGAGCAGACCGAGGACTTCTTCTGCGCCCGCACGCCGAACTTCGAGCCGGCGGGAGCGGCGCTGACGGACCTCGAGCACCGGTCGACGGTCCGGATGCGCTGGTGGACGCTCCCCGAGATCGAGGCGACCGACGCGCGCGTCTTCCCGGAGACGCTGGCGGACCTGCTCCGCCACGCGCTCCGTCGGCTGCCCGCGGGCTGAGGCGATCTGAGCACGGGCTGTGCATCCGCTCCGCGGCGGCGCGGTCGCTTGTACGGTCCGACCATGGCATCACGCAGCATCCGCGTCGCGTTCCACACCGACACGCTGAACGACGAGCTCGAGGTCCACGACATCGATGTCGCGGAGGGCATTCAGGACGCGCCCCGGATCCTCGAGAACCCCCACGTCGACTTCCCGGGCCGCTGGGTCCTCACCGGCGGCGACGCGACCACCGGCTGGATCTACGACCGCGACCGCGAGGTGGCGGACACGAACGACACCGTCGCGATCTGAGCGCCTGTCGCGTCCGAGGCGCTCAGTCCCGCTCCTGAGTTGCCACTTCTCGCCCGTCTGAAACGGTTCAGAGGGGCGGAAAGTGGCAACTCACAAGGAACACGCGCTCCCGGCGGGCGATATCGGCCCATCCGGGCGGGCACGCGCGGCCGGATCGGGCGAAAGCGCCCGGATCGCGGGTCGTCAGCGAGCAGAGCGCGTCAGCGGGCGGATGCGCCCAGTGACGCGGCGAGCATCTCGTCGCGCGCCACGACCTTGACGCGAGCGCGGCCCTCCGGCACGCCGAGGGACTGCTCGTGCGCGTCCAGCAGGTGCCAGCCCTCGATCGTCGTGTAGCGGACCCCACGCGACTCGAGCAGCTCGACGACGGACGCCTCGTCGGGGTGCTCCGGCGACCACCACATGCTGCCGTCGCGGAGCACGTGGTCGACGGTCTCCATCGCGTCCGACTTGGTGTGCCCGATCAGGCCGACCGGGCCGCGCTTGATCCAGCCGGTGGCGTAGACGCCCGGCACGAGCGCGCCGTCGTCGCCGAGCACCTGGCCCTCGTGGTTCGGGATGACGCCGTGCCGCTCGTCGAACGGCAGGCCGGCCAGCGGCGAGCCGAAGTAGCCGACCGCGCGGTAGACCGCCTGCACCTCCTGCGTGCGGAACTCGCCGGTGCCGCGCGCGCCGCCCATCCCGTCGGGCTCGGTGCGCTCCCACCGGATGCCGGTCACGTGGTCGGTGCCGAGGATCTCGACCGGCCGCGCCCACCAGTGGAAGTGCAGCCGCCGGCTCGCGGTGCCGGGCTCGCGCTTGCGCCAGCCCTGCAGGATGCGGTCCATGACGAGCACCTGCTTGTTCGTCGCGATCGCGCGCTTCGCGGCCTCGTCGTAGTCGAAGTCCTCGTCGTGCAGGACCATGTCGACGTCGGGCACCTCACCGAGCTCGCGGAGCTCGAGCGGCGTGAACTTCACGTTCGCCGGCCCGCGCCGGCCGAGCACGTGCACATCCGTCACCGGGGATGCGGCGAGCCCCGCGACGACGTTCGGCGGCACCTCGGTGGGCATCAGGTCCGCGACGTGCTTCGCGAGCATCCGCGCGACGTCGAGCGCCACGTTGCCGTTGCCGATCACCGCGACCTCGCGGGCGTCGAGCGGCCACTCGCGCGGCACGTCGGGGTGCCCGTCGTACCAGCTGACGAAGTCCGCGGCCCCGTAGGAGCCGGGCAGGTCGATGCCGGGGATGGCGAGGTCGGCGTCGCGGATGGCGCCGGTCGAGAAGATCACCGCGTGGTAGTGCTTGCGGAGGTCGTCGAGCGTGATGTCCGTGCCGAAGTCGACGTTGCCGAACAGCCGCACCGCGCCACCGTCGAGCACCTCGCGCAGCGCGCCGATGATGCCCTTGATGCGCGGATGGTCGGGCGCGACGCCGTAGCGGACCAGGCCGTACGGCGCAGGCAGCCGCTCGAAGAGGTCGATCGACACGTCGAAGCCCCGGTCGGCCTTCTTGGCGATGTCGGCGGCGTAGATGCCGGCCGGTCCCGCTCCGACGATGGCGAGGCGCAGCGTGGTCACAGGAGTCCTTTCGAAACGGCGGCGGGAGCGGATGGGGTGCGGCCGCGGCCCTCAGCTGGAGCGGTCGACGAGCAGGTCGGCGAAGCGCACGAGCGCCCGCTTGACCGCCCCCTCGGGCAGGGCGTCGAGCGCACCGACGGCGTCGGCCGCCCAGCGGTGCGCCTCGGCGGTGGTCTCGGCCGTCACGTCGTGCGTTCGCAGGTCGGCGATCGCCGACTCGAGCACGCGGTCGTCGGCGCCGTCGACGCCCTGGTCGATGCGCAGCAGGAGCGCCTCGTCAGCGGGCTCGGTGAGGGCGCGGCGGCGCAGGTAGAGCAGCGGCAGGGTCGGGACGCCCGCGCGCAGGTCGGTCCCCGCGATCTTGCCGGTGTGCGCCTCCTGCGGCGCGAGGTCGATCACGTCGTCGACGAGCTGGAAGGCCACCCCGATCCGCTCGCCGAACTGCGCGAGCGGCTGCCGGTACTCCTCGGGCGCGTGCGAGAACATCGCACCCCACTCGGCCGCGGCGGCGATCAGGGACCCGGTCTTGTCGCGGAGCACCTGCAGGTAGTGCTCGACGGGGTCCTCGCCGCGCTGGGGGCCGATGGTCTCGTGCAGCTGGCCGAGCACGAGCCGCTCGAACGTCTCCGTCTGCGACACCGCGGACGATCCGTCGATCGAGGCGATGAGCTTGCTCGCCCGGGCGAAGAGCAGGTCACCCGTGAGGATGGCCACCGAGTTGCCCCACACGGTCTGCGCGCTCGGCACCCCGCGCCGCTGCTCCGCCTCGTCCATGACGTCGTCGTGGTACAGGGAGGCGAGATGGGTGATCTCCACCGCCTCCGCGGCGAGCAGCACCTCGGTCGTGATCCCCTCGCCGAGCTGCGCGGTGAGCAGCGTGAGCAGCGGGCGCACCCGCTTGCCGCCGGCCGCGAGCAGGTAGCGCGAGGTGACGTCGGCGAACGAGTCGTCGAAGCTGACGCGCTGCAGCAGCCCCTGCTCGACCTCCTCGAGGCCGTCCTCGATGCGCGCGGCGAGAGCGCGCTCCCCGGCGGACACGAAGAGGCGCTCGGTGAGCCCGATCTGGGCGGAGAGGGACTTGCTCCGGCGGGCGACCGGGGTGCGGGAGCTCACTCGCTCGCCCAGACTCCGGCCGCGGGCTTCACCCCGCGATGCAGGGCCACGATGCCGCCGGTGAGGTTGCGGTAGCGCACCTGCTTGAAGCCGGCCTCGCGCATCCAGGCCGCGAGCGTGGTCTGGTCGGCCCAGGCCTTGATCGAGTCCCCGAGGTAGTCGTAGGCGGGCGCGTTCGAGCTCGCGATCTTGGAGATCGTCGGCATCGCGTGCTCGAGGTAGGCGAAGTACGCGGCCCGCAGCGGCGCGAGCGGCGGCTTCGAGAACTCGCAGATCACGATGCGGGCGCCCGGCTTCGCGACCCGGTAGAGCTCCGCGAGCGCGCGATGCGGATCCGCGACGTTGCGCAGGCCGAAGGAGATCGTGACGGCGTCGAACTCGTCGTCGCCGAAGGGCAGCGCGAGGGCGTCCGCGAACACGAACTCGACGCGCGACTCGTCCTGGTGACGCGCGCGCCCGACCGCGAGCATGCCCTTGGAGAAGTCGGCGGCGACCACCCGGGCACCGGAGCGCGCGAGAGCCTCGCTGGAGGTGCCCGTGCCGGCCGCGAGGTCGAGGATGCGCTCACCCGGCCGCGGCGCGACGGCGCGCACCGTGGCGATCCGCCACAGCGCGGCGTTGCCGCCCGACAGCACGGCGTTCGTTCTGTCGTACCGGCGGGACACCCGGTCGAACATCGCCGCCACGTCGGCTGGCTTCTTGGTGAGGTCGGCCGAGGACACCCTGCGAGTCTACTTCGAGGGGGCGCGCGTACTCTGTGCAGGTGAAGGATCGGGCCGCGGGCGGATTCTCCGTCGCGACCAGGGCGATCGCCGATCTCGGCCGCGCCGACGACGAAGCCGGCGCCGAGCTCGGCGCCCCCGTCGCCGTCTGGGCGAGGGGCGACGACCGCCTGCTCGCGTTCGGTCTCGCCTCCCGGATCACGACCTCCGGCCCCCGGCGGATCGGTGCGGCCGCGGATGCCTGGCGGTCGCTGGTGCAGGCGAGCGTCGTCGACGATCCGATCGCGCTCCCCGGCACGGGGCTGATCGCCCTCGGCGCCTTCGCGTTCGCCGACGCGTCCGAGGTGCCGAGCGGCCTGCTCGTCCCCCGCCGCATCGTGGGCCGGCGCGACGGGGTCGCGTTCCGCACCGACGTCGAGGGCGGCGACGCGGATCCCGTGCCGCTCATGCTGCCGCCGTCGGCCCCCGGCGACCGGTTCCCGACCGGGGCGTACGAGGCGGCGGTGTCCGCGGCAGTTGCGCGCATCCGGGCGGGCGGCCTCGAGAAGGTGGTGCTCGCCCGCGACCTCGCGCTCGAGGTGGGCGACGGCTTCGACGTCGCGGCCGCGCTCCGGGTGCTGCGGGAGCGCTACCGCGACGCCTGGACGTTCTCCGTCGACGGCTTCTTCGGCGCGAGCCCCGAGACGCTCGCCACCGTGCACGGCAGCCGTGTGACCGCGCGCGTGCTCGCCGGCACCGCGCAGCGGAACGACGATCCGGTCGCCGACGCCGCGGCGCGCGCCGACCTCCTCGGGTCGCCGAAGAACCGGTTCGAGCACGCGCTCGCCGTGGACAGCCTGCTGCTCACGCTCGGCGGCGAGGTCACCGAGCTGACCCTCGGCCGCCCGTTCGCGCTCGGCCTGCCGAACGTCTGGCATCTCGCGACGGATGCGACGGCCCGCCTCGCGCCGGGCGGCACCGCGCTCGACCTCGTCGCCGCACTGCATCCGACGGCCGCGGTCGCCGGGGCGCCGCGGGAGTCGGCTCTCGCGGTGATCGACGAGCTGGAGCCCTTCGACCGGGGCCGCTACGCCGGGCCTGTCGGCTGGATCGGCGCGACCGGCGACGGCGAATGGGCCATCGGCCTGCGCTCCGCCCAGGTGGAGGCACCGACGCGGGTCCGGGCGTATGCCGGAGCGGGCATCGTCGCCGGATCGGACGCGAAGAGCGAGCTCGCCGAGACCGGCTGGAAGTTCTCCCCCGTGCTCGAGGCGCTCGGGCTGCCGCCGCTCACCGGGGCAGGGGCACCTCGAGCAGGCTCGGACCCGGTGGCGGTGCCGTGAGCGCCTTCTCCAGGTCGCCGCGGGTCGTCACGCGCTCGTAGGCCCAGCCGTAGGCGGCGGCGAGCGCGCCGAGGTCGACCGGGCGCGGCGTGAGCAGCACGCGGTCGAACGCGGCGGGATCCGCGGTGCCCGCGACCTCGAGGGAGTCGAAGAGGGTGCCCCCGCCGTCGTTGCCGACGATCACCTGCACCCGCGGCGCCGGCTCGTCGGGGGTGCGCAGCAGCGCGCCGGCGTCGTGCAGGAGGGCCAGGTCGCCGAGCAGCACCCGCACGACGCCGGCTCGCGCGGCGGGGTCGATGCCGGCGGCGATGCCGAGGGCCGTGCTCACCGTGCCGTCGATGCCCGCGAGGCCCCGGTTGGCGACCACGCGGATCCGCTTGCCCGGCACGGCGCCGTCCGCCACGCGGATGAGGCGGCTCGCGCCGAGCACGAGGCGGTCGTGCGGCCAGGTGGCACGCCAGACGGCGTCGACGAGCGACCGGCGGGTGATCGGGGCGCGGACCGCCGCGAGCTCCCCCTGCGCGTGCGCGCGGCGCTCCTTCGGGCCCGGCGCGCTCGGGTCGCCGGCGTAGGGCAGGTCGTCCGTCTGCTCGGTCAGCGCACGTGACGCCGCCACCCAGCGGCCGGTCCAGGACCGGTCGGGGTGCGTGCCCCCGGCGGCGACGGCAGCGGTCCGGGTCGCGCGGCCGCCGGTCGGGTCGAACCAGTCGCCCCCGGGCGGCCCGACGAGCACGACGTCGAGGTCGTCGCGGACGAGCAGGCGCGGGACCTGGCGGCTGAGGGTCGGGTGCCCGAACACGACGGCCCGCTCGATCCGCGCGCCGAGGTCCGGGTCGTCGAGCAGCTCCCGGTAGGCGACGACGAGGTTCGGCCCGAACCGTGCGCCGCTCGACACCTCGGCGAGCAGCGGGGCGCCGAGCGCGTGGGCGAACGCCTCGGCCCGCTCCCCCGCCCTGTCGCCGGCGATCACGACGGTGCGCGGCGCCGGGTCGAGCACGAGCGGCTCCTCGGGCCGTGTCTCCGAGAGCGGGGCGGCCGGGCCTGGCGTCGCGGATCCGCCGCCGGAGAGCGGCTCCCGGTAGGCGAGGTTCAGGTGCACCGGTCCACGGCCGTCGACCGCGGCCCGCCATGCCGCGTGCGCGATCCCGACGGCCGCCGTCACGTCGTCGTCCGTGGCGGGCGCGGGCACGTCCCACTCGGCCCGCACGGCCGCGGCGTACATCCCGGGTTGCACGGTCGTCTGGTTGGAGCCGGTGCCGCGCAGCTCGGCGGGGCGGTCGGCCGTGAGCAGCAGCAGGGGCACGCCGGCGTGGTGCGCCTCGAGCACGGCCGGATGCAGCTCGGCGACCGCCGTGCCCGAGGTGACCACCACGGCGGCGGGGCGGCCCGTCTCGATGCCGAGCCCGACCGCGGTGAAGGCGCCGACCCGCTCGTCGATGCGCACGTGCAGGCGAACGGCGCCGGAGGCCTCGAGCGCGGCGGCGGCCAGCGCGAGCGCCTGCGAGCGGGAGCCGGGGGACACGACGACGTCGGTGAGGCCGGACCCGACGAGGGCGCCCAGCAGCGCAGCGGCGGCGCGGGCCGCCGGACTCGGATCAGTCACGCGGCGCGACGCCGTCCTCGCCCGACTCGCGCTCGAGGCGGCGCAGGTCCTCCTCCATCCGCCGGATCCGCTCCTCCGACGTCATCGCCGAGTAGCCGGAGGGACCCACGGCCGGTTTCGCGGGGGCCGCGGCGCGCTGCGGCACGCCGCGGTCGCGGTCACGGCCGACGCCGAGCCAGAGCACGCTGCCGAGCAGCGGGATGAGCACGATCAGGAGCAGCCAGACGAGCTTCGGCACGCCCTTCACCTGCGCATCGGGCGTGAGGATGCAGGTGACGATCGAGTAGATCTCGAGCACCAGGACGACGAGCGCGACGACGAGCTCGATCCTGGCCACGAGGGTCAGCGTAGGCCGGGAACAGGGTTCCGGCCACGGGTTCAGCGGCTGCGGCCGTCCCCGTCGTCGTCCGCGTCGGAGTCGAGGTTCGCGAGCTCCTGCTCGAGCAGAGCCAGCTCGTCCACGGTGGGCGCGTGGCCGGAGGACGGCGAGTTCCGCCGACCGCCGCCGAGGAACGTCGGGTCGTCGTCCGGCGGCAGGAAGCGCCGCCGGGTCGGACCGCGCCCGATCAGGAACCAGAGCAGACCGCCGATCAGCGGCAGCACGACCACCACGAGGAGCCACAGCGCCTTGGGGAGGCCACGGACGCGGGAGCGCTCCGTCAGGGCGCAGTCGACGAACGCGTAGATCGTGAAGACGACGACCGCGATCACGACTCCCACGACCAGCCGCGCCATCCCGTCACTGTAGAACAGCGGCGGGTCGCGGCTGCGCCTGCGAACGCCCCATCCCATAGGGATTCCCTGAGTCCCGGGCCGCGCTGCCGGTAGGGGCGGTGCCTATCCTGGACGCGTGAGCGAACGGGAGGGCCGGCGGCGGGGCGCGCCCGCGTGGATCGTGTTCACGGTGCTGCGGATCCTCGCGTTCGCGGTGCCGCTCGTCGTGGCCGTCTGGCTCGGCGCGAGCCTCGTGCTCGCCGCCGTGATCGCCGCGATCGTCGGCTTCTGCATCTCGGTGATCTTCCTGTCCGGGCAGCGCCGCGCGTTCTCCGGCGAGCTGGCCGCGCTGCGGTCACGGCCCGACCCCGTCCGGGGCCCGGACACCGGCGAGGACGAGCTCGCCGAGGACGCCGCGATCGACGGGGCGGCGGATCAGAGCGGCAGCGCGAGCGCCGCGGCGAGACCCAAGCCGTAGACCAGCGCCGAGATCCCGGTGAGGCTCAGCGCGAGCACCAGCTCCCTGGACGTCTTCGCGGTCGCGGTGATCAGCACGGCGGGCCCGGCGAGCAGCACCGTGAGGAACACGAGCGACGCCGCGGGGTAGAAGAGCGTCAGGTAGCCGACCACCAGGTACGGCACCAGCATCAGGATCCCGAAGAGGATGCGGCTGCCGCGCGCGCCGATCCGCACGCTGAGGGTGCGCTTGCCGGCGGCGGCGTCCTGGTCGATGTCGCGGAGGTTGTTGACGACGAGGACCGCGCAGGCGATGCAGCCGATCGCGACGGAGCAGAACCAGGACTCGGCGGTCACGAAGCCGATGAGCACGAACGTGGTGCCGGCCGTCGCGGCGACCCCGAAGAAGAGGAACACGGCGATCTCGCCGAAGCCCGCGTAGCCGTAGGGCCGCTTGCCGCCCGTGTAGAACCAGGCGGCGAGGATCGCCGCGGCGCCCACGGCGAGCAGCCACCACACCTGGGTGACGACGACGATGACGATGCCGGCCGCCGCCGCGAGCCCGAAGCACGTGAGCGCGACCGTGAGCACCGCGCGCGGCGCCACCCGGCCGGATGCGGTCAGTCGCGGCGGCCCCACCCGGTAGCGGTCGGTGCCGCGGACGCCGTCGGAGTAGTCGTTTGCGAAGTTCACACCGATCTGCAGCAGCAGCGACACCGCGAGGCAGAGCAGGGCGAGCCACAGGTGCTTGCTGCCGCCGCCGGCGACGGCGGCGCCGGTGCCGAGCGCGATGGGCGCGATCGCCAGGGGCAGGGTGCGGGGCCGGGCGGCGGAGATCCAGCTCGCCTGGGGCAGGTGCTGCGCCGCAGCCGCTCTGGCCGCCGCCTTCGCGGGGCTGCGCCGCACCGGGGGTCGCCTCGCCGTCGCATTCCTCGCCACGGCGTCACATCCTAGGGACTCGTCCGAAGACGCCTGCGTCGCCCCGCCCGCAGCACGGTCCCCGCTCGCGTCGCGATTCGAGCCGCATCCGGCGCCGAGATGCGGCTGGAATCGCGACGCGAACGGGCCGGCTACTCCGCCGCGAGGGCCGTCAGGCGCACCCGGTCGGGCTTGCCGTTGCTGAGCAGCGGCAGCGGATCCACCACGACGATCCGCCGCGGCGCCGCCGCCCGGCCGAGCCGCTCCCCGACGACGGCCCGCAGCGTGGGAAGGTCGGTGCCGCCGGCGGTCGTGACGACCACGGGCACCTCCCCCCACTCGGGGTCGGGCGCGCGGACGACCACCGCATCCGTCATGCCGGGCAGCGTCTGCACGACCGCCTCGACGACCGCGAGCGACACCTTCTCGCCGCCGGAGACGATCACGTCGTCGAGCCGTCCCGTCACGGTGAGCCGCTGCCCGTCCCACTCCCCCGCGTCACCGGTGCGGTACCAGCGATGACCGGGCTCGGACACGAACATCCGCGCCGTGCGCTCCGGGTCACCGAGGTACCCGTCGGCGAGCACCGGCCCGGCGAGCTGCACCTCGCCGTCCACGACGCGCACCTCCACCCCGGCGAGCGGGACGCCGTCGTACACGCAGCCGCCCGACGTCTCCGACGCCCCGTACGTCCGCACGATCCGGATGCCGGCCTCCGCGGCTCGCTCCGCCTCGGCATCCGCGAGCCGGCCGCCGCCGATCAGCAGCGCGTCGAGGCTGCGGACCGCGCCCGCCACCTCACGGTCGGCCATCGCCTCGAGCACGCGATGCAGCTGGGTCGGCACGAGCGCGCTGTACCGACGCCGGTCGGCGGGCAGCGCGCGGATCGCCGATGCGAACGCGTCCGCCCGGAAGGGCCCCGACGGCACGGCGATCGGCTCGCTGCCGGCGGCGAGCGCACGCACGATCACCTGCACGCCCGCGATGTAGTGCCCGGGCAGCGCGAGCACCCACTCGCCCGGGCCGCCGAGCGCGCTCTCGGTAGCGGCGGCCGAGGTGAGCAGCGCGGCGGTCGGCAGCACCACGCGCTTCGGGGCGCCGCTGCTGCCGGACGTCGCGACGACCACGGCGGTCGCCACCGGCACCTCGTCGGGCAGGTCGTCCGGATGGGGGGTGCCCGGGGCGAGCGGGAGGATGGCGGGCCCGGATCCGTCGAGCGCGGCTCGGAGCGCCACGGTGAGGTCGGCGGGGTCCCCGGCGGAGACGGCGAGCAGCGGGCGCATCAGAACGCGTACGGGAAGCCGCCGAAGTCCGGCGGCCGCTTCTCGAGGAAGGCGTCGCGCCCCTCGGCGGCCTCGTCGCTCGCGTACGCGAGCCGGGTCGCCTCGCCCGCGAACAGCTGCTGACCGACCATCCCGTCGTCGACGGCGTTGAACGCGTACTTGAGCATCCGGATGGCGGTCGGCGACTTGCCGAGGATCGTCCGCGCCCACGCGATGCCGGTGGCTTCGAGCTCCGCGTGCGGCACGGCCGCGTTGATCGCGCCTGCCGCGAGCGCCCGCTCGGCGTCGTACTCCTGCGCGAGGAAGAACACTTCGCGGGCGAACTTCTGGCCGACCTGCCGGGCGAAGTAGGCGCTCCCGTACCCGCCGTCGAAGGACCCGACGTCCGCATCCGTCTGCTTGAACCGCCCGTGCTCCGCCGAGGCGATCGTGAGGTCGCAGACGATGTGCAGCGAGTGGCCGCCGCCTGCCGCCCAGCCGGGCACGAGCGCGATCACGACCTTCGGCATGAAGCGGATGAGCCGCTGCACCTCGAGGATGTGCAGCCGGCCGATGCCCTGCCCGCCGTCCTCGTACTGGTACCCGTCGCGGCCGCGGATGCGCTGGTCGCCGCCGGAGCAGAACGCCCAGCCGCAGTCCTTCGGGCTGGGGCCGTTGCCGGTGAGCAGCACGACGCCGACCTTCGTGTCCGTGCGGGCGTCCTCGAGGGCGCGGGCGAGCTCGTCGACCGTGTGCGGGCGGAACGCGTTGCGCACCTCGGGCCGATCGAACGCGATGCGGGCGATGCGGCCGTCGAGGCTGCGGTGATCGGTGATGTCCGTGTAGCCGCGGCCGGTGTCGCGCCAGACGGCGGGGTCGAAGAGCTCGGACACGGCCATGTCTGCAGCGTAGAGGCGCGAGGATGGGCGGATGCTCCCGGCCGTCGACGACCTGCTCGCCGGGCTCCGCGTCGTCGCCCTGCCGATGGTCACACGGTTCCGCGGCATCATCGTGCGCGAGGCCGCCCTCGTCGAGGGCCCCGCCGGCTGGACCGAGTTCGCGCCCTTCCCGGAGTACGGCGACGCGGAGGCATCGGCGTGGCTCGCGGCGGCGATCGACTTCGGCTGGTCCGCGGTGCCGACGCCGCTCCGGGACCGGATCCCGGTGAACGCGACCGTGCCGGCAGTCGAGGCCGACGGCGTCGCCGTGGTGCTCGCCCGGTTCCCCGGCTGCCGCACGGCCAAGGTGAAGGTCGCGGAGCGGGGCGGCCTGCTCGCCGCTGACGTGGCCCGCGTGCGGGCGGTCCGCCGGGTGCTGGGGCCGGAGGGCCGCATCCGCATCGACGCGAACGCCGCCTGGAACGTGGACGAGGCGGAGCATGCGCTGCGCGCCCTGTCGCCGTTCGACCTCGAGTACGCGGAGCAGCCGTGCTTGCGGCTCGACGAGCTCGCGGAGCTGCGGGAGCGCATCCAGGACCTGGCGATCCCGATCGCGGCGGACGAGTCGGTGCGGAAGGCCGAGGATCCGCTCGCGGTCGCCCGGGCCGGGGCGGCCGACGTGCTGGTGGTGAAGGCGGCGCCGCTCGGCGGGGTACGGAGGGCGGCGGCGCTCGTCGCGGAGGCGGGCCTTCCCGCGGTGGCGTCGAGCGCGATCGACACGTCGATCGGCCTGGCGATGGGCGCGCACCTCGCGGCGGCGCTGCCCGAGCTGCCCTATGACTGCGGGCTCGGCACCGCGGCCCTGCTCGCCGCGGACGTGACCGACGAGCCGCTCACGCCGGTCGACGGCGCGATCGACGTGCGGCGGGTGACGCCGTCACCGGCGCTGCTGGCGCGCTGGGCCGCGGACCGCGAGCGTGCCGCGTGGTGGGCGGACCGCATCCGCCGCTGCCACGCGCTCCTCCCCGCCTGAGGGTCCCCTCCCCCTCCGACGGTTGCCACTTTCTGCGACCTTGAGCGCTTCAAGGTCGCAGAAAGTGGCAACTCCCGAGGAGTGGTGGCCCCCTTAGGAGGAGAGGCCGCTGTAGGCGTGCAGGCCGTGGAAGAAGACGTTCACCACGCCGAAGTTGAACAGCACGGCGGCGTAGCCGATGAGGTTGAGCCAGCCGGAGCCGTTGCCTCGCCAGCCGCGCGTCGCCCGGGCGTGGAGGTAGCCGGCGTAGATCACCCAGATGATGAACGTCCACACCTCCTTGGTGTCCCAGCCCCAGTAGCGGCCCCAGGCGTGGTCCGCCCAGATCGCGCCTGCGATGAGGGTGAAGGTCCAGAGGATGAAGCCGACGATCGAGATGCGGTAGGCGAGGTTCTCGAGCCGGTTCGAGTTCGGGAACGTCGACAGCAGCCGCACGCGGTCCGCCCGGCCCCCTCCGGCGAGCACGCGCTCGCGCCGCGCCTGCACGAGCTGCACGGCCGACAGCGATCCGGCGATCGTGAAGAACGCGGTGCCGAGGATCGCCACGAACACGTGGATGACGAGCCAGTACGACTGCAGGGCCGGCGGCAGCGGCGAGACGGCGACGCGGAAGCCGATCGTCGCGATGCCGAGCAGCACGAGCACGAGGCCGGTGATGACCGAGCCGAGGAAGCGCAGGTCGACCCGCGTCAGCACGAGCAGGTAGATCCCGACGATGATCAGGGTGCCCGTCATCGAGAACTCGTACATGTTCGCCCACGGCACGCGGGCGGCCGCGATGCCGCGGAGCACGTCCGCGCCGAGGTGCAGCACCCAGCCGATCGTGAGCACCGCGAGGCCTACGCGAGCGGCGGTGCGACGCATCGGACGCACCGGCGCACCGGTGCTCGGCGGCGCGGCGACGAGGGTCGCGACACCGCTCCCACCGGACGCGGATGCGGACGGCGTCGCCGCGGACCGCAGCGCGGCCTCGTCGGCCATCGCCGACGCCTCGCTCGAGCGCCGGGCGAGGTCGAACGCGAAGGCGATGAAGGCGACCGCGTAGAGGCCCATCGCGGACAGCAGCAGGAGGACCGACAGCTGGTCGAGCGGAGTGGTCACGCCAGCAGCCTAAGCCGCGTCCGCCGAGCGCCTGCGCCGAGCATCAGACCCCGACCGGCGTGCGCGCGAGCGGCCCCGGATCCGCTTCGAGGGCACCGCGGTGCTCCTCCGCGAACTCGGTCACGGCCCGCTCGAGCGCCGGGTCGTCGCCGCGGGCGAGGCCCGCGTACTCGAGGCGCAGCTCGTCGTCCTCGTCGGTGACCTTCAGCCACATCCGGCGCCGCGGCACGAGCAGCGACGTGATCAGCCCGGCGACCGTGAACACCACGAAGCCGCCCACCCAGCCCTGCGACGGGTCGTGATGGATGTCGAGGGCCGCGAAGCGCGTGATCCCGTCGAGGTGCACGGTGCCCAGGCCGTTCGGCAGCGTCGCCGTCGGCGTCGCGGGCGTGAGCTCGATCCCCTTGACCTTGGTGGTCGGCCCGGCGACCTGCGTCATGTGCGTGGTGTCGAGCGTGTAGACGTTCTGCGCGCCGCTGCCGAGATCGCCCGTCCACACGTTGAAGGTGACGACCGGGTTCTCGAGGTCGGGGTAGATGGAGGTGAGCGCCCCCGTCGTCAGCTTCTGCGCCGTCGGGTAGAGGAACCCGATCAGCCCGATCTGCTTCGGGGTCGCGCTGCCCACCTTGACGACCCCGAGCGACGTCATGGTGTTCGACTGCGGCCGGAAGGGCACGGTCCCGCCGTAGATGAGCTTGCCCTTCGTGTCGCGGACGCTGATCCTCGCCGCGTACCCGTTGCCGAGCAGGTAGACCTGGCTCCCGCCGATCGTCAGGGGGTCGTTCACCTTGATGATCCGGTGCTGCGGCTGCTGACCTCGCACCTGCGTGGTGACCTTGGCGGTGTAGTCGATGGGCTCGCCGAGCGCCGCGAGGTTGTGCTGCTCGTACTTCACGCTGAGCGAGTCGAGCGTGATCGCGTAGGGCTGCAGCGACGAATCGCCGAAGAAGCGGCCGGTCGAGATGGAGTCGTAGGCCTGCTGCTCGTTGACGAAGGTCTGGCCCACCGGGAGCACACGCTGCCCCGTGTAGGTGAACCCGCCGCCGACGAAGACCGACACGAGGACGCCGACGAGGCCCGCGTGGAACACGAGGTTGCCGGTCTCCCGCAGGTAGCCGCGCTCGGCGGAGATGCTGGAGCCGTACCGCTGCACGCGGTAGCGGTGCCGGCGCAGCAGCCGCTCCCCGACGAGCAGCGCGTGCTCCGCGTCGCCCCTCATCTCCGCCGTCCGGTAGGCGGGCAGGCGGCCGAGGCGGGACGGCGTGCGCGGCGGCGCGGCCCGCATCGCCTTCACGTGGTGGGTGAGGCGCGGGACCACGCAGCCGACGAGCGAGAGGAACAGCAGCAGGTAGATCGCCGAGAACCACGCGGAGGTGTAGACGTCGAAGAGCTGCAGCGAGTTCGCGACGTCGACGAGACCGGGGTTGCTCTGCTTCCAGGCGACCACGCCGTTCGGATCCGCGGAGTTCTGCGGGATCAGCGAGCCCGGGACCGCGGCGATGGCGAGCGCGAGCAGCAGCAGCAGCGCCGTGCGCATGCTCGTGAGCTGCCGCCATGCCCAGCGCAGCCACTCGAGGGGACCGAGCCGGGGGCTCTCGGGGCCGGACGGATCCTCGAACCCGCGGTCGAACGCGTCAGAGGGCCTGCTCATACCCACCCCACCAGGCCTGCAGCCCGCTCAGCGCGCCGAGCCAGAGGCCCGACACCATCAGCACGCCGATCACGATGAGCAGGCCACCACCGGCCAGGTTCACCACGCGGATATGCCGCTTCAGGAATGCCACGCTGCGCGTCGCCCAGCCGAGCCCGACGGCGATGGCGACGAACGGGAGCCCGAGGCCGATCGAGTAGACGAAGGCGAGCAGCGCGCCGAGGCCCGCGGATCCGCCCTGCAGCGCGAGCGAGTAGATCGCCGTCAGGGTCGGGCCGAGGCAGGGCGTCCAGCCGATCGCGAAGACGGCGCCGAGCAGCGGCGCCCCGAGCAGGCCGGTCCGCGGCTGCCAGGAGGGCTTGACGGTGCGCTGCAGGGGGCCGAGGCCGCCGATGAAGACGATGCCGAGCAGCAGCACGACGACGCCCGAGATGCGGGTGAGCACGTCCCGCCACTGCACGAGGAAGAAGCCCGCGGAGCCGATCACCGTGCCGGCGAGCACGAAGACGATCGAGAAGCCGAGCACGAACAGCGCCGCGCCGAGGGCGAGGCGGCCGCTCGGGCGGTTCGTCCCGGTGGGGCGGTCCATGCCGCCGACGTAGCCGAGGTAGCCGGGCACGAGCGGGAGCACGCAGGGCGACGCGAAGGAGAGGGCGCCCGCGGCGAGCGCGACCGGCACCCCGAGCAGCAGCGCACCCTGGCCCACGAGGGCGCTCATGCGTCGCGGCCGCTCTTCGCCGAGTCGATCAGCGTGGCGAGGATCGACGGGTCCGCCTGGCCGAGCATCCGCGCCGTCACCCGGCCCTGCTTGTCGAGCACGAGCGTGGTGGGCGTGGCGTTCGGCTGGATGCTGCCGGCGAAGGCGAGCTCGACGGCGCCGTGGTTCGCCTGGTCGAGGATGCTCGGATAGGGCACGCCGTACTTCTGCTCGAACGGCTTCGCCTCGCCGGCCTCGTCCCGGACGTCGACGCCGACGAACTGGACGCCCTTGCCCTTGTACTTCGCCGCGAGCGACGTGAGTGTGGGCGACTCCGACTGGCAGGGGCCGCAGCCCGCGTACCAGAAGTTCACGACGAGCACCTGCCCCCGGTAGTCCTTCGAGTCGAAGGTGCTGCCGTCGACGGTGGGACCGGAGAACGCGATCGGGTCGGTCGTCGGATGCTGCCACTCCTCGACGCCCGTGCCACCGACCGTCGTGCCGCCGTCGCCCGGCGAGCTGAACCCCTGCTGGGTGCAGCCCGTGAGCAGCAGCGCGACCGCGAGCGCCGCGGCCGCCGGAAGCGACCGCCTCACGAGGCGCCCTGGTCCACGGCGGCCACGCCGGCGGCCGGGTCGGTGTAGGCGATCTCTGCCAGGCGCCCGTCGCGGCGCGCGACGCTGGTCACGCTGGAGAGCGCGCAGCGACGGTGCCGCGGATCGTGCGGCAGCGGCTCGCCGGCCATGCTGCGATGCACCATCCAGATCGGCAGCTGATGGGTGACGATCACGACGTCGCCGTCGTCGGTGCTCGCGAACACGTCGAAGATCGCCCGGCGCATCCGCTCGACGATCTCCGTGTACGGCTCCCCCCAGGAGGGCCGCAGCGGGTTGACGAAGAGCCGCCAGTCGCGCGGATCGCGGAAGAGGGCGGTCCCGGCGGAGACGCGGCCCTCGAGCGCGTTGCCGGACTCGATCACGCGCTCGTCGGATTCGACGGGCAGCCCGAAGATCTCGGCGATCGGCTGCGCGGACTGCTGGGTGCGCAGCAGCGGCGACGCGACGATGCGGGTGATCGGCAGATCCGCGAGCGATTCGGCCGTGCGCGCGGCCATCCGCTCGCCGCGATCGGACAGGCGGAACTCCGGGAGCCGTCCGTAGATGACGCCCGCCGGGTTGTGCACCTCGCCGTGACGGACGAGGTGGAGCGCTCGAGCGACCACCCGCACAGTGTACGAACGGCATATAAGAGGGCTGCACCGACCGTCGGATCGCGCCGTTCCGGAGTTCCTGCGCGACACGCCGTCCCCGGCGCTCCGGTCGCGGGGTGTCGCACGATTTTCTCCGGAACGGCGCGATGGAAGGGTGCGCCCGGATGCTGTTGAGCCTCGCTCGGTAGGCTTCCGGCCCGTGACCTCCCGCATCCGCATCGCCGATCTCGCGGCCCTCGACGACGGTCCCGTGTCCGTCGGTGGCTGGATCGAGACCGTCCGCGACCAGAAGAAGGTGCAGTTCCTCGTGCTGCGCGACGAGAGCGGCGCCGTGCAGCTCGTCCGGCCGCGACCCGCGGAGGACGACGAGATCGCGAGCGCGATCTCCGGGATGACGGTCGGCAGCTTCGTGCGCGTGGCCGGCGAGCTGAAGCACGACGAGCGCGTGAAGCTCGGCGGCATCGAGGTGCGCATCGAGACCCTCGACGTCGTCGCGGCGGCCGAGCCCGAGATGCCGATCGCCCCCGACTCGAGCGTCGACAAGCGCCTCGACTGGCGCTTCCTCGACCTGCGGCAGCCCGCGCAGCAGCTCGTCTTCCGCGTGCAGACCACCTTCGAGCACGCGCTGCGCACCTGGTGGGTGGAGCACGACTTCCTCGAGGTGCACACGCCGAAGCTGATGGCGTCGCCGTCGGAGTCGCGCGCGGAGCTGTTCCAGCTGAAGTACTTCGACACCGTCGCCTACCTCGCGCAGAGCCCGCAGCACTTCAAGCAGATGGCGCAGGCGGCCGGCTTCGGCGGCGTCTTCGAGATCGCCGACGCGTTCCGCGCGGACCCGTCCTTCACCGCGCGGCACGCCACCGAGTTCACGAGCGTGGACATGGAGGTCAGCTGGATCGACAGCCACGAGGACGTGATGGCGATCCACGAGGAGCTCATCGTCGCCGGCTTCGAGGCCGTCGAGGCGAAGCACGGCGAGGAGATCGAGCGCCTCCTCGGCATCGAGGTGACGGTGCCGACCCGCCCGTTCCCGCGCATCCCGCTGGCCGAGGCGAAGCGGATCGTCGCCGAGCGGGGCTACACCGTGCCCCGCGCCGACGAGGACATGGACCCCGAGGGCGAGCGGCGGATCGCGGCGTACGTGCGCGAGGAGCTCGGGCACGACTTCGTGTTCCTCACCGACTACGCCACCAGCATCCGACCCTTCTACCACATGCGTTCCGCGGAGGACCCGTCGCTCACGAGGAGCTACGACCTCATCTACCGGGGCACCGAGATCGCCACGGGCGCGCAGCGGGAGCACCGCGTCGACGTGCTCACCGCGCAGGCGGAGGACAAGGGGCTCGACCCGAAGGAGCTGACGACCTACCTCGACTTCTTCCGGTACGGCATCCCGCCGCACGGCGGGTTCGGGATGGGCCTGGCCCGCGTGCTGATGCTGCTGCTCGAGCGGCAGAGCATCCGCGAGACGACGTTCCTGTTCCGCGGTCCGAACCGCCTGCTGCCTTGAGCACGCCGCGGGACCACGGGGACGCGTCCGGCGTCCCCGGCTCCTCCCGCGTCGTCGAGGCATGGGCGGACGGCTTCGGCCGGTTCAGCATCCGCTGCCTCCAGATCCTGCTCGTCGCCGCGCTCGGCGGGGTCGCGATCTCCGTCGGCCGCCAGCTCTCGCTCGTGGTGATCCCGGTGGTCATCGCGGTCATCCTCGCGTCGGCCTTCAGCCCGATGGTGCGATGGCTGGAGAAGCGGCACGTGCCGGCCGCGCTCGCGGCGCTGATCACGCTGCTGCTCGCGATCGTGCTGCTCGGCGGGGTGCTGGCCGGGGTGACGCTCGCCGTCATCAATCAGTGGGGCAGGCTCGTGAGCTCCGCCTCCGACGGGGTCGGCAGCCTGCAGAAGCTGGTCTCGAGCAGCGGGTTCCCGATCGATCAGAAGCAGGTCACGGATGCACGGCAGTCGGTGGCGTCGTTCCTCACGAGCGGGACGTTCGCATCCGGTGCCCTCGCGGGGCTGTCGACGGCGACCTCGATCCTCACCGGCCTCGTCCTGGTGGTCTTCGTGCTGTTCTTCCTGCTGAAGGACGGCCGCACCATCTGGCGCTTCCTCGTGCAGCCGCTGCACGGCGACCGGCGCGAGCGGGCGCAGCGCATCGGCGACGAGTCCGTCGGGGTGCTCGGCGCCTACGTGCGGGGCACGGCGCTCGTCGCCCTCATCGACGCGGTCTTCATCGGCGCGGGCCTGTTCATCCTGCAGATCCCACTCGCCCTGCCGCTGACCGTCTTCGTGTTCGTGACCGCGTTCATCCCCGTGGTGGGCGCCACCGTCTCCGGGATCCTCGCGGCCCTCGTCGCGCTGGTCACCGGCGGCCCGGTCCAGGCCCTGATCGTCATCGCGATCGTGATCGCCGTGAACCAGATCGAGGGCAACGTGCTGCAGCCGCTGATCATGGGCAAGGCGCTCTCGCTGCATCCGCTCGCGATCCTGCTCGCGATCACGGCCGGCTCCGTGCTCGCGGGGATCATCGGCGCCGTGCTGGCGGTGCCCACGGCGAGCGTGATCTGGACCGCCGTGAAGGCCTGGCGGGAGTGACCTCGCGGGTGTTCCCCCGTAGGGGATGAGATCACCCCGCACCGCTGGACCGTGGCCACGGGGTGGATCAGGCTGCCCGCGTGAGCGAAACGACCGCCGCACCCCCTGAGCTGCCGGTCACGGACCGCGTGCTCCCCGACCCCGCGCCGGCCGTCACGGCCGTTCCGTCCGGGCGCCAGCACGGCCTCCACCTCGGGGTGCCGGCGGACCCCGACCTCCCGCCGCTCGAGCGGCCGCGGACGGCGCGGCGACTCGCCGCGACCTGGACCGACGGGTTCGGGACCCTCGCCATGCGCTGCCTCCAGGCGCTGATCGTGGCCGCGGCGGCAGCGGCCCTGATCGTCCTGGCGGCACGGCTCAACACGGTCGTGATCCCGCTCGTGATCTCGCTGATCCTCGCCTCGGCGCTCAGCCCGCTCACGCGGTGGCTCGAGGTGCACGGCTGGCCACGGGCCCTGGCGGCGCTCTCGACCCTCGTCCTCGGCCTCGTCCTGCTGGCCGGCGTCACCGCCGGCATCGTCATCGCCGTCATCGCGCAATGGGCCTCACTCGTCGCCGCAGCGAGCACCGGGGTCGACCGCCTCGTGCGCTCGCTGGCCTCGAGCGGCCTGCCGATCGATCAGGCCCAGTTCGAGAACGCGCGGCGGAACGCCGTGGCCTTCTTCACGAACGGATCGTTCGCGTCCACCGCACTCGCCGGGCTGAGCACGGTGACGTCGCTCGTGACCGGGCTCGTGCTCATGCTCTTCGTGCTGTTCTTCTTCCTGAAGGACGGCGCACTCATCTGGCGCTTCCTCCTGCAGCCGTTCCACGGCGAGGCGCGAGCGCGGGGCGACCGCATCGGCGACCGTGCGGTCACGGTCCTCGGCGGCTACGTCCGGGGGACGACGCTGGTGGCCCTGTTCGACGCGGTCTTCATCGGCCTCGGCCTGGTCATCCTCCGCGTGCCGCTCGCGATCCCGCTCGCCGTGCTCATGTTCGCCACCGCCTACATCCCCGTCATCGGGTCGATCCTGGCCGGCGCCGTCGCTGCGCTCGTGTCGTTCGTCACCGGCGGCCCGGTCCAGGCGGTCATCGTCATCGCGATCGTGATCGCCGTGAACCAGTTCGAGGGCAACGTGCTGCAGCCGGTCGTGATGGGGCGCACGGTCTCGCTCCATCCGCTCATGATCCTGCTCGTGCTGACGGCCGGGACGGTGCTGGCCGGCATCGTCGGCGCGCTGCTCGCCGTGCCGATCACGAGCGTGGTGTGGGCCGCGATCAAGGGATGGCGGGCGCCGGAGCCCGCGCTGACCGCCCCGCCCCTCGAACCGACGGGCTAAGCCAGCAGGTCGCTCCGCAGCCGGTCGGCATCGATCCGCCACCGGTCGTGCATCCGCTCGTCGACGAGCACGACGGGGATGTCGTCGGCGTACTGCGCCGCGAGCGCCGGCTCCTCGAGGATGTTGCGCTCGATCAGCTGCACGCCGACCCCGTCACGGTCGAGCTCGCCGAGCACCCGGTCGACGACCGCGCGGGCCTCGTCGCAGAGGTGGCATCCCGGCTTGGCGATCAGCGTGAGGGTCGTCGCGGGCACGCAGGCAGCGTAGCCGGGGCGGCTCGGAGGATCGCGGCCATACACTTCCCCGGATGTCCGAGGAGCCGCCCGCCCCGCCCGCGCTGCCCGTGGCGGCCTTCTTCGACATCGACAAGACGCTCGTCAACGGGGCGAGCCTGCTGTTCCTCGCGCGGGCCGCCCGCACGCTCGGCATCGTCTCGCTGCGCGACCTCGTCCGCTTCGGGTGGGAGGCCGTGAAGTTCCGGCACCGCGGCGAGCACCTCGGCGTGCTCGACGAGGTGCGCGACCGCGGCATGCGCCTGCTCGGGGGCGTCTCCGCCGAGCGGCTGCACCGGCTCGCGGCGTCGGTGGTGCAGCGGATGCGGCTGCGGATGTGGCCGGAGAGCCAGGAGCTGCTTCGCGCCCACCTCGCGGCCGGGCACGAGGTGTGGCTGATCTCCGCGACGCCCGACTTCCTGGCGCAGGAGCTCGCCGCGAGCCTCGGGGCGACCGGTGGCATCGGCACCGGGCTCGAGATCGAGGACGGCGTCTTCACCGGCCGCTTCTCCGGCCCGACCATGCACGGGCCCGAGAAGGCCGCCGCCGCCCGGAAGCTGCTCGCCGAGCGCGGCTACGACCCCGCCGACTGCTACGCGTACAGCGACTCGATCAACGACCTGCCCCTGCTGACGGCCATGGGCACCGCGGTCGCGATCAACCCCGACCGGGAGCTCGCCGCCCGGGCCGCCCAGGCGGGCTGGCGCACGCTGCGGCTCGACGTGCGCAGCATCCGGGCCGAGCGCCGCCGAGTGCGCGCGGCAGGCCGGCGCCAGGAGGCGTAGCCGAGCCGGTTCCGGCGAACCCGCTGCGTTCCCACGCTGAGTTGCCACTTCTGGCCCTCGGACTGGCCGCTCGAGGGCGAAAAGTGGCAACCCACGAAGCGGTGCGGGGACGCGAGCGCGGGCCGCACCCTGAGGTGGAGGCCCGCGCGCGAGGTCGTGAAGCCGCCCGAACGGGCGAGCCCCGACCTGAGGTCAGCGACGCGATGCGCCGCGTGACGTCACTTCTTGTTGCGACGCTGGTGACGCGTCTTGCGCAGCAGCTTGCGGTGCTTCTTCTTGGCCATTCGCTTGCGGCGCTTCTTGATGACCGAACCCATACGAACTCCTTCACGTTCCGGTGGCGTCCGCGCCACCGGTACGGACCGCGGAATCGCCCCGACAGTCTAGCCCGCGGCGCGACCGGGCGGATCCGAGGATCCCGTCAGGCGGACCGGGAGATGGTCGGCTCGACCACGTGGTTGCTCATGGCCATCTGCACGGCGGACTCCGGCACGCGGAACGAGCGCCCGAATCGGATGGCCGGCAGGTCCCCCGAGTGCACGAGCCGGTAGACCGTCATGCGCGAGACGCGCATCATGTCGGCGACCTCCGCGACGGTGAGGAATCGCGCATCACTGAGTCCGGACACGGCGACCCCTTCCACCCCGACCCCCGTTGCTGACGCGGGAAGCCCCCTTGATACCGCGGCCTCGAGTGGTATCACCGTTCACTGTAGGGGCAGATGTGACAACGAGTCCAGCCTCCGGGACACGCCGGAGGGCCGCGTTCACCGGCGCGTCACCTGAGTTCGAGGGCCGTCCCTCGCGAAGCGAGGGACTACCGGGTGCGGCGGAACCGGCCGGCGACCCCGGCGGTCGCAGCCCCGAGCCGGACCGCGGTCGCCCGCAGCCGCGGGGAGAGCGGATGCGTCGGCGTCGCCGCGGCCACCGCCATCGTCTCGGCCGCGACCGGCTCGGCTGCGGCGACGACGGGCTTGACGAAGGCGCCGAGCCATTCGGCGATCGGCTCCAGCTGCGCCGGCTCGAGCCGGTAGTAGCGGTGCTGCCCCTGCTCCCGCACCGAGACGATCGAGAACTCCCGCAGCGTCTTCAGGTGCTTGGAGACGGTCGGCTGGCTCAGCGAGAGGCGGCTGACGAGCTCCCCCACGCTGGCCTCGCCGGTACCGTCAGCGGCCTCCGTCTGCTCGAGGAGCGCACGAAGCAGCTCGCGTCGTGTCGGGTCCGCGATGACGTCGAACAGGTCCGCCATTGGGCCACCGTATCGGCGCCCGGGTCCGAGCGCCACGGACGGTGCCCCTCGAACAGGGGACGGACCTCAGCCCGCCGCGATCTCCTGCGCTCGGGCGATCGCAGCGGCGAGCGCCTCGTCGAAGATCCCCCCGAGGTCGCGCTGCTCGAAGACCGCGACGGCGCGCTCGGTCGTGCCCTTGGGGCTCGTCACCCTGCGCCGCAGCTCGGCGGGGTCCTCGCCGCTGTCGGCGAGCAGCCGCAGGGCGCCGTCGGCGGTGCCGACGACGAGCGCTCTCGCCTCGTCCGCGTCGAAGCCGAGCCGCATCGCCGCGTCGATGAAGCGCTCCAGGAAGAGGTACACGTAGGCGGGCCCGGAGCCGGAGACGGATGACAGTGCGTCGATGCGGTCCTCGGCCACCTGCACGACGGTGCCGACGGTGCGGAACACCGCGGCGACCGTCTCCACGTCCTCGGGGCGCCCTTCCGGGGGCGCCGCGACCCCGGTGACGCCGGCACCGACGGCGGACGGCGTGTTCGGCATCGCCCGGAACACGACCACCGAGTCCGGCAGCGCGGCGACCATCGAGGCGATCCGCACGCCGACGGCGACGCTCACGACCAGGGTGCCGGGCTCGAGCGCATCCGCGATCTCGGCGAGCAGAGCGGGCACGCCGGCGGGCTTCACCGCGACGACGACGACCCGGGCGCCCGCCACCGCCGTGCGGTTCGCACCGACGTCCTGCTCCGCGATCAGCACCGCGAGCCCCTCGGCCGGCTGGGGTGCGCGGGTGGGCGTGCGGGTGGTCACGCGGAGGTCCGGCACACCGGCCGCCAGCAGGCCGCTCAGGATCGCGCCGCCCATCGATCCGCCCCCCAGGATCGCGACGGGCGAGGGCAGGGCGACAGCGGCGGCATCGGTCACCCGCGGAATCGTAGGGCCAGGGACCGCGCCAGAGCCGACCTCGTACACTGGCGGGGCGGGGAGGTCCCTCATGTCGAACATCGACGTCGATCCGGCGGCCGCGATCGGGCAGGCCGTCGGCCGGGTCCGGAACGTGCGCAACGTGTCCACCGTCCGCATCGGGCGCGAGGAACGCACCGGACGCGTGCTCGTCGTGATCCGGGTGGGCCTGCCACCGCTGCTCGAGCTCCCGGACGTGGTGAACGTCATCGCCCACGTGCAGCTCGCCGCGGCACGGATCGCGCCGAAGGGCGCGGCGGTGTTCGTCGAGCCCGACGTCGCCCACGACGAGGCGACCCCGACGGAGACGATCGTCATCCGCGGGATGGAGTGATCAGCGCCGCTCGGCGAAGAACCCGGTGAGCAGCGCCGCGCACTCGTCCGCTGCGACGCCCGCGACCACCTCGACCTCGTGGGGCACCCGGCGGTCGCGGATGACGTCCAGCACGGATCCGACGGCGCCGGCCTTGTCGTCCCAGGCGCCGAACACCAGCCGCGGGATCCGCGCCGCCAGCACGGCGCCGGCGCACATCACGCAGGGCTCGAGCGTCACCACGAGGGTGCAGTCGTCGAGCCGCCACGCACCGCGGGTCTCCGCCGCAGCGCGAAGGGCGACGACCTCGGCGTGGGCGAGCGGATCGCCCGTCGCCTCGCGCTCGTTCCGACCGGTCCCCAGAACCACGCCGTCGCGGTCGACGACCACGGCCCCGACGGGCACGTCGCCGGTCGCGACCGCCCGCCGCGCCTCCGCGAGGGCGAGCGCCATCAGCGCCGTGTCCTCCCGCCGCATGCCCATCCCCTCCGTCACTCGGTCGCTTCAGTAGCCTGACAGCATGCGCGTGCATGTGGCCGACCATCCGTTGATCACGCACAAGCTCACCGTGCTCCGCGACCGCACCACCCCGTCGCCGACGTTCCGGGCCCTCGCCGAGGAGCTCGTCACGCTCCTCGCCTACGAGGCCACCCGCCAGGTGCGGGTCGAGGAGGTGCGGATCGAGACGCCCGTCGCCCCGACCACGGGCCTCGCGATCAGCAGCCCGCGTCCGCTCATCGTGCCGATCCTGCGGGCGGGCCTCGGGATGCTCGAGGGGATGGTGAAGCTCATCCCGAGCGCGGAGGTGGGCTTCCTCGGCATGGTGCGCAACGAGGAGACCCTCGAGCCGACCATCTACGCGGAACGGCTGCCGAGTGACCTCGAGAACCGGCAGTGCTTCGTGCTCGACCCGATGCTCGCCACCGGTGGCAGCCTGCTCGCCGCCATCGACTACCTCTTCGACCGCGGCGCCGTCGACGTGACGGCCGTCTGCCTGCTCGGGGCGCCGGAGGGGCTCGCGATGATCGAGAAGGCCACGAAGGGCCGCGACCTCACCATCGTGCTCGGTGCGCTGGACGACCACCTCAACGAGCTCGGCTACATCGTCCCCGGCCTCGGCGACGCGGGCGACCGGCTCTACGGCACCGTCCCGAGCTGACCAGCGCTGCCCTCACCCCAGCCTCCGCGCTGCCCAATCGGCGGAGAAATCGTGCGTCGCGGGCACGTTTCTGCGGATGCAGGGACTTTCGACGCCCGAACTCCGTCGTTCGCGCAGCGGATTTGTGCGTGTCACCTTCGCGGACGCGCCGCCCCTCTGCTTGACATCGCTCCCAGTCATCGGTCAGGATGCCGGGCATGTCCATCGTTGCCGCCCGCATGACCGCCCCCGAGGCACGTCAGGCTCCGCAGGCGATGATGTGCGGCCTCTCCGGCCGTCGAATGTGTCGCTGAACCGTTCCCTTGCCGCCCGGTATCTGAATCCGGGCCCCGTCGCCCATCGCGACGCTCCGCCCCTCGTGGGCATCGGTTCCGCTCGCGCGCATCCCGCGCTGCACATCTCGAAGGACTTCTCCCGTGTCGATCGCTCCTGCTCTTCCTGCCGCCCCCACCGCCCATGAGCGACCCGGTCTCCGGTTGGTGCCGGACCTCCCCGCCGAGACGCCTGCGCCAGAGACCCGCACCGCCGAGGCCCGCGGGTTCGCCCTCTTCGTCGGCGTCGACGAGGCCACCGCCCGCGCCGCCGGCATCGACCTCTCGACCCTGGTCGAGCAGCTGCGGCGGGTGACCGCCGAGCTCGTGCCCGCCGCCGAGACCTACGCCGCCGTGGCCTTCGCCCCGGCCGGTGCCGGTGGCCGTGACCTCGACATCGTGCGCCGCGCCCTCACCGAGCGGGCCGCGAGGCCGCGCTCGGAACCGGCCGCCGGCCGACGCCGCACCGGCATCGTGCTCGACCTCTCCCGCAAGCGCCTCACGATCGACGGCGACACCGCTCCGCTCACCTATCGGGAGTTCGAGCTGCTGCAGCATCTCGTGCTCCGCGAGGGCCGCACGGTGGCCCGCGCCGAGATCATCGGCACCCTGTGGGGCGAGGGCGACAGCGACATCCCCAACGAGCGGACCATCGACGTCCACATCCGTCGCCTCCGCGCGAAGCTGGGCGACTACGGCGGGATCGTGCGCACCATCCGCGGCAGCGGCTACCGGTTCGACCGCCACGCGGACGTCGTGATCCGCTACGGGACCGGTCCCTCGCCCGACCGGTTCTGACCCCCGATCTCACAGCGAAATAGTGGCGTTCGACACGCCGTGAGGGCTAGCGCGCCGTTATCGAACCGTTATACCTTCGCAGGGCATCGAACGTTTGCTGTGGCGGTCGGTGCGTGTGATTGCAGGACACTCTTGGTGCAAGGGAAGAGGGCCGGTCGCCGCCTCTGCGACCGGCCCTTACCTGTGCCGCCGAGAGTCCGCGAGCCGTGACGTCGCCCCTCCCCGTCGGGTCGAGGAGCGTCGCCCGGATGCCTCGACCGGCCTCGTGGAGCGGTGTCCGCCGACGCGCTGACGAGGTGGGCACGCATGCAGGCGTGGAACGACGATGCCCCGATGGCGGGTGGGCGTCATCGGGGCATCGTCAGCAGTGGGTGCACGAGGTGCGATTCGCCGTGGGTGCGGCTCCCCCTGTCTCCCGGCGGGCTCCGGATGCCGATCTCGTCACTGGTGGTCCATGACGCGAACTCGGGTGGCATCCGGGGGGTCCGTCGAGTGCGCCGTGGGCGCGGCGCCTGAGGGGAGCATACGAAGACACGCCAGGACGGGATCGGATTGTCCCCCGAAACGGGGTCGTTCGTGACCTGATTGTCCCCCGGCGACCCACCATGATCCCCGGCTTTCGGGGGCATGCGCCGGCCGCCGTCCGAGGCGGGCCGCCCTCCTTCCCTGGGAGCCCGGCGAAGCCGCCGAGGCACACCCCTAGATTGCTCGGATGGCCTCCCCCGCCGACGCCACGGTCGTCTGGTTCCGCGACGATCTGCGGGTCTCCGACCACCCGGCGCTGCACGCGGCGCGTGCTGCCGGGGGGCCGCTGGTGCTCCTGTACGTGTTCGACGACTCCGGCCGCGCCGCTCGCCGGCTCGGCGCCGCGAGCCGCTGGTGGCTGCACCACAGCCTCACCGCCCTCGCGGCCTCGCTCGAGAAGCGGGGGGCGGTCCTCACGATCCGTCGCGGCGATCCGGTCGAGGTCGTGCCGGCGGTCCTCCGCGACGCGAAGGCCGGCCACCTCGCGTTCAACCGCCGGTACGCCGTCGGCGAGCGCGCCCAGGACGAGGCCGTCGCGGCGGCGGTCCGGCAGCAGGGCGCGGAGGTGCACGACTACACGGGCTCGCTGCTGCACGAGCCCGGCGACGTGCTCACCGGCGAGGGCGAGCGCTTCGGCGTCTTCACCCCCTTCTTCCGCGCCCTCACCCGGCAGGGCGAGCCGCGCTCCCCGTATCCAGCACCGGCCGAGCTGTCCGGCCTCTCCCATCCGGTGGCCACCCAGACGATCGAGTCGCTCGGCCTGCTGCCGACCGACTTCGACTGGACGGCCGGCCTCGCCGAGACCTGGGTCCCCGGGGAGAAGGGCGCGCACCAGCGGCTCGACGACTTCCTGCACCACCGGCTCGAGCGCTACGCCGACGAGCGCGACCTCCCCGCCGCCGAGGCGTCGTCGCGCCTCTCCCCCTCCCTGAAGTTCGGGGAGGTGAGCCCGTACCAGCTCTGGCACCGGGTGCGGGAGGCGGATGCGTCGCCCGCGGTGAAGGAGAAGTTCCTCACCGAGCTCGGCTGGCGCGAGTTCGACTACGACCTCCTCGCCGGGCGCGAGCACCTCGATACGGAGAACGTGCACCGCACCTTCGACCGGTTCCCGTGGGCGGATCCGGATCCGCGCCTCATCCGCGCGTGGCAGCGCGGCCGCACCGGATACCCGCTCGTCGACGCCGGCATGCGGCAGCTCTGGCACACGGGCTGGATGCACAACCGGGTGCGGATGGTCACCGCGTCGTTCCTCATCAAGAACCTGCGGATCGACTGGCGCATCGGGGAGCGGTGGTTCTGGGACACGCTCGTCGATGCGGATCCTGCGAACAACGCCGCGCAGTGGCAGTGGGTGGCCGGCTCCGGCGCCGACGCGGCCCCCTTCTTCCGGGTCTTCAACCCGGTGACGCAGGCGACGAAGTTCGATCCCGACGGTGAGTACATCCGTCGGTGGGTGCCCGAGCTGCGCGGGCGGCAGGGCAAGGCGCTGCACGAGCCGTGGACGTCCGACCACACGCTGCTGGACGAAGGAGGACGGGCCTATCCGTCGCCGATCGTCGATCTCAAGGCGTCCCGGCAGGCGGCGCTGGACGCGTTCGATCGGATGCGGCACTGACCTGATCCGGTGCGCCTTCCGGGCATCGGTCGCCTCGGCTCGTACGCTGCCGAGATTCCGGCCGCCCTGACTCGATCAGGTGGCCATCTCCGTTGGGGGCTCACGAGATGTCCGACCATGACCGCGCCGTGCCGAGGCACGCCGTGCACCACGGGCGCTCCGTCTGGGGCGCCGCGCTGAAGGTGCTCGCGATCACGACCGCGGTGGTCGTCGCGAGCTCCGCGTCGGTCGCGGCGATCGGGATCTGGTCGCTCGGCCGCACCGTCGCCGCCAACGCCGTCGACATCAGCAACGGCGGCTCCGTGCCGACGATCGCGGCGATGAACGGCAGCTTCAACGTGCTGCTCGTCGGCGCCGACAACGCCCCTGGCCAGAAGTCGTTCGGCGGTGCCCGCGACGCGACGCTGAACGACGTCAACATCCTCGTGCACATCGCCGCGGACCACCGCAGCGGCGTCATCATGAGCCTGCCCCGCGACCTCGTGATCGCCCACCCCGAGTGCGAGGACCCGACCACCCACGAGACCTTCTCGGCCATGGCGGCCCAGCCGCTGAACACCGCGTTCGCGCGCGGCGGCCTCGGCTGCGTCGTCTCGACGGTGGAGAGCCTCACGGGCATCAAGGTGCCCTACGCCGCGCTGTTCTCGTTCGAGGGCACGGTGAAGATGGCCGACGCCGTGGGTGGCGTGCCGATCTGCGTCACGAAGCCGATCAACGACACCGATGCGGGTCTGAAGCTGCCGGCCGGCCGCTCCGTCATCTCCGGCCGCACGGCGCTCGCCTACCTCCGGAGCCGTCACGGCGTCGGGGACGGCAGCGACCTGTCCCGCATCGGCTCGCAGCAGGCCTACATGTCGTCACTGCTGCGCACGATGATGAGCCGCGACACGTTCACGAACCCCGTCAAGCTCTACGGGCTGGCGCAGGCCGCTGCGCAGAACGTGCGGCTCTCCCAGTCGCTCGCCAGCGAGGACACCATCGTCACGATGGCCCTCGCGCTGAAGAACATGAACCTGCAGCACCTCGTGTTCGTGCAGTACCCGACCGGCGCAGACCCGCAGAACCCGAACAAGGTCGTGCCGAACACGGAGCTCGCGGACGTGCTGATGCGCCGCATCCGCGCGGACGTGCCGGTCGAGCTCGACAAGTCGTCGCTGGGGCTCAGCACCGAGCTGGCACCGACGGCGAAGGCGCATGCGGCGACCGCGAGCACGACGAAGGCGTCCTCGTCCCCGACGCCGACGCCCACGAAGACCTCGACGGCCGTCATCGACGGACTCCGAGGCCAGACGGCGGCGCAGCAGACCTGCTCCATCGCGCGCAGCCAGCCCTGACGCGGCGGCCGCTGAGAGGATCCCGACGGTCCGGGCCCACCCCGAGCCGCCCGGCGTACCGTCACGCCATGAGCAACACGGGCCCCGGCGACGACGTGATCGCCGGCACTTTCGATCAGACGAACGGTCTCGCCCAGGGACTCGAGGGCGAGTCGGACGGCACCGCCGAGGGTGACGTCGACTCCGGCGCGCTGCGCAACGGCCGGATGGGCGTCGCGCCCGTCGACGAGCAGGACGACGCGGACGCCGAGACCCTCCAGGAGGAGGAGACCACGGGCACCCGGCAGGGCGCGGCGGACACCGACGAGGGCCGGGTCCCCTGACACCAGGTCAGCAGCCGGATGCGGTCTCGTCGTCCGCGGCCGCATCCGTCACGAATGAGCCGAGGCTCCTTGGCGTCCGCGGATGCGCTCAGTCCTCGTGGAGCGGCTCCAGGACGAACACCGGGATCTCCCGGTCGGTCCGCTTCGTGTAGGCGTCGTAGTCCGGCCAGACGGACACCGCGTGCTGCCACCACTCGGCACGCTCGTCGCCCTCGACGATGCGCGCGGTGTAGTCCCGCTTGAGGGCCCCGTCCTGCAGCTCCACGTGCGGGTGCTGCACGAGGTTGTTGTACCAGGACGGGTGCTGCGGCGCCCCGCCCTTCGACGCCACGACGGCGTAGCGCCCCTCGTGCTCCACGCGCATGAGGGGGGTCTTGCGCAGCTTGCCGCTCTTCGCCCCGACCGACGTGAGCACGATGATCGGCACGCCGCGGAGGGTCGCCTGCTCCGTGCCGCCGCTCGCCTCGTAGGCCTCGGCCTGCTCCCTCGCGTGCCGGTCCGTGCTCGGCTCGTACTCCCCGCTCAGCGGCATCCGTTCCTCCTCGTGCTCATGGTGCCTTCCGAGGCTACGACGCGTCGAAGCACCGCCCTCCCAGCCACCCGGGAGAGCACTTCAGCAGGCCGCGGGCGCCTCGTTGCGCGGGCTTTCAGGTGGCGTGGACCCCGGTTCGGTACGAATCCCGTATGGCATCGACGCGCACGTTCCCGGACTGGCTCAAGGAGCAGGAGTACCGATCGGATGAGGTCGGCGAGTTCGCGAAGCAGGTGAGCCGGCAGGGCGACCTGCCCGCGTCCGGCGGCAAGGCGATCTACGACGGCTACTTCGAGACGGAGCCGGCGCAGCAGCAGATCTACGAGCGCGCGTGGAGCGAGTTCGAGGCGAGCCCGGAGCCGTCCCTCCCGTGAGCGAGCCGCTGCGGTTCGGCATGTTCGTGCCCCAGGGCTGGCGGCACGATCTCATCGGCATCGACCCGGCCGAGCACTGGTCGACCATGCACGGCATCGCCGCGTTCGCGGACGAGGGGCCGTGGGAGTCGATCTGGGTCTACGACCACTTCCACACAGTGCCCGTCCCGTCGGATGAGGCCACGCACGAGGCCTGGACGCTCATGGCCGCTTTCGCCGCTTCGACGAAGCGGGTGCGGCTCGGCCAGATGTGCACCTGCATGAGCTACCGCAACCCGGCCTACCTCGCGAAGGTCGCGGCGACGGTCGACATCATCTCCGGCGGCCGCGTCGAGATGGGCATCGGGGCCGGCTGGTACGAGCACGAGTGGCGCGCCTACGGCTACGGCTTCCCGCGCGTCGGCGAGCGCCTCGCCCGCCTCCGCGAGGGCGTCGAGATCATGCACCAGGCCTGGACCACCGGCACCGCGACGCTGCAGGGCGAGCACTACCAGGTGGACGGCGCGATCGTCCGCCCGCTGCCGCTGCAGGAAGGCGGCATCCCGTTCTGGATCGCGGGCGGCGGCGAGCAGAAGACGTTGAGGATCGCCGCGGAGTACGCCTCGTACACGAACTGGTCCGGCGCCCCGGAGGAGTTCGCGGCGAAGAGCCGGGTGCTCGAGGAGCGCTGCCGGGAGGCCGGCACCGACTTCGGCCGCATCGTGCGCAGCGCCAACTACAACTGCATCGTCGCGCCGACCGAGCAGGAGGTCGAGGAGCGGATCCGTGCCCTCGAGGCGAAGGTCACCCCGTACCTCGGTGCCGAGAAGGCGGCGTCCTTCGTCGCCGAGTACCGGACCGAGAACGCGCTCGCCGTGGGCACGCCCGAGCAGATCGTCGAGCGGCTCTCGCGGATGAAGGACGCGGGCCTCGGCTACGCGATCATCTACTTTCCCGAGATCGCATCCGACCGCTCGGGCGCCGAGCTCTTCACGCGCGAGGTCCTGCCGGCGCTCCAGTGAGCGGCGAGCGGGACCTCGCCGCGCTGCTGCGGGGTGCGCGGCCTCTGCTCGCGCATCCCGCGGTCGTGCTCGCCTCGGTGGCCGACCCCGTTGGGCTGCCCGCGCTCGCCACGGTGGTGGAGGACGAGGGCGTCACCGTCGTGCTCCGTCAGCAGGACGCGGAGGAGCGCGGCATCCCGTTCGACTGGGTCGGCGCGTGGATCACGCTGCGCGTCCACTCCGCGCTCGACGCGGTCGGGCTGACAGGAGCGGTCAGCGCCGCGCTCGCGGAGGCCGGGATCAGCTGCAACATGCTGGCCGGACTGCACCACGACCATCTGCTCGTGCCCGCCGATCGGGCGGCGGATGCGCTCGCGCTGCTCGCGTCGCTCCGCCCGGCCCCCTGATTGCATCGACGGTTTATATAACACGGTGATAGACTTGGGGAATGGCCGAACCCGCCCCCGCCCCGATCACCGAGGAGCAGCTCGCCCTCGGCCGGGCATTCGAGCAGATCGTCACCTGGCTGCGCCGGACCCGGAAGGCGTCGGACGTCTCCGCCACGGCGCTGAGCCTGATGGACCGCCTCGACTCCACCGGCCCGCAGCGGATCACCGACCTCGCCGCCCGTGAAGGCATCACGCAGCCGGCGATGACCGCGCTGGTCAACCGGCTCGAGGGGCACGGCTGGGCCGAGCGCGCTGCCGACCCGGCCGACGGCCGCGCCATCCGCGTGCTGCTCACCGAGTCCGGCCACGAGCGGCTGCTGAAGCACCGCGCGGATCGCACGCGCCGAATCGCCGAGCGACTCGCGGTGCTCGACCCCGAGGACCAGCGCGCGCTGCTCGCCGCGCTCCCCGCACTCACCCACCTGACGGCCGACATCGAGGCCGCCCCATCCGCCCCGACTGGAGATCCTGTCCATGCATGACGCCCCCACCACCTCGCCGTTCCGCCAGCCGCGGGCCGTCTGGGCGGTCGCCTTCGCCTGCGTCGTCTCGTTCATGGGGATCGGCCTCGTCGACCCGATCCTGAAGAGCCTCGCCGGCCAGCTGCACGCCACCCCCACCCAGGTGGAGCTGCTGTTCACCAGCTACCTCGTGATCACCGCCGTCGCGATGCTCGTCACCGGATGGGTGTCGAGCCGCCTGGGCGCCAAGCGCACCCTCATCGCGGGCCTCGTGATCATCGTCGTGTTCGCCGCGCTCGCCGGGTCGAGCGGCTCGATCGGCGGCATCGTCGGCTTCCGCGCCGGCTGGGGCCTCGGCAACGCACTCTTCATCGCCACGTCGCTCTCCGTCATCGTGGCCAGCGCCTCCGGCAGCTTCGCCGGCGCGATCATCCTCTACGAGACCGCGCTCGGCGTCGGCATCGCGCTCGGCCCGGTGATCGGCGGCCTGCTCGGCAACATCAGCTGGCGCGGCCCGTTCTACGGCGTGAGCGTGCTGATGGCGATCGCGCTCGTCGCGACCCTCACCCTCCTGCCGAAGACCCCCGCCCCCGCCCGCAAGCAGCGGCTCGGTGAGCCGCTCGCGGCCCTGAAGCACCGCGCGCTCGCGACCACGAGCGTCGTCGGCCTGCTCTACAACTGGGGCTTCTTCACGCTGCTCGGCTACTCCCCGTTCCTCATGGGCATCGACAGCCCGATCCAGCTCGGCCTCGTGTTCTGCGCCTGGGGCGTGCTCGTCGCGATCTTCTCCGTGTTCGTCGCCCCGCGCCTGCAGCGCACGGTCGGCACCGCGCGCACGCTCTACGTGAACTTCGCGCTGATGGCGGTCGACCTCGCGATCATCGGCATCTTCTCGACCACCCCGGCCGTGGTGATCGTCGGCGTGATCATCGCCGGTGCCTTCATCGGTGTGAACAACACCCTCGTCACCACCGCGGTCATGTCGATCGCCCCGGTCGAGCGGCCCGTCGCATCCGCGACCTACGGCTTCGTCCGCTTCATCGGCGGCGGTCTCGCGCCCTTCGCGGCCGGCCAGATGGTGCAGTGGATCGACCCGGAGGCGCACCTGCCGTTCCTCGTCGGCGCCGGCGCGGTGCTGGTTGCGGCGTTCGTGCTCGCAACGGTGCGCAAGGCGCTCGCCGCGGCCGACCGTGGCGAGGTCGCGCAGCCCGAGCTCGACACCTTGGACGAGATCGAGGGCCGCAAGCCCGTCATCGGTGGCCTCGCGGTCGGCGACGCCAACTAGGCGAGCCGGCTCCAGACGCGCCGGGCCCCACTCATGCGTCGCGCGGCATGCAACCCGGGCTCCTCCTCCCGGCTTCATCCGGAGGTGCCGGATGCAGCCCCGAGCCCGGCACGTTCCGCATCGCTCGACGGATCGGCATGCACGCGGCGCACGGCGACGGCCGGCACGGCCGTCAGAAGACGGAGGACCGCCAGCGCTGCATACCCATTTGCAGTCCGGCGGCCCTCCTCGTCTCACCAGCGACGGCCCGAACGGTCGGATGATGAGACTCCGGGCCCGGATGGCGGGGGAGGGCCATCCGGAAGTCGTCTGTAGTGCTGCGGCATGCACTGTCAACCCCTTCGGGGAGGATGACGCCGTCAATCTATCTGCGCGGGAGAACCGGTCGCAATCGCCCGTCCCCCATCCGGGGCGTCGCGTACCCCGGCGGACGCGGATCCCGGAGGCGGGAGGTCGAGCGGCTATGCTGTCGGGCGCCGGGAGACGTCGCATAGTCCGGTCGAGTGCACCACCCTGCTAAGGTGGAGAACCCTATTAGGGTTCCGTGGGTTCAAATCCCACCGTCTCCGCACTTCAGGAAGCCCCGAGATCCGCATGATCCCGGGGTTTTCTTCATGTTCGGGGCGGTGCCGAACCAGGGTTTGCCCACACTTTGCCCACACTTGAGCGGGCGAACGCGTCATCGAGCCGGTCCGAAACGGCGTTCAGGTCGTCGTCGAACAGGTCGGCGTAGATGTCGAGGGTCATCGCCGCGGAGGCGTGACCGAGCATCCGCTGGACCGCCTTCACGTTCGCGCCCGCGCTGATCGACATGCTCGCCGCGGTGTGGCGGAGGTCGTGGAGCGTCATCGGCTCGAGGCCGGCCTGCGTCAGAGCCGTCTTGAACCACGACCGGCTGCCACCGCTCACTCGGACGCGGCGCATGTGGAACCCGTCCCGGCCGGCGAAGAGCAGCTCCTCCCCATCCCGCTGGGCCACTTGCTCGAGCAGCGCGGACTCGAGCAGCCGTGGGAACGGGACCACGCGGCGTTTGTGCGTCTTCGGCGTCCCGACCTGGATCTCCCGACCGACCTCCACCGCGTTCGTGGAGACCGAGATCCGACGTCGCTCGAGGTCCAGATCCCGCACCCGGAGGCCGATCGCCTCGCCCCAGCGCAGGCCGGTGTAGGCGAGAACGAGAACGAGGGCGCGGTGCTCCCCCGACGCAAGGGCGAGCGCATGAACCTGCTCGTGGGTCAGGTACCGATGTTCTCTTCGCACCTTTCGAGGCAGGTTCACCCCCCGAGCAGGGTTCGACAGGATCCGTCGATCCTTCACCGCGACGTCGAGCACGCCGGCCAGGACTCCGTAGACGCGAAGCACCGTGCTTGCTCCACGTCGGGCGCTGAGCTCCGACACCCAGGCCTGCACGTCGCTGTGACGAACTTCACCGACCCGTACAGAACCCCATCTGGGTTGGACGTACACGCGCCACGCGATCTGCAGCGGACGAAGAGAAGACGGCTTCAGATGCGTCTGGTGCTCGAGCCACGCTGCGCCCAGATCACTGAGGAGCGCCCGCGAATCGACGAGATTCACATACTCACCGCGAGCCTTCGAGACCTCGACGGAAGCGAGGAAGAGCTCCGCCTCGCGCTTCGTCGCGAATCCCCGCTTGTCCGTCTGCGTGTGGTCGGGCTTCCGATAGCGGACTCGGTAACGCTTCCCGGCGGAGGACTCGTATGCGCTGACCGATCCCATCGCTGCTCCCGACTCACGTCTCGACGACCGCAGGCTAGGAGCACCCACCGACGAGTGGCTCCCGGACTGTCGCTGCCGAAACCGTGAGGGCGAACGTCGCAGATCCGACGCCTCTCCAGATCCGGAAGACCCCGCTGGCACCGATCCCGAACACTTCACTCACCGCCCCCGTCGGACAGCCGGCCAACTCCCCCACCACGACAAGGCCCGCTTTCGTTCAACCTACGAATCGATCCGTCCGTCGCACCGCTTCAATCCTGACCGTCTCCACGTCGATCATTTCTCATCTGAATGCGTCTTTTCCGCTCCGCCACTCTGCTTTCATCTCGGCATACCACCTCCACCCATCATCTATTTCCACAGATTCTTCTTCTCCGAGTTTTGTCCCGTCCTGGCCTGTTTCCTGTACTTGCGAACCACCCTCTCTCAAGGAACGCAGAGTGAGGGTGGTTCGCAAGCGGCATCCGCCGAGGAGGCAGGCCAGGACGGGGCAAAACGAGGCAAGACCCGTCGCCAGACCCGTCGCAGTCAACGACGGGGCAAACGACGGGGTTTTGAGTTCGTTCCTCGGGCCCAATTCGCCCGATTCGAGTCATCGCGCTCACGCGCACTCCCGGCACCCGCGGCCCCTATGCTCGCGACGAGAGGCCACGGGATTTTGTCACCCACGAGACGAGGGCCTCCTCGGATGCGCTGGCCGACCCGATCAGCGTAGAAGTCGAGGGAGACATTGGGCGCGATGCTTCGCCACCAGACCATCTCCGGAGGCCACCTGGACTTGGACCGATGGGCGGTCGTCGATCAGTGCAAGTTCGTCGGCGTTCGCATCACTGCCACCGACGGGGAGATTGCGATGAGGCGATCGGTGTTCGAGTCCTGTGATCTGAGCGCCTTGACCGCCCAGGCCTTCGACGACTGCACGTTCATGAACTGTCGCGGCCCGCGGCAGGCTCCGCACTCGCGAGTCGACACCCCCTCCCGACCGTCCACGAGCGTCACCCCCTACGTCTGACGCCTGACCCCGCGCGAAGTCGCGGCACCCGGCTTCCCTTGAGAGGCCGCCTTCGGCAAGAGCGAGGCTGGCGCACGCGTGGCGCAGCCCCCCCAGAGGAGCGTGCTGCGGATGCCATCCAGTGGAGAGGTCTGCCGGCCCGGCCGGCCTCTGCCCCAGACCGGCGCCCGGGGCAGGGCGATGATGGGAGCGGTCACGCAGCCGCTCTCAAGATGACGTGGGCTGTCTGTCAAGCGGGGTGTCCGATTCAGGCCGTCGACCTACGCTCGCTGCCGTGAGGCACGTAACGATGGCGGGCAGGCCACTGCTCGTCGGCAACGAGGTCGCCGAGGCCCTCGTCCGGTACGCGGTACTGCTCGCCAAGGTACACAGCGCCGACCACGTGGTCGTCCGTGCCGTCGGGCGGGATGGCGACGAGGTCGAGGCGAACTTCCTCCTCAACCCGGGAATCATGCTGGTTGCCGACAGCACGACATCGAAGCTGCCCGAGCCCGACAACGCCGACGCGCTCCAATACCTTCACGCCCGCATGCAGCACTACGCGGATTACTCGATGCCCGACCTCGAGACCTACCACCTCGCCTGAGGGAGGGGCAGCATCCAAGAC
>NZ_DATBTU010000044.1:0-115595 GCF_036559085.1 Amnibacterium sp.
CTCATCATGTGGATGGGCGAGCTCATCACCGAGCGCGGCGTCGGCAACGGCATGTCGCTGCTGATCTTCACCTCGATCGCGGCCCGCTTCCCGCAGTCGATCATCGCGATCGGTCAGGCGCAGAGCCCGGAGGTCGCGATCCTGGTCGTCGCGATCGGCGTGGTCGTGGTCGGCGCGGTCGTGTACGTCGAGCAGTCCCAGCGGCGGATCCCGGTCGAGTACGCCAAGCGGATGGTCGGCCGCCGCACATACGGCGGCAACAACACCTACATCCCCATCAAGGTGAACATGGCGGGCGTCGTGCCCGTGATCTTCGCCTCGAGCCTGCTGTACCTGCCGGCGCTGATCGCCCAGTTCAACCAGCCCGCGAACGGCCAGGTGCCGCCCGGGTGGGTGACGTGGATCCAGAACTACCTGACCACGGGCGACCATCCGCTCTACATGCTGCTGTACTTCCTGCTCATCGTCGGGTTCACCTACTTCTACGTCGCGATCACCTTCAACCCGGAGGAGGTCGCGGACAACATGAAGAAGTACGGCGGCTTCATCCCGGGCATCCGGGCGGGCCGGCCGACAGCGGAGTACCTCGACTACGTGCTGACCCGTGTCACGCTGCCCGGCTCGATCTACCTGGGCCTCATCGCGCTCGTGCCGCTCGTCGCCTTCGTGCTCATCGGCGCCAACTCGAACTTCCCGTTCGGCGGCGCGTCGATCCTGATCATCGTCGGCGTCGGCCTCGAGACGGTGAAGCAGATCGACTCCCAGCTGCAGCAGCGGCACTACGAAGGTCTGCTCCGCTGATGCGGATGCTGCTGATCGGCCCACCCGGGGCCGGCAAGGGCACGCAGGCGGAACGGGTGGCCGAGGCCTACCAGATCCAGACGATCTCGACCGGCGACATCTTCCGCGCGAACGTCGCGCAGAAGACGAAGCTGGGCCTGCAGGTCAAGGAGTACCTGGATCGCGGCGCCTACGTGCCCGACGAGCTGACCAACGCGATGGTGCTCGAGCGCCTCGCGGAGGACGACGTCGCGTCCGGGTTCCTGCTCGACGGGTTCCCGCGCACGCTGCCGCAGGTGCACACGCTCGACAGGTGCCTCACCGAGCTCGGCAACGAGCTCGACGTCGTGGTGCAGATGGTCGTCGAGCCCGAGGAGGTCGTGCGCCGGCTGCTGAAGCGGGCGGCCGACCAGGGCCGCAGCGACGACACCGAGGACGTGATCCGGCACCGGCTCGCCGTGTACCAGGAGCAGACGCATCCGCTCGTGGAGGTCTACGCCGAGCGGGGCATCCTCGTGTCGGTCGATGCCAAGGGCTCGATGGAGGACGTCACCCAGCGGATCTTCGACGCGCTCGACGGCGCCGTCATCGGCGCGGAGTGACCCTCCCGCGTCAGCAGCGCAAGGGCCCGCATGGGAAGTGTTTCGCACCCTCCCGTGTTGTGGTCTAGGATTGTCCGTCGGCGTCTTCGGCCGTGCGTCCCATGATGCGCAGCCACCGACGATCTCTGCCCGACAGGGCGACAATCCACCCCCGCATGATCAGCAGCACGCTGTTCCCGCAGCGTGAGACGAAGTGAGGCCATGGCCAAGAAAGACGGTGTCATCGAGATCGAGGGCGCGGTGGTCGAAGCGCTGCCCAACGCGATGTTCCGAGTGGAGCTGAGCAACGGGCACAAGGTGCTCGCCCACATCTCGGGCAAGATGCGGCAGCACTACATCCGCATCCTCCCGGAGGACCGCGTGATCGTCGAGTTGAGTCCGTACGACTTGACCCGCGGCCGGATCGTCTACCGGTACAAGTAGCTCAACGGACGACAAGCGTCCAACGACTGCTCGCGGAGCACAGCGAACGCTGCTGCGAAGTAACGGCCGGCCCTCGGGCCGGTACGAGGACAGCGAGAAGAGGAAATCATGAAGGTCAACCCGTCGGTCAAGCCGATCTGCGACAAGTGCAAGGTGATCCGTCGCCACGGTCGCGTGATGGTGATCTGCGAGAACGTCCGCCACAAGCAGCGTCAGGGCTGAGCCCCGCGGGCGCGAGAGCGTCCGGGGCCGCAGGGCCGAAGGGCCGCCCACCGGGGCGGCCGCTCGACACCCGGTCCGACGAGCACGACAGCACGACCTCCCTGGTTCCGGCCGGGGAGCAGCACCACAAGAACGGCAGCGTCAGAACCCGCATCACGCGGGGGACACCTCGGGTCGGAGGCCCGGGCACCGGCGCTGCTCCATCCTCCGCAGTCCTGTAAAGGAGCTGACGCATGGCACGTCTCGCCGGCGTCGACATCCCCCGCGAGAAGCGGGTGGAGATCGCACTCACCTACATCTACGGCGTCGGGCGTACCCGCGCGCACGAGACGCTCGCCGCGACCGGGATCAACCCGGACACGCGCGTGCGTGACCTGACGGACGACCAGCTGGTCCTCCTCCGCGACCACATCGAGGGCACCTACAAGGTGGAGGGCGACCTCCGCCGCGAGGTCGCCGCCGACATCCGCCGCAAGGTCGAGATCGGTTCGTACCAGGGCCTCCGCCACCGTCGCGGTCTCCCCGTGCACGGCCAGCGCACCAAGACGAACGCCCGCACGCGCAAGGGCCCGAAGCGCACCGTGGCCGGCAAGAAGAAGGCCGGGCGCAAGTAGGCCCCGGCCTCCGCCCGACGAGACTCGTAGGAGAAGCGAACAGACATGGCAGCACCGAAGGCGGGCGCCGCGCGTAAGCCGCGCCGCAAGGAGAAGAAGAACATCGCGATGGGCCAGGCGCACATCAAGTCGACGTTCAACAACACGATCGTCTCGATCACCGACACCACCGGTGCCGTGATCAGCTGGGCGTCGTCCGGCGGAGTGGGCTTCAAGGGCTCCCGCAAGTCGACCCCGTTCGCCGCGCAGCTCGCGGCCGAGTCGGCTGCGCGTCAGGCGCAGGAGCACGGCATGAAGAAGGTCGACGTCTTCGTCAAGGGCCCCGGCTCGGGACGCGAGACCGCGATCCGCTCCCTCCAGGCCGCAGGCCTCGAGGTCGGCTCGATCAACGACGTGACGCCGCAGGCGCACAACGGCGTCCGTCCGCCGAAGCGACGCCGCGTCTGACGGCTCGCGCTCGGGCGCAGGTCCTTCGGGGCCTGCGCCGCGACGCCGGCTCCGAGACCCGCACCGGGCCCCGGCCGCCGGCTGATCGCGACTGAGCGCCGGGCTCGTCCCCACCCACTTCAGCCCTCGCGCTGATCCCTCCCGGGCGCCGCTGCGCTCGGACACCCTCTGTGTCATATAGCGGACACGAAAGGAAACCAACCAGTGCTCATCGCACAGCGCCCCACCCTCACCGAGGAGCCGATCTCCGAGTTCCGCTCGCGGTTCATCATCGAGCCGCTCGAGCCGGGCTTCGGCTACACGCTCGGCAACTCCCTCCGCCGCACCCTGCTCTCGAGCATCCCGGGTGCCGCGGTCACCTCCATCCGCATCGAGGGCGTGCAGCACGAGTTCACGACGATCCCCGGTGTCAAGGAGGACGTCACCGAGATCATCCTGAACATCAAGGGTCTCGTCGTCTCGTCCGAGCACGACGAGCCGATCACCGCCTACCTGCGCAAGCAGAGCGAGGGCCCCGTCACGGCCGCCGACATCTCCGCTCCTGCGGGCGTCGAGATCCACAACCCGGACCTGCTCATCGCGACGCTGAACGACAAGGCGCGGTTCGACCTGGAGCTGACCGTCGAGCGCGGCCGCGGCTACGTCTCCGCGACGCAGAACCGCAGCGAGTTCAGCGAGGCCGGCCAGATCCCGATCGACTCGATCTACTCGCCCGTGCTGAAGGTCACCTACCGCGTCGAGGCGACGCGTGCCGGTGAGCGCACCGACTTCGACCGCCTCGTGGTCGACGTCGAGACGAAGCCGGCGATCACGCCGCGCGACGCGATCGCGTCCGCCGGCCGCACCCTGACCGAGCTGTTCGGCCTCGCCCGCGAGCTCAACAGCGCGGCCGAGGGCATCGAGATCGGGCCCGCCCCGATCGACGCCGCCATCTCCTCCGAGCTGTCGATGCCGATCGAGGACCTCGACCTGTCCGTGCGCTCCTACAACTGCCTGAAGCGCGAGGGCATCAACACCGTGAGCGAGCTCGTGGCCCTGTCCGAGACGCAGCTCATGAACATCCGCAACTTCGGGCAGAAGTCGGTCGACGAGGTGAAGGACAAGCTCGTCGAGCTGGGCCTCTCGCTGAAGGACGCCGTGCCCGGATTCGACGGAGCGCACTTCTACTCCGCCTACGACGACGAGGAGGCCTGATCATGCCGAAGCCCACCAAGGGTCCCCGGCTCGGCGGCGGCCCGGCCCACGAGCGCCTGCTGCTCGGCAACCTGGCCTCGCAGCTGTTCGAGCACCGGTCCATCACCACGACCGAGGCGAAGGCGAAGCGGGTCCGTCCGCTCGCCGAGCGGCTCGTCACCTTCGCGAAGCGCGGTGACCTGCACGCCCGCCGTCGCGTGATGCGCACGATCGGTGACAAGACCGTCGTGCACCAGCTGTTCACGGAGATCGCGCCCCTCGTGGCCGACCGCCAGGGCGGCTACACCCGCATCACGAAGACCGGCTTCCGCAAGGGCGACAACGCGCCGATGGCCGTGATCGAGCTCGTCCTCGAGCCCGTCACGCCGAAGCGCTCCGGCCGCTCCAGCGCGGCGACCGCGGCTCCGGCTGCGCCCGCTGCGCCCACCGCCGTCGAGCCCGAGGCGACCACGCCCGCCGCGGACGAGTCCTCGCCCGCCGACGTGCCGGTGGAGACCACCGACACCGTCGAGGAGTCGGCCCCGGTCGAGCCCGAGACCGAGACCCCGGCCGCCGCCGAGGTCGAGGCCGACGCAGCGGAGAAGACCGGCGACAGCGAGACCGGGACGACCCCCGCCTCCTGACACCGCCGTATCGAGGGGCCTGCCACGCGATCCGTGGCAGGCCCCTCGTGTTTCTCCCGCGACGATTCCCCTGATCAGGTGGCCGGTCTACGCTCGGCCCATGGCAAGTGAATCGACGACGATCGAGGTCGACGGACCGAACGGCGCGCGGGAGATCCGCATCTCGAGCCCGTCGCGCGTGCTGTGGCCGAAGGTCGGGATCACGAAGCTCGGCCTCGCCACCTACCTCGCGGCCGTAGGAGGCCCGTTCGTCGAGGCGAACGGCGATCGCGCGGTCGCGCTGCAGCGATTCGGCGGCGACGTCGACGGGGACTTCTTCTTCTCGAAGAACCCACCGAAGGGCGCGCCCGAGTGGATCCGCTCCGTGGTCGTGACGTTCCCGAGCGCCCGGGCGCATCCGATGCTCGTGATCGACGAGCCCGCCGCCGCCGTGTGGGCGGGGCAGATGAACACCCTGGTCTTCCACGCGTGGCCGTCGCGGGCGGAGAACACCGACAACCCCGACCAGCTGCGCATCGATCTCGACCCGCAGCCCGGGACGGGCTTCGCCGAGGCGCGCGTCGCCGCGTTCGGGATGCGCGAGGTGCTCGCCGAGGCCGGGCTCACCGCCTTCGTGAAGACCTCCGGCAACCGGGGGCTGCATCTCTACGCGCCGATCACCCCCGATCACGAGTTCCTCGACGTGCGTCATGCCGTGATCGCCGCCGCGCGGGAGCTCGAGCGGCGGACCCCGGAGACCGTGACGACCGCGTGGTGGAAGGAGCTGCGCGGCGAGCGGATCCTCCTCGACTTCAACCAGGCCGCCCGCGACCGCACCATCGCCGGCGCCTACAGCCCTCGGGCGCTGCCGGACGCGACCGTCTCCACGCCCGTGTCGTGGGAGGAGCTCGAGGCGGGGGTCGACCCGCGCGCCTTCACGATGCTCACCGTGCCGGATCGCCTCGCCGAGGTGGGTGATCCATGGGCCGGGATGTCCGCATCCGCCGCGGGGATCGAGACGCTGCTCGGCTGGTGGGAGCGCGACCTCGAGGCCGGGCTCGGCGAGATGCCGTTCCCGCCCGACTACCCGAAGATGCCGGGGGAGCCGCCCCGCGTGCAGCCGAGCCGCAAGAACGCCGACAACTGGGCCGACGACGCCGGCTGATGAGCGCTACGGGCCTGCTCGAGTGCTCGGTGCGGTGAGCGGGAGGCGTTAGGCGAGGACCTCGGCCAGGTCGTAGTCGTGCGGGATCTCGAGCTGCTCGTAGGTGCAGGACCGCGCGTCCCGGTCGGGGCGCCACCGCTCGAACTGGACCGTGTGCCGGAACCGGTCGCCCTCCATCTGGTCGTAGCGCACCTCGAGCACCCGCTCGGGCCGCAGCACCACGAACGAGGTGTCGCGCCCGGACGAGAAGCGGCTCCGCTCGCCCTCGCCGGTGACGGCGTCGCCGTGCTCGTCTCGCTCGACGACGTCGGCGAGCTCCTCGATGAGCCGGTCCCGCGTCGCCTGCGTGAACGCGCTCACGCCGCCGACCTGCGCCAGGCGTCCATCCGCGGTGTAGAGCGACACGAGCAGCGAGCCGACGCCGTGGCCGCTCGCGTGGATGCGGTAGCCGGTTGCGATGACGTCCGCGGTGCGATGGTGCTTCACCTTCAGCATGGTCCGCTTGCCCGGCCGGTAGGGCTCATCGACGGGCTTGGCCACCACGCCGTCGAGGCCGGCGCCCTCGAACTCCGCCAGCCATGCCTCCGCGCGCACCGGGTCGTCGGTGGTGCGGGTGAGGAAGAGGGGCGCCTGCGCGTCGGCGAGGAACGCCTCGAGCGCCGCGCGGCGGGCGCCGAACGGCTCGTCGAGCAGCGAGCGCTCGGCAGTGGCGAGCAGGTCGAACGCGACGAACGAGGCGGGCGTCTCGGCCGCGAGCTTCGTGATGCGGGACTGCGCGGGATGGATGCGCTGGGTGAGCGCGTCCCAGTCGAGGCGCTGCCCGCTCGTGCCGGCGGTCGGCACGACCACCTCGCCGTCCAGCAGGCACGGGCCCGGTAGCGCCGCCGCGAGCGCGGCGGTGAGCTCGGGGAAGTAGCGCGTGAGCGGCTTGCCGCCGCGGCTGCCGATCTCGACCGTCTCGCCGTCGAACGCGACGATGCCGCGGAACCCGTCCCACTTCGGCTCGTAGAGCAGCTCGCCGCCGTCGGGAGCCTCGGTCGGCACGGTGGGGACCGCCTTGGCGAGCATCGGTTCGACGGGCAGTTCGACGGGCAGGCGCTGGGTGGGCACGGTCCCATCCTGCCGCGCACCGGCCGCATCCCGCCTGCGGTCTTCGGGCACGGGCCCTTCGTGCGGGCAGGATGGGCGGATGCAGGAGACCGACGGCGACGCGTCCCCGGTCGTCGCGCTGCCCGACGGCCCCGCCGGCGTGACCTGGCGTCGGATCGACGCCGGGTCGGTGGACGCGGTGCACGCGATCGCCCGCCGCATCGCGGAGGACGAGACGCCGGGGTTCCCGGTCGGCCGCAGCGAGCTCGACCGCAGCGTCCAGGCGGCGGGGTCCCCGGGGCGTACCGCGCTGGCGATGCGGGACGGTGAGCCGGTCGCCTTCGGATTCGTGGTGCCGGGCGCGGCCGCCGTGCGGCTGCCCGGCGGCGTGCTGCCCGCGGTGCACGGACTGGGCATCGGCCGTCGCCTGCTGGCCTGGCAGGTTGCGCAGGCCCGTGCCGTCGGGGCGGGTCCGGCACTCCCGATGGGCGTCCGGCAGCCCTCGGTAGCGGTTCGCACCGCCGCGCTCCTCGCGCACGCGGGCTTCCGGCCCGAGCGCACCTTCCTCCATCTCCGCCGGTCGCCCGGCGCCATCCGGCCGGCGCCGCTGCCGGCGGACCTGCGGAGCGCCCCCTTCGAGACCCGCTTCGACGAGCCGTTGCGCGTCGCCAAGAACCTCGCCTTCGCCGATCACTGGCGGTCGAGCCCGGAAGATCCGGAAGCCTGGGCGCAGCACCACCTCGGCTCGTGGCTGCGCCGTGACCTCTCCCGCCTCGCGCTCACCGCCGACGAGCGGGTGGCCGGGTTCGTGGTGACGTGGGAGCCGGAGGACGTCACGGACGAGAGCTACGTCGCGCTCGTCGGCACGGATCCCGAGCGGCGGGGGGAGGGCATCGCACGCGCGCTGCTCACCGAGGTCGTGGCCGCATCCGCGGCTGCGGGCCGGCCGGTCGTCACGCTCGAGGTCGACGCGGACAGCCCGACGGGCGCCGATCGCCTGTACGCCTCCGTCGGCTTCGAGCGGGCGCTCGAGGCCGTGATCCACGGGCTGCCCTCGTGAGCGCGGACGAGCGGCTCCTGCGGGTCCGGCTCGACCTCGCCTACGACGGCACCGCCTTCGCCGGTTGGGCCCGGCAGGCCGGCGGCCTCCGCACCGTCCAGGGGGTGCTCGAGGCGGCGCTCGCCGTCGCCGCCGGCCGTGCCCCCGGCCCCGTGCCCCGCCTCGTCGTCGCCGGGCGCACCGACGCCGGCGTGCACGCGACAGGGCAGGTGGCCCATGTCGATCTCACCGAGTCGCAGGTGGCGGCGCTCGTCCGCCGCAACCACGGCGTCGAGGACGTGGGCCGGATCGCGGAGCGGCTGACCGGCATGCTCGCCGCGGAGGGCGACGTGGTCGTGCGCGACGCCGCGATCGCGCCCGACGGCTTCGACGCGCGCTTCAGCGCCGTCCACCGCCGCTACCGCTACCGGATCGCCGACACGGTCGCCGCCAGGGATCCGCTGCAGCGCATCCGCACGCTCTGGCATCCGCGCGCGCTCGAGCTCGAGCTGCTGAAGGCCGCCGCCGAACCGATGGCCGGGCTGCACGACTTCGCGGCGTACTGCCGACCGCGCGCCGGCGCCACGACCATCCGCACGCTGCAGTCCTTCTCGTGGGAGCGCGACGCGGCAGGGGTGCTCGTCGCGGATGTGCGGGCCGACGCGTTCTGCCACGGGATGGTGCGCTCGCTGGTCGGGGCCTCGCTCGCCGTCGGGACGGCACGGCTGCCGCCCGAGCGGATGGGGCAGCTGCTCGCCGCGGACGGCCGCACGGGCGAGTTCGCGACCGCGCCGGCCCACGGGCTCACGCTCGTCGAGGTCGCCTATCCGCAGGGCGCGGAGCTCGCCGCGCAGGCCGAACGGGCGAGGGCCCGCCGCGTGTCCGTCGGCCGGCCCTCGATGGGGTAGGCTTGAGCGTTCGTGCGGGCAAGCCCGCGCGCCTCTTCGAGCCCTCCATCCGCTCGTTCCGGTCGATCAGACCGATGAACGAGCACCGGAGCGGGATCCACGACCACCTCGAGACAGAAAGCGTGAGCATCGTGACGCGCACCTACAGCCCCAAGGCTGCCGAGATCCAGCACGACTGGGTCGTCATCGACGCGACCGACGTCGTGCTCGGCCGCCTCGCCAGCCACACCGCCGCCCTCCTGCGCGGCAAGCACAAGGCGACCTTCGCCCCGCACCTCGACTCCGGTGACTTCGTCATCATCGTGAACGCCGACAAGGTCGCGCTCACCGGGTCGAAGCGCGAGCAGAAGCTCGCCTACCGGCACTCCGGCTACCCGGGCGGCCTCACCGCCGTCGGCTACGCCGAGCTGCTCGAGAAGCACCCGACCCGCGCCGTCGAGAAGGCGGTTCGGGGCATGCTGCCGAAGAACTCGCTCGGCCGCGCCCAGATCAAGAAGCTGAAGGTGTACGTGGGTCCCGAGCACCCGCATGCCGCGCAGCAGCCCACGCCGTACACCCTGAACCAGGTCGCCCAGTAGGGCCCGGAAGAAGCACACGAACATGGCACGCATCGCAGACTCCATCGACACCCCCACCTCGTTCAGCACCGAGAGCGCCGCGCCCGCCGAGGCCGCCGTCTCCCGGCCGCCGCTGACCGTCCCCGGCGCGGCCGTGGGCCGCCGCAAGCAGGCCATCGCCCGCGTGCGCCTCATCCCGGGCAGCGGCACGATCACGGTCAACGGCCGCGAGTTCGCGGACTACTTCCCGAACAAGCTCCACCAGCAGCTCATCAACGACCCGTTCACGGTGCTCGAGCTGACCGGCGCCTACGACGTGATCGCGAAGATCTCCGGCGGCGGCCCCTCGGGTCAGGCCGGCGCGCTCCGCCTCGGCATCGCGCGTGCGCTGAACGAGATCGACCTCGAGAACAACCGGCCCGGCCTGAAGAAGGCCGGCTTCCTGTCGCGCGACGCGCGCGTCAAGGAGCGCAAGAAGGCCGGTCTCAAGAAGGCCCGCAAGGCGCCGCAGTTCTCGAAGCGCTGACGTCCGGCGAAGCCGGCTCCCCAGATATGGCCCGACTCTTCGGTACCGACGGCGTCCGCGGTCTCGCCAACCGGGAGGTCACTCCCGAGCTCGCGCTGTCGCTCGCGCAGGCGGCCGCACACGTGCTGGGCGACGGTCCGCGCGCGGCCGGCAGGCGGCCCCTCGCCGTGGTCGCCCGTGACCCGCGGATCTCGGGCGAGTTCATCGCGGCAGCGGTCTCCGCGGGCCTCGCGGGATCGGGCGTCGATGTGTACGACGCCGGTGTCATCCCGACTCCGGCCGCCGCGTTCCTCGTCGCGGACATCGGCGCCGACTTCGGCGTGATGATCTCCGCGTCGCACAACCCGGCGCCCGACAACGGGATCAAGATCTTCGCCTCCGGTGGCACGAAGCTGCCCGACGAGGTCGAGGACCGGATCGAGCAGGCGATGCAGCGCCCGGCGCTCGCACCGACCGGCGCGGGTGTCGGGCGCATCCGCCGGTTCGCGGATGCCGAGGACCGGTACGTGGTCCACCTCATCGAGACGCTGCCGCATCGCCTCGACGGGCTGAAGGTCGTGCTCGACTGCGCGAACGGCGCGGCCGCGGGCGTCTCGCCGGAGGTCTTCTCGCTCGCCGGTGCCGAGGTGATCGTGATCGGCAACGATCCGGACGGCCTGAACATCAACGACGGGGTCGGGTCCACTCACCTCGCGCCGCTCGCCGCCGCGGTGCTCGAGCACGGCGCGGATGCGGGCATCGCGCACGACGGCGACGCCGACCGCTGCCTCGCGGTCGACGCGACCGGCGCGGTCGTCGACGGCGACCAGATCATGGCCATCCTCGCCACGGCGATGCACGAGCGCGGCGCCCTGCGCCAGAACACGCTCGTCGCCACCGTGATGAGCAACCTCGGCCTGCACCACGCGATGCGGGAGCGGGGCATCCAGGTGTTGCAGACGAAGGTCGGCGACCGCTACGTGCTCGAGGCGCTGGGGGAGCGGAACCTGTCCCTCGGCGGCGAGCAGTCCGGTCACGTGATCATGGCCGACCACGCCACGACCGGCGACGGTCTGCTGACCGGGCTGCACCTGCTCGCCGAGGTCGCGCACACCGGCCGTCCCCTGGCGGAGCTCGCCTCCATCGTGACGGTCCACCCACAGGTGCTCGTCGGCGTCAGGGACGTCGACCGCGGCCGGGTGCACTCCGATCAGGGCGTCATCGACGCGGTCGCGGCGGCCGAGGCCGAGCTCGGCGACACCGGACGCGTGCTGCTGCGGCCCTCCGGCACCGAGCCCGTCGTGCGCGTGATGGTGGAGGCCGCCGACCACGAGACCGCCGACGCGATCGCCGCGCGGCTCGTCGAGGTCGTGCGCGAGCGCCTCGCCCTCCAGACCGCCACGCCGTGACCGCTGCCGAGGCGCAGGCGCTCCGCCGCGGCACGCGGATCGTCGCGGCCATCGGCATCGTGCTCCTGCTGCCCCGCATCGTCGTGTCCTGGGTCGTGCTCGACCGCACGCCGGCGCCGGTGATCGCGTCGCTGCTGTTCGTCCTCGGGGTGCTCGTCCTCGGGCTGCTGCTGAACGGCGCCCTGCGCATGCGGCTCGGGTCGCGCTGGTGGACCGCCCTCATCGGGTTCGTCGCCCTCGTCGTCGGGGCGCTCGCGACATCCGCGGTCACCACGCTCGGCTCCGCGGTCGGCGTGAGTGGTTACAGCGGCGTCGTCGTGCCCGTCCGGGTCGGGCTGACGAACTGGCTGTTCCTCGTGGCGCTGGCCGTCTGGCTGCTCGGCGCCGTGCTGCTCGTCAGCGCCGCCCTGGGCGGGCTGATGACACTGGCGAGTGGGCGGCGCGCCCGGGCCTAGATCTTCCGCAGCAGGACGCTGCGCACCGCGTGGTCGGACGCCTTCCGCAGCACGAGCGTCGCCCGGGAGCGGGTGGGCAGCACGTTCTCGCGCAGGTTCGGCTCGTTGATCTCGCGCCAGATCGCGGCTGCGGTCCTCCTCGCCTCCTCGGGCCCGAGCGATGCGTACCGGTGGAAGTACGAGCGCGGCGACGAGAACGCGCCGGCCTGCAGCCGCCGGAAGCGCTCGATGTACCACTCCTCGATGTCGCTGGTGCGGGCGTCGACGTAGACGCTGAAGTCGAACAGGTCGCTCACCGCGAGACCGTTGCGCATCGGGGGCTGGAGCACGTTCAGCCCCTCGACGATGAGCACGTCGGGACGGTGCACCACCACCTCGGCGTCCGGGACGATGTCGTAGGCCTCGTGCGAGTAGAACGGCGCCCGCACCTCGGCGGCCCCGCTCTTCACCGCGGTCACGAAGCGCAGCAGCGCCCGCCGGTCGTACGACTCGGGGAAGCCCTTCCTGGCGAGCAGGCCACGGCGCTCGAGCTCGGCGTTCGGCAGCAGGAATCCGTCGGTCGGGACGAGCTCGACCTTGGGGGTGTCGTCCCAGCGGGCGAGCAGCTCGCGGAGGAGCCGCGCCACCGTCGACTTGCCGACCGCCACCGATCCGGCGACGCCGATCACGAACGGGGTCGAGTCGGTGCGGGAGTGCAGGAACCCGCGCGTGCGCTCGTGCAGCTGCCGCGCGCCCGTCGCGTAGAGGTTCAGCAGCCGGCTGAGCGGCAGGTAGACCTCGGACACCTCGCGGGAGTCGAGCGGCTCGCCGAGCCCGCGCAGGCGCGTGAGCTCGACGTCCGTGAGTGGCTGCGGCGTGCCCGGCGCGAGCGCCGCCCAGGTGTCGCGGTCGATCTCGATGTAGGGGCTGAGTCCGTGCGCAGGACCCGCCGCGGACCGGTCGGACACGGTCCCCGATGCTACTTGCCGAAGGATGCGCGGTGACCGGCCCGTAGACTGACGCGTCGTGTGCGGAATCGTCGGGTACGTGGGTGGACGGGACGCGATCGAGGTCCTCATGGGCGGCCTGAGGCGGCTGGAGTACCGCGGATACGACTCGGCGGGCGTCGCCGTCATCGCCGACGACGGGCGCCTCGCGACGCACAAGCGCGCAGGCAAGCTCGGGGTGCTCGAGGCGGACCTCGTCGCCGAGCCTCTGCCGGAGGGCGGCACGGGCATCGGCCACACCCGATGGGCGACGCACGGCGGCCCGACCGACGTCAACGCGCACCCGCACCTCGGTGACGACGGGCGCCTCGCGCTCATCCACAACGGCATCATCGAGAACTACGCGGTGCTCCGTGACGAGCTGCTCGCGGAGGGACACACCTTCGCCAGCGAGACCGACACCGAGGTCGCCGCCAAGCTCGTCGGCCGCGAGTACGCGGCGACGGGGGACCTCGTCTCCGCCTTCCGCGCCGTCGTCGGACGCCTGCACGGCGCGTTCACGCTGCTCGCCGTGCACGCCGACGAGCCGGGCCTCGTCGTCGGCGCCCGCCGCAACTCGCCGCTCGTCGTGGGGCTCGGCGACGGCGAGCAGTTCCTCGGCTCCGACGTCGCCGCGTTCGTGCAGTACACCCGCCGCGCGCTCGCCATCGGCCAGGACCAGATCGTCGCGATCCGCGCGGGCGGCATCGAGCTCACCGACTTCGCCGGCCGGCCGGTCGAGGGCGAGCCCTACGAGGTCGCGTGGGACGCGTCCGCAGCCGACAAGGGCGGCTGGTCGAGCTTCATGGCCAAGGAGATCAGCGAGGAGCCGGAGGCCATCGAGCAGACGTTGCTCGAGCGCGTGGTCGACGGTGTCGTGGTGCTCGACGAGATCGCGGAGGGCTTCCCGGCCGACGTGCTGTCGGCCGTCACGCGGATCGTCGTGCTCGGGGCGGGCACCGCCGCCTACTCCGGGCTGCTCGGCAAGTACGCGATCGAGAAGTGGGCGAAGGTGCCCGTGGAGGTGGAGCTCGCCCACGAGTTCCGCTACCGCGATCCCGTGCTCGACGCGTCGACCCTCGTCGTCTCGATCAGCCAGTCCGGCGAGACGATGGACACGCTCATGGCGGTGAAGTACGCCAGTGAGCGCGGCGCCCGTACCCTGTCGATCTGCAACACCCAGGGCGCCACCATCGCCCGTGAGTCCGATGCGGTGCTCTACACGCGCGCGGGCCCCGAGGTCGCGGTCGCGAGCACGAAGGCCTTCACGGCGCAGGTCGTCGCGCTGTACCTGCTCGGCCTGCACCTCGCGCGGGTGCGCGGTGCCCTCACCGACGACGAGATCCGCGGGCTCACCGACGAGCTGCGTGCACTGCCCGCCAAGCTGCGCACGGTGCTGCAGACCGGGCCGGAGATCCGGGAGCTCGCCAGGAGCATGTCGGACACCCGCAGCGTGCTCTTCCTCGGTCGCCATGTCGGCTACCCGGTCGCGCTCGAGGGGGCGCTGAAGCTCAAGGAGCTCGCCTACATCCACGCCGAGGGGTTCGCCGCCGGTGAGCTGAAGCACGGCCCCATCGCCCTCATCGAGCCCGGCCAGCGCGTCTTCGTGGTCGTGCCGAGCCCCCGGGACTCGACGAGTCTGCATCCGAAGGTCGTCTCCAACATCCAGGAGATCCGCGCTCGCGGTGCGCACGTGCTCGCGATCGCGGAGGCCGGTGACGTGGCGGTGCTGCCGCACGCCGACGAGGTGCTGCGGATCCCGCTGGCAGCCCCGATGTTCGAGCCGCTGCTCGCGGTCGCGCCGCTGCAGATCTTCGCGATGGAGCTCGCCGCGGCGAAGGGGCTCGATGTGGACCAGCCGCGGAACCTCGCGAAGTCCGTCACCGTGGAGTGAGGTCTGCGTGATCCTCGGCATCGGCGTGGACGTGGTGGACATCGCCCGATTCGGGCGTTCCCTGGACCGCACACCCCCGCTGCGCGACCGCCTGTTCGCGGTCAGCGAACGAGGACTGCCCCTCAGCTCCTTGGCCGCGCGGTTCGCGGCCAAGGAGGCACTCATCAAGGCGTCGGGCGACTCCACGGGCTTCGTCTGGCACGACATGGTCGTGACGAGCGACGAGGATCGGCGGCCCACCCTGCGGGTCACCGGCGCGGTCGCGGCCCGGCTGGCGGCCATGGGCGTCACGGCGACGCACCTCTCGATGAGCCACGACGCCGGGATCGCCTCCGCGTTCGTCGTGCTGGAGAGCGCGTGACGGCGGAGGGCGCGCCCGATCGCGTCGCGCGGATCGACACGGCGGCTGTGCGGGCCAACGTGCGGCTGCTGCGTAGCCTCGCCGGCACGCCGGAGCTCATGGCGGTCGTGAAGGCCGACGGCTACGGGCACGGCATGGTGACGGTCGCGCGCGCTGCGCTCGAGGGCGGTGCGACGTGGCTCGGCGTCGCGGACCCGGCCGAGGCCCTCGCCCTGCGCCGGGCCGGTGTGGCCGCGCCCGTGCTCGCCTGGCTGCTCGACGAGGACGCCGACTTCGGCCCCGCGGCCGCCGCGGACGTCGACCTCGGCGTCTCCACCGCAGCGCAGCTCGAGCGGATCGCCGCGACGGCGCCCGGCGCGGCGGTGCAGCTGAAGGTCGAGACCGGGCTCAGCCGCAACGGCCTCGCGCCCGAGGACTGGGACTCCGCCTTCCGGCGGGCGGCGGACCTCGAGCGGGAGGGGCGCATCCGGGTCCGCGGCATCCTCTCCCACCTCGCCAACACCTCCGACGATGAGGACGCGGCTGCGGAGTCCCGCTTCGCGGACGCGGTGCGCCGCCTCCGTGACGCCGGTATCGAGCCCCGGCTGCGCCACCTCGCGAGCACAGCGGCGGCCATCGGCCGGGAGCAGTCGGCCTTCACGATGGTCCGCATCGGCATCGGCCTGTACGGGCTCTCGCCGTACGATGACGGCGATCACGCCCGTCTCGGCCTCACGCCGGTCATGACCCTCGAGTCGCGCGTCGCGGCCGTGCGGGCGGTGCCGGCCGGTGCGGGCGTCTCCTACGGCTCCACCTGGCGCGCACCGGCGCCGACGACGCTCGCGCTCGTGCCGGTCGGCTACGCGGACGGGATCCCGCGCGCGGCGTCGAACCGGGCCGAGGTGCTGGTCGGCGGCCGTCGAGCACCCGTCCGCGGCCGGATCGCCATGGACCAGTTCGTCGTCGAGGTCGGCGACGGGGTCGCAGTCGGCGACCCGGTCGTCGTGTTCGGCGATCCGGCGACGGGCGCGCCGTCCGCGGCGGACTGGGCGCGCTGGGCGGACACCATCGGCTACGAGATCGTGACCCGGATCGGCCCGCGCGTCGCACGGCGGCCCGAGTGAGCGGAGCCTCCGGGACCGAGCGGATCGAGCGGACCCGCATCGAGGACCCGGCCGCGATGCACGAGCTCGGCCGCGTGCTCGGCGCGGTCCTGACCGCGGGCGACCTCGTCGTGCTCACCGGCCCGCTCGGCGCCGGCAAGACCACACTCACCGCCGGGCTGGGCGAGGCGCTCGGCGTGCGGGGGCCCATCACCAGCCCGACGTTCGTGCTGGCCCGCACCCATCCGTCCCTCGTCGGCGGCCCTCCGCTCGTGCACGTCGACGCGTACCGGCTGGGCTCCGCGGCGGAGCTCGACGACCTCGACCTCGACTACGAGCACGCGGTCGTCGTCGTCGAGTGGGGCGAGGGCCTGCTCGACGGGGTGAGCGACTCGCTGCTCGAGGTGGTGCTGTCCCGGCCCCGCTCCGCGGCGGCGCAGGATGACGACGCCCCGATCGAGCCCCGCACGGTCGAGCTGCGGCGCAGCGGCCCGCGCTGGGCGGACGCGCCACCGCTTCTAGGCTGAAGGGGTGATCCTCGCCGTCGACACCTCCGGGGCGACCGGAGCGGCCCTCGTCGACGAGCGCGGGGAGGTCGTCGCCGTGGAGCGCTCGGACGACCCGCGCGGCCACGCGGAGGCGATCGGGCCGCTGCTCGATGCCGTGCTCGCCGCGCATGCCGCCGAGGTGACCGCCGTCGCGTACGGCGTCGGTCCCGGCCCGTTCACCGGCCTCCGGGTCGGGATGGCCGCCGCCCGCACGGCGGCGCTCGTGCTCGGCGTGCCCGAGCTGCCCGTGCTGAGCCACGACGCGATCGCCGTCGCCGCCGTTCAGGACGGGGCGGCGCTGCCCCTGCTCGTGGTGGCCGACGCGAAGCGCCGCGAGGTGTACTCGACGGTGTACCGCGAGCTCGACGCGGCCGGGCTGCCGCAGCGGGACGGCGAGCCGCAGGTCGGGTCAGCGGATGCGCTGCCGGACCTCCCACGGGCATCCGGCCTCGTCGACGCGGCGCTGATCGGCCGCATCGCGGCCCTCCGCCGCACCGCCGGGATGGAGCCGGAGGCGCCCACGGCGCGCTACCTGCGCAGCCCCGACGTGACCCTCAGCGCGCCGAAGCGGGTCGCCTCGTGATCGCCCTCCGTCCGGTAGTGGTCGGCGACCTCGATCCGATCATGGCGATCGAGACGGCCGGCTTCCCGACCGACGCGTGGAGCGCCGCGATGATGCGCTCGACCCTCGCCGACCCGGACGCCGTCGCCGTCGTCGCGGTCGACGGGGAGACCGTCGTCGGCTACGCCGCCGTGCTCGCGCCTCCGGGTGCGGGCGACGCGGACGTGCTCACGATCGCCGTGGCCGGACCCGCACGCGGACGGGGGACCGGCCGGGCGCTGCTGACCCGGTTGGTCGAGGCCGCCGCCGAGCGCGGTGCCCACCGTGTCTTCCTCGAGGTGCGCGCGGACAACCCGGTCGCGACCGCGCTGTACGTCTCCGCCGGCTTCGAGGCGGTCGGCCGCCGCCCGCACTACTACCAGCCCGACGACGTGGACGCCGTGGTCATGCGGCTCGAGCTGCCGGTGGGCGTGCGATGACCGCGGCCCCCCTGGTGCTCGGGATCGAGACCTCGTGCGACGAGACCGGCATCGGCATCGTGCGTGGCCGCGAGGTGCTCGCCAACGTGATCGCCTCCTCGATGGAGGAGCAGGCACGGTACGGCGGCGTCGTGCCGGAGATCGCGGCCCGGGCCCACCTCGAGGCGATGACGCCCGCGCTCCGCGAGGCGCTCGCGATCGCGGATGTGCGCATCGCCGACCTCGACGCGGTCGCCGTGACCGCCGGGCCCGGCTTGGCCGGGGCGCTGATGGTCGGCGTCGGGGCCGCGAAGGCGCTCGCCGTGTCCGCGGGCAAGCCGCTCTACGGGATGAACCACCTCGTCGGTCACGTCGCCGCCGACCTCCTGCATGCCCGCGGGGCGGATCCGCGCCCGGTGGAGCTGCCCGTCGTGGCGCTGCTCGTCTCGGGCGGCCACACCTCGCTCCTGCTCGTCCGCGATCCCGTCGGCGACGTCGAGCTGCTCGGCGAGACGCTCGACGACGCCGCGGGCGAGGCCTTCGACAAGACCGCGCGGCTGCTCGGGCTCGCCTATCCGGGCGGCCCCCGGATCGACGCGGCGGCCGTCGGCGGGGACCCGGAGGCGATCCGGTTCCCGCGCGGCCTCACCAAGCCGAAGGACCTCGCGGCGCACCGCTTCGACTTCTCCTTCAGCGGGCTGAAGACCGCGGTCGCCCGCACCGTGGAGCACGCGACGGCCCAGGGGGAGTCGCTGCCTCTGGCCGACGTCGCGGCCGGCTTCCGCGAGGCGGTCGTCGACGTGCTCGTCACCAAGGCGCTCGACGCGTGCGCGCAGACGGGTGTGCCACGGCTGCTGCTCGGCGGAGGTGTCGTCGCGAACCGCCGGCTGCGCGAGGTCGCGCTCGCGCGGGCCGAGGCGGCCGGGGTGACCGTACGGATCCCGCCGCTGGAGCTCTGCACGGACAACGGCGCGATGATCGCCGGCCTCGCCGCGATGCGCATCGCCGCCGGTCACGGCCCGAGCGGCCTCGCCTTCGGCGTGGACTCGACGCTCCCGGTCGACCGGGTCCAGGTCGACTGAACCGTTTCGCAACGGGTCGACCCGCCTCGTTGACACCCGTCGCCTGCCGCTGCCAGCATTGCGCTGCCGGAGTTCCTGATCGCCGGCGAAGGGATTCCCATGAGCGACTACGAACCCACCCCGCCCCCGTCCACGCCGTACTCGCCGGCTCCAGTCGCGGGCAAGTCGCCGGTCCTCAGCATCCTGTCGCTGATCTTCGGCATCCTCGGCGTGGTCCTCTCGCTGTTCCTCTTCGGCAGCGGCGTGCTGCCGGGCGCCGCCGCGATCGTGCTCGGCTTCCTCGGCCGCAGCAAGGAGCCGCAGGCCAAGGGCATGTGGCTGACCGGCATCATCACCGGCTTCGTGGCCGTCGGCCTCGCGATCATCATCTGGATCGGCCTCGCGGTGATCGCCGGCGTCGTCAACGCGAACGCCTGACCCGGAGCTTCCTCGTCGCGGCCTCGCCGCGCCCCGACCGACCGTACGAGAGAGGCTCCCCATGAGCTCGTCCTACCAGCCCGTGCCCACGCAGTACGGGCAGCCGATGCAGCAGCGGTTCAACACCCTCTCCATCGTCGCGTTCGTCCTCGCGTTCGTGGTGTCCCTGGGCGCCGTGATCTGCGGCCACATCGCGCTGTCGCAGATCAAGCGGACGGGGGAGCGGGGCCGCGCCCTCGCCATCTGGGCGCTCGTGCTCGGCTACCTCGGGATCCTGCTCGGGATCATCTGGGCCATCGCGCTCTTCGCGCTGATCGCGCACGGGGCCGCGTCCGGGGCCTACTGACTTCAGGTCAGGCCGTCAGCCGGCGGCAGACCAGCGCCACCCGGCGCTCCGCCGTCCGGGTGACGACGAGCGTCGCCTCGCCGTCACCGGACAGCCCGAGGAAGGTGCGGAACGTCGACGGATCGAGGTCGACGCCCCGCTTCTTGATCTCGAGCCGCCCGATGCGCCGCGCCTTCAGCTCCCGCCGGATACCGAGCCGGTCGAACGGCAGCACCGCCTGGATCTCGAACGACGTCACGAACGGCGTCGACAGGGGCAGGTCGCCGGTGAGGTAGGCGATCGCCGGTCCGACCGGATGCGTGCCGGTCGACCGGGCGAGGTCGCCGAGCAGGCGGGCACGGATCACCGCGCCGTCGGGCTCGTGCAGGTAGCCGCCGAGCGGGCCGACCGGCTCGTCGGGACTGTCGGCGGCAGCGGTCAGCTCGGCGGAGCCGCGGTCGGTCACCACGAGCGCGGAGCGGCGGACGTCGCCGCGGCGCAGGTCCCCGAACCACAGCGCCGTCTCCACGACGTCGCCGCCGCTCGAGACCCACTGCGCCTCCGCGTGCGCCGGGATCGCCTCCCGGTCGTGCGCCGGCGACAGCTTCAGGCCGACCGGCAGGCGTTCGGCGAGGCCTGCGGCGAACTCGAGCGAGGGGGAGTAGTCGGCGGGGCCCACGCGGCGGGTGTCGCTGTGCCCGGCCGTGCGGCGCGCCGGATCGAGCCAGACGGCCCCGACGCCCGTGAGGTCCGCCTCCTCCGCGTCGCCCTGCCGGACGTCGACATCGGGGAAGGCGGCGAGGTTGTAGGCCGCGATCGCCGCGGTCACCGGGTCCCGCTCGACCGCGAGCACCTCGAGGTCGACGGCGGCGAAGGCGAGCGCATCCCCGCCGATCCCGCAGCCGAGGTCGGCCATCCTGGTGATGCCGAGGCCGCGGAAGCGTGCCGCGTGGTGCGCGGCGACGTCGAGCCGGGTCGCCTGCTCGAGCCCCGCGCGGGTGAACAGCATGCGGGAGGCGAAGTCCCCGAACTTCGCGACGGCCTTCCGGCGCAGCTTCGCCTGGGTGAGGATCGCCGCGGTCTCGTCGGGGGTGTAGCCCGCTCGGCGCAGCGCCGTCGACCGCGCCACCACGTCGGCCGTGCCGACGAGCGCGGGCTCGGCGTCCACGGCGGCCAGGACGCGGGGCGTGAGCAGCTGCTCGAGTTCGTGCTGCTCCACGCCATCACCGTAGACGGCATGCCGGTCTCCCGCGGGCGCCGCGGCGCCGTTGGCACTCGCATTGCAGGAGTGCCAGGCAGCCCCCTAGACTCCCGTGTTGGCACTCAGGCATCCCCAGTGCCAACAGAACGTCCGATCGCCAAGAAAGAAGAGGTGGACCGTGCCGGTCTCCATCAAGCCGCTCGAGGATCGCATCGTGATCAGCCAGGTCGAGGCCGAGCAGACGACCGCGTCGGGCCTGGTCATCCCCGACACCGCCAAGGAGAAGCCCCAGGAGGGCGAGGTCGTGGCCGTCGGCCCCGGCCGCATCGACGACAACGGCAACCGTGTGCCGCTCGACGTCGCCGTCGGTGACCGGGTGCTCTACTCGAAGTACGGCGGGACCGAGGTCAAGGTCGGCGGCGAGGAGTACCTCGTGCTGTCGGCCCGCGACGTGCTCGCCGTCGTCACGCACTGACGCCGCTCGATCCGTTCGACGACGGGGCCGGCATCCCGATGATCGGGATGCCGGCCCCGTCGCGTTCCCGCCGCAGGTCGCCGGGATCCCGCCGACCGATGCGCGACGCGCGTCGCCCGGCGGTCGCGCGCAGGCGCGGACGGTAGCCTCCCTGCAGTGAGCGACCAGCCCCGTCCCGACCGTGCGCGGAGCGGGATGGCCTTCGGGCTCAGCGCCTACCTGCTCTGGGGCGCGATGCCGGTGTACTTCCTGGCTATGGCGCCCGCCGGCGCGTTCGAGATCGTCGGATGGCGGATCCTCTTCTCGCTCGTCTTCTGCGCGCTGCTGCTCACCGTCACGCGCGGCTGGGGCCTCTTCCGCCAGGTGCTCCGCGACCGGCGCACCACCTTCACCTTCGCCCTCGGCGGGGCGCTGATCTACGTCAACTGGACCGTCTACGTGCTCGCCACGGTGAGCGGCCGGGTCGTCGACGCCGCGCTCGGCTACTTCATCAACCCGATCGTCACGGTGCTGCTCGGCGTGCTCGTGCTGCACGAGCGGCTGCGCACCTGGCAGTGGGTCGCCGTCGGCGTCAGCGCGCTCGCCGTCGTCGTGCTCGGCATCCAGGCCGGATCGCTGCCGTGGATCTCGCTTGCGCTCGCCTTCTCCTTCGGGCTGTACGGCCTTGTGAAGAAGCGGGTCGGAGACAAGGCCGACGTCGTGTCCGGCCTCACGCTCGAGACCCTGTGGCTGTCCCCGGTCGCCGCGATCCAGCTGCTGCTGCTCGCCTTCGGCCCGGGCCTGGCCTTCGGGACGGCGGGGGCGTTCCCCACCCTGATGATGGTGTCCGCCGGCGTCGGCACCGCCGTCCCTCTGCTGCTGTTCGCGGCGGCGGCCAAGCGGCTGCCCCTGACGGTGGCCGGATTCCTGCAGTACCTCGCGCCGATCCTGCAGCTGATCATCGGCGTGGCCGTGCTCCACGAGGCCATGCCGCCCGCCCGGCTGGCGGGGTTCGTGCTCGTCTGGATCGCTCTGCTCCTGCTCGTCGGGGAGTCCGTCGTGGTCGCTCGGCGCACCCGGCGCACCCCGCTCGTCGTCGCCGCAACGGCCGCCGAGGGCTGACCGAGGTCACGGACGCGTAACGAATCGCCTCCCAGGGCCTCTGCGAAACATCTGTGGAACGTCCTGTTCCTAGGTTGACGGTCACAACTCGGTTCGGGTCCTCCTGCGCCGACGCATCCATGACAGACGAAGGATCGCAATGCCTGCACACCTCCGCGGTCGCACCGTGACCGCTTTGGCGGTCGGGGCTGCTCTCGCAACCTCCCTCGCAGCCTGTTCGACGCCGTCGGCCGGGTCCAGCAACTCGGCTTCCGCGTCCACCTCGGCTTCGGCGTCCGCCTCCGCATCGGCCTCCAGCACCGTCGCCGCGCCGACCGACTGCCCCTCCGGCTCCGACCCCGCCAAGCAGTTCAAGCTCGGCACCTTCCTGCCGCTGACCGGCTCGCTCGCCTTCCTCGGGCCGGCCGCCATCAGCGGTGGCGGCCTCGCCATCCAGGACATCAACGCCGCCGGTGGGGTGAACGGGCAGAAGGCCTGCACCATCTCCACCGACTCCTCCGACGCGGACAACGCCACGGTCGGCTCCACGAACATCAAGAAGCTGCTCCAGGACCGCGTCTCCGCGATCCTCGGTGCGGAGTCGTCCAGCGTCACGCTGAACGTGCTCCCGACCGTGTCGGCCTCGAACACCGTCATGTTCTCCCCGGCAAACACCGCGGACTCCCTCTCGGGCGCCTCGAAGTGGTACTTCCGGGACGCGCCGCCCAACACGGTCGAGGGCAACGCGCTCGGCAAGCAGATCGTGGCCGACGGCTTCTCGAAGGTCGGCATGCTGGTCTTCAACGACCCGTACGGCACGAACCTGCGTGACGCGACGCAGAAGGCGATCGAGGGTGCCGGCGGCACGGTCGTCTACGGCGCGAGGGGCAAGAACCAGGAGTTCCCCTCGAAGGAGACGAACTTCCAGTCCATCGTCGGCCAGCTGAAGGCCTCGAACCCCGACGCGATCGTCGTGATCGCGTTCGACCAGACGAAGCAGATCATCCCCGCGATGGTCTCGGCGGGCATCAGCCTGAAGCACACCTACTTCGTCGACGGCAACCTGAACGACTACGGCACGGAGTTCCCGGCGAACACCCTGACGGGCGTCACCGGCTCCACGCAGGGCGTCAACCCGAACGCGGCGTTCAAGTCGAAGGCGCAGGCCTGGTACACGCAGCACGGCGGCAGCACCATCACCTCGTACAGCTACGGCCCCGAGGCGTACGACGGCGTCGTGCTGATGGCGCTCGCAGCCCAGAAGGGCGGCGACTCGTCGTCCGCGACGATCCAGAAGAACATGCTGGACGTGTCCGGCGCCAACGGTGGGACCGTCTGCAAGAGCTACGCGGACTGCCTCGCGCTGCTCAAGCAGAAGAAGGCGATCCACTACGAGGGGCTGGCCGGCATCGGGCCGCTGAACGCGAAGCACGACCCGTCCACCGGCTACATCAGCATCTTCAAGTACAAGGGCAACACCCCGAGCGAGTTCGTCAACTCGGTCAAGGGCTGATCCGATCAGCTGCGGGGGTCCGGCCTGCCAGGCCGGGCCCCCGTTCCCATATCCGGGCCCGGATGGGCCAGGATCGGACCCGGACCCCGCACCGAAAGGCGCCAATGGCCTCGCGCACCCGTTCCCGAAGGACCTTGACCGCACTGGTCACCGGCGGCCTCCTCGCCGTCGGCACCCTCCTCGCCGTGGCGGCTCCCGCCTCGGCCGCGACCCCCACACCGACTCCGGTGCCGACGACGTCGTCGAGCACCGTCGTCACCGCGAGCGCCACCTGCGTCGTCGACGACGCGACCGCCTGCGTGCGCGGCACCCTGAAGGACGACAACGGCAACCCCGTCAAGGGCGTCGAGGTGTCCCTCGCCGGCGCGAGCGGCGCCTCCGCATCCGCCGTCACGAACGGCGACGGCGTCTACGGCTTCAAGGTCAGGAAGGCCGGCCCCTACAAGATCACCTTGAACACGGCGACGCTGCCGACGGGTGTGAAGGCGGCCGCCCCGTCCCGCACCATCACGGCGACGCTCGGCCAGCTGCAGCCCGCCATCTTCGCCCTCACCGGGGCGCCGAAGGGCTCGAAGTCGTCGTCGCCCGGTGCGGGCGGCAGCGGGCTGCTCACGCAGATCTGGGAGCAGATCGGCACGGGCCTGCTGCTCGGCCTCCTGCTCGCGCTCGCCTCGATCGGCCTCTCGCTGATCTACGGCACCACCGGACTCAGCAACTTCGCGCACGCCGAGCAGGTGACCCTCGGCGGCATCCTCGCGTACGTCTTCGGCATCCAGCTCGGCCTGCCGTTCCTGCTCGCCTGCGTGGTCACCGTCGCGGTGTGCGCGGCGACCGGCTACGTGCAGGACCGGCTCATCTGGGCGCCGCTCCGGCGCCGCGGCACCGGGCTGACGCAGCTCATGGTCGTCACCATCGGGCTCTCGCTCGCGCTGGAGTACCTGTACCAGTACACGGTCGGCGCCGAGGTGCACCAGGTGTCGAACCAGATCCAGCTGAACACGGGGCCGCTCGGCATCACGCCGAACGCCTACCTCTCGATGCTCATCGCGATCGTCGTGCTCGTCGCGGTCGGCCTCGCGCTGCAGCGCACCCGCATCGGCCGTGCGACGCGCGCCGTCTCGGACAACCGCGCGCTCGCCGCGGCCTCCGGCATCGACGTCGACCGGATCATCCGCCTGGTGTGGACGGTGGCGATGGGCCTCGCCGGGCTCTCCGGCATCCTCTACGCCCTCGTGTACGGCGGCGTCTCCTGGGCGACCGGCCAGGCCCTGCTGCTCCTGCTGTTCGCCTCGGTCACCCTCGGCGGGCTCGGCACGGCGTTCGGCGCCCTCGTCGGCTCGATCGTCATCGGCCTCGTCGTGCAGCTGTCGAGCATCTTCCTGTCGAGCGACCTGCGCTACGCGAGCGCCCTGCTCATCCTCATCCTGGTGCTGATCTTCCGGCCCCAGGGCATCCTCGGCCGCCGCGAGCGCGTCGGTTGACCCGAAAGGACGGACGATGGACTTCCTGAGCGGCCTCTTCATCGACTTCGGCCAGCAGATCCTGTCGTCGGTGACCGCGGCGTTCGCGATCGCCGCGGTCGGCCTCAACCTCCACTTCGGGTACACCGGCCTGCTGAACTTCGGGCAGGCCGGGTTCATGCTGCTCGGCGCATACGGCTTCGCCATCACGGTCGAGATGCACGGCGGGTTCTGGCTCGGGGTGCTCGTCGCGATCATCGCCGCGGTGCTCTTCGCGCTCCTGCTCGGCATCCCCACGCTGCGGCTGCGCGGCGACTACCTGGCGATCGTCACGGTGGCCGCCGCGGAGATCGTGCGCATCGTCGGCGGCAACCAGGGCCTCGCGCCGATCACCGGCGGCGCGGCGGGCATCCTCGGCAGCGTCTACCAGCCGGCGTTCACGGCGCTGTCGCCGTTCCCGCAGAACGGCAGCTTCCAGGTCGGCCCGTACAACTACCCGATGACGGCCGGCGACAGCTGGTACCTCCGCATCGTCTGCTGGGTCGTGCTCGCCATCACGCTGCTGATCACCTATCTGCTGACCCGCAGCCCGTACGGGCGCACGCTCCGCGGCATCCGCGAGGACGAGGACGCGGTCCGCAGCCTCGGCAAGAACGTGTACGCCCGCAAGCTGCAGGCCCTCGTCCTCGGCGGTGTCTTCGGCTCGATCGGCGGCGTGCTCTACGTGATGTCCGCGTCCGTGCAGCCCGACTCGCTCGGCCGCACGACGACGTTCCTGCTCTACACGTGCCTGCTGCTCGGCGGCGCCGCGACGGTGTTCGGCCCGGTCCTCGGTTCGGTGCTCTACTTCATGGTGATCATCGGGCTGAACGACTTCGTCAGCCAGTTCGTCCCCTCGTCGGTGATGAACGAGCAGCAGATCCCGCAGTTCGGGTGGATCGTGGTCGGTGTGGGGCTCATGCTGCTCGTGATCTTCCGGCCGCAGGGCATCCTCGGGAACAAGAAGGAGCTGAGCTTCGGTGACTGACACGGCGACGGCCGTCGCGGCCGACGGCTACGACTACGACCGGTCCAAGCTGCGGGCCAAGCTCGCGACGGTGCCGCAGGAACCGGGCAGCGCGAAGCCGCAGCCGATCCTCTCGGTCGACCGCATCGTGCGCCGCTTCGGCGGCGTGACCGCGGTCGACGTGGACCACCTCGAGGTGCAACGGGGCGCGATCACGGCGCTCATCGGCCCGAACGGCGCAGGCAAGACGACGTTCTTCAACCTGATCACGGGGTTCGACCGCCCGACGTCGGCGAAGCCGCGCTTCGCCTCCGATGACGCGCAGTACGCCGGGTGGCGGTTCCAGGGCAAGTCGCTGACGTCGACGAGCGCCTTCCGCGTCGCCCAGTCGGGCATGGTGCGCACGTTCCAGCTCACCAAGGCGCTGTCGCGGATGACCGTGATGGACAACATGCTGCTCGGGGCGCAGGACCAGCCCGGCGAGCGGATGCTGGCCGCCCTCGTCCGCCCCGTGTGGAAGAAGCGCGAGCAGGAGATCCGGGACAAGGCGGTCGAGCTGCTGGCCCGCTTCAAGCTCGACGGCAAGGCCGACGACTACGCGGGCAGCCTCTCCGGCGGCCAGCGGAAGCTGCTCGAGATGGCGCGGGCGCTGATGAGCGACCCGGCGATGATCATGCTCGACGAGCCGATGGCCGGCGTGAACCCGGCGCTGACGCAGTCGCTGCTCGGGCACATCGAGTCGCTGCGTGACCAGGGCACCACCGTGCTGTTCGTCGAGCACGACATGCACATGGTGCGGCACATCTCCGACTGGGTCGTGGTCATGGCCGAGGGGCGGATCGTGGCGGAGGGGCCGCCCGCCGACGTCATGCGGCACCAGGCCGTCGTCGATGCGTACCTCGGGTCGCACCACGACCAGGACCTCGGGGACGACGCGGTGCTCGAGGAGGACTTCGGCGCGGCCGTCGCCGCGGAGGACGCCGCGCGGGCGGAGGACGTCGATACGGCGGAGGAGTCCGCTCCTGCCGAGCAGGCCGGTACGGCGGAGGAGGAGCACTGATGGTCGCGTACACCGGATCGGCCGACCCCGTCGTCGACGCGCAGCATCTCACCGCGGGTTACCTGCCGGGGATCAACATCCTCAACGACTGCAGCCTCACGGCGTATCCCGGTGAGCTCATCGGCATCATCGGGCCGAACGGCGCCGGCAAGTCGACGCTGCTGAAGGCGCTGTTCGGCCTCGTCCCCGTGCGCCAGGGCACGGTCCTGCTGAACGGGGAGGACATCACCAACAGCAAGGCGAACAAGCTCGTGCAGGCGGGCGTCGGCTTCGTGCCGCAGACGAACAACGTCTTCCCCTCGCTGACCATCGAGGAGAACCTGCAGATGGGGCTGTTCCTGCGGCCGAGACGGCTGTCGGAGCGACTCGAGGCGATCTACGACCTCTTCCCGGTGCTCGCCGAGCGGCGGTCGCAGCGCGCCGGCGGCCTGTCGGGCGGCGAGCGGCAGTCCGTCGCGATGGCGAGGGCGCTGATGATGGAGCCCGCCGTGCTGCTGCTCGACGAGCCGTCCGCAGGCCTGTCGCCCGTGCGGCAGGACGAGACGTTCATCCGCACCCGCAAGATCAACCGCACCGGCGTGACCGTGATCATGGTGGAGCAGAACGCTCGCCGCTGCCTGCAGATCTGCGACCGCGGCTACGTGCTCGACCAGGGCCGGAACTCGTACACGGGCACGGGTCACGAGCTCGCGGACGACCCGAAGGTGATCGAGCTCTACCTCGGCACCCTCGCGGAGGACGTCGAGGAGCTCACCGAGACGCCGCTGCCGTCCTGATGGCCGATCCCCCGCCCTCCACCCTCCGCTGGTCGTACGGCTGGGAGGCGGCGGTCGACCTCGGCGGCGACACCGCGGGCTGGGCCGAGGTCGACGACAACGGGTTCGAGTGCGCCATGGCGTTCCTCGCCGGGCCCGGGAGGTTCGCTCGGCGGCCGACGGACGACTCGCTGCGGCGCGTCCGCGTCATCGAGGAGCGGAACGAGGGCGAGCTCCGGTACGAGCTGCCGTTCACGGCCGACGATCGCGCGAGCGTCGACGCGGACGTCGACTGGTACCTCGGGGAGTGGAACATCCCGCCCCGGCCGAGCGGCTACGACTGGTTCGTCGCCGTGCCGCCCGGCGAGGACGGCGAGGCGTTCGTGATCCGGATCGAGAACCGGTTCATCCGGATCGCGCAGATGGAGGAGTGGCCGCAGGAGCTGGTCGTCGCCGAGCTCTACCGAGACGCCTACCCCGGCTGACCGGCCCCTCATCGCCCTAATACCATGGGGAGCGGGGAAGATCACCCGCCGCTCTCGGGTTGAGGAGACGTATGACTGACGATCCGTTCGGGTTCCTGGGGCTCACCTACGACGACGTGATGCTGCTGCCCGGCCACACGGACGTCATCCCGAGCGAGGCGGACACCTCCACGCGGCTGACCCGCCGCATCCGGCTCGCCGCGCCGCTGCTGTCCTCCGCGATGGACACGGTCACCGAGTCGCGGATGGCGATCTCGATGGCGCGGCAGGGCGGCCTCGGGGTCATCCACCGCAACCTGTCCATCCAGGACCAGGCGGACCAGGTCGACCGCGTGAAGCGGTCCGAGTCCGGCATGATCACGCACCCCGTCACGACGACGCCGGACGCGACGATCGCGGAGGTCGACGCGCTCTGCGCGCAGTTCCGCGTCAGCGGGCTGCCGGTCGTCGACGGCGACGGGCTGCTCGTCGGCATCGTGACGAACCGCGACATCCGCTTCGTGTCCCCGTTCGAGAAGGACACCATCCGCGTCGCCGACGTGATGACGAAGCAGCCGCTCGTCACCGCGAAGGAGGGCATCGACCCCGACGACGCCATCGGCCTGCTCGCGCAGCACCGCATCGAGAAGCTGCCGCTCGTCGACGACACCGGCCGCCTGACCGGCCTCATCACGGTGAAGGACTTCACCAAGAGCGAGCGCTACCCGAACGCCACGAAGGACGAGGCGGGACGCCTGCGCGTCGGCGCCGCCATCGGCTTCTTCGGCGACGCCTGGGACCGGGCGATGACCCTCGTCGATGCGGGCGTTGACGTGCTCGTCGTCGACACCGCGAACGGCGACAGCGCTGGCGTGCTCGACATCATCCGCCGGCTGAAGGCCGAGCCCCGCGCGGCGCACATCGAGGTGATCGGCGGCAACGTCGCGACCCGCAGCGGCGCGCAGGCGCTCATCGACGCCGGGGTGGACGCCGTGAAGGTCGGCGTCGGGCCCGGCTCGATCTGCACCACCCGCGTCGTCGCCGGCGTCGGTGTGCCCCAGGTGACGGCGGTCTACGAGGCGTCGCTCGCCGCGCGCGAGGCCGGCGTGCCCGTGATCGCGGACGGCGGCCTCCAGTACTCGGGCGACATCGCGAAGGCCCTCGTCGCGGGCGCGGACTCGGTGATGCTCGGCTCCCTGCTCGCCGGCACCGACGAGAGCCCGGGCGAGCTGATCTACGTGAACGGCAAGCAGTTCAAGACCTACCGGGGGATGGGGTCTCTCGGCGCGCTGCAGACCCGCGGCAAGAAGACCTCGTACTCGCGCGACCGCTACTTCCAGGCGGACGTCCCGAGCGACGAGCAGCTGATCGCCGAGGGCATCGAGGGCCAGGTGCCCTACCGCGGGCCGGTCAGCAGCGTCATCTACCAGCTGCTCGGTGGGCTGCGGCAGTCGATGTTCTACGTCGGCGGCCGCACCGTGCCGGAGCTCAAGGAGCGCGGCCGCTTCGTGCGGATCACCGCCGCGGGGCTGAAGGAGTCGCACCCGCACGACGTGCAGATGGTCGTCGAGGCCCCCAACTACCGCCGCTGAGCTTCGCCGCCCGCCCGTGCCCGGGCGGTTTCGGGCGGAATGGGCGTCCGATGACGCCCATTCGTTTCCGAAACGGCCCGTCGATCACGCCGTGCGCGGCAGCCCGGCTCCGAGCAGGATCGGCCCGAGCCGCGCCGGTGAGAGGTCGGCCCAGATCCACCTGGCCACTCGCGGCCCGGTCGCTCGGAGGCGGTCCTCGCGCCGCTTCTCATCTGTGACGACCTGGGCCGGCGTCCGCCCCTTCCGCAGCTCCTCCGACCGGTACTTGGCCATGCCGTCGAACTCGCCGATGAGCAGCCATCGGCGCCAGTAGAAGTCCGTCAGGCCGATGAGGCCCAGCCGGTCGCTGAACCGCGTCTGCAGCTCGGGAGGCGGGAAGCCCATCTCCGAGATGAGCGCCCTGCTCACCGATTCGCCGGGGGAGCCCGAACGGGCGTCGCCGAACGCGATCGCCGCGACCGCCCGCTTGAGCGCGCCCGCCGAGTGGAGGGTCATGGCGAGCCTTGCCAACGCCGCGCGTTCGATGCCGTGAGCGAGTGCCCAGTCGACTGCTGCGACCCCCTCACGGAACGGGAGCGCCGAGGCGAGGTCGACGACGGTGCGCAGCACGGACGTCACCCGCATCCCCTCCAGATCCGCCACCTCGATCTCTCGATCCGCTGACGCGTGACGATGGAAGCCGCCCTCGCGTCGAGTCCCGTTGGCGGGCGAGGCGAGGACGTCGACATCGACCGGCGCGTCGCCGACCAGCCACACGCCCCAGAGGGCGCCTGCGCTGCGGTGGCTGACGATCGGCGCGGCAGCCCCATCGACCGCCGCAGCCACCGCGAGGCGGTGACGATCCAGGGGAAGCAGCCCTCGCCAGAGGGACGCAGGGATGAACACACCGCGCCGGACGCGCACCAGCTCGCCGCGCTCCACCGCCCGGCGAAAGGTGCGGTCGTCGGTGGTGGACCGGTTCCCGGCGCCCACGCGGATGAGCTCGAACCGGCCGGGGATGGTGAGCGATGTCATGGCCGGAACCATGGCGCGAACCGGCGGAACCCGGGGACCGCAGGCACGGGCGTGGTGGACAACTGCACCCGCGGGAGGGCTGTGGAGGAGAGGACCGCGCGGCGGCGGGCGGGATCGGACGTCGATGGGTGTCATCGGACGCCCGTTGCGCCCGAATTGGCCCGTCGGGGCCTGAGCCGCGCCCGGGGCCCGGGCACGGCCGGGCGCGGGGGAGTGCGGGGGCGGGCGGCGCGGGGATAGCATCGCGACCGGCGGCGGCTCGTGCCTCGCCGGGATGCGAGGCCGCATGAACGAGTCGGGGCGTCGCCACCGTCCGCCCTCCATCCGCGACGTCGCCGAAGCGGCCGGCGTCTCGTACCAGACCGTCTCGCGGGTGCTCAACGACCACCCGAAGGTGCACCGCGACACCGCGGCCCGTGTGCAGGCAGCGGTGGTGGAGCTCGGCTACCGCCCGAACCGCGCCGCCCGCGCCCTGGTCACCAAGCGGAGCCGCACGATCGGTGTGCTCATCACCGCCCGGCCCCTCTACGGGCCCTTCAGCTCGTTCCTCGCGATCGAGCAGGCCGCGCGCGAGCGCGGGTATGCGGTCACCGCCAGCCCGAACGCCTCGGACGAGGTCGCCGACATCGCCCAGGCGATCGACTCGCTGCTCATGCACGGCGTCGAGGGCATCGTCGCCATCGCGCCGCAGGACCGCGCCCGCGACGCCATCCACCGGATCGGCGCCCGCGTCCCCGTGCTCACGCTGCAGGGCGCGCCCGACGAGGTCGACGGCTTCCCCATCGACCAGCGGGGGGGCGCCCGGCTCGCCACCCGCCACCTCATCGAGCTCGGGCACCGCCGCATCCTTCACATCCCCGGTCCTGCCGGGTGGGCCGAGGCGGAGGAGCGCCGGCGCGGCTACCTGGAGGAGATGGCGGCGCACGGCCTGGCGCCGATGCTCGCCGACCCGGGTGACTGGACGCCCGAGGCCGGCTACGTCAGCGGCCGCAGCGCCTTCGCCCGCTGGGATGTCACCGCGGTGTTCACCGCGAACGACGAGATGGCGGTCGGCCTGCTCGCGGCGGCCCGCGAGGCGGGTCTCGCGGTGCCCGGCGACATCAGCGTGGTCGGCTTCGACGACTTCCCCTCCGCGCGGTACCTCGCTCCACCGCTCACCACCATCGAGCAGGACTTCGCCGAGATCGGCCGCCGGGCGATCGACGCCCTCATCGACGAGATCGAGCACGGCGCCGCGCTGCCGTCGACGCCGCCGCTCCCGTGGCGTCTCGTGGTGCGCTCGAGCACTGCCGAGGTCACGGTTGGAACGCGGCTCGCCGCGGAGGTTGACGTCCACGGGGCGCTCAGCCGTAGTATTCGACCGCCGGTGTGAACGTTTCGCACCCCGCATTCGTCCGCAGAGGTGATCCCCGTCGCTCCGCCCCCGGAGCCACTCGGACCGCGCGGCGACACCGCGATACACACGAAGGAGTGGGCATGGCAGAGACGGCTTCAGGACGGTTCCAGATGGACCGCCGCAGCCTCGTCAAGGGACTCGGGCTCGGTGCCGTGGGTCTCATCAGCGCACCGGTTCTCGCCGCGTGCAGCACGGGTGGTTCCAGCAGCGGCAGCAGCGGCGGCAGCGGTGGAGGCGGCGGCAGCCTGACGTTCGGCTCGAACGCCTCGGACCCGACCCCGAAGCAGGCCTACGCGGCCTTCGTGAGCGCCTTCGAGAAGAAGTCGAAGGACAAGGTCACCGTCAACACGAGCGACCACAACGGCTTCCAGGACAAGATCAGCAACTACCTCCAGGGCAGCCCCGACGACGCCTTCACGTGGTTCGCCGGCTACCGGATGCGCTACTACGCCAAGAAGGGCCTCGTCGCCGACGTCAGCGACGTCTGGGCGAAGATCGGCAGCAACTTCTCCGACGGCCTGAAGGCGGCCTCCACTGGTGAGGACGGCAAGCAGTACTTCGTCCCGAACTACAACTACCCCTGGGGCTTCTTCTACCGGAAGTCGTTCTGGGCCGACAACGGCTGGACGGTGCCCGCCACCTTCGACGACCTGATCGCGGTGTCGAAGAAGATGAAGGCGAAGGGGATCATCCCGATCGCCTTCACCGACAAGGACCAGTGGCCCGCCTGCGGCACGTTCGACTACCTCAACATGCGCATCAACGGCTACCAGTTCCATGTCGACCTCTGCGCGCACAAGCAGGGCTGGGACACCCCGCAGGTCCAGGAGGTCTTCACGACCTGGAAGGAGCTGCTGCCCTACTACGACCCGAGCGCAGCCGGCCTCACCTGGCAGGAGGGCGCGCAGAAGCTCGGCAAGAAGCAGGCCGGCATGATGCTGCTCGGCTCCTTCATCACGCAGCAGTTCACCGACCCGGCCGTGCTCGCCGACATCGACTTCTTCCCGTTCCCCTCCGTCAAGGTCGAGGGCACGGACTCGGTCGAGGCGCCGATCGACGGCCTGATGCTGTCGAAGAAGGGCGGCCAGAACCAGGCGGCGAAGGACATGCTCGCGTTCATGGGCACGGGCGCCGGCCAGCAGGCCTACTACTCCGTCGACAAGTCGAACATCATGACGGCGAAGGACGCGGACACCTCCGGGTACTCCGCCTTCACGAAGAAGCTCTCGGAGGTCATCGCGAACGCGAAGCACATCAGCCAGTTCTTCGACCGCGACGCGCTGCCGGCCATGGCCGCCAACGTGCTCGAGCCGGCGATGCTCAACTTCATCAAGAGCGGCACCATCAACCTCTCCAACATCGAGTCGCAGGCCAAGACGCTGTACGCGCAGCAGTAGGGACTGACGAAGCACCATGTCCGCACCGCTCGCCGCACTCGGCGACACCGAAGCCGGGTCGGGGGTCCGTCCCCCGGCCCGGCGCCGGCGCCTGCGTCAGCTGGGCACCAGGGATCGGGTCGTCCTCGGGATCATGGTCGGGATCCCCGTCCTGATCCAGGCCCTGCTCGTCTGGATCCCGACGCTCGCCTCGGTCGGCCTGTCCTTCGCGAAGTGGGACGGGCTCGCCCTGTCCTCCATCCAGGGCAACGGCCTCACGAACTACCGGTTCGTCTTCACGGAGTCGCCGCAGTTCTGGCCCGCCGTCCTGCACAACGTCACCTGGCTGCTCTTCCTCGCGGTGATCGGCACCCCCCTCGGGCTGCTGCTCGCCGTGCTCCTCGACCAGAAGATCCGGGGCACGAGGATCTACCAGACGGTGTTCTTCCTGCCGGTGATGCTGTCGCTGGCCCTGATCGGCATCATCTGGGAGCTCATCTACTCGCAGGACAACGGCCTGCTGAACTACCTGCTCGGCACCTCCGGGACACCGCACGCGATCGACTGGTTCGGCGACTCGAAGGTGAACCTCTGGGCGGCGCTCGTGGCCGCCACGTGGCGGCACGCCGGCTACATCATGATCCTGTACTTAGCGGGTCTGAAGGGCGTGGATCCGTCCCTGCGGGAGGCGGCGTCCCTCGACGGCGCGAACGGCCGGCAGACCTTCTTCCGGATCGTGTTCCCGGCGATGGCCCCGACGAACGTGATCATCGTCGTGATCACGGTGATCGAGTCGCTGCGTGCGTTCGACATCGTCTGGGTCATCAACCACGGCACCAACGGCCTGGAGCTGCTCTCCGTGCTGGTGGTGCAGTACCTGGTGGGCGAGACGCAGGTGATCGGCATCGGATCCGCGTTCGCGGTGGTGCTGCTGATCATCTCGCTCGTGCCGATCGTGATCTACCTGTCGCGCACGTTCAGCACGAAGGAGCGGTGAGCCGATGACGAGCACCACCTCCACCGCCACGACGGCACGGCCGAAGGGCGACGTGCGCGACGTGGCGGTCGCCCGGTCCAGGTCGAAGCGCGGCGGCACCCTCTGGCCGACGTACCTCTTCCTGACGGTCATGGCGCTGATCTGGCTGGTCCCGCTGCTGTGGGCGATCTACACGTCGCTGCGGCCGAAGGCCGACACCGACAAGTACGGGTACTTCAGCGTCGCGGGGAACTTCAACCTGGACAACTACTTCCAGGCGTGGACGCAGGGCGGGTTCATCAACTACTTCGGGAACTCGGTGCTCGTCACCATCCCGACGGTGATCCTCACCCTGCTGTTCGCTTCGATGATGGCGTTCGCGGTGAGCCGCTACTCCTGGCGCTTCAACGTCACGCTGCTGATCATGTTCACCGCAGGCAACCTGCTGCCGCCGCAGGTGCTGGCGACGCCGCTGTTCGAGATGTTCAAGCTGGTCCAGCTGCCCTACGCCATCTCGGACTCCGGCACCATGCTGAACCAGCTGTACAGCGTGGTCCTCGCCAACACCGCGTTCCAGATCGGCTTCTGCACGTTCGTGCTCTCGAACTACATGAAGGCGATCCCGATCGAGCTGTCCGAGGCGGCACGGGTCGACGGCGCGGGCGTCTGGACGCAGTACGCCCGGGTGATCATGCCGCTGACGCGGCCGGCCCTCGCGGCGCTCGGCACGCTCGAGGTCATCTTCATCTACAACGACTACTTCTGGCCGTTGATCCTCATCCAGTCCGGCAACAAGCTGCCGATCACGACCGCGATCAACAACCTGCAGGGCGAGTTCCTCTCGAACTACAACCTGCTGGCGGCCGGCGCGGTCATCACGATGATTCCCACGCTGGTCGTGTATCTGGCGCTCCAGCGCCAGTTCATCGCAGGACTCACACTCGGCGCCAACAAGGGCTGAGTCACCATGGGTGCGGCGGGGGACCGGACGGTTCCCCGCCGCAGCCGTGCGCCCCATCCGTCGCGCCCTCGAGGAGGCAGCCTTGTCCGCTCTGCATCGACTCTCGAACGGCGGCGTCGCGCTGCTCGTCGACACGACCGGCGACGATCCCGCCGTCGTGCACTGGGGCGCCGACCTCGGCGTTCTCGACCTCGACCCGGCGCTGCTGCTGCCCGCCGTGCCGCACTCGATGTTCGACGACCCGGTGCGCCCCAGCGTGCTGCCGCAGCTCGCGCGCGGCTGGCGCGGCCGTCCCGCCGTGCGCGGCAGTCGGGCGGGCCGGGACTTCTCGCCCCGCTTCTCCCTCGTGTCCGCCGACGGCGACGGCACCTCGCTCGCGATCCGCATGACGGACGGGGATGCCGGCCTCGACGCCGAGACGTCGCTCACCCTGACCCCGTCCGGGCTGCTCCTCATCGAGCAGGCCGTGACGAACCGCGGCGACGGCGACTACGTGCTCGAGCGCTTCGACGCGGTGCTGCCGGTGCCGGCGCGCGCCGTCGAGTCCCTCGACACCACCGGCCGCTGGGCCCGGGAGAAGCATCCGCAGCGGCGTGACATCCAGCAGGGCACCTGGGTGCGCAGCGGCCGCCACGGCCGAACCGGTCACGACGCACCCGTCGTGATGGCCGCCGGCACGGCCGGATTCGGCTGGCGCACCGGCGAGGTCTGGGCCCTGCACCTCGGCTGGAGCGGCGACCACGAGAGCTTCGTGGAGCGCCTCGGCAGCGGCGACACCGTGCTCGGTGCCGGCGAGCTGCTGCAGCCCGGCGAGGTCGTGCTGGCCCCCGGCGAGACCTATCGCGCGCCGACGGTGTACGCCGCCTGGTCGCCCGCCGGCCTCGACGGGGTGAGCGCCCGTTTCCACGAGTGGATGCGCGCCCGGCCGACGCATCCGTCCACTCCGCGGCCCGTGGTCCTGAACACGTGGGAGGCCGTCTACTTCGCCCACGACCTCGACACACTGAAGGAGCTCGCCGACACGGCCGCGGAGCTGGGCGTCGAACGGTTCGTGCTCGACGACGGCTGGTTCAAGGGCCGCAGGCACGACCGCGCCGGCCTCGGCGACTGGCTCGTCGACGAGACCGTGTGGCCCGGGGGCCTCACGCCGCTCATCGAGCACGTCAAGAGCCGCGGCATGCAGTTCGGCCTGTGGGTCGAGCCGGAGATGATCAACGAGGACTCCGACCTGGCCCGCGACCATCCCGACTGGATCTCCGGTCCCGGCGACCGCACCCCGATCGACTGGCGCTACCAGCAGGTCGTCGACCTCGCGAACCCCGAGGCCTGGCAGCACATCCTCGACGCCCTCGACGCGATCCTCACCGAGAACGCGATCGACTACCTGAAGTGGGACCAGAACCGGGACCAGCTCGAGCTCGGGCACGACGGCGCCGCATCCGCCCACGAGCAGACGGTCGCCGCGTACCGCCTCTTCGACGAGCTGCGGCGCCGGCACCCGGACGTCGAGATCGAGAGCTGCTCCTCCGGGGGCGCCAGGGTCGATCTCGGGATCCTCGCTCGCACGGACCGGATCTGGACCTCCGACACGAACGACGCCCTCGAGCGGCAGACCATCCAGCGCTGGACGGAGCTGCTCGTGCCGCCCGAGCTCGTCGGCGCCCACGTCGGGCCGACGCTCTCGCACAGCACCGGCCGGGTGCACGACATCGGCTTCCGGGCGATCGCCGCGATGTTCGGCCACTTCGGCATCGAGTGGGACGTGCGGCAGGCCGACCCCGACGACCGCGCCCGGCTCGCCGACGCCATCCGCGTCTACAAGGCGCAGCGGGAGCTCATCACCACGGGACGGATGGTGCGCTGGGACTCCCCGGACCCGTCGCTCCAGGTGACCGGCGTCGTCGCCCAGGACGGCTCGAGGGCCCTCTACTCCGTCGCCACGCTCGCGACGAGCGCGAACGAGGTGCCGGTGCCGGTGCGCTTCGAGGGGCTCGACCCCGACCGCGCCTACCGCGTCGAGCTCGCGCTGCCGCTCGGCCCGCACGCCGTCAACGAGCGCAGCGGCGTGGCCTGGCTCGAGGCGGCGCCGGTGCTCCCGGGCCGCGTCCTCACCGAGCTCGGGCTGCCGATGCCCGTGCTGAACCCGGAGCAGGCGCTCCTCATCACCCTCACCGCATGAACCCCGGAGGAACCGTGCCGGACCCCACCCTCATCGTCGGCGACGGCGCCCTGCCGCCGCGCGCCCGCTTCGCCACCGACGCCCCCGTCCTCTCGCTCAACGGTGAGTGGCGCTTCCACCTGTCCCCGACCGTCGCGGATGCGCCGGACGGGGTCGGCGACCCCGCCTTCGACGACGCCGGCTGGGGGGCGATCGAGGTGCCGTCGAGCTGGCCCATGGCCGGGCACGGCGCCCCGGCGTACACGAACACGGTCTTCCCGTTCCCGGTCGACCCGCCGCATCCGCCCGACGAGAACCCGGTCGGCGACTTCCGCCGCCGCTTCTCCTGGGACGGCGGCACGGCGATCCTGCGCCTCGACGGGGTCGACAACGCGGGCGAGGTCTGGCTGAACGGCCGCCGCCTCGGCAGCACCCGCGGCAGCCGGCTCGTGCACGAGTTCGACGCGACGGACGCGCTCATCGCGGGGGAGAACCTGCTCGTGCTGCGGGTCACGCAGTGGTCCGCGACGAGCTACCTCGAGGACCAGGACATGTGGTGGCTGCCCGGGGTCTTCCGGGACGTGACCCTGCAGGCCGCTCCGGCCGGCGGCATCACCGACGTGGTCGTGCACGCGGGCTGGTCCGACGGTGCGGGGGTGCTGCGGGTCGACGTCGACACCCGCGACGGCGCGACCGCGACCGTCGCCGTGCCGGCGCTCGGGCTCGACGGCCTCGAGATCGGCATGGAGCACCGGATCGACGGGGCACGCCCGTGGACCGCCGAGACCCCCGACCTCCTCGACGTGGTCGTCGCGACGGGCGCCGAGACCGCGACCGTCCGGGTGGGGTTCCGCACGATCACCATCGAGGACGCGCAGCTCAAGGTGAACGGGCAGCGCATCCGCTTCCGGGGCGTGAACCGGCACGAGCACCACCCCGACCTCGGCCGCGTCATCCCGCCCGAGGTCGTGCGCGCGGAGCTGCTGCTCATGAAGCAGCACAACGTGAACGCGATCCGGACGTCGCACTACCCGCCCCACCCGGACCTGCCGGGCCTCGCCGACGAGCTGGGCTTCTACCTGATCGACGAGTGCGACCTCGAGACGCACGGGTTCATCCACGTCGGCTGGCGCGGCAACCCGAGTGACGACCCGTCGTGGGAGCCGGCCTACGTCGACCGGATGACCCGCACGGTCGCGCGCGACCGCAATCACCCGAGCGTCATCCTCTGGTCGCTCGGCAACGAGGCCGGCACCGGCCGGAACCTCGAGGCATCGGCCCGGGTGGCCCACGAGCTCGACCCGTCGCGGCCGGTGCACTACGAGGGGGACTGGTCGAGCACCTACGTCGACGTCTACTCGCGGATGTACGCGCATCCCGACGAGGTGGATGCGATCGGACGCCAGGCCGAGGAGCCGCTCGCGGACGCGGCGGCGGACGCGCACCGCCGCTCGCTGCCGTTCCTGCAGTGCGAGTACATCCATGCCATGGGCAACGGACCCGGCGGGATCGACGAGTACGAGGCGAGCTTCCGGCGCTACCCGCGGACGCAGGGCGGGTTCGTCTGGGAGTGGCTCGAGCACGGCATCCGCCGCTCGACGCCCGACGGCCGCACCTGGTTCGCGTACGGCGGCGACTTCGGCGAGCCCCTGCACGACGGCAACTTCGTCGCGGACGGCCTCGTCGACGCCGACCGCACGCCGCGGCCCGGCCTCGAAGACCTGAAGAAGGCCTACGAGCCCGTCTACCTCACCGTCACCGACGGCCGCGCGTCGGTCGAGGTCGAGAACGCCTTCGACTTCCTCGGCCTCGGCAGCCTCGGCGGCCTCGCGCTCGAGTGGCGCGTCGAGGGCGCGGACGGCGGCACGCTGCCGCTGCCCGAGGTCGCGCCGCACACCACCGCCGTCGTGCCGCTGCCCGACGCGGCTCGCGCGGACGGGGTCCTCACGGTCCGCCTCGTGCTCGCCGAGCCCACTGCGTGGGCCGAGGCCGGCCACGAGCTCGCCTGGGCCCAGGCCGGGGCCCTCCCCGTGCCGGCGGCGCCCGTGCCGTCCGCGGCGCCGGTCACCGAGGGTCGGGTGCTCACGCTCGGCCCCGGGACCTTCGACGCAGCCACCGGCCGGCTCGTCACGCTCGGCGGGGTGCCCCTGCCCGGCCCGGAGCTCGCCCTCTGGCGTGCGCCCACCGACAACGACATCGGCCACGCGAACGAGCGGAAGGACCGGCCGTCGGATGCGGAGGGCTGGGCGAAGGAGGGCCTGCACCGGCTGCGCCGCCGTCTCGTCGCGCTGACGACGACGGACACGGGGCTCGAGGTCGTCACACGGGTGGGTCCCGCCGCGGTCGACGCGCACGTGCTCGTCACCGAGCGGTGGACCTCCGACGGCTCCTCGCTCGGGCTCGACGTCGTCGTGGAGCCGCAGGGCGAGTGGCCGTACGGCTGGGCCCGCGTCGGCCTCGAGCTCCTGCTGCCGTTCGCACCGGACGGCATCGTCTGGGACGGCTTCGGCCCCGGACAGCGCTATCCCGACACCGGTGGATCGCAGCGCCTCGGCTCGTGGCACGTCGACGACGTGCTCGAGCTGCACACCGACTACGTGCGGCCGCAGGAGAACGGGTCGCGTGCGGGTGTCACCCGGCTCGAGGTCGGTGCGCCCGGCGCCGGCTTCACCGTGACGGGCGACGGCTTCAGCTTCACGGCCAGTCCGTGGACGTCCGCCGAGCTCGACGCGGCGACGCATCCGATCGAGCTGCCGGATGCGGCGGCCCGCTGCCGGCTGACGCTCGACCTCGCCGAGCACGGCATCGGCACCGCGGCCTGCGGGCCGGGCGTGCTGCCGCCGTACCGGCTCGACGCGCGCACGGTCACCGGACGGCTGGCCTTCACCCCGCGCTGACGATCTGCAGGACCGCCGGCCGTGTGCAGGACGGCCCGCGGTCCTGCGGATCCTCAGCGTCGGCGGGCCGTCAGCGGCGCCGGCGGGGCGGTCTGCTTCGTGGCGATGAGCTCGTCGACGAGCGCGGCGAGATCCCGGATCGGGTCGGTGGCGGCGATCGCCGAGGCGATCCTGGTCGCCGCACGGCGATGGGACGAGTCGGCCCGCACGGTCCGCACCGCGGCGCGGATCGCCGCCGGATCGGGACGTTGCTGCTTCAGGTCGACGCCGACGCCCGCCCAGGCGACCCGCGCGTTCACCTCGGCCTTGTCCTCGGTGGTCCCCGAGACGACGAGCGGGACGCCCCAGCGCAGGGCGTGGTGCACCGTGCCGAACCCGCCGCTCGTCACGACGACGCTCGACGCGGCGAGCAGGTGCTCGTACGGCAGGAACCGCTCGACGAACGCGTTCGCGGGCAGCGGTCCGCCGTACGCGGCGGCGATCGTCTCGGGCGGCGGTCCGCCGGTCGTCGCGACGACCCGAACCGGCTCGTCCGCGAGCGCACGGATCGTCGGCACGATCAGCTCAGTCGGGTCCGCGTTCGCGTAGGTGCCCTGCGTGACGTGCACGATCGGGGTGCGGTCGCCGTAGTCCCACCAGGCGGGCAGCACACCGAGCGGCGGCGGGGGCAGCGGACCGACGAAGCGGACCTTCGGCGACAGGTCGCGGTGCGGGTACTCGAACTGCGGCACGGACAGCTGCGCGAACGCGTCGGGGCTGAGCGCGATGTCGAACAGCGACCCGCGCACGGTCGCCCCCGTGAGGCGGCGCACCTCGGCCGCGAACCGGCGGCGCACGCCCCCGAGCACGCCCACATCCGTCCCGAACCGCAGCAGGCCGTTCCGGATGGTGTTCAGCGGCTCGTCGATCGGCGGCATGCCGAGCCCGTAGGGCGCGGTGTCGGGACTCGAGAAGGGCAGCGGGAAGAACCCGACCGACAGCACCGCGGGACGCTCGGCCCGCGGCAGCAGCCCGATGATCGAGGACCCGACGAACAGCGGCTCGCTGATCACGGCGTCGATGCCGAGCGATGCGCTGAGGCTGAGCACGGTGCGGTGGTCCACCTCGATCGGATCGAGGAAGAGCCGCTCGAGCAGGCGGGCGATCTCCTTCGGCCCGCTGCGGTTGCCGGCCGGGCGTACGGCGGCGGGCGGCGCCTCGTCGTCGTAGGGGAGGCGGGCGAACCGGGCGCCTGCCGCCTCGATCCGCTCCGAGAACTCGCTGCCGGTCAGGAAGGTGACCTCGTCGCCGCGCGCGACCAGCGCCCGTGCGATCTGCAGGAGCGGGAGCACGAAGCCCGCCTGCCGAGCGCTGGTGATGAGGATCCTGGCCACGGCACCACTCTCGCGATCTCGGGGGCGGATGGTGGGTGACGCGCCGTCCCGTACCCCGCCGTCCCGCGCAGCGCCGTTCTCCGGAGGGGCCGTCGGTGCCGTCGCTAGGCTCGCGGCGTGAGCATGGACTTCGAGATCGGCCGCGCCAAGCGGGGCCGTCGCGTCTACGCGTTCGACGACGTCGCTGTGGTGCCCTCGCGGCGCACCAGGGACCCGGAGGACGTGTCCATCGCGTGGACGATCGACGCCTACCGCTTCGCCGTGCCGTTCCTCTCGGCGCCGATGGACTCGGTCACCTCGCCGGCGACCGCCATCGCGATCGGGCGAGCAGGGGGCCTCGGCGTGCTCGGGCTCGAGGGCCTCTGGACGCGCTACGAGGACCCGGAGCCGCAGCTCGCCGAGATCCGCGAGCTGCCGGCCGACACCGCGACCGCCCGGATGCAGGAGCTGTACCGGGCGCCGATCCGTGCCGACCTCATCACGCGGCGCATCGCCGACATCCGCTCCGCCGGCGTGCCCGTGGCGGCCGCCCTCTCGCCGCAGCGCACCCAGGAGTTCTCGAGCACCGTCCTCGAGGCGGGAGTCGACCTCTTCGTCATCCGCGGCACGACGGTGTCCGCCGAGCACGTCTCGAAGGCGAGGGAGCCCCTCGACCTCAAGCGGTTCATCTACGAGCTCGACGTGCCCGTCATCGTGGGCGGAGCCGCGACCTACACGGCGGCGCTGCACCTCATGCGCACCGGCGCGGCGGGCGTGCTCGTCGGCTTCGGCGGCGGCGCGGCCTCGACCACGAGAGCGGCCCTCGGCATCCACGCGCCGATGGCCACCGCGGTGGCCGACGTGGCGGGCGCGCGCCGCGACTACCTCGACGAGTCCGGCGGCCGCTACGTGCACGTCATCGCCGACGGGGGCCTCGGCAACTCCGGCGACATCGTGAAGGCGATCGCGATGGGGGCGGATGCCGTCATGCTCGGCACCACGCTCGCCCGGTCCACGGAAGCGCCGGGCGGGGGCTGGCACTGGGGCCTCGAGGCGCACCACGACCAGCTGCCCCGCGGGCGACGGGTGTGGGTGGGCCAGGCGGGCTCCCTCGACGAGGTGCTGTTCGGACCCGCGCACGTGCCCGACGGCACGGTCAACCTGGCCGGCGCGCTGCGCCGCGCGATGGCGACGACGGGCTACTCGGACCTCAAGGAGTTCCAGCGGATCGACGTGGTCGTCGCGCCCTACAGCTGAGGACCCCCGTCCGCTGAAGCCTGACCGAGGCTTCAGTCCGCGCGAGTACGCTCCGGCTCGGAAGGGAACTGCATCGATGACGACGATTCCGGCACCCACGACCCGCTCCCACCCCACCACGCCCACGGGCGCGGAGGGGCTCGGCCCTGCCCAGCGTGCGGCGGCGATCGCCGCGATGCGGGACCACGAGCTCGACATCCTCGTCGTGGGCGGGGGCATCGTCGGCGTGGGCTCCGCGCTCGACGCCGTGACCCGCGGCCTCTCGGTCGGCCTCGTGGAGGCGCGCGACTGGTCCGCCGGCACCTCGAGCCGCTCCTCGAAGCTCGTGCACGGCGGCATCCGCTACCTGGAGCAGCTGAACTTCGGCCTCGTGCGTGAGGCGCTCATCGAACGCGGCCTGCTGCTGCAGCGCATCGCCCCCCACCTCGTGAAGCCGGTGCGCTTCCTCTTCCCGCTCACCCACCACCTGTGGGAGCGGGCGTACATCGGCGCGGGCATGGCCATGTACGACGTCTTCAGCTGGTCCGGCGGCCGCCCGCCCGGCGTTCCGCACCACCGCCACCTCACCCGGCGGCAGCTCTACCAGGCCATCCCGTCGCTGAAGAAGGGCGCCATGGTCGGCGGCCTCACCTACTACGACGCGCAGGTCGACGACGCCCGCTACGGCGCATCCGTCGCCCGTACGGCCGCCCGCTACGGCGCCCACGTCGCCACCCGGGTGCGAGTCGAGCGCTTCCTCAAGGTCGGCGAGCGGGTCATCGGCGTCGAGGCGCACGACCTCGAGACCGGCGAGCGGTTCGAGATCAAGGCGAAGCAGGTCGTGAACGCCACGGGCGTCTGGACCGACGACACGCAGGCCCTCGTGGGGGAGCGCGGCCAGTTCCACGTCCGCGCGAGCAAGGGCGTGCACCTCGTCGTGCCGCGCGACCGCATCCAGTCGACGCTCGGGATGATCCTTCGCACGGAGAAGAGCGTGCTCTTCGTGATCCCGTGGGGCCGGCACTGGATCCTCGGAACCACGGACACGGACTGGCACCTCGACAAGGCTCACCCCGCCGCGACCGCCGCCGACATCGACTACATCCTCGACCACATCAACCGGGTGCTCGCGGTGCCGCTCACCCGCGACGACGTCGAGGGCGTCTACGCCGGCCTGCGCCCGCTGCTCGCCGGCGAGAGCGAGCAGACCAGCCAGCTGTCGCGAGAGCACATCGTCACCCACTCGGTGCCGGGCCTCGTCGTGATCGCGGGCGGCAAGTGGACGACGTACCGCGTCATGGCGAAGGACGCGATCGACGCCGCGGTGTCGGCGCTCGACGGACGCATCCCCGGCTCCGTCACCCAGGACATCGCGCTCGTCGGCGCCGAGGGCTACCAGGCCGCCTGGAACCAGCGGGTCGCCATCGCCGCCCGGCACGGCCTGCACCCGGCGCGGGTCGAGCACCTGCTGAACCGCTTCGGCACGATGGCGGAGGAGGTGCTCGCCCTCGTCGACGAGCGGCCCGAGCTCGGCGCGCCGGTGCCGGGGGCGGACGACTACCTCCAGGCAGAGCTCGTCTACGCCACGACCCACGAGGGCGCCCTGCACGTCGACGACGTGCTCGCCCGCCGCACCCGAATCTCCATCGAGGCGTGGGACCGCGGCGTCTCCGCGGCGCCGGTGACCGCCCGGCTGATGGCGGAGGTGCTCGGCTGGGACGACGAGCACGAGCGGCTCGAGGTGGAGACCTACCTCGAGCGGGTGCGGGCCGAGCGCGCCAGCCAGACCATGCCGGACGACGAGTCCGCCGACCGGGTGCGGCTCGAGGCGCCGGAGATCGCGCAGGCCGTGTGACGGAGGTCGTGCCCGGTGGCCCGGGCCGGCGCACGCTGCGGGAGGAGATGCTGCGGCCGCGCTCGCTCGGGCTGCTGCTGCTCGCGCTCGTGCTCGCGGCGACGTTCGCGGCGCTCGGGCAGTGGCAGCTCGGCCGCGCCGTGCAGTCCGGCACGGTGATCGTGCGGCCGACCGAGACCATGCAGCAGCTGTCCGCGGTCGCGACGCCGCAGGCGCAGCAGACGGACGCCTCGGTCGGGCAGCTGGTCACGACCACCGGCTCGTGGGTGCCACAGGACTTCCGCGTCGTCGGCGACCGGCTGAATCGGGGCGAGAAGGGGTGGTGGGTCGTCGGGCACGCCCTGGTGGACGATCCCGCGCGCGCGAGCCTCGCCGTCGGCCTCGGCTGGACGAGGGACGAGGCGGCGGCGCGGCAGGCCGCCGCGCGGCTCGCCGCCGACCCCCCGGCGGCCGGTGTGCTGAGCGGCCGCTACATCGACAGCGACCCGGCGGAGCCGTCGACGCCCGGGTCGCCGACGGCGCTGTCGGCGGTGTCGACCGCCCGCCTCGTGAACCTGTGGTCGCAGCCGTCCGTGCCCGTCTACGAGGGCGTGCTCACCCTGCGCTCCGCCCCGGCCGGCCTCACGACGATCTACTCGCCGCGGCCGGAGGAGCAGGTCGAGCTGAACCTCCTCAACGTCTTCTACGCCGTGGAGTGGGCGCTCTTCGCGGTCGCCGCCTTCTACGTCTGGTACCGGCTCGTGCGCGACCGCTGGGAGCTCGACGGCGCCCCGGCCGAGGACGACGACCGCGAGCCCGCGCGCGCGGAGGCGGGCAGAGGGCCTGCGGGACGCGCGTAGCATCGACTCCCGATGCCGACCCGACCGCTCCGCGTACCGCCGACCCGCGACTTCCCCACCATCCGGCGCGCTCTGCTCTTCTACAAGACGTTCGCGTACGCGACCGGCGTCGCGCTGCTGCTGCTCTGCGCCGAGATCATCGTGAAGTACGTCTTCGGGCTCGAGCTGCAGCTCGGCGGCCCGTACGGGTTCCTCGCGTTCGTGCCGACGAGCCAGATGCACGGCGTGAACCTCTCCGCGGGCATCCAGTACCTGCACGGGTACCTGTACCTGATCTACCTCATCAGCGACTTCGTGCTCATCACCGTGATGCGGTACCCGATCACCCGGTTCCTCGTCATCGCGGCCGGGGGCGTGGTGCCGTTCCTCTCCTTCATCACCGAGCGGCGCGTGCACAACGAGGTCGCCGCCTACCTCGCCGAGCGCGAGGCGAAGGAGCGCGAGCAGGCGACCACGCAGGTCTGACCCGGCTCCAGCGGGGTCAGCCGGCGACGAACGCCGCGGCGGCGGCGTTGGCCGCCTCGGCGGCGGACCGCGGATCCGCGCCGTCGGCCAGCGCCGCGAGGAACGTGCCGACGTGCGTGTCGCCCGCCCCGTTCGTGCTGGAGACCCGCACCGGCGGGGCCGGCAGGTGCACCGGAGCGGCCCGACCCGTCGCGAGCAGGCAGCCGTCGGCGCCGAGCCGAACCACCGCCCCGCGCCGGAATCGCGGGCCGAGGGCGGTGGCGGCGGCGAGCGGATCCTGCAGCCCCGTCGCGTCGGTCGCCTCGACGGCCGAGCCGCTCCACCAGTCGACCCGGTCGAGCAGGGCCGCCTCCGGCCGGGCGCCGACGTGGCCGGGGTCGAGCAGCACCGGCACGGCACGCGGCAGACCAGCGAGGAAGCGGGCGATGCTCGCGGAGCGCCCGGCGCCCCGGAGGCCGTAGCCGGAGACGTGCACGAGGTCGCCGGCGTCGACGCGGACGTCGTCGAGGGCCGGGTCGGCGAGCTCCGCACCGGGGAGGGTCACGAAGCCGCGCTCGCCGTCGGGGTGCACGAACGTGAGCACCGCCCCGGTGTCGTCGCCCTGCACGGGGCCGAGCAGCACGGGCACCCCGGCGTGGGCGAGCGCGGCGCGCACCGAGTCACCGAACGGGCCCGCCCCGATGCGCCCGGCGAACACCGCCTGCGCGCCCGCGGCCCTCGCGGCGAGTACGACCCGGAGGCCCCCACCGCCCGGCTCCGGGCCGCCGTCCGCGACGACCTCGCCGCCGGGCGGCGGAAGGGCGGGCACCCGCGCGACGACGTCGACCACGGCGTTGCCGAGGGTGACGACGCGGCCGGTCATCGCAGGGCCAGCAGGGCGTCGGCGTAGCGCTCGAGATCGAGCCCGTTGAACGTCAGCACCGTCTCGACGACGTCGGCGGGGAAGGCGTCGACACCGCCCACCGCGCCGCCGATGGCACCAGCCATCGCGGCGATCGTGTCGGTGTCGCCGCCGAGGCCGGCGGCCTCGCAGCACGCGGCCCAGGGGTCGTCCGGATGCAGCGCGAGCACCCCGAAGGCGCACGGCACCGACTCCTGCGTGGCGAGGCTCGTGCCGACGAGCGCGACGAGCTCGGGCACCACCCGGGCCGGGTCGCGGCGGGCGGCGCGCTCGAGCACCCAGGCGATACGGGCGCCGACGTCGGCGCCCGCCACCCACGATCCGCGGTGCGCCCCCTGCCGGGCGGCGCGGATCGCGAGCCCCATCGCCAGGTGCAGCGGCTGCCCGTCGACCGCGGCCGAGACGGCTGCGGCGACCGCCGCCGCCCCCGAGATGGCGACCGACGTCGCATGACTGACGAGGCATGCCTCCTCGACGCGGTCGAGCAGGGCGGTCAGGTCGCCGGGCGGCACCGCGATCCCGACGGGGGCGATGCGCATCGCGGCCCCGTTCGTCGTGCCGGTCCTGCCGGCGAGCGCGGGCGGCACGCCCTGCAGGACCGCTTGCACCGCCTTCCGCGTCGACGGGCCCAGCAGGTCGAGGGAGCCGCGCTCGCGCATCCGGTCCTCCCAGTCCGCGAGCCGTACGGCCAGCTTGCCGGGATCGATCCGGCCGCCGTCCTCGATCAGGAGGTCGGCGAGCAGCAGCGCCTGCTCGGTGTCGTCGGTGATCGACCCGGCGGGCAGCCCGGCGGAGATCGGGTTGTCGTCGGGCGCCGGCAGCAGGCCGGTGATGCGGCCGAAGGACGAGCGGATGCGCTCCCGCGAGAGGCCCTGGGTGGGCATCCCGAGCGCGTCGCCGACCGCCAGGCCGACGAGCGCCCCGAGCGCCCGGCCGCGGCGCGTGGTCATCGGGCCGCCGTCACCTCGTCCACGTCGGAGATGCGGATCAGCGGGGCGTACAGCGCCATCGCGGCGAGCGCCCGCTCGTGGTCGGCCTCGCTGAGCCCTGCGCAGGCGTCGGCGGGCACGACGACCGCCCGTCCGGCGTCGGCGGCGGCCAGCGCGGTGGACAGCACGCAGCAGTCGGTGGAGACGCCGGCGACCACGAGCTCGTCGGCGTCACCGACCGCGGCAGCGAGCCCCGGACCCCACTTGCCGAACGTCGGCGCCGAGACGACGGGGTCGGTGCCCGGGCCGAGGTCGCCGTCGATCGTCCAGATCGGGTCGTCCTCGGGCCGCAAGGCGAAGGGCCACTCCTCGTAGTACCGCACCCAGGCGCCGCTGGGCCGGGCCGGTGCCACGAAGCGCGTCCAGACCGTCGCCCCGGCGAAGGACGGCAGCAGCCGGCGCACGCCGGCGGCGGCGCGCGCGTAGTCGGGGGTGGCCCACGGGCTCGCGGGATCCGCGAACACGTGCTGCATGTCGACCACGACGAGCGCGGCGCGGGTCATGCGCGGGTCCGCGCCGCCTCCGGCGTCCGCTCCGTGTCCGGGGTCGCCTCCTGGCGTCGCACGGCCGAGCGGCTGAGCAGCAGCGTGCCGAGGAACCCGATGAGGAGGGCGACGATCACGCCGAGGTTCGCGTAGGCCCAGGGCCCGGTCCGGCCGCCGAGCCCGAGCGGGTCGAGCAGGAAGCCCTCCCAGTTGAGCCACGCCGGGACGCCGTACGTGTTCGTCACCAGGCCCCAGCCGAGCACCGTGCCCACCAGGACGAGCACGATCGGCACGGCCCGCACGTCGCCGTAGCGGCCGAGCCGGTCCTGCAGGTCGGCGTCGGAGTAGTCGCGGCGGCGGAGCGCGAAGTCCGCGAGGAACACCCCGCACCAGGCCGCGATCGGCACGCCGAGGGTGACGAGGAAGGCCTCGAACGGCGAGACGAAGTCGGGGGCGAAGAACGCGACGTAGATCGCGCCGATGATCATCACGACCCCGTCGATGCCGGCGGCCACGTAGCGGGGGATGGGGATGCCGGCCGACAGCAGGGCGAGGCCGGACGAGTAGATGTCGAGCACGGCGCCGCCCACGAGGCCGAGGATCGCGACGATCGCGAAGGGGATGAGGAACCACACCGGCAGGATCGTCGTGAGGGCGCCGATCGGGTCCGCCCCGATCGCCTTGCTCAGCTTCGGCGAGGATCCGGCGAGCAGCAGGCCGAAGACGACGAGGACGATCGGCGCGACCGAGCCGCCGAACGTCGTCCACCCGAAGACGCCGGCGCTGCGGGTCGAGCGCGGCAGGTAGCGCGAGTAGTCGGCGGCGGCGTTCACCCAGCCGAGGCCGAAGCCCGTCATGACGAACACGAGCGCCCCGATCACGGCCTGCGGGGACCCCGCGGCGACGGACCCGACCGCCGCAAGATCGATCTTCGGGGCGGTCAGGATGATGTAGATCACGGTGAGCACCGCGGTGATCCAGGTGATCCAGACCTGCAGCCGCATGATCAGGCCGAAGCCGGCGATGCCCGCGCCGACGATGAGGGCCGCGACGACGACGAGGGCGATGATCTTCGTGGCGACGCCCGAGCCGAGCCCGAGCTCGCCGAACACGGTGGCCGTGGCGAGCACCGCCAGCGCGGTGAGCGCCGTCTCCCATCCGACCGTCAGGATCCAGGAGATCACCGCGGGCACCCGGTTGCCGCGCACGCCGAATGCCGCCCGGCTCAGCACCATCGTGGGCGCGGAGCCGCGCTTGCCGGCCAGGGCGACGAAGCCGCAGAGGGCGAACGAGATCACGATGCCGATGACGCCGACGAGCGTCGCCTGCCAGAACGAGATGCCGAAGCCGAGGATGAAGCTGCCGTAGCCGAGGCCGAGCACGGAGACGTTGGCGGCGAACCAGGGCCAGAAGAGGTCGCGGGCGCGGCCGTGCCGCTCGGACTCCGCGATGGTGTTCAGGCCGTTCAGCTCGATGCCGCCACGCGGCGTGCCGGGCTGCGAGATGTCGGTGGTCACGGCGCTCCCTCGGGGTCGGTGGGCACCAGAGTATTGGTGCGGCCGCCCCCGCGGGGTCGCGGATGCGCGCCGCTCTAGACTTCCTGGAGTGACGGACGCCCCCCGACCGAATCCGACCTCGACCGGCGCCGATCCGGGAGCCGCGGAGAGCGCCGAGGCGCATCCGGTCCTCGTCGTGGACTTCGGCGCCCAGTACGCCCAGCTCATCGCCCGCCGCGTGCGCGAGGCCGGCGTCTACTCGGAGATCGTGTCCCACGACGTGACCGCGGCGGAGATCGCCCGCCGGGCCCCGGCCGGGATCGTGCTGTCCGGGGGCCCGTCGAGCGTCTACGAGCCGGGAGCACCGGCCCTCGACCCCGGCATCCTCGAGCTCGGGGTGCCGGTGCTCGGCATCTGCTACGGCTTCCAGGTGATGGCGCAGCAGCTCGGCGGCCGGGTCGCGCACACCGGGCGGCGCGAGTACGGCTCGACGCCCGTGCGGGTCGCGGACGGCGGCGGCGACGGGCTCCTCGGCGGCGTGCCGGCGGAGCAGACGGTCTGGATGAGCCACGGCGACTCGGTCGCGGAGGCGCCGGACGGCTTCCGCGTGCTCGCGAGCAGCGAGTCCACGCCGGTCGCCGCGTTCGCGAGCGACGAGCGTCGCCTCTACGGCGTGCAGTGGCACCCCGAGGTGAAGCACTCCGCCTACGGGCAGCGGGTGCTCGAGAACTTCCTGCACGACCGGGCGGGGATCGCCGCGGACTGGAACGCCGGCAACGTGATCGCCGAGCAGGTGGAGCGGATCCGCGCGCAGGTCGGCGACGCCCGGGTCATCTGCGGCCTGTCCGGCGGCGTCGACTCGGCGGTCGCGGCCGCGCTCGTGCAGCGCGCGGTCGGGGAGCGGCTCACCTGCGTGTTCGTGGACCACGGCCTGCTGCGGGAGGGCGAGGCCGAGCAGGTGGAGCGCGACTTCGTCGCCGCGACCGGCGTGCGCCTCGTCACGGTGGATGCGGCCGAGCGGTTCCTGGGGGAGCTCGACGGGGTGTCCGACCCGGAGACGAAGCGGAAGACGATCGGGCGCGAGTTCATCCGCGCGTTCGAGCGCGCCGCGGCCGACGTCGTCCAGGAGGCGGCCGAGGCGGGGGAGACGGTGCGCTTCCTCGTCCAGGGCACGCTCTACCCCGACGTCGTGGAGTCCGGCGGCGGCAGCGGCACCGCGAACATCAAGAGCCACCACAACGTCGGCGGCTTGCCGGAGGACCTGCAGTTCGAGCTCGTCGAGCCGCTGCGCACCCTGTTCAAGGACGAGGTGCGCGAGATCGGCCGGCAGCTGGGGCTGCCTGAGGCGATCGTCGGACGGCAGCCGTTCCCCGGCCCCGGGCTGGCGATCCGCATCGTCGGCGCCGTCACGTCGGACCGGCTCGCGACCCTCCGGCGGGCGGATGCGATCGTGCGCGAGGAGCTGTCGGCCGCGGGCCTCGACGACGAGATCTGGCAGTGCCCGGTGGTGCTGCTCGCGGATGTGCGGAGCGTCGGCGTGCAGGGCGACGGGCGCACGTACGGGCATCCGATCGTGCTGCGGCCGGTGTCGAGCGAGGACGCGATGACCGCGGACTGGACGCGGCTGCCCTACGACCTGCTCGCTCGGGTGTCGAACCGGATCACGAACGAGGTCGCGGGCGTGAACCGGGTGGTGCTCGATGTGACGAGCAAGCCCCCCGGAACGATCGAGTGGGAGTGACCGCCCGACGGGCGACTTCGGGCGGAATGGGCGTCCGATGACGCCCATTCGTGTCCGAATCCGCCCGTTGACCGCCGGCGCTCAGCGGGTCGAGGCGGGTGCGGTGAGCTCGGGCTGCGACGCCCACAGCTCGCGCTGCACGCGCAGGGCGAGCTGGTGCAGCACCGCACGATCCACGTCCTCGGCGCGCCTCGGCTCCGTGTCGAGCACGCACAGCGCCCCGACCCGGTAGCCGTCCGGCGACTCGATCGGTGCGCCGGCGTAGAAGCGGAACCCCGCGGCGACGAGGTCCGGATGCACCTCCGGGTCGAGCGCCAGGTCGCCGATCACGAGCACCTCGTCGCTGCGCACGGTGCGGTCGCAGAGCGTCCTGCCCCGCGGCTGCTCCAGCGGCAGCGCGCCGGGCAGCGCCGCCACGGGGCCGGCCACGGACTTCGCCCACCAGCGGTCGTGGTCGAGGAGCGAGACCGCGGCGGACGCCGTGCCGAACGTGGTCCGGGCCATCCGCACCAGGCGGTCGAAGCGTTCCTCCGGGGCCGAGTCGAGCAGCCCGAGCGCCTCGACGGCCGCTTGCCGTCCCTGCTCCGGGTCGGGTCGCTTCCGGACGGCGCGGGGGCCCTCCGGGGACCGCGCGGCGCGGGCGAGCCCCGGCACGAGTGCGGGCGCGATCATCTCGGCGAGCAGGGCGAAGGCCTCGGCCGACTGGTACCGCACCGTCTCGCCCCGCACGTCGTCGCGCTCGATGAAGGTCAGGCGCGGATCCGCCTCGCAGAGCGCCCGGGTGATCGCGTTGAGCCGGCGCGCGTGCCGATCGACCAGGTCGCCGAGCACCCCGGCGGTCAGCGCGGACCGGCGCAGGCTGTGGATGCCGAGGACGACGATCGGGGTCACGGGCGAGGTGGCCCGGGTGAGCTCGGCGAGCATCGCCGACATGGCCGACCGCCAGCGCCGCAGCGGCAGGAACGCGGCCGCGTCGGTCGCCCCGACGACGAGCACGACGCCGTCGTAGCGGTCGAGCCGCAGCGTGCCGAGAAGCGGCACCGCCGCCTCGATCGGGGTGCGGCGCCGCGCGACGAGGTCCACGTCGACGCCCCGGCCGGTGACCGCCACGAGCCGCCGGCCGACCTGGCCCGGCAGCGCCAGCTCCTGCGTGCGGACGCCGAAGCCGATCGCCGGCCCGTTGCCGAAGATCAGCACCCGATCCGGGTCGGGCCCCTGGGCGTGGTACTGCGGCGGGTCGACCGGATGCGGCACGGAGTCCAGCTCGGACTGCACCCGGCCGAGGAGCGCTCGGGCGATCGGACGCATGACCATGGCGAGCACGAAGGCTTCCTCCTGGGCGAGCGGCGGACGGGACCGGGCCACGGTAGATGGCGCTCCCCATCCGCCCCGTATTTCCTGGGCATCGGCGAGTCGGATCGATCAAAAGCGCCGCCCGGACGACAGAAGCGACGCAGCTGCGCCGTCGGCCGACCGTGCGGGCGCTTCACGAGTACGCGCACAGATGCGAGGAGGGTGCCCGTCCTGGTCGGACGGGCACCCTCCTTCGTGCGGTGGCGGTGCGGCCTAGCGGCGGCTCAGCAGCGCGAAGATGCGCAGGAACTCGACGTACAGCCACACGATCGTGACCATGAGGCCGAAGGCGCCGGTCCAGCCGTACTTCGCGGGGAGCCCGCGGCGCACGCCCTGCTGGATCTGGTCGAAGTCGAGCACCAGCGAGTAGGCGGCGAGCACGACGGCCAGCAGGCCGACGATGACGCCGAGCGGGATGCCGGCGACCTTCACGTCGCTCGAGAGACCGAACGGCGAGCTCGGGCCGGCGAAGAGCATGATGCCGGCCTCGATGAGGCGGAACACGAGGTAGCCGACCATCGCGATGAGGAAGATCTTGGTCGCGCGGGCGGAGGCGCGGATCTTGCCGCTCGCGAAGAGCGCGAGGGTCACGCCGACGGTCACGAGCGTCGCCAGCACGGCCTGGATGGCCACGCCGGGGTAGGCCCGCTCGAAGATCGCGGTGATGCCACCGATGAAGAGGCCCTCGAAGGCCGCGTAGCCGACGATCAGCGGCACGGACGGCTGCCGCTTGAACGTGTTCACCATCGCGAGCACGAAGCCGATGAGGGCGCCGACGATCGCGAGGCCGGGCACGAACCATCCGACGGCGCTCGTGGCGAGCAGCACCGCGAAGAGCACGACGGTCTTGACCGAGGTGTCCTCGTAGGTCATCCGGTTCGTCTCGGCCGGGGTCGCCGAGGGGCGCTCGTAGAGCTCCTCGAGCGTGGCCGCGCTGACCGGGGCGTTGTTGCGGAACGCCGGGTTGTTGGAGAGGGCGGGATTCGCCATGGTTCCTTCTGTTTCGAGAGGGCCGACGGGCGAGTTGCCCATCGGTGAACTGCTCATTTTACGGCGTGTCGGAGCTCATCGCGGGTGGCGGGCCTATGCGATCCCTATGGACCAGGCGGACGCGCAGCGCGTACTCGCGGGCGAGCCATGCGCCGGCCACGACGCCGACGACCACGGTCCAGAACGTCATCGTCTTGTCGGACACGTGGGAGAACAGGGATGCGAGCATCAGGCCGAGGCCGAGCGGCAGCACGAGCGTCCAGTAGGCCATGGGCGGCCTGCGGCGCACGAGCAACCAGCACGGCAGCACGAACGCCAGCAGCCACATCGTCTTCGGCCCGGTGATCGTGCACCAGCAGAAGATCAGCGACGGCACCGCCACCGCGGCGCGGGCGAGCGGGCGCCCCGGCTGCACGGCCCAGCCGGCGAGATGCACCGCCGATCCGAGCAGGCCGAGCGACAGGGTGACCGCCGTCGTCTGCGACACCAGCGCGGCCCCGGCGATGAGCAGCGCGACGCCGACGACGTACCGGCCGCGGTAGTCGCCCCAGGTCAGCGCCAACCGCGAGGTCGGCTCGGGCGCGGGGAGCCCCCTGAGCACGAACCGCGGCATCATCCGCACACGCTACAAGCCGCCCCGCGACTCACCCGGGAGGCGCGGGGCGGCATCTAGCCTGAGCGCATGACGCCGGTGTCGCCGCTCGTGATCGCGCATCGCGGCGCGTCCGGCTACCGGCCCGAGCACACCCTCGACGCGTTCCGGCTCGCCGTCGAGCAGGGCGCCGACGCGATCGAGGTCGACGTGGTCGCCTCGAAGGACGGCGAGCTCGTCGTGCGGCACGAGCCGGAGCTGTCCGGCACCACGGATGTCGCCTCGCGGCCCGAGTTCGCGTCCCGCCGGAGCGCGAAGGACGTCGACGGCCGCACGCTCCGAGGCTGGTTCGCCGAGGACTTCACCTGGGCCGAGCTCGCGACCCTCACCGCACGCGAGCGGCTGCCCCGGCTGCGGCCGGCGGGCGCCGCGTTCGACGGGCGCGACGGGCTGCTGAGGCTCTCCGACGCGCTCGCCGTCACGGCGGCCGCGCACATCCGGCTCGTGATCGAGCTGAAGCACGCGGCCCGTTCCGCCGCCCTCGGCCTCCCGCTCGACGAGCTGCTGCTGGCCGCGGTCGACCGGACGGATGCGCTGCCCGCCATCACCGTCGAGTCCTTCGAGCAGGGCGCGCTGCGCTCGCTCGCCGAGCGGCGCTTCGCGCATCCGCTCGTCCGGCTGCTCGGCGGCCAGCGCGTGGCGCCCGACGCGGTGGTCGGCTTCCGTGAAGAGCTGCGGGATCTCGGGCGCTTCGAGGGACTGGCCGGCATCAGCGTGCGCACGCCGCTCGTGCGATCGGAGCTCGTCGAGCGGGCCGCGGCCAGGGGCCTGGACGTGTGGACCTGGACCCTTCGACCGGAGAACTGCTTCCTGCCCGCCGGGTACTGGAGCGTCGGCGGTCCCGGCCGCTTCGGGCGTTACGCCGCCTACTGGCGGCGGCTCGCCGCATCCGGCATCGCAGGGGTCTTCGCCGACCACCCCGACCTCGCCAGGGCGGCGCTCGGCCGGGCAGAGCCCGTCGGTGCCCGCGCCTAACATCGACTCCCATGGCGCAGCTCGTCGAAACCTCCTCGGCGCTGCTCGAGGGGCTGAACCCGCAGCAGCGTGAGGCGGTGCTCCACCGCGGGCCGGCGCTGCTCATCGTCGCGGGCGCCGGATCGGGCAAGACCCGGGTGCTCACCCACCGCATCGCGAGCCTGCTCGAGTCGCGGGAGGCGTGGCCGAGCCAGATCCTCGCGATCACCTTCACGAACAAGGCCGCCGGGGAGATGCGCGAGCGCGTCCGTGCGCTCGTGGGGCAGCAGAGCTCGGACGGCATGTGGATCTCCACGTTCCACTCCGCGTGCGTGCGGATCCTGCGGCGCGAGGCCGAGATCTTCGGCTACGCCCGCGGCTTCACGATCTACGACTCCGGCGACAGCCGGGCACTCATCAAGCGGATCATCAAGGAGCTCGAGGCCGACGTGCTCGGCTTCTCCGTCGCGAACGTCGCCGCGAAGATCTCGAAGCTGAAGAACGAGCTCGTCGACGTCGACACCTTCGCCCGGCAGGCGAACCTGTCGGATCCGCAGGAGGCGACGTTCCTCGAGATCTTCCGGCAGTACACCCGCACGCTCACCGCCGCCAACGCGTTCGACTTCGACGACCTGATCGCCCAGACCGTCTACCTGTTCCGGGCGTTCCCGCACATCGCGGAGCTCTACCAGCGGCGGTTCCGGCACATCATGGTCGACGAGTACCAGGACACGAACCACGCCCAGTACTCCCTGATCCGTGAGCTCACCCGGCCGGCCGGCGCCCTGCCGCCCGCCTCGCTCACCGTCGTCGGCGACTCGGACCAGTCGATCTACGCGTTCCGCGGCGCGGACATCCGCAACATCGTCGAGTTCGAGCACGACTACCCCGAGGCCAAGGTCGTGCTGCTCGAGCAGAACTACCGGTCGACGCAGACGATCCTCGACGCCGCGAACGCGGTGATCTCGAACAACTTCGATCGCAAGCCGAAGAACCTCTTCACCGTCGACGGCGCCGGCTCGAAGATCGTCGGCTTCACCGGGTACTCGGGCCACGACGAGGCGCAGTTCGTCGCCGACGAGATCGAGCAGCTGCATCGGGAAGGGATGGAGTACCGCGACATCGCGGTCTTCTACAGGACCAACGCCCAGACCAGAGCGCTGGAGGAGATCCTCATCCGCTCGGCCGTGCCGTACCGGATCCTCGGCGGCACGAAGTTCTACGAGCGCGCCGAGATCAAGGACGCGATGGCGTATCTGATCGCCGTCGCGAACCCGGCGGACTCGCTCGCGGTGCGTCGCATCCTGAACACCCCGAAGCGCGGAATCGGTCCGGCCACCGAGACGCAGCTGGCCGCGTACGCCGAGCGCAACGGCATGGTCTTCCGCGAGGCGTTGCGCCACGCGGGCGCGCTCGGTCTCGGGCCGAAGGTGACGAAGGCGATCACCGACCTGTCCGACCTGCTCGACGAGGCGACCGTGCTCACCGTGCCGCCGGAGGAGGGGATGGCGCCGATCCCGGTGTTCGACGTGCTCGCGCTGCTGCTGAAGCGCAGCGGCTACGTCGACGTCCTGCGGGCCAGCCGCGACCCGCAGGACGAGGCCCGCGTCGAGAACATCGAGGAGCTCCTGGCCGTCACGAAGGAGTTCCAGCGGAACAACCCCGACGGGCTGCTGATCGACTTCCTCACCGAGGTGGCGCTCGTCGCCGCCGCGGACGAGCTCGACGACTCGAGCGGCACCGTGTCGCTGATGACCCTGCACACCGCGAAGGGGCTCGAGTTCCGCGCCGTGTTCCTCACCGGCGTCGAGGAGGACCTGCTCCCGCACCGCATGTCGGCGAACGAGCCGGGCGGCCCCGCGGAGGAGCGCCGGCTGTTCTACGTCGGCATCACCCGAGCCCGCGAGAAGCTCCACCTGTCGCTCGCCATGACGCGGTCCCAGTACGGCGAGACCTCGGTGTCGTCCCCGAGCCGGTTCCTCGCCGAGATCCCCGGTGAGCTGATCGAGTGGCGGCAGTCGCCCGGAATGACGGGCCCGGGTGGCACGCGCGTCGCCGGCAGCCTCGCCTGGTCGGGGCGCAGCGGCGGCGACGAGGCACCGGCGAAGCCGAAGACCGAGTGGACCAACCGGGTCAGCGGCAAGGTGCGCGACAACGGGGAGCTCGAGCTCTCCGTCGGCGACCGCATCCGGCACGACGACTTCGGCGAGGGCCGCGTGCAGGCGGTCACCGGCGTCGCGGCGAAGCGCATCGCCGAGGTGCTCTTCGACACGGCGGGGCGCAAGCGGCTGCTGATCAAGGTCGCGCCGATCACGAAGCTCTGACCCGAGTGGACCGCATCCGGCCGTTCCGCGACGAGGACACCGAGCCCGTCGTCGACCTGTGGCGCCGGTGCGGACTCACCCGCCCGTGGAACGACCCGTACCGCGACATCGAGCGGAAGCTCGCCGTCCAGCCCGAGCTGTTCCTCGTCACCGAGCGCGGCAGCGTGGCCGTCGCGACGGCGATGGCGGGGTACGACGGGCACCGCGGCTGGGTCTACTACGTCGCGGTCGAGCCGTCCCTGCAGGGCTCCGGCATCGGGCGCGCGCTGCTCGACGAGGTCGAGCGGCGGCTGCTCGCGCTCGGCGGGCCCCACGAGCCGGTTCCGCCGCGACGCGGACGCGGCGTGGCGGCCGTGCGAGAGGGAACCGAAGGTGAACGTGCAGATCCGGGGTGGCAACGAGCCGGTCGCGGCGTTCTACCGGCGCCTCGGCTAGGCGGAGGACGGCGCGACGGGCTTCGGCAAGCGCCTCATCCCCGACGCCTGACCGCCCCGCGGCGCGGCGCGTGGCGCGCGGCCCACGGGCGGTTTCGGGCGCGGATGGGTGTCATCGGACGCCCGGAACGCCCGAAGTGGCCCGCCCCGCGGGGCGGGCAGGGGGCGTCAGCCGATGCGGGGGCGCAGCACGCGCTGCGGGGACGCCGGCTTCGTCGCGGCGACCGGGGCGACGGGAGCCCCGGGGGCGGCGATCTCGTCGGGCTCCACGCCCGCGGTGCGCAGCAGCGCCTCGCGCTCGTCGCTCGAGAGGTGGTCGACGAGGAGGGCGCGCACGGCCGTGACGTGCGCGGATCCGGCGAGCTCGAACTTCTGCTGCCCGAGCCGGGTCATCGTGACCGCGTGGATGCGGCCGGCCTTGTGGCGCTCGATGAGCTCACGGTGCTCCATGCGGGTGAGCTGATGCGAGAGGCGGCTCTTGTCCCAGCCGAGCTGCGCGGCGAGCTCGTTCTGGCGCAGCTGCCGGCTCGGCGCCTCGAGCAGGCACGACAGCACGTCGAACTCGGAGGTGGAGAGGTCGGCCGCCGCCCGGATCTCCGACTCGACGACGCCCTGCGCGAGGTCGGTGAGGCGCTGGATGAACCGCCACGTCGACGCCTCGCCCTGGGTGAGCTCCTCCGCCATGAGGGAACTGTATTGGCCCGAAGGTTGACGCGGCAACGCACCTCACCCGACCCGGGGGAGGGCATCAGGAGCCCGGGGGTAGGCTCTTCGCCGGTTCGGATCCGGATGGAGGACCTGCACGGTGGATCTCTTCGAGTACCAGGCGCGCGACCTGTTCGAGCACTACGGCGTGCCCGTGCTCGCGGGCATCGTCGCGGACACCCCCGAGGAGGTGCGCGCGGCCGCTGAGCGGCTCGGCGGCACCGTCGTCGTCAAGGCGCAGGTGAAGACCGGGGGCCGCGGCAAGGCCGGTGGCGTGAAGGTCGCCCGCTCCGCCGACGAGGCGGAGGCCGCCGCGAAGTCGATCCTCGGCCTCGACATCAAGGGCCACGTCGTGAAGCGGGTCATGGTCGCCGCCGGCGCCCGCATCGACCGCGAGTTCTACATCTCGATCCTGCTCGACCGGGCGAACCGCTCCTACCTCTCCCTCGCCTCCTACGAGGGCGGGATGGAGATCGAGGAGCTCGCCGTCGAGCGTCCCGAAGCCCTCGCGCGCGTCGAGGTCGACCCGATCGAAGGCGTCACGACCGAGAAGGCCGAGGCCATCGCCCGTGCGGCCCGGTTCCCCGAGGAGCTGATCGGCAAGGTCGCGCCGGTGTTCGAGCGCCTCTGGCAGGTCTACCGCGACGAGGACGCCACCCTGGTCGAGGTGAACCCGCTCGTGCTCACCGAGTCGGGCGAGGTCATCGCCCTCGACGGCAAGGTGACCCTCGACGACAACGCCGCGTTCCGGCACCCCGAGCACGCGGCCCTCGCGGACGCGGGCGACGTCGACCCGCTCGAGGCGAAGGCCAAGGAGCACGACCTCAACTACGTGAAGCTCGACGGCCAGGTCGGCGTGATCGGCAACGGCGCCGGTCTCGTCATGTCGACGCTCGACGTCGTCTCCTACGCGGGCGAGCGGCACGGCGGCGTGAAGCCGGCGAACTTCCTCGACATCGGCGGCGGCGCCTCGGCCGAGGTGATGGCCGCCGGCCTCGACGTGATCCTGAACGACCCGCAGGTCAAGAGCGTGTTCGTGAACGTCTTCGGCGGCATCACCGCCTGCGACGCGGTCGCGAACGGCATCGTCGGCGCGCTGGCGACCCTCGGCGCCGAGGCCGACAAGCCGCTCGTCGTGCGGCTCGACGGCAACAACGTCGAGGAGGGGCGCCGCATCCTCGCGGAGGCGGCGCATCCGCTCGTCACCGTCGTCGACACCATGGACGCAGCGGCCGAGAAGGCCGCCGAGCTGGCTGCGGCCTGAGGGGACGAGGACCCATGTCGATCCTGATCGGGACGGACACCAAGATCATCGTCCAGGGGCTCACCGGCTCCGAGGGCACCAAGCACGCCACTCGGATGCTCGCCTCCGGCGCGCAGGTCGTCGGCGGCGTGAACCCGCGAAAGGCCGGCTCCACCGTCGAGATCGGCGGCACGACGCTGCCGATCTTCGGCACGGTCGCCGAGGCGATGGCCGAGACCGGCGCCGACACCAGCGTCGTCTTCGTGCCGCCCGCCTTCGCGAAGGCCGCCGTCGTCGAGGCCGTCGAGGCGGGGATCCCGCTCTGCGTCGTGATCACCGAGGGCATCCCGGTGAAGGACTCCGCCGAGTTCTGGGCGCTCGCGAAGTCGAAGGGCGGCGCGACCCGGATCATCGGCCCGAACTGCCCCGGCGTGATCAGCCCCGGCAAGTCGAACGCCGGCATCATCCCGGCGACGATCGCCGGCCCCGGCCCGATCGGCCTCGTGTCCAAGTCCGGCACCCTGACCTACCAGATGATGTTCGAGCTCGCCGACATCGGCATCTCGACCGCCATCGGCATCGGCGGCGACCCGATCATCGGCACGACGCACATCGACGCGCTCGCCGCGTTCGAGGCCGACCCCGAGACCAAGGCGATCGTGATGATCGGCGAGATCGGCGGCGACGCCGAGGAGCGGGCCGCGGAGTTCATCCGCGAGCACGTCACGAAGCCGGTCGTCGCGTACGTGGCCGGGTTCACCGCGCCCGAGGGCAAGACGATGGGCCACGCGGGCGCCATCGTCTCCGGCTCCGCGGGCACCGCGCAGGCGAAGAAGGAGGCCCTCGAGGCCGCCGGCGTCAAGGTCGGCCTCACGCCGAGCGAGACCGCCGCGCTGATGCGCGAGGTGTTCGCGGCCTGACGCCTCCCCGGCGCTGCGCTTCCGCCTGGCCACCCGGCTCCTCTAGTCTCCCCGGATCGACATCGACACCCTCCCCGACGCCGCCGATCGCGTCCGCGGCCGCTGGTCGGCGCCGCTCGTGGGCGCCGTGGACGCGGCGCTCGCGGTCGCGATCCCCGTCGGCGTGCTCGTGCTCGCGGGGCTGCTGGCGTGGGCCGGCCTCGGCGCGACCGGCGCGTGGACCGTGTTCCTCACCGCCGCAGCCGACGTCTGGTTCCTCGGGCACGGGGTCGACGTGGCGGTGGCGACCACGCCGCCGTTCACGGTCACGTTGGCGCTGCTCGGCCCCGCCCTCGTGACGGTGCTCGCCGGCGTCCGTGCCGGCCGCCGCGCGGGACGCACCGCCGTGCCGGGCCTCGCGATCGCCGCCGGGCTGCTGGTCGTGCTCGCCGCCTCCGTCCTGCTGCTGCTCGCCTCCGCAGCCGACGGCGCCGGTCCGGATGCGCCGCAGGCGCTGCTCCTGCCCCTGCTCGTCTACGGGGTGGCGGCGCTCGCGGGGCTGCTGCCGGGTCGCCGCCCGGCGCGGCGGGGGCCCGTCGCCGCGGGGCTCCGCGGCGGGGTCGGTGCCGCAGCAGCCGTGCTCGCCGCCGGGGGCGTCGCCGTCGCGGTGCTGCTCGCGCTGCACCTGCCCGCCGTGGTCGGCCTCTACGAGTCGTCGTCGGCGGGGATCGCGGGCGGCCTCGCGCTCACGGTGCTCCAGATCGCGCTGCTGCCCACGGTGGTGGTCTGGGCGGCCGCCTGGTTCACGGGCGCCGGGTTCGCCCTCGGCGCCGGCTCGTCCGTCGGGCCGCTGGGCACGGCCGTGGGACCGCTGCCCTCGCTCCCGCTGCTCGGCGCGCTCCCGCAGCAGGTCGGCGGCTTCGGCCTCGCCGGGGTGCTCGTGCCCGTGCTCGCCGGCTTCGCCGTGGGGATCGCCCTGAAGCTGCGGGGTGACGCCGGCCCGGGGGCAGGCCGGCTGGTCGGCGCGGCCCTCGCGACCGGCGCGACCGCGGGCGTGGTGCTCGGCCTCCTCGCCCTCGCGGCATCCGGCGCGATCGGTCCCGGCCGCTTGGCCGAGGTGGGTCCGGATGCGCTGCAGGTCGCCTGGCGCGCCGCCGTCGAGGTCGGGCTGGGTGCGCTGATCGGCGCGGCGGTCGTCCGGACCCGCACGATGGCCGAGCCGGCACGTCCGATGGCGGCGGAGATGCCCCGATAGTCTTCCCGGGTGCTCGCGGTCGTCGTCCTGATCTCGGGCAGCGGCACCAACCTTCGGGCGCTGCTCGAGCGCTGCTCGGACCCGGCCTTCCCCGTCCGGGTGCTCGCCGTCGGCGCCGACCGCGACGCGACCGGCATCGTGCACGCCGAGGAGTACGGCATCCCGTCCTTCCTCGTGCCCTACACGGCCTACCCGTCCCGCGAGGCGTGGGGTGACGCGCTGCTCGCCCAGCTCGCGCAGTGGCGGCCCGACGTCGTGGTGCTCTCGGGCCTGATGCGCCTGCTGCCGCCGAAGGTCGTCGACGCGCTCGCGCCCCGGCTGATCAACACGCACCCCGCCTACCTGCCGGAGTTCCCCGGCGCTCACGCGGTGCGCGACGCGCTCGCCGCCGGGGTCGCCGAGACGGGGGCCAGCGTGATCGTGGTCGACCGGGGCGTCGACAGCGGGCCGATCCTCGCGCAGGAGCGCGTGCGGATCGAGCCGGGGGACACCGAGGCCGCGCTGCACGACCGGATCAAGCCCGTCGAGCGGCGGCTGCTCGCCGAGGTGCTCGAGGGCGTGGCGACCGGACGGATCGAGTTGAAGGAGAAGGTGGCATGAGCCAGCAGCGGGACCGCGTCCGGATCACGAGGGCGCTGCTCTCGGTCAGCGACAAGCGGGGCCTCGTCGAGCTCGGCAGGGCGCTCGCGGATGCGGGCGTCGTGCTCGTCTCCACCGGCTCCACCGCGGCGACGCTCGTGGGCGCCGGCCTCCCCGTCACCGAGGTGGCCGAGGTCACCGGGTTCCCGGAGAGCCTCGACGGGCGGGTCAAGACGCTGCACCCGGCGATCCACGCCGGCCTGCTCGCCGACCTGAACCGCCCCGAGCACGCCGAGCAGCTCGCCGACCTCGGCATCGCGCCGTTCGAGCTGGTCGTCTCCAGCCTCTACCCCTTCGAGCGCACCGTCGCCTCGGGCGCGGCCGACGCCGCCGTGATCGAGCAGATCGACATCGGCGGCCCCGCCCTCGTGCGCGCCGCGGCGAAGAACCACGCGAACGTCGCGGTCGTCACCTCCGTCGCCCAGTACGACGGAATCGTCGCCGCGCTCGGCGCCGGCGGCACCACGCTCGCGGAGCGCCGGACACTGGCCGCAGCGGCGTTCGGCCGCATCGCCGACTACGACCTCGCGATCGCGAACTGGTTCGCCCGGCCGGCCGAAGCCGGCGAGGCGAAGGACGAGCAGGCCGTCGAGGGCGACTACCGGTTCACCGTCACCCCGCTGCGCTACGGCGAGAACGCCCACCAGTCCGCCTCGCTCTGGCGCGACCCGGCCGGGCGCGGGCTCGCGCAGGCCCAGCAGCTGCACGGCCGGGAGATGAGCTACAACAACTACGTCGACGCGGATGCCGCCGTGCGGGCCGTGCTCGACTTCGACGAGCCGGCGGTGGCCGTCGTGAAGCACGCGAACCCCTGCGGGATCGCCGTCGCCCCGCCGCGCGCTCCGGATCCGATCGCGGCAGCGCACCGGCGGGCGAACGACTGCGACCCGGTCTCCGCGTTCGGCGGGGTGATCGCGGCGAACCGGACCGTCACGCTCGGGATGGCCGAGGCGGTCGCGCAGATCTTCACCGAGGTGATCGTGGCGCCCGGCTTCGAGCCCGAGGCGCTCCAGGTGCTGTCGGCGAAGAAGAACATCCGCATCCTGAAGCTGCCCGCCGGCTTCGCGTTGCCGACGACGGAGTTCCGGCAGGTGTCCGGCGGCGTGCTCGTGCAGGAGCCCGACCGGTTCACGGCCCTCGACCCCTCGACGTGGCGGCAGGTCACCGGCGCCCCGGTCGATCCGGCGACGCTCGCGGACCTCGTCTTCGCCTGGAAGGCGTGCCGGTCGGTGAAGTCGAACGCGATCCTGCTCGCCGACAACGGCGCCGCCGTCGGCATCGGCATGGGCCAGGTGAACCGGGTCGACTCCTGCCACCTCGCCGTCACCCGCGCAGGGCAGCGGGCGGCCGGCTCGGTCGCCGCCTCCGACGCCTACTTCCCGTTCGCGGACGGCGCGCAGGTGCTGCTCGACGCCGGGGTGCGGGCGATCGTGCAGCCCGGCGGATCGGTGCGCGACGCCGAGGTGATCGCCGCCGTCGAGGCCGCCGGCGTCGCCATGCTCCTCACCGGGGAGCGGCACTTCTTCCACTGAGCAGGAATGCTGAGCGGTTCCCCCGGGTTCTGGCCGGTGCGCTCGGCGGTCTCATAGACTGCAAGGCTCCCTCGGCACGACCGCTCGGGGGTGCCGGCCGGCCGCACCGGTCGCGAGGGGTAGGAGGCCGCCATGAACCCGATTCTCGTTTCCGGGTACGCCGTCCCCGCCCGGCCGGTCCGCCTCGCCTGACGGCGCCCCGGACCGACCCCCTCTCCGCGCCGACCGGCGCCGCCCCACCCGCGCCGACGACGGCGCATCCCGTCGAACGGACGCACGGAACCGTGCGCGCCGATACGAAGGACTGCTGTGACTCGAACCGCGAAACCGGCCAAGCCGGCGCGCGCCCCATCCCTCATCACCGCGATGCGCAAGCTGATGCCGTTCGCCCGCCCGGCGATCCCGAACGTGCTCATCGCCATGGTCATGGCGCTCGCCGCCTCGATCGTCTCGCTCGCCATCCCGCAGGTGCTGCAGCGCCTCGTCGACGGCCCGCTCAGCACGGGCGACCCGTCGGCGGTGCCCGGCGCGGTCGCCCTGGTGGCCGTGCTCGGCGCGGTCGAGGCCGGCCTCTACGCCCTGCGCCGCACCTACATCATCGGTCCCGCGACCGGGGTCGAGACCCGGATGCGCCGCGCGCTCTACGCGAAGCTGCAGGACCTGCCGGTCGCCTTCCACGACCGCTGGCCGAGCGGCCAGCTGCTGTCCCGCTCGATGAGCGACCTCAGCCTCATCCGCCGGTTCATCGCCTTCGGCGTCGTCTACCTCGTCGTCAACGTGATCACGATCGGCATCGGCGTCGTCGTGCTGCTGGTCCTGAACCCGCTGCTCGCGGTCATCTTCACGGTCTGCTCGATCCCGCTGTGGATCAACGGCTTCCGCTTCGAGCAGCGCTACAACGTGGTCGCCCGGCGCAGCCAGGACCAGGCCGGCGACCTCGCCACCCTCGTCGAGGAGTCGGTGCACGGCATCCGCGTGCTGAAGGCGTTCGGTCGCGGCCGCACCGCCCTCGAGCAGTTCGCGAACCGCGCCGAGGAGCTGCGCGGCACCGAGATCGAGAAGTCCAGGGCCGTCGCCGGAATCTGGCTCTGGCTGCTGCTCGTGCCCGACGTCGCGTTCGCCCTCTGCCTGCTCGCCGGGGTGTGGCAGGCCAGCCTCGGCAACATGACCGTCGGCGCCCTCGTGGCGTTCTTCGCCACGGCCACCGTGCTGCGTTTCCCGCTCGAGTCGATCGGCTTCCTGCTGTCGATGCTGTTCGACACCCGAGCGGCGGTCGACCGCCTCTCCGAGGTGTTCGACAGCGAGAACACGGTGCACGACCCCGAGCACCCGAAGCACCTGACGGAGGCGCGGGGCCGGCTCACGTTCGAGGGCGTGCGTTTCGGCTACCCGGACACGGGCCCGGATGCGCGGCCGCTGCTCGACGGTGTCGATCTCGCGATCGAGCCCGGCGAGACGATGGCGCTCGTCGGCCTCACCGGTTCCGGCAAGACCACCATGGTCGAGCTCGCCGGCCGCCTCTACGACGTCACCGGCGGCGCCGTGAAGCTCGACGGCGTCGACATCCGCGACCTCACCCGGCAGGAGCTCCGCACCCACATCGCGATGGCCTTCGAGGATGCGACCCTCTTCTCCGCGAGCGTGCGCGACAACGTGCTGCTCGGACGCCCGGACGCCGGGGAGGAGGCGCTGGTCGAGGCCCTCGAGATCGCGCAGGCCTCGTTCGTGTACGACCTCCCCGAGGGGCTCGACACGAGGATCGGCGAGGAGGGGCTCAGCCTCTCCGGCGGCCAGCGGCAGCGGCTCGCGCTCGCGCGCGCCGTCGCGGCGAACCCCGCGGTGCTCGTGCTCGACGACCCGCTGTCGGCGCTCGACGTCGACACCGAGGCGCTCGTCGAGGCCGCGCTGCGGCGTGTGCTCACCCGCACGACCGCGCTGATCGTGGCCCACCGGCCCTCGACCGTGCAGCTCGCGGACCGGGTCGCCCTGATCGAGGAGGGGCGGATCCTCGACGTCGGCACCCACACCGAGCTGCTCGCCCGCAGCGACCGCTACCGGTTCGTGATCTCCAGCTTCGACGAACGCCCGCAGCCCGACCGGGCGGAGGTGCGCGCATGACCGCCGTGATCGGTGTCCAGGGGGAGGAACGCGGCGCGGACCTCACCGTGGCGGAGCGCAAGCAGCTCCGCCGGCGCTCGGTGCGGCTGCTCGGCAGCCTGATGCGGCCGCTGCGCGGGCGCCTCGTCTGGACGATGGGGCTCGTCATCGTGAGCACGGCGCTGCAGGCCCTCGGGCCCGCGGTGATCGCGTGGGGCATCGACACCGGCCTGCCCGCGCTCGAGAAGGGGATGGCGCTGCCGCTGCTCGGCTCCGTCGCCCTGTACCTCGTCGCCGGCGTGCTCGCAGGCACCCTGATCGCCGCCTACACGATCCAGACCGCCCAGGTCGCCCAGGCGATCCTCATCGACCTGCGCAAGCGGGTGTTCCTGCAGACGCAGCGGCTGAGCCTCGAGTTCCACGAGGCCTACACGTCGGGCCGGATCATCTCGCGCCAGACGAGCGACCTCGACTCCATCCGGGAGCTGCTCGACGGCGGCGTGAACGAGCTCGTGATGAGCGTGCTCTACATGCTGTTCACCGCGGTCGGCCTCGTGCTCGTCGACCCGACGAGCGGCCTCGTGCTCGTCTGCTCGTTCCTGCCCCTCGCGCTGCTGCTGCGCTGGTTCCAGCGCCGGTCGGAGGCGGTCTTCCGTGAGTCCCGCGTCGCGTCGGCGAAGCTGATCGTGCACTTCGTCGAGACGATGACGGGCATGCGGGCCGTGCAGGCCTTCCGGAAGGAGGCCCGCAACAACGACGAGTACGGCGAGCTGGCCGAGAACTACCGGCGCATCAACGCCCGCTCCATCCGCCTGTTCGCGGTGCTCGACCCCGGCCTGACCCTCATCGGCAACCTCACGGTCGCGGTCGTGCTGCTCATCGGCGGCTTCCGGGTCGCCTCCGGCGGCATGGCGATCGGCGTCCTGCTGGCCGTGGTGCTCTACGCGCGGCGATTCTTCGACCCGATGGAGGACCTCGCCACGTTCTACAACTCCTACCAGTCGGCGGCGGCCGCCCTGGAGAAGGTGTCGGGCGTGCTCGAGGAGCGGCCCTCGGTGCCCGAGCCGGTCTCGCCCGTGCCGCTGCCGCGGCCGGCGCGGGAGCCCGGCACGGCCGGGCCGGGGTCGGTGCGGTTCGAGCACGTGCGCTTCCAGTACAAGGAGGGGCGGGAGGTGCTGCCCCTGTTCGACCTCGACGTGCCGGCGGGGCAGACCATCGCGCTCGTCGGCTCGACCGGTGCCGGCAAGTCCACGCTCGCGAAGCTCATCGCCCGCTTCTACGACCCGTCCGCGGGCCGGATCACGCTGGACGGCGTCGACCTGCGCGACCTCGCGGGCAACGACCTGCACCGCGCGATCGTCATGGTGACGCAGGAGGCGTACCTCTTCTCCGGAACGGTCGCCGACAACATCGCGCTCGGCAAGCCGGGCGCCTCGCGGGCGGAGATCGTCGCGGCTGCCGAGGCGGTGGGCGCGGACTCCTTCATCCGGAGCCTGCCCGGCGGCTACGACACCGACGTGAACAAGCGCGGCGGCCGCGTCTCGGCGGGGCAGCGCCAGCTGATCTCGTTCGCGCGGGCGTTCCTCGCCGACCCCGAGGTGCTGATCCTCGACGAGGCGACCGCGTCGCTCGACATCCCGAGCGAGCGGCTCGTGCAGGAGGCTCTGCAGACGCTGCTCGCCGACCGGACCGCGCTGATCATCGCCCACCGGCTCTCGACCGTCGCGATCGCCGACCGGGTGCTGGTCATGGAGCACGGCCGGATCGTCGAGGACGGGCCGCCTGCCGAGCTGATCGCCGGCACCGGCCGCTTCGCCACCCTGCACGCCGCCTGGCGCGACAGCCTGGTCTGACCGGCCCGACGATCTTGACTGTTGCCACTTTTTGCGACCTTGGGCGCCCCAAGGTCGCAAGAAGTGGCAACCGTCAGGGTTCAGAACGTGGCGACCGTCAGGGGTCGGGGTGGGTCCAGAGGGCGCGCGGCAGGTCGATGCGGTAGCCCGCGGGGGAGTCCGACGGGAGCAGGGGCGTGCCCTCCGCGTCGTAGTGCGCGCGGGCCTCGGCCTCGAGGCCGGACGGCGGATGGCCGCCGGCCTTCACGACGCGCCACCACGGCAGGCCGGAGCCGTGGTACCGCATGACCATGCCGACCGCCCGCGCGCCGGCGCGCCCGAAGGTCCACGCGACGTCGCCGTACGTCATGACGCGGCCGGCGGGGATCCGCGCGACCACCTCGAGCACCGCCTCGGTGTAGTCCCCGGAGCGTTCGAAGACGGCCATCAGGCCAAGGCCATGGCTCCGATGACCTCACCGAACTGGGTCTCCCCGATGGGCTCGAAGCCGAGGTGCAGGAAGAACTCCTCCGGCCCCTCCTCGCCGCGCTCCCAGATGACGGTGAGCCGCGTGAAGCCGCGCTTGCGCGCCTCGTCCGCCAGGCCGTGGATCGCGAAGCGCCCCACGCCGTGCCCCTGCGCGCTCGCCTTCACGTTGATCGACCAGACGCAGCAGCGGAACTCCTCGCGGGGCTCGTCGGGATCGAGGTTGCCCTTGATGAACCCGACGACCTCCTTGCCCTCGAGCACGACCCGCGGCCACGAGGCCGCCTGGTTCAGGGTGCGTTCGGCCTCGGCGAGCGAGACGGGCGTCGCGTAGGCCTCCTGCCCCGGCTTCAGGGTCAGGGAGTTCGCCGCGACGATGTTGGTCGCGTTCAGCGCTTCGAGTCGGAGCGTCGGCATGCGCACAGGCTAGTGGGGCCTCCGACGGGTCGCGATGCCCCGTTCCACCCATCAGAGGAATGCGCATCGGCGCCTCGATACGATGGCGGGCGGTCCACCCAGACTCGTTCGACGGGCGGACGTACGAGAACCGAGGAGAGAACAGCGTGGAGAAGATCAAGGTCGAGGGCACGGTCGTCGAGCTCGACGGCGACGAGATGACGCGGATCATCTGGCAGTCGATCAAGGACACGCTGATCCACCCCTATCTCGATGTGAACCTCGAGTACTACGACCTCGGCATCGAGAAGCGCGACGAGACCGACGACCAGATCACGATCGACGCCGCGAACGCGATCAAGAAGCACGGCGTCGGCGTGAAGTGCGCCACGATCACGCCGGATGAGGCGCGCGTCGAGGAGTTCGGCCTGAAGAAGATGTGGCGGAGCCCGAACGGCACCATCCGCAACATCCTCGGCGGCGTCATCTTCCGCGAGCCCATCGTCATCTCGAACATCCCGCGCCTCGTTCCCGGCTGGAACAAGCCGATCGTCATCGGCCGTCATGCGTTCGGCGACCAGTACCGCGCCACCGACTTCGTGTTCGAGGGCAAGGGCACGCTCACCATCAGCTTCCAGCCCGAGGGCGGCGGCGAGGCCCAGTCCTTCGAGGTCTTCCACTCGCCGGGCGGCGGCGTCGCGATGGCGATGTACAACCTCGACAGCTCGATCCGCGACTTCGCCCGCGCGAGCTTCAACTACGGGCTCGACCGCAACTACCCCGTCTACCTGTCGACGAAGAACACGATCCTGAAGGCCTACGACGGCCGCTTCAAGGACCTGTTCCAGGAGATCTTCGACGCGGAGTACAAGGACCGCTTCGAGGCCGCCGGCCTCACCTACGAGCACCGCCTCATCGACGACATGGTCGCCTCCTCCCTCAAGTGGGAGGGCGGCTACGTCTGGGCCTGCAAGAACTACGACGGCGACGTGCAGTCCGACACGGTGGCCCAGGGCTTCGGTTCCCTCGGACTCATGACGAGCGTGCTGACCACGCCGGACGGGAAGATCGTCGAGGCGGAGGCCGCCCACGGCACCGTGACCCGGCACTACCGCCAGCACCAGCAGGGCAAGCCCACCTCGACCAATCCGATCGCGTCGATCTACGCGTGGACCCGCGGGCTCAACCACCGCGGTGTGCTGGACGGCAACCAGGCGCTCATCGACTTCGCCGCCACGCTCGAGGACGTCGTCGTGAAGACCGTCGAGGCCGGGGCGATGACGAAGGACCTCGCCCTGCTCGTCGGGCCCGACCAGGCCTGGCAGACCACGGAGGAGTTCCTGGCGACCATCACCGAGAACCTGAAGCAGCGCCTCGGCTGATCCCTGCTGGTTGTGCGAAGGGCGGGTGCCTCCGAGAAGGAGGCACCCGCCCTTCGCGTTCCGCCGGGCGTCAGGCCGAGATGGCCGACTGCTCCGGCTGCTCCATGGTCATCTGCTGGGCGTCTCCGCCGGACGCGGTCGTGACGGGGACCCGCCGCGGCTTCGCGCGCTCGCTCACCGGGATCGTGACGAGCAGCACGCCGTTCTCGTACGAGGCGGTGATCCGCTCGGTGTCGACCCCCTGGCCGACGTTCAGCTGACGGAGGAACGAGCCGCTCTGCCGCTCGCGGGCGAGCCACTTGACGCCCTCGGTGTTGCGCAGCGTTCGCTCGGCGCGGATGGTGAGCAGCTGCCCGTCGACGTCGATGTCGACCGAGCCCGGGTCGATGCCCGGGAGGTCGGCGGCCAGCACGTAGTGGTCGCCGTCGCGGTACAGATCCATCGGCATGAGACGCGGCCCCTGACGGGTGTCGAGGAGTGCCGAGGCCATGCGGTCCAGCTCACGGAACGGGTCGTAGGTCGTCGCCATGGTGTGCTCCTTGTCTCTCGAGGCGGACGAGGTGTTCCGGCGTTCCGCCGGTGACTTGAGTGTATGACGCTCAAGTCTCGAATGGAAGTGGTGGCCCCTTACTTCCTGAGCGAGTTCTCAGGGCTCCCGGGGACCTCCCGAACAGCGGTGGGCTGATGCGTTAGGTTCCCTTCCACCTGACACCCTCCACCGATCGGACCTCCTCCAGATGGGCGCACTGATCTACGGCACCAACGCCCCGATCCCCGTCGACGACCGTGCCCTCGTGCACCTGCAGCTCGTCATCTACTCGAAGCTGCGCGCCCAGGAGTCGTTCGCGTTCAACTGGAAGGACGAGCCGGGCGTCGGCGACGGCCACGGCTCGATCTGGATCTCGCCCGGCGTGCCCATCGTGTTCAAGTACGCGGGCAGCCGTGACCCTGCGGTGAACCGCGAGTGGCTGCGGGTGCTGCGGGAGAGCGCGAACCAGCCCTCCGGCCTGCGCCTCATCCCCGAGCCCCCCGCCGCTGCCGGCCGACCGGACCAAGGGGGAGCGTGAAGCACATCGCCTACACGGACACGGTGATCGACACGGACGGGCGTCTCGCCGATCTCGTGCTCGAGTACGCGAAGGTGCTCGCGCGCACGAACTCCGCCGACACGATCAGCATCCCGTACCGGGCGGAGTCCGGCGCCGTGGAGCGGATCACGATGCTCGTCGGGCCGGCCAGCCAGCTGACGGCCTGGGGCGAGGACGACGGCGACGGCCTCGGCGACCTGGCGGACGCGGCCGCCGCGGACCTGAAGCGCCGCATCCGCGAGCGCACGCCCGGCTTCGTGCCGACCGAGCCGCTCGCCGGTGCCGGCGCGATCGACGACTTCGACGAGTACGACGCCGGCTGATCCTCAGCGGAAGATGATGGTGCGGCGGCCGTCCTGCAGCACCCGGTGCTCCGCGAACCACTGCACGGCCCGCGTGAGCGTGCGGCTCTCCTCGTCCTGACCGATCGCGATGAGCTCGCGCACCGACGACGAGTGGTCGACGCGCACCACGTTCTGCTCGATGATCGGCCCCTCGTCGAGGTCGCTCGTGACGAAGTGCGCCGTCGCGCCGATCAGCTTCACGCCACGGGCGTGGGCCTGCTTGTAGGGGTTCGCGCCCTTGAACCCCGGCAGGAAGGAGTGGTGGATGTTGATCGCCCGGCCCGCCAGCCGCTCGCAGAGCCCGGGGGAGAGGATCTGCATGAACCGCGCGAGCACCACGAGCTCGATGTCGTGCTCGTCGAGCGCGGCGACGATGCGCTGCTCGAAGGCCGCCTTCGACTGCGGCGATCCGATCGCGTGCGACTCGAAGGGCACCGAGTAGAACCGCGCGAGCCCCTCGAGCACGTCGTGGTTGCCGAGCACGAGCGGCACCTCGACGGCGAGGTCGCCGGAGCGCTGCCGGAACAGCAGGTCGTTCAGGCAATGCGCCGCTGTGGAGACGAGCACGAGGGTGCGCAGGGGACGGCCGACGACGTCGAGCCCCCACTCCGCGTCGAACCGCACCCCGACCGGCGCGAGGACGGCGGCGAACCGCTCGCGGGAGACCGACGCCTGGACCTGCATCCGGATGAAGAAGCGGCCGGTGTCCGCGCTGGAGAACTGCTGGCTCTCGGTGATGTTGCCGCCGGCGGCCACGATCGCCCCGCTCACCGCGTGCACGATCCCGGGACGATCGGCGCAGGACAGGGTCAGCACCCAGTGCGTCCGCTCGGTCACGGCGCTCACTGTATCCACAGCGGTTCACCCACTTCGGCGCAGCCGCATCACCGGGGTCGTTTATGGTGAACGGACCGCTTCTCCCGGAGGCTGACCATCGACCGAACCGCCCTCGACGCCGAGACCTCGGCGGACGTCCGTCCCGCCGCCGACCGCATCGTGACCGCCGTGTCCACCGTCATCGACGGCAAGGACGACGTCATCCGTGCGGCGCTCGCCGTCATGCTCGCGGGCGGCCACCTCCTGATCGAGGACGTGCCCGGCGTCGGCAAGACCGTGCTCGCGAAGGCCCTGGCGAAGGTCACGGCCGGCAGCGTCAGCCGCATCCAGTTCACGCCCGACCTGCTGCCCTCCGACGTCACGGGCGTCTCGGTCTTCGACCAGAACCTCGGGAGGTTCGAGTTCAAGCCGGGCGCGGTCTTCGCGAACGTCGTGATCGGCGACGAGATCAACCGCGCCTCGCCGAAGACCCAGTCCGCGTTGCTCGAGTGCATGGAGGAGGGCCAGGTCACCGTCGACGGCCAGACCTGGCCGCTGCCCGTGCCGTTCACGGTCGTCGCGACGCAGAACCCGGTCGACATGGAGGGCACGTACGTGCTCCCCGAGGCGCAGCGCGACCGTTTCATGGCGCGCATCTCCATGGGCTACCCCGACAAGGAGGCGGAGCGCTCGATGCTGCGCTCCCACGACCGGGTCGAGCCCATGGACGAGCTCGAGCCGGTGCTCGCGCCCGGCGAGCTCGCCTCCCTGGCGCGCGCCGTGCGCACCGTGTTCGTCTCGCACGCCGTCGAGACCTACGTGCTGGAGATCGTCGCGGCCACCCGCACGCATCCCGAGGTGCGCCTCGGGGCGAGCCCGCGCGCCAGCCTGCAGCTCGTGCGGGCCGCGAAGGCCGCGGCGCTGCTCGACGGCCGCGACTTCGTGCTGCCCGACGACGTCGAGGCGCTCGCCGGGACGGTGCTCGCGCACCGGCTGGTGCTGCGCCGCGCGGGCATCGACGCCCGCGACGGCCAGACCGAGGCGGCGAGGCGCATCATCGACCGGGTGGTGAAGGCGACGCCCGTCCCGCTGCAGTAGATGGCGCGCCAGCTGCCTCCGGTCCGGGTCACCCGGCGGGGCTGGGCGATGCTCGGCTGCGCCTTCGCCGGCCTCGTGGTCGCCTACGCGTCGGGCTGGCCGGCCCTGCTCGCGGTCGCCCTCTTCCTCGCCGCCCTCGTCGGCGCCGGGGTGCTCGCGGTCGTGCTCGTTCCGACGCGCGCCACGGCCGAGCGCCGGCTCGCTCCCGAGGTCACCGAGCCGGGGCGTCCGGTGACGGTGCGGCTCACGATCGCCGGGCACGCCGCAGCCGGCGCCGAGTGGCGCGACGAGACCACCCGGCGGCTCGAGGTCCTCGGCTCGGCGAAGGGCCGGCTGCCGCGCCTGGGCGCCGATCTCGCCGCCGTCGAGGTCGAGTACGAGGTCGTCGCCCGCCGTCGCGGCCGCGTCCCGGTCGGGCCCCTGGTCGTGGAGCGGACGGATCCGCTGGGCGTCGCCTCCGCGAAGCGCAGGTCGGGCGAGGCCGCCGTGCTGACGGTGCTGCCCCTCGTGCACGAGGTGCGGCCGCCCGTCGCCGCGACGCGCGTGGACCTCGACCCCGACGCCGCCGCCGTCTTCGGCCTCGCGGGTGAGCAGCGCGACATCATCGCCCGCGAGTACCGGGCCGGCGACCCGCTGCGCCAGGTCGACTGGCGGTCCACCGCGCACCGCGGCGAGCTGATGGTGCGGTCCGAGGCCGCCGCCGCGTCGGTGTCCACGGCGCTCGCCTTCGACGTGCGCGAGGGCGTGTGGCGCGACGAGCGATCGTTCGAGTGGGGCGTCGAGGCGGCCGCGTCCCTGCTCGCGGCGGTCGGCCGGCGCAGCTCCGCCGTGCGGTTCGTGCACGACCCGCGGACGCCCGTCGTGACCGACGGCGAGCGCGCGCTGCTGGCGCTCGCCACCATCACCCGCACCGAGGACGGGCCGTCCCCCGCGCAGCTGGTGCGGCGCATCCGCGGGCAGGACGTGCAGGTGCTGCACCTGCTCACCGGTGTCGGCGCGCTCCGCGAGCTGGGGCAGCTGCCGCCCCTCGGCCAGGGTGCCGTCGGGATCGTCTCCCTCGTCGGCGACCCGCTCGAGCCGGTGCCCGCGACGCGCGGCTGGCACATCCACGTGCTGGACCCCATGCGGCCGGTCGAGGAGGCGTGGGCTCATGCGTGAGGTGCGGGGCGACGGCGTCCTCTCCGCCGCCGGCGCGGCCGCCGTGCTGGTGGCGGCGCTGTCGTTCCTGCCGATCGTGCAGGGCACGGACTGGTGGTGGGCCGCGGTGATCTTCACGGTCGCCGCGACCGCGGTGAGCGCCTGGGCGCGCAGCCTCGGTGCGCCGACCGCTGCCGGCGCCCTGCTCGGCCTGACGACGATGCCGCTGCTCGCGACCGCCCTCGACGGGCAGGGCCGCGGGGTGCTGCTGCTGTTCCCGACGGCGGCGTCGTCGCGCTCGGTCCTGCAGGTCCTGAACGACGCGTGGGTGCAGATCTACGCCGACACCGTCCCCGCGGAGCCGTCGCCCGGCATCGTGCTGCTCGTCGCGGTCGGTGCCGCCACCGCCGCCGTGCTCGTCGACGCCGTCGCGGTGGGGCTCGGCGCGCCGCTGCCGGCGATGCTCGTGGTGCTCGCGCTCGCGATCGTGCCGGGCAAGGCGCTGCACACCGGCACGAGCGGATGGCTGCTCGCGGGGGTCGCGGTGGCCGTGCTGCTCGTCGTCGCCGCCGACCGCCGCCGTCGCGGCTCGGCGCCGCGGGTCGTGGGGCTCGTCACCGGCGGGGCAGCGGCGCTGGTGCTCGCCCTGCTCGCGCAGGTGGTGCTGCCGGCGCCGTTCGTCACCGACGCGCAGGGCCTCCCGCTGCAGCCGCTCTTCGGGTCGGGGGCGGATCCGCTCATCCGCCTCGGCGACAACCTGCGCCGCGGCCCGGAGGTGCCGGTGCTCACCTACTCGACGACCTCGACCGACGACGTCTACCTGCGCCTCGCCGTGCTGGAGAACTTCACCGGCGCCACCTGGTCGCCCAACGAGGCGGACCGCTACGGCGTCGGGGTGAACGACCACGCGCCGACGGCCCCGGGGCTCGCGGACGACAGCGGACCGACGGTCACCACCCGGATCACCGCGGCGAGCGATGACGCCATCGGCCAGCGCCTGCCGCTGACCTACCCGGCTGCGCAGGTGGACGGCGTGTTCGGCTTCGACTGGGACTCCCGCGGACTGACCCTCGTGCGCCGCGACAGCACGAGCACCGTCGGCAGCTACTCGGTGCGGAGCCTCGCGGTCGACACCAGCGCCGCCCGCCTGAAGAACGCGACGACCTCGCTGCCCGCCGCCGACCGCGGCTCGATCGAGGTGCCCGGCTCCGTGCCGGCGATCATCCGCACGACCGCGTCGGGCTGGACCAAGGGCGCGACCACCCCGTACGAGATCGCGCTGGCGATCCAGAACCACCTCCGCAGCGCACCGTTCGCCTACGACGAGCAGACGCCGGTGCAGCAGGGCTACGACGGCGACGGCCTCGGCGTCATCGCGAAGTTCCTCGCGGTGAAGTCCGGCTACTGCGTGCACTACGCCTCCACCATGGCCGTGATGGCCAGGCTCGAGGGGATCCCGGCGCGCGTCGTCGTGGGCTACCAGCCCGGGACGCGGAGCATCGTGAACGGGCACACCGTCTACACGGTGACGAGCAATGACCTGCACGCCTGGCCCGAGCTCTACTTCGACGGGTTCGGCTGGCTGCGCTTCGAGCCGACCCCCGGCCGTGGCGCCCTGGCGACCTACGCGCCGCAGCCGGGCGCCTCCCAGGCGTCGGACGCGGCGCCGAACAAGGCCGACCGGGTCACCGCCACCCCGAGCGCCGTCCCGAGCGCGACAGCGAGCGCGGCCGCCGGCGGCGGTTCGGGCGGCAAGGGTGGATCGGCGCTCCCCGGCGTGCTGCGGAGCCTCGGCATCGGCCTGCTCGTCGTCGCCGTGCTGCTGCTGCCTGCCGGCCTGCGCCGGTCCGTGCGGCGGCGGCGCATCGCCCGCCTGTCCCGGGGCGCCCCCGCCGAGGTGGGCTGGCAGGAGGTGCTCGACACGGCGACGGACCTCGCGGCCGCGCCGAAGACCGGGCTCAGCCTCCGCGCCGCGGAGGCCGCGCTCCGCCGGACGCTCGGCGCCTCGCCGGCCGCCGCCGCGGCGCTCGGCCGCATCCGCGCCGCGTACGAGCGGCAGGCCTACGGCGGCCGCGACCAGCAGGTGGCCGCGGACGACGTCATGGCGGTGATCACCGCCATGGGGAGCGCGGCGACGTTGCCGGCCCGGTTGCGTGCCGGCCTCGTCCCGCGGTCGCTGCTCGGGGTCCTGCCGCGGGCGCGGATCCGTCCGCTGCGGGCCGTCGTCTCCCGCCCGTAGGCTTGACGCACCGCACACCGAGGAGCCGGGAATGACCGCCATCGACATCGCATCCGCCCGCTCGACGTTCTCCGCCCCGCTCAGCGAGGTCGACCCCGAGATCGCCGCCGTGCTCGGCGACGAGCTGAACCGGCAGCGCACGACGCTCGAGATGATCGCGAGCGAGAACTTCGTGCCCCGCGCGGTGCTGCAGGCCACCGGCAGCGTGCTCACGAACAAGTACGCCGAGGGCTACCCCGGCAAGCGGTACTACGGCGGATGCGAGTTCGTCGACGTCGCCGAGGAGCTCGCGATCGCGCGCGCGAAGTCGCTGTTCGACGCCGGCTACGCTAACGTGCAGCCGCATTCCGGCGCCACCGCGAACGCCGCGGTGCTCGCCGCGCTCGCGGCGCCCGGTGACACGATCCTCGGCCTCGAGCTCTCCCACGGCGGCCATCTCACGCACGGCATGAAGCTGAACTTCTCGGGCAAGCTCTACCACGCGGTCACCTACGGAGTCGACGAGACGAGCTTCCGCATCGACATGGACCGGGTGCGCGACGCCGCACTCGAGCACCGGCCGACGGTGATCATCGCCGGCTGGAGCGCATACCCGCGGCAGCTCGACTTCGCCGCCTTCCGGGCGATCGCCGACGAGGTCGGCGCCAGGCTCTGGGTGGACATGGCGCACTTCGCCGGCCTGGTCGCCGCCGGGCTTCATCCGTCGCCGGTCCCGTTCGCCGACGTCGTCTCGACCACCGTGCACAAGACCCTCGGTGGCCCGCGCTCCGGCCTGCTGCTCGCCCGCGACGACACCTACGCGAAGAAGCTCAACTCGGCGGTGTTCCCCGGCCAGCAGGGCGGCCCGCTCATGCACGTGATCGCGGCGAAGGCGACCGCGTTCAAGCTCGCCGCCACGGAGGAGTTCCGCGACCGCCAGCGTCGCACCGTCGAGGGCGCCGCCCTGCTCGCCGAGCGCCTCGTCGCACCCGACTCCCGGGCCGCGGGCGTCGACGTGCTGACCGGCGGCACCGACGTGCACCTCGTGCTCGCCGATCTGCGCGAGTCGGAGATCGACGGGCGGCAGGCGGAGGACCGGCTCCACGAGGCGGGCATCACCGTGAACCGCAACGCCGTGCCGTTCGACCCGCGGCCCCCGATGACCACGTCGGGCGTGCGGATCGGCACCGCGGCCCTCGCGACCCGCGGTTTCGCCGCCGACGACTTCCGGCAGGTCGCCGACGTGATCGCCCGGGCCCTGCAGCCCGACGCCGACGTCGCGGGGCTCCGTGGCGAGGTGGCGGCGCTCGCCGACCGGTTCCCGCTCTACGAGGGCCTCGAGGCGTGGTGACACGGGCGGCCGCCACGGCCGTCCGCCTCGACGGCGCCGCCACCGCGGCGGAGCTGCGCCACGGGCTCGTCGCCCGCGTCGCGGCGCTCCGTGCTGCGGGCCTCGCGCCCGGGCTGGGCACCCTCCTTGTGGGTGACGACGCCGCCTCCCTCGCGTACGTCGCGGGCAAGCACCGCGACTGCGCCGAGGTCGGGATCACCTCGGTCCGGGTCGACCTGCCCGCCGACGCGACCGAGGCCGACGTGCTCGAGGCCGTCGACGTCCTGAACGAGGACCCGTCGGTCACCGGCTTCCTCGTGCAGCTGCCCCTGCCCGCGGGGCTCGACGAGGAGCTGGTGCTCGAGGCCGTCGAGCCGGGCAAGGACGCGGACGGCCTGCACCCGGCGAACCTCGGCCGGCTCGTGCTGGCCGGCGACGGGCCGATCCCGGGCCCGCTGCCCTGCACCCCCGCCGGGATCCTCGCGCTGCTCGCCCGCTTCGCGGTGCCCGTCGCGGGCCGGCACGTCGTCGTCCTCGGCCGCGGCATCACCGTGGGCCGCCCGCTCGGCCTGCTGCTCAGCAGGAAGGGCGTCGACGCGACGGTCACCCTCGCGCACTCCCGCACGCCCGATCTGCCGACGCTCACCCGCACCGCGGACGTCGTCGTCGTGGCGACCGGCGTGCCCGGCCTCGTGACGCCGGACTGGATCCGCCCGGGCGCCGCCGTGGTCGACGTCGGCCTCACCCGCGTCCCGGTCGACGGGCGCCTGAAGCTCGTCGGCGACGTGCATCCGGACGTCGCCCGGGTCGCCGGCCACCTGTCGCCCGTGCCGGGCGGCGTCGGCCCCATGACGCGCGCGATGCTGCTCACGAACGTCGTGGCGGCCGCGGAGCGCACGCTCGGGCGGCGGCCGTAGCGTCGTCCGCATGGCAGTTCCGGCGACCGGTGAGCAGCACGTCCTGACCCTCGACGGAGGCGCGGTCACGGCCGTCGTGGCCGAGCTCGGGGCGAGCCTCCGCGGGCTCGTCGTCGACGGCGTGGCCCTCGTGCAGGACTACGGCGCGGACGCGATCCCGAGCCAGGCGTCCGGGATCGTGCTCGTGCCCTGGCCGAACCGGGTCCGGGCCGGCCGCTGGGAGCTCGACGGGCAGCCGCAGCAGCTCGACCTCACGGAGCCCTCCCGCGGCAACGCCACCCACGGGCTGCTGCGGAACACCGGCTACCGGGTGACGGATCGCAGCGACGCCGCGATCACGCTGACGGCGCCGGTCTTCCCGCAGCACGGCTATCCGTTCCACCTCGACACGTCGGTGCGGTTCGAGCTGCAGCCGGACGGCCTGACCATCACGCACGGCGTGCACAACGCCGGCGACGCGCCCGCTCCCGTCGGCATCGGCGTGCATCCGTACCTCCGCGTCGGGGACACGTCCGTCGACGACCTCACGGTGACCGTCGCGGCAGCGACCGCGATCCTCGCCGACGACGCGAAGATCCCCGTCGGCGAGGAGGACGTGACCGGGACCGACCTCGATCTCCGGGGCGGCAAGCGGCTCGCCGGCGTCACGCTCGATCAGGGCTACACCGACATCGCGCTGATCGACGGCCTCGTGCGGCACCGGATCACCGCGCCCGACGGGTCCGGCGTCGAGCTCTGGGCCGAGCCGGAGTTCGCGTACGCGCAGGTGTTCACGACGGACGTCTACGAGACGGACGACGGACGGATCCGCGCGGTGGCGATCGAACCGATGACCTGCGCCGCCGACGCGCTCAACTCCGGCCGCGGCCTGCGCTGGCTCGAGCCCGGCGACCAGTGGGTGCCGAGCTGGGGCCTCCGCCGCATCCGCCCCTGAGCCCGCACGTGGCTCAGCGCCGGCGCGGGCGCCGGTACGAGGGGCGGGTGGAGCGCCGGTCGATCGCCTCGAGCAGCACGCGCCAGCCGACGAGGAACGCCCCGAGCACGAGCGTCGCGACGACGACGAAGGCGAACTGCACGCCTTGACCGGCGATGAGCCGAAGCAGCATCCCGACGACCACGGTGACGACCCAGATCACGATGCCGGTGGGCCAGACCGCCAGCGGCCGCCGCCATGCGCGGGCCACCGCCCAGCCGGCGGCGAGGGCGACGAGGAACGGCCAGAACGTCGCGAAGAAGCCGCCGGGGCTCAGCTGCTCGCCGTGGCTCGACCGCCCGATGACCACGAAGAGCAGCACGAGCACGAGGTCCACGACGGCCGCGACGGGCACGGGAGACATGCTCTGCACCCGTCGATCCTCGCACCGGCGACGGGCCGTCTCGGACGCCCGTCGCACCCGAAGCGGCTCGTGGGCGGCTCGCTCGCCGGGCCGCCGGCGCTCGGCCCCACCGTCCCGGCGAGCTGCCGGCGGTCCCGGATCCGCCCGTCATCGCGCTGACCCCGAGCGGGGCGCCGCGCGGCCCCTCGCTCGCTCGGTGGACCGCCGTCGCCACGGCACGGCACCGGCCCTCGTATCCGCCCGGACCAGGTTGCAGCACTTCGGTGAGCGCTCGAGCCGACGTTTCCGAGGCCCCCGCGCTGCCTCTACGCTGAGGCGGGTGCCAGCCGACGACGAGCGAGCCCGCATCCGGGCGGTCACCCGCATGCTGACGGAGCGCTACGGGGTCGTCCTCGACGACATCGTGCTGCGCACGTGGGACAACCGCAGCGTCGACCTCACGTTCGGGATGCTCGCCTCCGCGCTCAGCGCATCCGGCGGCGACGCCGAGGACGCGGACCTGTGGGCCGTCGCCCGCGCGGTCTCGCACGGCGAGGAGCTGCCGCCGATGGTGCAGCGCGCCGGCTGACGTCCTAGCGCCGCGCCCGCTCGAGGGCGGCGTCGCGCAGCCCGACCGCGAGGTCCGGATGGTCGACGAACACCCCGTCGACATCCGCCGCGATCAGCCGCGACCAGCTCGCATCCCAGTCGCCGCGCGCGCCGGGTGCCGTGCCGCGCCGGTACGTCGGCTCGAGGAACCGGTTCTCGGGACGAAGCGTCCACGTCCACACCCCGAGCCCCGCCTCGTGCAGCAGCGCGGTGCGGCCCGGGGTGACGAGCGAGGTCGGCAGGCTCACCCCGTCGAACTGCTCGAGCGCCGCGGGATCGGCGAGCTCGGCCGCGTAGGTCGGCCCGCCCTCCGGGGTGTCCGCGGCCCGGCCGTGGTCGTCGAGCAGGTAGACGATCGGCCAGCCGGCGGCGGCATCCCGCATCGCGAGCAGCGGGGTGCGCTCGAAGCTCTCGATGACGACGTCGGGCCGCTGGGGCAGCCGGGCGAGGTCGCCGGTGACGAGCTCGGTCAGCGGGAGGCCGAGCTCCGCCGACACCCGAGCCTCCTTGATCTCGACGACGAGCAGCACGTCCGCCGCGGCGGCGATGGACGCGGCGTCGGACAGGCGCAGGAGCCGCTCCGCGCCGTCGTGCACCGCGCTCGCGATCCGCAGGCGCGGCATCCGCTCCCGGGCGCGCAGCGTCTGCAGCTCGTCCCAGGTGAAGTCCTCCGCGAACCAGCCGGTGCGCCGCCTGCCGTCCACGACGCCCTCGCGCCGACGGCTCGCGAACTCGGGCCGCCCGCCCACGTCCGTCGTGCCGCCGAGCTCCCGCTCGTGGCGGATGAGGGGCACGCCGTCGGCCGTGGCGACCACGTCGACCTCGATCGCGTCCGCGCCCTGGCGGATCGCGAGCTCGAACGAGGACGCCGTGTGCTCCGGGAGGTAGCCGGGCGCTCCGCGGTGGCCGATGACGAGCGGCCTCGGGCCCCTCACCGGCCGCCGACAGCGACGGGCCGGCCGAGGAACGCCACCTGCACCGCGTCGCCGGTGCCGAAGCGGGAGCCGACCTCGTGCTGGACCGCGACGAGGGCGTCGTCCGCGGCGAGCCGCACCGTGGTCCGCCGCATGGCGCCGAGGAAGCTCGTCGCGACCACCGTGGCCGGCAGCCCCTCCGCGCCGAAGCCGAGGTCCTCCGGCCGCACGAACGCGGTGACCGGGCCGTCCGCCACGCCCGCGGCGATCGCGGGCAGCCGCACGCCGTGCACGGTGACCGTGCCGCCGGCGAGCTCGCCGGGCAGACGGTTGCTCAGCCCGACGAAGTCCGCCACGAACGGCGAGGCGGGCCGGAGGTAGAGCTCCTCCGGGGTGCCGATCTGCTCGATGCGGCCCGCGTTCATCACCGCGACCCGGTCGGCGACGGCCAGCGCCTCCTCCTGGTCGTGCGTGACGAAGAGGGTGGTGATGCCGAGCTCCTTCTGGATGCGCCGGATCTCCTCGCGGAGCTGCACGCGCACCTTCGCATCGAGCGCGGACAGCGGCTCGTCGAGCAGCAGCACCCGCGGCCGGGTGACGAGTGCCCGCGCGAGCGCGACGCGCTGCTGCTGACCGCCGGAGAGCTGATGCGCGTACCGGTCCGCCATCGCGCCGAGGCCCACGAGGTCGAGCGCCTCCTGGGTACGGCTCGCCCTGGCCTTCGCCTCCACCCGCCGCATCTCGAGCCCGAACGCGACGTTCGCCCGGACGGTCATGTGCGGGAACAGCGAGTAGGACTGGAACACCATCCCGATGTCGCGCCGATGCACGGGCGTCTGCTCGACGTCCTCGTTCCCGATCCGCACGTGCCCGCCGTCGATGCGCTCGAGGCCGGCGAGGGCGCGCAGCGCCGTCGTCTTGCCGCAGCCGGACGGGCCGAGGAGCGCCACGAACTCGCCGGGTTCGAGCGCGAGGCTCACCCCGTCCAGGGCGCGCTGGCCGGTCCCGTAGTCCTTCACGACCTCGACGAGCTCGACGGGGGTGCCGCGCTGGACGAGGGACTCGGTGGCGGGCGGGGCGATGGTCATCTGCGGGACCTCCTGGAGCGGCCGATCGAGCCCGCCGTGCTGATCACGACGAGCAGGAGGAAGACGAACAGCAGCGCGAGGAGCGCGAAGATCGTCGCGACGTAGGGGTCGGTCTGCTGCAGCAGCAGCAGGCCGGTCTGGAAGGTGGTCTGGTTCAGGAAGTTCGCGATGGTGAACTCCCCGAGCACCACCGAGACGGTGAGGAGGCAGGACGACAGGATCCCCCGGCGCAGGTTCGGGAGCACCACCCGCCAGACGGTCCTGAACCAGCCTGCGCCGAGGGAGCGCGCCGCCTCCGCAAGGATGGTGAGGTTCAGCGTGGACAGGTTCGTGCTGATCGGCCGGTACGCGTAGGGGAGCGAGATCACACCGATCGCGAAGGCGAGCGTCCACGGATCCGTCCCCAGCGTGCCGCCGAGCACCTGGTAGACGGGGACGAACCCGACCACCAGCACGACCGTCGGGACCGTGATCGGCAGCAGGCAGACGACCTCGAGCACCGCGCGAACAGCGGGGAAGCGGAGCTCCGCGAGCAGCATCGCCGGCAGGAGCAGCAGCAGCACGATGAGCACCGTGAGGACGCAGATGATCAGCGAGTTCTGCAGGCCGGTGAAGAGGTCCTCGTAGTTCGAGGCCTGCGCCGGGTCGAAGATCGCGCCGTAGTGGGCGAGGGTGAACGCCCCCGTGCCGACCTGCTGCAGCGTGAACCAGGTCATCGCGGCGAGCGGCACCGCGAACAGGACACCGGAGACGATCAGCACGACCCGTCCGGTGGCGCGGGACGGGACCGCACCGGTGAGGGTGCGGGACCGGGCGCCGACCCGGCGCCCGGCCATCCGGGCCGGGATCGAGAGGGAGCCGGGAGCGGGGGCGCCGGCTGCGGGGCCGGCGCTCATCGCTGCCACCGCCGGGTCCGCCGCTCGAGCAGCGCGTATCCGGACATGAGCACGGCCATGATCACGACCATCCCGAGGGCGAGCACCCCCGCCGTGTTGGCGACGCCGACGATCGTCTCGCTCGTCAGCTGCTGCTTGATCGCGAGCGGCACGATGCCGCCCTGGTCGATGAGCGCGGCCGCGGTGGCGTAGGAGGAGAACGCGTTCGCGAAGAGCAGGATGAAGCTGCCGAGGAACGCGGGGGCGAGCACCGGGACGCCGATCCGCCACCAGTACCGGCGGCGCGTCCCGCCGAGCGTGGCGACGGCCTCGCCCCACTGCGGCTTCAGGCCGTCGAGGGCGGGCAGGAACGTGAGCACCATGAGAGGCACGCCGAAGTAGGTGTAGGGGAACAGCAGGCCGGGGACGCTGTAGAGGATCGGCCCGTTCGCGTTGATGTCGACGTGCAGCAGGGCCTGGAGGAAGCGGGTGACCAGGGCCTCGGGGCCGATCGTCGCGATCCACGCGAACGCGAGCATGACGCCGCCGAACTGGGCGAGCACGCTGCTGGCCGAGTCGGCCGACGCCCGCACGAACCCGTCCGGCCGGGTGGAGGTGAGGGCCCAGGCGATCAGGGCGCCGAGCACCGCGCTCAGCAGCGCGGAGAGCGCGGACACCCAGAGCGAGTTCCAGAAGTCCTTGAGGATCGTGGGGTCGGTGAAGGCGCTGAAGTTGGCGAGCGTGGGGCTGCCGTCAGCGGCGAAGAAGCCGCTCGCGACGGCGACCACGCCGGGGATCCCGAGGAACAGGACGACGTAGGCCCCGAACGGGGCGAAGCCGAGCCAGCCGACGCCGCGGCGCCGGAGGAGACCTCCGGCGCCGCGGATCGGGACCCGCACGGGGGCGACGGTCATCGGATCAGCCGACGGCCTTCGACCAGCCGGACTTGAGGAGCGCCGCGGCGGCGGTCGCCTGCTCGCTCGTCAGCTGCACGAAGCTCGACGGCGGTGCGCCGACGGACTTCAGCACGGCGGGGTCGACGGTGCTGCTCTTCTGCATCGCCGCGAGGGTGGCCGGGTAGGCGCCGGATGCGAGGTACAGGTTCTGGACCTCGGGGCTGTAGAGCCACTCCTCCCAGAGCCGCGCCGCCGCCGGGTTCGCGGCCTTCGCGTTGATCGCCTGGTTGTAGTAGCTGCCCACCGCCGTGCCCGGGAGCACGAGGGTCTTCCAGTTCGGGTTCGCGGACGAGCCACCCGCTGGACCCCAGGCGAGGTTGTTGTAGGACCACTGGATGACGACCGGGGTCTGCCCGGAGTTCACCGTGGCCTGCGTCGGCAGCACCGAGATGAAGTTGCCCGCCTTCTTGAGGTTCGCGAAGAAGTCGATGCCGGGCTGGATGTTCGTCGGCGATCCCCCGCTCTCCAGCGCGGCGAGGTAGACGGCGCTCGCCGCCTCGTTCGCCTGCGTCGGGTCACCCTTGATCGCGACCTTGCCCTTGTACGCCGGCTTCAGCAGGTCGGCCATGGAGGTGGGCGCGGGGACCTTCGACGAGTCGTAGCCGATCGACATGAGGCCCGTGTAGTCGTAGTACCACTTGCCCGACGCGTCCTTGAAGTCGGCGGGGATGTCCGACCAGTTCGCGACCTTGTACGGGGTGACGAGGTCGAGGTTCTGGCTGAGCACCGCGGTGCCGATGTCGAAGACGTCGGGGGCGTTGCTGCCGGTGCCCGCGGCCTTCGCCGCCGAGACCTCGTCCGCGGACGAGCCGTTCGGGTTCTGCGACGTGATCTTGATCTTCGGGTACTTGGCCTCGAAGCCGGCGATGATCTTGCCGTAGTTCGCCCACGACGGCGGCAGGGTGATGACGTTGAGGTGGCCTTCTGCGTTCGCGGCCGCGACGAGGCCCTTCATGCCGCCGAAATCGGCGGCGGACGTGGCGGTCTCCGCCTTCGCCTTCGGCAGGACGTCCGCGGATGCGGAGCCGGATCCGCCCGACGAGCACGCGGCGAGCGCGGCGATCATCGCGCCCGAGAGGGCGACGGCGGCGGCGGCGCGGATGCGTCGCCGGGTGGTGATGTGCTGCATGGATCCTCCGGGATGGGATGGGGGTCGGCCCGGCCTGCCTCGCGGCCGGGACGTCGTGGGTCAGCCGACGAGCGGACGTTCGGCGAGCACCGATCGAGCGAGCCCGAACGCGGTGGTCATGCCGACCCCGGTCGTGACCGAGGCGACGGTGACGGACGGGATCGGTTCGGCGATGAGGAAGGGCGCCTTCGTGCTCGACGCGTACACGCCGCGCCACCGGCGGCGCACGGTGAGCGCCGAGCCGAGCAGGCGGCGGAACTCCCCGAGCAGCAGCTCGTCGGACGCCTCGTCCTCGAAGGGATCCTCGGTGAGGTCGTAGTGGTGCGTGTCACCGAGCACGAGCCGGCCGTCGGGACGCTGCGTGAACATGAGGTTCACCTGCTCGTGCAGCAGCGCGGGGTGGGCCTCGGCGCGGACGGCATCCGCCGCCGGCATGCTCGACAGGCCGTCGTAGCGGAGCATCGATAGGCCGGTGAGCACCGCGGGGGCCACCCGCATGTCCTGGGGCGGGTCGACCTCCAGCATCCGCAGCCGGCAGCGGCGCACGCCGGCCTCGTCGGCGAGGTCGGGGAAGAACCGGTCGACGTCGTGGCCGACGGCGACGACGATCCGCTCGGCGCGGATCGGCCCCCGGGTGGTGCGGACGATCTCCTCGCCCACGTCCTGCACGGTCGTGCGGCGGAGGAAGTCGACGCCGATGGCCTCGAGGTGGGCGGCGATCGCGGGGATCGCGGTCGGCGCGTCCACCCGCAGGTCCAGGGGAAGGTGCGCCGCCGCAAGCAGCCCGGGCGGGGTGAAGCCGATCCGCGCCGCAGCGGCGTCAGGGTCGAGCAGCCGCACCTCGTCGCTGCCGCGGTCCGCGGCGAACTGCTCGAGCACCGCGCGCTCCGCCTCGGTGCGGCCCAGGACGACGGTGCCGTCCGTCCTCACCGGGACGCCGCCGTCGGCGGCGATCGTCAGCCAGTCCTCGCGGGCGGCGCGGGCCAGCTCGAGCACGAGGCCGGCCTGGGCGGTCGTGCAGACGTGGCCGAAGTTGCGGATGCTGGCCCCCACGGCGAACTCGTCGCGCTCGACGACGAGCACCTCGAGGCCGGCGCGGTGCGCGTGCCAGGCATGGGCGAGGCCCACGATGCCACCGCCGACCACGACCAGGTCGGCTCTCCGTTCACGCACGGAGGTCAGCGTGCCCTTCGTGAAGCCCTCGGAACGGGGAGATGCGGGACTGTGCATCGGCTGTTCGCCGGCCCGTCACGAATGTTCCCCATCGGCGAACTGTCGGTGAACGACCGGGGTGCGGCCCCCGCCGGCGCCCGGCCGGGAGGCAGGATCCGGGGCGTGCCGATCCGACTCGCCTCCCTCGACATGGCCGGGACGACCATCGACGAGGGCGGTGCGGTCTACGCCGTCCTGCGCGACTCGGTCGAGCAGGCCACCGGCCTCGAGGTGCCCGACGAGCTGCTCTCCTCGTGGAGCGGCACGTCGAAGTTCGAGGCCATCGAAGGCCTGCTCGTCGCCCTCGACCGGGACCCGGCGGCCGCGCCGGAGATCTTCCGCCGCTTCTCGCTCGCGCTCGAGCGCGCCTACCGCGACGACCCGCCGGTGCTGCTGCCCGGCATCGCCGAGGCCGTGCACGGGCTCCGAGAGGCCGGGGTGCGGGTCGCGCTGCAGACCGGCTACGCCCGCGAGGTGGCGCAGGGCCTGCTCGACACCGTCGGCTGGCGGGTCGGCGACGACATCGACGCGCTGGTGACCGCCGACGACGTGCCCGCGTCGCGCCCGGCTCCCTTCCTGATCTTCGCCACGATGTCCGCCACCCGCACGACCGACGTCGCCGAGGTGCTCGTCGCCGGCGACACCGTGAACGATGTGCAGGCCGGCACGAACGCCGGCGCACGGTACGTGGTCGGCGTGCTCACCGGCGCGCACACCGTGGCCGAGCTCGGGGCGGCGCGGCACACCCATCTGCTGCCGTCGGTCGCGGATCTGCCCGCGCTGCTCGCGGCTTCGGGGGAGCTCCCCGCCGCCCCCTGAATCGCGCCGTTCCGGAGTTCTTGAGCGACACGCCGCAACCGGAGCGCCCGCCGCGGCGGGTCGTCCGGTTTCTCCGGAACGGCGCGATTTGAACCGGATGGGGCGCGGATCCGTCTGTCCGGGTGAGACCCTGACGACCGGACCCACCATGCCTGCATCCCGCCGACGCTCGACGCGCTCGCCGCGTCCCGCACTGGAGCGCGCCTGATGCGCGCCGGACGGCCCCGGTCCGCCGCCGATCCGTCGATCGCGCTGCTGCAGGCGCTGCAGCACGAGCACGGCGACGACCTGCTCCGCTACGCCCTCCGGCACACCCGCGACCGCGGCCAGGCGGAGGACGTGGTGCAGGAGACCTTCGCCCGCGCGTGGCGGCATCCGCTCGCGGTGAGCGGGAGCAGCGGCTCGGCGCGCGCCTGGCTCTTCACCGTCGCCCGCAACCTCATCGTCGACGAGGTCCGGAGCGCGCGGCACCGCCGCGAGATCGCGGTCGAGTCGGTGCCCGAGCAGGCGGTGGGTGACCAGGCCGACGCGCTGCTCGACCGCATCCTGCTCAGCGACGCGCTCACGGCGCTCTCGCCCGACCACCGCGCGGTGCTGCTCGAGGCGTACTGGGGCGGCCGGTCGGTGCACGAGATCGCGGAACGGCTCGGCGTGCCCGAGGGAACCGTGAAGTCGCGGCTGCACTACGGCATGCGAGCGCTGCGCCTCGCCCTGCAGGAACGGGGGGTGACCCGATGAGCGGGGAGCCGCGGCGCATCGGCCCCGACGACCGCTACGCGGAGTGGGATGCCGCCTACGTGCTGGGCGCGCTGAGCTCGGCCGAGCGGCTCGAGTTCGAGGCGCATCTCGGCACCTGCGCCGCCTGCTCCGCGCGGGTGGCCGAGCTGGCCGGGATGCCCGGGATCCTCGGCCGGCTCGACGGGGAGTCGGCCGAGGAGCTCCGGGACCTGCCGGAGGACGCGGACGAACCGCTGCGCACGGAGGGCGCCGTCGCCCATCTCGCCAAGCGGGTGCACCGCCGCCGCAGGGTGGCGGCGCTCGCGGGGGCGGCCGCGATCGTGCTGGCCGCGGTGGGCGGTGCGACGCTCGGCAGCGTCCCGTCCGGACCGGCCGCGGCAGCCACGCGGCTCGAACCCGTGGGCGGCTCCGCCGTCTCGGCCGAGCTCACCGCCACGGCGGTGCCCTGGGGCACGAGGCTCACCTGGAGCTGCCACTACCCGTCCGGCGGGGGAGCGTACGGGGAGGAGGCCTACCGGCTCGTCGTGACGACCACCGGCGGCAGGACGGCGACCGTGGCGACGTGGGCCGCGCATGGGGACGGCGCCAAGGGGCTCGCCGCGGCGACGAGCATCGCCGAGCGCTCCATCCGCACCGTGGAGATCCGCACGGACACGGGCGGTGTGGTGGCCCGGGCCTCACTCAGCGGCTGAGCCCGCTCCCAGATCGCGCCGTTCCGGAGTTCCTTCGCGACACGCCGCCTCGGAGCGCCCGCCGACGGCGTGTCACCAGATTTCTCCGGAACGGCGTGATGAGTCAGCGGATGCGGAAGGCCGGGATGCCCGTCATCGCGGCGCCGAGCACGAGGGTATGCACCTCGTCGGTGCCCTCGTACGTGCGCACGCTCTCGAGGTTCAGTGCGTGGCGCAGCGGTGACAGCTCGGTCGTGACGCCGTTGCCGCCGAGGATGGTGCGCGCCTGGCGGCACACCTCGATGGCCTCCCGCACGTTGTTCAGCTTGCCGAACGACACCTGCTCCGGCGTGAGGCGGCCGGCATCCTTCCGCCGCCCGAGGTGGAGCGCGAGCAGCACACCCTTCTCGATCTCGAGCTCCATGTCGACGAGCTTCTGCTGCGTCAGCTGGAACGCCGCGATCGGGGACCCGAACTGCTCGCGCTGCTGCGCGTAGGCGAGGGCGACCTCGAGGGCGTCGCGGGCGGCGCCCATCGCGCCCCAGACGATGCCGTAGCGCGCCTCGTTCAGGCAGCGCAGCGCCGCCCCGAGCCCGCGGGCCTCCGGCAGCAGCGCGTCCGGCGGCAGCCGCACGTCGTCGAGCACGATGTCGCACTGCACGGATGCGCGCATCGACAGCTTCGGCTCGATCGGCGTCGCGGTGAAGCCGGGCGTCGCCGTCGGCACGAGGAAGCCGCGCACGCCGTCCTCGGTGCGCGCCCAGATGACCGCGACCTCCGCCTTCGACGCGAGGCCGATCCAGCGCTTCGAGCCGGTGATCGACCATCCGGCGTCGGGCGTCGGCGTCGCCGTGGTGCGCATGCCGGCGGGATCGGACCCGGCCTCGGGCTCCGTGAGGCCGAAGCAGCCGAGCACCTCGCCGGTGGCCATCGCGGGCAGCCAACGCTCCTTCTGCGCCTCGCTCCCGTACCGGTGGATCGCCGTCATCGCGAGCGAGCCCTGCACCGACACGAGCGTGCGGATGCCCGAGTCGCCCGCCTCGAGCTCCATCGCAGCGAGCCCGTACTCGACCGCGGAGCGCCCCGCGCAGCCGTAGCCGCTGAGGTGCGCGCCGAGCAGGCCCGCGCGCCCGAGCTCCGGCACGAGCTCGTCCGGGAAGACCGCATCGGCGAACCACCGGGCCGCGTTCGGCCGGATCGCCCGCGTGACGAGGTCGCGCACGCCGTCGCGCCACTCGCGCTCGCGGTCCGTCAGCTCGTCCTCGAGGGCGAGCAGGTCGATCGGATGCTGCTGCAGCGGGGCGGACGGCGTCGTCGAGGTCACCGACGCATTCCACCACGGCCGCGGGAGCGCCACGCGCGGCGTCGCACCGCCCGCGCTCAGAGCGTCGGCGTGAAGAAGCCGCAGTACCCGCACTCCCAGAAGGGGTACCGCTCGGTCCCGGTCCAGCGCAGCATGTGGAGGCACCGCGGGCAGTTCGGTGGATCGTCGCCCTCGAAGTCCATGACGGGACGGTAGGCGCGGATCGGGGCCCGGGACTTCGAGGTCGTTGGGCAGTCGCCGTGCGTCGGGTCGGAGCGGCGTGGTGGTGCGCCGTGAACTGGGGCGCGCGCCGCGCGGCCGCTCGCCCCTACCGTTCCGAGCCATGAGCACATCCGCACACCGGGGGCCGGCGCCCTGGACGATCGCCGGCTGGAACCGCCGCGCGGCGCACGCGCTGTGGGACCGGCGGATCGGCCGCGCCGCCGCGGAGGAGCTCGCCGTCGTGCGGCTGCCCGCCTACCGGGCGCTCGCCGCCTTCCTGCTCCTGCTGGTCGCCGCGTGGGTCGTACTCGTGGTGCTCCCGGTCCACTGGCCGGTGCTGCAGATCGTCGCCGCGCTGCTCGTGCTCGCCGTGGCGATCGTCGCGGTCGGTGTGCGCCCGATGCGGCGCGCCGGCCGGGCGCTCCGGGACGCCGTCGATCGCTTGGGGCAGGACGTGCGCGGCCCGGCGCCGCTCAACGACGGCCGGGCATTCGACGCCTGGGTGCGCAGGAACGACCTGAACGATCGGCTGCGGCGCACGGACGTGGCGGCGCTGCTCCGCTCGATCCGCTGAGCCGGCTCCGCGCGGCTCGGCTCCCGGGCGGCCCGAAACGGCACGCCGCGCCCCCTCCTCCTTCGAGGATGCTGCGTGCGGGGCGGGAGCACGGCATGCTCACCCCATGGCGAACACAGGGATCGCAGGCGCGTCCACCCGCCGAGGGACCGTGCTCCGCGTGGTCGCCGCCGTGGTGGTCTTCGCCGCCTGGCTCGGCATCTCGTCCGTGGGCGGCCCCACGTTCGGCACGATCTCCGACGTCACGAACAACGACCAGACGTCCTACCTCCCGGCCACCGCGGAGTCCACGCGGGTGCAGACGGCCGAGACGCGCTTCTTCGGCGCCGACACCATCCCGGCCGTGGTCCTCTTCGTCCGACCCGGCGGCCTCACCGCGGCCGACCGCGCCGCTGCGGCCGCGGACGTCGAAGCGCTGAAGGGGATCGACGGGGTCACCGCCGCGTCCCCGCCGATCCCGTCCAAGGACGGGAAGGCGCTCGAGGCGCTGCTCCAGATCGACGCGAAGGCCGACGCCACCGTGGTCGTCGGCGACCTCAGGGACACCCTGAAGACCCGGGCCGTCCCCGGGCTGCAGACCTGGGTGACCGGCCCCGCGGGGCTCGGCGCCGACTTCGGCGCCGGCTTCAGCGGCATCGACGGCGTCCTGCTGCTCGTCGCGCTCGCCGCGGTGTTCGTGATCCTGCTCATCGTCTACCGGTCGCTGCTGCTGCCGATCGTGGTGCTGCTCACCTCGAGCTTCGCGCTGACCGGCAGCATCCTCGTCGTCTACCTCGTCGCGAAGGCCGGCTGGGTGACCGTGACGGGGCAGAGCCGCGGCATCCTCGCGATCCTCGCGATCGGCGCCGCCACGGACTACAGCCTGCTGCTCGTCGCGCGGTACCGGGAGACGCTGTCGACCGAGCGGCGGCACCTGACGGCGCTGACGAAGGCGTGGAAGCGGTCGATCGAGCCGATCGGCGCCTCGGCCGCGACCGTGATCCTCGCGGTGCTCTGCCTGGCCTTCTCCGACCTCAACTCGAACAAGGGGCTCGGGCCGGTCGCCGCGATCGCCATCCTGTTCTCGTTCCTCGCCGCCGTCACGGCCCTGCCCGCGATGCTCGCCCTGCTCGGCCGGGCCGCCTTCTGGCCGCTGATCCCGCGCTTCGACCCGGCGGCCGCCCCGGATGCGCCCCGTGTCGGCCGCTTCTGGAGCGGGGTCGGCGCTCGAGTCGCGACGAGGCCGCGGCTGCTCTGGATCGGCACCACGGTCGTGCTCGGCGTGCTCGCCCTCGGTCTCACGCAGCTGCAGGCGAGCGGGGTGCCGCAGACGGATGTGCTGCTCACCCCGTCCCAGGCAGTCGCCGGCCAGAAGGAGCTCGCGAAGCACTACGACGCCGGCAGCGGCAGTCCCCTGGCCGTGACGGCGCCGGAGGCGTCGCAGCAGCAGGTGCTCGACGCGGTGAAGGCGACTCCGCACGTCACGGACGCGTCGGTCTTCACCGGCACGCAGGGTCCGCCGACCGGGGCTCCGGCCGCGGCGAAGGTCGTCGACGGCCGGGTGCTCCTGCAGGCGACCCTCGACGAGCAGGCGGACTCGGCGGCGGCCCAGGCCGCCGTCAAGGATCTCCGGAGCCGGCTCGCGACGGTCGAGCCCGCCGCGGAGGTCGGCGGCACCTCGGCGCTCGACCTCGACACGAACCTCACCGCGCAGAAGGACCTCCGCACGATCATCCCGATCGTGCTTGCGGTGATCCTCGTGATCCTCGCGCTGCTGCTGCGGGCGCTCGTCGCCCCGCTGCTGCTCGTCGCCACGGTGGTGCTGTCCTACGCGGCGACCCTCGGCGTCGCCGCGGTCGTCTTCCGCTACGGCTTCGGCTTCCCGGGCGCGGACCCGTCGGTGCCGCTGTTCGGGTTCGTGTTCCTCGTCGCGCTCGGGGTCGACTACAACATCTTCCTCATGACCCGCGTGCGGGAGGAGTCCGCCCGCCAGGGCACCCGTCGCGGCGTCATCGTCGGCCTCATGGTCACCGGTGGCGTGATCACGTCCGCCGGCATCGTGCTGGCGACCACGTTCGCGGCGCTCGCCGTGATCCCCATCCTGTTCCTCGTGCAGATCGCCTTCGTCGTGGCGTTCGGGGTGCTGCTCGACACGTTCCTCGTGCGGACCCTGCTCGTGCCGGCGCTCTCGCACGACATCGGCCGCACGATCTGGTGGCCGTCCCGCCTGGACCGGGCAGCGAAGCGCTGAGCCCTCAGCGGGGCCGGATCAGGCGAGCGCGGACGAGCAGCAGGTAGAGCTCGCAGCCGAGGCAGAAGCCGAACGCGGCGTTCAGGAAGGCGGCGACGAAGGCGATGCCGGCCGCGATCGGGGCGGCGAGCGGGACGCCGAGGATCGTGAGGACCAGGCCGATGCCGGTGACCAGGAAGCCGACGAGCTGGGCGAAGGTCGGGGGCGCCGCGTCCTCGAGCTCGGCGGGCGGCGCGAGGCGCGGGCGCACGAACCGGCGGAACAGGGCACCGTACGGGTGCCGCCGGATGCCGGCGAAGGCGCCCCACGCGAAGAGGGCCGTGACCGCCGCGAGCAGCACCGCCGCCGCGACCGTGGCGCCCGCCACCCCGAGGAACACGTCGACGAGCAGCACGACCGCGGTGATCGCGGCGCCGAACCGCGGCGCACGCGGGTCGACGACGGCGGGGCGGACGGCGACGGATGCGGTCATGCGGGCGACTCCAGCAGCAGGTCGAGCTCGCGCTCGAGCGAATCGGGGCGCGGACGGCCGCCGATGCGGCCGCGCACGCGACCCTCGGCGTCGAGCAGCAGGGTGGTCGGCGTCTGCAGGATCTGGAAGCGGTCGGCGAGCGCGATCCGCTCGCTCACGTCCACCTCGAGGTGCACGACGCCGGCGCGCTCCGCCGCGGTCGCGCCGAGCAGGCGCGCGGTCGGCGGGCACTGCGTGCACATGGGCGTGGAGAGCTGCAGCAGGGTGGCTCGAGAGCCGAGGGAGGCAGCGCCGACCTCGTGAGCGCGCACCACCGGCCCGCGCACCCGCCGGGCCCGCCCGGTCGTCGCGCGCTTCAGCAGCCCGAGCGCGGTCGCGGCGAGCACGAGGGCGGCCACGACCAGCGCTGCGATCCCGACCACGCCGTCACGCTATGCGGCGGCGGCCCCCGTGCTGCCCGGATGACGGCATGTGACGACGGTCAGGCCTCGCCCATCATCAGGCCCTCGATGTCGTGCTTCTGCGTGATGGGCGTCAGCTCGTCGGCGATCGGGCAGACGAGGTGCTGCTGCACCCGCTCCGGCAGCGCGTCGTAGTACGCGCGGGTGACCGCCATGTCGTGGTGCTCGGCGTTGCCGGCGCCGGGGGCGTCGACGCCGAGCACGAGCACCGGCCGCGGCGACTCCGAGACGTTCTTCGTGCCGTGGTGGATGGTGAGCGCGCTGCGGGCCGAGATGTCGCCCATCTTCGGGTACTTCCGCTGCGCGAGGCCCTCGTAGCGCGACCACATCGACTTCGGCGGGAACATCTCGTGGTCGAACTCGGGGGAGAGGTCGAACTGCGTGCCGGGCGCGATCTCGAAGGGGCCCATCTCCTCGACGGTGTCGATCGCCGTCAGGTTGAAGGCCAGCGACGTGAGCCGCTTCTCGGTCTTCGTGGCCTCCGGCATCCGGAAGTCCCGGTGCCACGGCTGGTCGGTCGCGCCGGGGAAGGGGATGTCGAAGCCGAGCTCGACGATCTGGTAGTCGGATCCGAGGATCGCCTCGCAGACCTGGCGCACCCACGGGTGGTCGACGAGGTCGACGAAGCCCCGCAGCTGCTCCGGGTGGATCTCCACGTAGTAGCGCCGGCGACCACGGCCGACCGCGCCGCGCGGGCGCGCGAGGGCCTCGTGGAAGGCGCGGTAGATGTCCTCCGCCATGTCGACGGTCCACTGGCGGGAGAACGCGCCCTTCCTCGCGATGATGCCGTCGCCGTAGATGCCCTCGACGATCGCGCGCACCTCGTCGTTCGCGCCGTCCGGGATCGGCAGCGGATCCGGGCGTCCGATGCTCAGGGATTCGAGGGCCGTGGTGTCCGTCATGGTCTCCTCCAGGGGCTCGAGAAGCGATCGTCCTCGACCGTGCCGCGATGCTACGACCGGCGTCTTGGAGCGGCCGGTCAGCCGGCCGACTGCTCGACCGGCGCCCGCTCGGCGTGCGCGGGGAGGATGCGGCCGAGCCGCAGCGCGCCGAGGGCCGCGAGCGCCGTGCCGATCACGATGAGGACGACCCAGGAGATCGGCGCGGGGCCGCCGAGCAGCACGCCCGCCATCAGCGGCCCGATGAGGTTGCCGAGCGGGAAGGTGCTCGACGCGAGCGCGTTGTAGCGGCCGCGGAGGTGGGGCGGAGCGAGCACGTTCGGCATCGCGCCCGAGACGGGGCTGAAGAAGGTCTCGCCGAGCCCGAAGATCGCGAGCGCGACGACGAGCACGACGTCGGCGGCGAGGCCCTGGAGGGCCGGGAGCACGGCGAGCCCGGTCGCCACCCAGGACACGGACCAGAGCGCAGCGGTGAGCGCGAGCAGCCGGGTGCGCCGCCAGTGCCGGGTGAGGCGCACCACGGGCAGCTGCGCGAGCACGATCACGGCGGTGTTGACGGCGAACGCGATGCCGACGACCCGCGGCGTCGCGTGCCCCTCGAGGGTGGCGAAGGCCGCCCAGGGCCCGTCGAGCTGCGCGTACCCGAACACGCAGATCCCGAGCACGAGCAGCAGGTAGCCGGTGAACGCGCGGTCGGTGAGGACCGCCCGGTAGCCGCGCTCGTGGGGCTCGCGGGAGGCGTGGTGGCGCTCGCGGTCAGGATCCGGGCGGTAGCCGGGTGTGCCCCGCATCCCGAGCACGACGAGCAGCGCGAAGATCGCGGTGGTCGTCGCGTCGATCGCGTAGACGAGCTGGAAGCTCGCGGGGTCGTCCAGCGTCACGATCCAGCCGGATGCGAGGCCGCCGATGCCGATGCCCGCGTTCATCACCCCGAACCGCAGCGCGAAGGCGCGCGGCTGCTCGGCGAGGGGCACCTGCCCGGCGATCAAGCCGTTCAGCGCGGGCCAGGCGATCCCGTTGCCGGCGGCGATCACCGCCACCGCGGCCGCCGCCTCGAGCACGTCGCCGCCGAGCGCGAGCATGGCGGTGCCGATCGCCTGCGCGGCCAGGCCGGCCACCAGCATCCGGCCGAGCCCGAACCGGTCGCCGAAGGGGCCGCCGACCGCCGTCGCCGCCATGCCGACCACCGCGGAGATCGCGACGACGACGCCGGCGACCGCGAGCGGCACGTGCCGGGCCCCGTGCAGGTAGACGAGCAGGAACGGCATCGTGAGGCCGGTGCCGAGCGCGGAGACGAGGGTGCCCGCGAGCGACAGCCGCCACGCGCGACGGCTGCGGCGGGCGGTCACCTCGGTCGCAGTCACCCCGAGACGGTACAGACCCGCCTCGACAGCGGGCCGACCGCCGCGCCCGCGGCGCATCCACCCTGGAGGTGACGGACGGAGGCGTGCTGCACCATGGCGGATGAGCGCGCCGGACGCCACGTCCGTCGCCGATCGGGAGGAGCCGCATGCCGGTGGACCAGGATGCCGCGAACAGGGGCACGGACGAGCCGCGCGGGCGGACGCTGCTGCCGGGGCAGCGCTCGGTCGTGCACATCGCCGACACGTCCGGCACGGTCCGCGAGCTCTGGTCATCCGATCAGGTGCTCGTCGAGGCCCCGAACTGGACCCTCGACGGGGCCGCCCTGCTGCTGAACGCCGACGGGGACCTCTGGCGCCTGCCCATCGACGAGCCGGTGCTCGAGCGGGTCCCGACCTCGGGGCATCCGCCGCTGAACAACGACCACGTGCTCGACCCCGACGGCGAGCACGTCTTCGCGTCCGCGAACGACTGGCACCTCTACCGCATCCCGCTCGCCGGCGGGGCGGCGGAGCGGATCACCGACGGCCCGGACGACCGGCCGGGGCTCATGCACTTCCTGCACGGCATCTCGCCGGACGGGCGCACGCTCGCGTTCATCGGACTCGAGGCCGCCTCGGGCGTGGACGGCGACTTCGGCACGGCCCGCTCGAACGTGTTCACGATCCGCGCGGACGGAACGGACCTTCGCCAGGTCACCGACGACGCCGCGCCGACCGACGGCAGCGAGTTCTCGCCGGACGGCGAACGGCTCCTCTTCAACACCGAGGTCTTCGACGGGCACGCGCAGCTGGCCCGCATCCGCCCGGACGGCACCGGCCTCGAGCAGCTGACCTTCGACGAGCGCGTGAACTGGTTCCCGCACCCGTCGCCGACCGGCGAGCACGGCTACTTCCTCGCCTACCCGCCGGGGACCACGGGGCATCCGACGGACCGGCCGGTCGAGGTGGAGCTCGTCGAGGGGGACCGGTGGTCGGAGGGCCGGACGATCGCGGCGTTCAACGGCGGCCAGGGCACGCTCAACGTGAACGGCTGGGACCCGACGGGCGAGCGCTTCGCCTTCGTGAGCTACCCGATCGCCGGCTGACGCGTCAGCACTGCGTAAACGACGGAGTTCTCGCGCCGGACCGGCCCGCATCCGCTTGAACTCGGCCGGCGGATGCGGTTTCTCCGTCGATCGAGCAGGGTCGCGAACGCGGGCCCTGCCGGTCGCTCAGTGGCGAGGCATCGTGGTGCCGCACCAGCGGCAGGTCCAGTAGCGGTGACGACCGCCGCCGACGGCCGTGAGCGCGACGGCGCACTCGGGGCAGGGCGGCTCGGGCGCGAGGGCGGCCGAAGCGGACGGAGCGGATGGTGCGGTCGTGGGCATCGGTGCCTCCAGGATCGGGGTGTCCTGCCAGCATCGGCCGCCTCGAGCCGCACCTTCCGGAGCGGGAGCCGAAAAGATCGGGCGATCTTGCTCGATGGAGAAGTCAGCCGCCGTCCCGGGCGTAGGCATCCGTGCCGCGTGTAGGCCGGATGGCGCCCGTCGCCCCTACGCCCGGGGCATCTGCCGACGCGCGGGACGAGTCGCGCGCGGTGGCGATCATGGGGCCCGGGGCGCGGACCCCTCCGCGGCGCTAGAGTCGCAGCGTGCTCCTCCGCGCGTGTTGCCGGGCCTGACCCGCACCCGTCGAACGACCGTGCCTACAGGCACGCCCGCGCGAGTAAGGAAGACCATGCGATACGCCGCGAACGTCCTCGAGCTGATCGGGGACACCCCGCTCGTCCGCCTCAACGCCGTCACGGCCGGCCTCTCCGCCACCGTGCTGGCGAAGGTGGAGTACCTGAACCCGGGCGGCTCCGTGAAGGACCGCATCGCCGTCCGGATCATCGACGCCGCCGAGCGCGACGGATCCCTCCGCTCCGGCGGCACGATCGTCGAGCCGACGAGCGGCAACACCGGCGTCGGCCTCGCCCTCGTCGCGCAGCAGCGCGGCTATCGCTGCATCTTCGTCGTGCCCGACAAGGTCGGCGAGGACAAGCGCGCCGTGCTGTCGGCCTACGGCGCCGAGGTGGTCGTCACCCCGACCGCGGTCGCGCCCGACGACCCCACCTCCTACTACAGCGTCTCCGACCGGCTCGCCCGCGAGATCCCCGGCGCCTTCAAGCCGAACCAGTACGCGAACCCCAACGGGCCGGCCAGCCACTACGCCACCACCGGGCCCGAGATCTGGCGCGACACCGACGGGCGCCTCACGCACTTCGTCACCGGCGTCGGCACCGGCGGCACGATCAGCGGCACCGGCCGGTACCTCAAGGACGTGTCCGAGGGCCGCGTGCGGATCATCGGCGCGGATCCGGAGGGCTCCATCTACTCCGGCGGCACCGGCAGGCCGTACCTGCTCGAGGGCGTCGGCGAGGACTTCTGGCCGCCCGCCTACGACCGCACCGTCGCCGACGAGGTCCTGCCCGTCTCCGATGCGGAGGCGTTCCGGATGACGCTGCGCCTCGCGCGCGAGGAGGGGCTGCTCGTCGGCGGCTCGAGCGGCATGGCCGTCGTCGCCGCGCTCCGCGTCGCCGAGCGGCTCGGCCCCGACGACGTCGTCGTCGTGCTGCTGCCGGACAGCGGGCGCGGCTACATCGCGAAGATCTTCAACGAGGAGTGGATGCGCTCCTACGGCTTCGTCGAGCCCTCCGAGGGCACGACCGTGGAGCACGTGCTCCGCTCGAAGCACGAGGGGCTGCCCGACCTGCTCTCGGTGCGCCCGACGGACTCGGTGCGCGACGCGATCGCCACGATGCGCCGCTACGGCGTCTCGCAGCTGCTCGTGATGAGCGCCGAGCCGCCGGTCGCGATGGACGAGGTCGCCGGCACCGTCGACGAGCGCGGCCTCATCGACCACGTCTTCAGTGGCGCGGGCGACCTCCGAGACCCCGTCGGGCCGCTCGCCGGGCCGCGACCGACGCTGATCGGCGCGCACGAGCCCATCGCCGCCGCCCGCGCCGCGCTCGGCGACAGCGACGCGCTGCTCGTCACGGTCGGCGGCCGCCCTGTCGGCGTCGTGACCCGATCCGACCTGCTCGCGTTCGTCAGCGAGTGATGTGAGAAGGAGCAGCAGATGACCGATACGCCCTCGCACGGCTTCGCCACCCGGGCGGTGCACGCCGGCCAGGAGCCCGACCCGTCGACCGGCTCGATCACGCCGCCCATCCACCAGACGTCCACCTACGTGCAGGACGGCATCGGCGGACTCCGCGGCGGCTACGAGTACGCCCGCAGCGGCAACCCGACCCGCGCGGCCCTCGAGGTGCAGGTCGCGGCGCTCGAGCAGGGCGCGGATGCGATCGCCTTCGCCTCCGGCCTCGCCGCCGAGGACGCGCTGCTGCGCGCAGCGCTGAAGCCCGGCGACCGGGTGGTGCTCGGCGACGACGCGTACGGCGGCACCTACCGGCTGCTGAAGCGCATCCACGAGCCGAGCGGCGTGCGCCTCGACACCGTCGACCTCACGGATCCGGCCGCGGTCGAGGCCGCGTTCGCCGAGCCGGTGAAGCTGCTCTGGATCGAGACCCCGACCAACCCGCTGATGAAGATCGTCGACATCGCGGCGCTCGCCGCGGTGGGCCACGCCCACGGCGCCCTCGTGGTGGTCGACAACACCTTCGCCTCGCCCGCGCTGCAGCAGCCGCTGCGGCACGGCGCCGACGTGGTCGTGCACTCGGCGACGAAGTACCTCGGCGGCCACTCCGACGTGCTGGGCGGCGTCGTCGTGACCAGCGACGCCGCGCTCGCCGAGCAGGTGCGGTTCCTGCAGTTCGCCGCGGGCGCCGTGCTCGCGCCGTTCGAGGCGTGGCTGCTCACCCGCGGCATCAAGACGCTCGACGTGCGGATGCGCCGGCACACCGAGAACGCCACCGCCATCGCCACGCAGCTCGCCGCCGACCCCCGGGTCGAGCGCGTCTACTACCCGGGCCTGCCCGGGCATCCGGGCGCCGACATCGCCGCCCGGCAGATGTCCGGCGCCGGCGGGATGCTCTCGGTCGCCCTCGCCGGCGGGGAGCGCGCCGCGCGGGCGCTCGCGGAGGGCACGCGGATCTTCGCGCTCGCGGAGTCGCTCGGCGGCGTCGAGTCGCTGATCGGCTACCCGAGCCTGATGACGCACGCCTCGGTGCGCGGCACGCCGCTCGCGGTGCCCGAGAACGTCGTCCGGCTGTCGGTCGGGATCGAGGACGTCGCCGACCTCCAGCAGGACCTCGCCGACGCCCTCGACCGGATCTGACCCACGCGCAGCGGGTGCCGGAGACCGACGTAACCTGATCGGATGCCGAACGCTCGATCGACGGGGGTGCAGCGGTGACGATGACCGAGCTCCCGCCCGCGGCCCTCTCGGACGACGACGCCCGCGCGCTGCGGGCCGACTTCCCGCTGCTCGCCGGCAGCCCCGACCTCGTCTACCTGGACTGGGGCGCGACGAGTCAGAAGCCGGCCGCCGTGCTCGACGCCGAGCGGTCGTTCCTCGAGCACGGGAACGCCGCCGTGCACCGCGGCGCGCACCGGCTCGCCTCCGAGGCCACCCTCCGCTTCGAGGACGCGCGCGCCACGGTCGCCGCGTTCGTCGGGGCGGATGAGGAGGAGCTGGTCTGGACCGCGAACGCGACGGCGGCGATCAACCTCGTCGCGTACGCGATCGGCAACGCATCCGCCGGCCGCGGGGGAGCCGAGGCCGACCGCTTCCGCCTGGCCGCCGGCGACGAGATCGTCGTCACCGAGCTCGAGCACCACGCGAACCTCATCCCGTGGCAGGAGCTCGCGGCCCGCACCGGCGCCGTGCTCCGCTACATCCCCGTCGACGACGACGGCGCGCTCCGGATGGAGGAGGCCGAGCGCCTCATCGGCGCGCGCACCCGCGTCGTCGCGTTCAGCCACGTGTCGAACGTGCTCGGCACGATCGCCCCGGTCGAGCGGCTCGTCGCCCTCGCCCGGGCCGCCGGCGCGCTCACGGTGCTCGACGCCTGCCAGTCGGTGCCGCACCTGCCGGTGGACGTGCGCGCCCTCGGGGTCGACTTCGCCGCCTTCTCCGGCCACAAGATGCTCGGCCCCACCGGCATCGGCGCCCTCTACGGCCGCGGGGAGCTGCTGAACGCGCTGCCGCCGTTCCTCACCGGCGGGTCGATGATCACCACCGTGACGATGGAGGCCGCCGAGTACCTGCCCGCGCCGCAGCGCTTCGAGGCGGGTACGCAGCCGGTCGCCCAGGCCATCGGACTCGCCGCCGCCGTCGACTACCTCTCCGCGGTCGGCATGCCGCGGATCGCCGCGCACGAGGCCGCGATGGGGGAGCAGCTCGCGTCGCGCCTCGCCGGGATCGACGGCGTCCGCGTGCTCGGGCCGCAGCCGCCGGTGCCGCGCGTCGGCCTCGCGAGCTTCGTGGTCGACGGCGCGCATGCGCACGACATCGGCCAGCTCCTCGACGACCGCGGCATCGCCGTCCGCGTCGGCCATCACTGCGCCCAGCCGCTGCACCGCCGGCTCGGCGTCACCGCTTCGACCCGCGCCAGCGGCTCCCTGACCACCACCCAGGACGAGCTCGACGTGCTCGTCGGGGGCGTCGAGGCCGCCGTGCGCTTCTTCGGGAGGCGCGCATGAGCGACGCCATGGGCTCCCTGTACCAGGAGCTGATCCTCGACCTCTCCCGCTACCCGCGGAACAAGGGGCTGCAGGACGGCGCGGACGCCTCCGCGCACGAGATCAACCCCACCTGCGGCGACGAGATCACGCTGCAGGTGCACCTCGAGGGCGAGCGGATCCGCGCGGTCCGCTGGGCCGGGGACGGCTGCGCGATCTCGCAGGCCTCCGCGTCGATCCTCACCGACGTCGCGGTGGGGCTCACCCTGTCGGAGCTGCAGGAGCGGATCGAGGCGTTCCGCACCGCGATGCGGTCGCGCGGGAAGATCCAGCCCGACGAGGAGCTGCTCGGCGACGCCGTCGCGCTCGGCGGGGTCTCCCGGTACCCGGCCCGCGTGAAGTGCGCGATGCTCGCGTGGGTCGCCGCGGAGTCGGCCGCCAGCCGCGTCGCCGCCGTCTGACGCCGCCGTCGTTTGAGACCGACCCGCGGTCAGACCTCGCGAACCGGCGGCGGCCCCTGCTCCGCCAGCCGGATCAGGCCGTCGAGCGCCTCCGCCATCCCGCGCTTGTAGGACGGCCGGAGCACCAACCGGTACACCGTGGACATGGGACCCTCGCAGCGCACGCCGTGCGTCACGACCGTCTCGTCACCGTCGTGGCGCAGATCATGCGTGAACGCCATCGATCCGCCCGGCACCCGGCTCACCTCCGTGTAGCTGGCCAACGGGGTCACCTCGGTGTAGACGAAGGGCACGCTCGGGCCCGTGCGAGGCGTGTTGCGGCCGGTGACCCCGACCGCGATCGGGCCGTCCGGCTGGATCCGGCCGACGAGCGGATCCCACTCCGGTGCGCTCTCGTGGTCCTGGTACCAGGCCCAGATCCGCTCCGGCGACGCCGTCGTCCGCCGGCTGAACTCGAGGCTCCACATGGCCGCAGCGTAGGACGCCGGGGTGAACCGCCGGCGGTGGGCGTCGCTGCTGCTCAGCAAGCGGGGGGCGGATGGGGGCGGCGGGCGGTTCGGGCCCATGCGGGCGCGCGTGCCCGCCCGGATCGGCCGAAGTCGCCCGCCACTCGCGCGGCACGGAACTACCGCGCGGCGGCGAAGCGCGCCGGGCACAGGAAGCCGACGTCGACCGCCGGCCGGCGGCCGAGCGCGAGGTCGGCGAGCACCTCGCCGAGCAGCGGGACGAACTTGAACGCGTGGCCGGAGCAGCCGGTCGCGACGATGCAGCCCGGCGATCCGGGCAGCGGGCCGAGCAGGAAGTCGCAGTCCGGGCTCATCGTGTACAAGCACGTGTAGGCCTTCAGCAGCGGGCCGGCCGCCGCGGGCAGCACCCGCTCGAGCACGCGGCGCAGCGCCGCCACCTCGTCCTCGTGCACCTCGCGATCGACGGTGGCGGGCGTGGTCGGCTCCCCGCCGTCGTGCCGTGCGATCTTCACGCCGTCGCCGCACAGCAGGGGGAAGCCGTAGTGGAACGCATCCGGTTCGCTGATCACGAAGCCGGGCATCCGCTCCGGGCCGAGGTCGCGGGCGTCGAGCGGCGTGAAGTGCGCGACGACCTTGCGCATGACGGTGAGTGGCAGGCGACCGGCGAGCAGCGCGGGCGCCCACGGACCGGCGGCGAGCACGACCCGCCTCGGGCGGTAGCGCACCGACGCGGTGACGACCACGGGTGCGGGTCCGTGCTCGATCGACAGCACCGCCTCGGCGCGGAGCTCGGCGCCGGCCGCGACGGCCAGGCGCTGCAGCACCCGCACGGTCGCCTCCGGATCGACGAACCCCGCGTCCGGCTCGAAGACGCCGTCCCAGTCGTCCGGCACGGTGAGGGCCGGCCACCGCTCGCGCAGGCCGGCCGCTCCGAGGTGCTCGACGGGCAGCCCGTAGCGAGCCGCCGCCTCGAGGGTCGCCTGCACCAGTCGCGCGGCGTCACCGCTCGCGGCGACCGACACCACGCCCGAGGCGGTGAGCAGGTGCTCGCCCGATCGGCGCTCGAGCTCCCGCCAGAGGTCCCAGGCGCGCGTCGTCATCGGCACGTAGGCCGGATCCTCGAAGTAGGCGCGGCGGACGAGGCGCGTGGGGCCGTGCGACGACCCCTCCGTGTGGCCGGCCGGTCGCGGGTCGAGTCCGACGACGGTCTCGCCGCGGTCGGCGAGGGCGAGGGCGGCCGCGGAGCCGATGCCGCCGAGCCCGACGACGACGGTCCCGTCGATCTCGACGTCCTCCACGCGTGCCTCCCTCCGGCCGTCCGACCCTAAGCGGCCCTGCCGTGATGGGGCCGAAGCCCATCCTCAGCCCGGCCGTTAGGGAGTCGTGAGGATCCGCGCCGCATCGTTCGCACACGCGTTGACTTGCTGGAATGGTGAACACGGTCGATACCGCGCGCCCGGACGATCCAGGAGCGCCGGCCGACGGGGCCCCCGTGCCGGACGTCTGCGTGCAGCAGCCGCGGCACCAGGGTCGCCTCGCCCGCTGGGCGCTCGAGGGGCTCACCGAGCAGGCGGGCACGCATCAGGGGCCGCATGGGATCGCGCACCGGACGAACCACTGGCTGCGGGTCATGTGCCTCACCGGCGTCGACTACTTCTCGACCCTCGGCTACCAGCCCGCGATCGCGTTCCTCGCCGCCGGCGTGATCTCCCCGTTCGCGACCCTCGTGCTCGTCGCGCTGACCCTGTTCGGCGCCCTGCCGGTGTACCGCCGCGTGGCGGGCGAGAGCTACCGCGGTGAGGGCTCGATCGCGATGCTCGAGCGGCTGCTGCCCTGGTGGGGCGGCAAGCTGTTCGTCCTCGTGCTCCTCGGCTTCGCGGCCACCGACTTCATGATCACGATCACCCTGTCGGCCGCGGATGCGGCGGCCCACACGGTCCAGAACCCCCTGGTGCCCGAGGTGCTGCGCGGCGCCCAGATGCCGATCACGATCGTGCTCATCCTGCTGCTCGGCGCGGTGTTCCTGAAGGGGTTCCGCGAGGCGATCGGGGTCGCCGTCGTGCTCGTCGCGGTCTACCTCGCGCTGAACGCCGTCGTCGTGATCGACAGCGTCGTGGAGCTCATGCGCCAGCCGCAGGCCGTCCTCAGCTGGACGAACGCGCTGCACGCGGCGACCGGCGGCAACCCCCTCGTCGCGGTCGGGCTCGCGCTGCTCGTCTTCCCGAAGCTCGCGCTCGGCCTCTCCGGCTTCGAGACCGGCGTCGCCGTGATGCCGCAGATCCACGGCGAGACAGCGGATGCGCCCGGCCGCCCCGAGCGTCGCATCCGCGGCACCCGCCGGCTGCTGACGACCGCCGCGGTGACGATGAGCGTCTTCCTCGTCGCGACGAGCTTCATCACCACGCTCCTCATCCCCGCGAAGGAGTTCGGGCCGACCGGATCCGCGAACGGCCGGGCGCTCGCGTACCTCGCCCACGAGTACCTCGGCCCCGTGTTCGGCACCGCGTACGACGCGTCGACGATCGCCATCCTCTGGTTCGCCGGCGCCTCCGCGATGGCCGGCCTGCTGAACCTCGTGCCCCGCTACCTGCCCCGCTACGGGATGGCGCCGACCTGGGCGCGGGCGGTCCGGCCGCTCGCGATCACCTTCACGGTCATCGCGCTCATCATCACGGTCGCCTTCGACGCGAACGTCGACGCGCAGGGCGGCGCCTACGCGACCGGGGTGCTCGTACTGATCACCTCCGCATCCGTCGCGGTCACGATCTCCGCGCTCCGGAAGCGGCAGCGCTGGCGCACGGTCGGGTTCGGGGTCGTCGCGCTCGTGTTCGCCTACACGACGGTCGCGAACGTCTTCGAGCGGCCGGACGGCCTGCGGATCGGCGCCCTCTTCATCCTCGGGATCCTGCTCGTGTCGTTCGTCTCCCGGCTGCGGCGCTCCTTCGGGATCCGTGCGACGAGCATCGAGTTCGACCCCACGGCGCTCGAGTTCGTGCGGGAGGCCGAGGACTTCGGCGAGATCCACCTCGTCGCCACCGCGCCCGGCCGCCGGGACGCGAAGGAGTACCACGCGAAGGCGCGCGACGAGCGGCACGACGGCCACATCCCGCAGCGGGTGGCGATCATCTTCCTCGAGGTGACGAAGACGGACTCGTCGGACTTCGAGGAGGACCTCGTCGTGCACGGCGCGATCCGGCACGGGTTCCGCGTGCTCGAGGTGCTGAGCGGCAACGTGCCGAACACGATCGCGACCGTGCTGCTGCAGATCCGGAACCTCACCGGGGTCGTGCCCGACGTCTACTTCGAGTGGACGGAGGGGAACCCGATCTCGAACATGGCCCGGTTCCTCTTCTCCGGCGAGGGCGAGGTGGCGCCGGTCACGCGGGAGGTGCTCCGTGAGGTCGAGCCGGAGCCGCGGCGCCGGCCCGTGGTGCACGTGAGCTGAGCAGGGGACCGGCGCTCAGGCGGCGATCGATCGCACCGTTCCGGAGAAACCGGCTGACACGCCGCGGATCGCGCGATCCGCGCGGCGTGTCGTGCGAGAACTCCGGAACGGCGCGATTCGGGGGCAGGCCGGCGCGTCGGCCACCTGCGCGATCGGCGGCACTCAGCCCTGGAAGTCCTCGGGGTCGACGTCGTCGAGGAAGCGGCGGAACTCCTCGACCTTCTCCTCCGGGTCCTCGTCGTCCTGCTCGACCGCCGCGTCCTCCGGGATCCCGGCGTCCGCGAGCACCGCATCGGCGACGAAGAGCGGCGCGCCCACCCGGGACGCCAGCGCGATCGCATCCGACGGCCGGCAGTCGAGCGTCACGTGGCCCTTCGCGGTGGTGAGGCTCAGCTCGGCGTAGAACGTGCCGTCCTCGATCCGGGTCACCTCGACGCGGTCGACGGATGCGCCGAGCACGACCAGCAGCCGCTGCATGAGGTCGTGGGAGAGCGGCCTGGGCGCCTCCTGCCCGCTGATCGCCACCGAGATCGACGCCGCCTCCTGCGAGCCGACCCAGATCGGCACCAGCGTGCGCGGCCCTGGAGGCGGATCGAGCGGGGTGAGCAGCACGACCGGCTGCATCTTCACGTCGACCGCGACGCCGAGCACCCGCACCGGGACCATGGCGAACCTCCGGATCCGTAGCGGACGCGAGGAGCGGCGCCCGCGTCCAGCGTAGGCAGCGGGCGCCGACTGCGCGCGGGGTGGACAGCCGACCTCGACGCGGACACGCGGCGGCCGGGGCCGTGCGCTCCGCCATGATGGGCGCCGTGACCCCGTTCGTCTTCGATGCGCCGATCGAGACCGCCCGGCTGCGGCTGCGGCTCCCGACGCTCGCCGACGTCGACGCGGTGCTGGCCTACCAGGGCCGGGAGGATGTCGCCCGGTACCAGTCGTTCCATCCGCGGGACCGCGAGCGCGTGACCGCCTGGGTCACCGGCAACGCGACCGCGACGCGCCTGGAGCACGACGGCGACCACCTGCAGCCGCTGCTCGAGCGGAAGACGGACGGCGCGGTCATCGGCGACCTCTACTTCACGGTCCGCAGCGTGCGCGACCAGACGGCCGAGCTGGGCTGGACGCTGCATCCGGATGCGCAGGGCGCCGGCTACGCCACCGAGGGCGCCGCTGCGCTGCTCGACCTCGCCTTCGGCCGGCTCGGGCTGCATCGCGTCGTGGCCGAGCTCGACCCGCGCAACACCGCGTCGATCGCGCTCTGCCGCCGGCTCGGGATGCGTGACGAGGCGCTGTTCCGCGAGGACGTGCGGTTCAAGGGCGGCTGGGCGGACACGCAGGTCTTCGCGATCCTCGACCACGAGTGGGCCGCTCGGCGCTGACCGCAGCGCCCGTCCACGCCGCTTGGAATCCCCGTTCAGCCGCCGCGGTTACCGTGCAGGACCGACTCGGGCAGCCACATGACGACGAACAGACGACCTCCGGACTCGCGGCTCGCCGCTGCCCGCTACCAGGCCGAGCACGTGCCGCCGCCCGACCCGGACGCCGTCCCAGAGCCCGAGCGCCCCGAGGAGGAGGCGAACACCGGCCAGGCGACGATGGACCAGCGGGCCCAGTACGTCGAGATCGCGATCCAGCAGGCGCTCCGCCGCGGCGACTTCGACGACCTGCCCGGCGCCGGCAAGCCCCTGCCGGACCTCGGTGGTGTGCGGGACCCCGACTGGTGGATCCGGCGCAAGATCGAGCGGGAGAACCTCACCGGGCTCGGGCCGCCCGCGCTCACCCTGCGCGGCGAAGCCGCGGGACTGCAGGACCGGCTCGACGGCCTGGCGGTCGAGAGCGCCGTCCGCGAGGTGCTCGAGGACTTCAATCGTCGCGTCCGCGAGGCGCGGCGGCAGCTGCTCGGCGGCCCTCCGGTCGTCACGGCACCGCGGGACGTCGAGGCCGAGGTCGAGGCCTGGCGGGAGCGCCGGGACGCGCGGTTCCAGGCGGCGGAGGAGCGGCGGCGAAGCGAGGCGGCGGCGCTCGCCGCGATGCCCTGGCGCGAGCGCCGGCGAGCGCGGCGCCGTGCCTGAGCAGCCCACGAGCATCCGCGCCTCCCACTACCCTTCTCGCCGATGTCCGTCCCGCTGATCCTCGATCCCGCGCCGATCCTCGCGCTCAACCTCGCGGGCACCTTCGTGTTCGGGCTGAGCGGGGGCGTCGCCGCCGTCAAGGCGAAGCTCGACCTCCTCGGCGTCCTCGTGCTGGCCGGCGTGGTGGCGTTGTCCGGCGGGATCCTCCGGGATCTGCTCATCGGCGTGCCGCCTGCGACCTTCCGCGACTGGCGCTACCTCGCCGCCGCGGCCGCCGCGGGCCTCGTCTGCTTCTTCGGGTTCACGCTGCTGCAGCGCGTCCGCCGCAGCGTCCTCGTGTTCGACGCGCTGGGCCTCGGGCTGGTCGCCGTCACCGGGGCGAGCAAGGCGCTGCAGTTCGGGATGGGGCCGGTGCAGGCGATCCTGCTCGGCATGGTCACCGGGATCGGCGGCGGCGTCGTCCGCGACCTGCTGCTGCGGCAGGTGCCGACCGTGCTGCGGGAGGGCCTCTACGCGATCCCGGCGCTGCTCGGGGCCGCGGTGCTCGTGATCGCCCGCGAGTTCGGGGAGACGAGCGCGCTCTTCCCGGTGCTCGGCGCGGTCGTCTGCATCGTGGTCCGGCTCGTCGGGATCCGCTACCGCTTCGGGCTGCCGACGGCTTCGGCCGGCTCGAAGGGCTCATCCGCCGCGAGCAGCAGGGCCGGAGCGGCGCCCCCGACCTGACTGGGTCGGTCGTTCCTTCACGCCGTCTCAGTCCGGGCCGCGTACTGATGAGGGCATGCATCACCTGATCGAGAGCGACCCGCTGCTCGTCGCGTCGACGCTCACGGCCGGCTGGCTGCTCGTCGCGGCCGCCGCCGCGCTCGTGCTCGGCCGGGCCGTCCGGATCGCCGAGCAGCGCGAGAACCGGGTCCGCGCATGAGCGGGTCCATGGTGCCGAAGGGCGCCTCGCTGGCCCTCCGAACCGTCGCGGTCCGGTCGTGCTTCCGCTTCGGGCTGATCGCCGGTGGGGCCGTGGCGCTCGTCGCGTTCGTCGTCGCCTTCGTCACGTGGCAGATCGTGACGCCTGGCGTCGAGTCGGCCGTCGCCGCCGCGTTCGCCGGATCGCAGTCGCTGCTGCACGGGATCCTGGGGGCCGGCACCGGCGCCGCGGTGTCCGCGGCGCTCGCCCTCCTCGCCGGCGTCGTCGTGACCGTCGCGAGCGTGCTCACGCCGCTGTTCTACGACCTCGCCGCTCGCCGCACCGGCGGTGTCGGGCTGGTGCTCGCCCCGGAGTGACGCGGCGGAGAAGTCGCCACGCCGTGACCTACTACCCCGGCTCGCGGATCCGCTCTACGTTCCGTGTGTGAGCACCGTGATTCCCGGCCGGCGGATCGAGTCGGCCGAGCTGTCCGCCGCGGAGCTGCGGGTGCTCGACGCCATCGACGAGCAGGCGCTCGTGCAGGACCTCGTCGAGACCATTCGCATCCCGAGTGTGACCGGATCCGACGGGGAGTCGGATCTGCAGCACCGGCAGGCCGGCCGGCTGCGCGGCCTCGGGTTCGAGGTCGACGCCTGGAAGCTCGACCTCGCGGCGCTGGCGGTCATGCCCGACCACCCCGGCACCGAGTCGCTCCGCTCCGAGGGCTACGGTGTCGTGGGCGTGCTCGGCGCCCGGGATGCGGTGCCGGCGCTCGTGCTGCAGGGCCACGTCGACGTGGTGCCCACCGGCGACCTGGGCAAGTGGGACGACCGGAACCCGTTCAGCGGCGACATCCGCGGCGGCTCGATCCGGGGCCGCGGGGCGTGCGACATGAAGGCGGGTGTCGCGGCCAACATGGCGGTCGCCCGCGCCCTGGTCGCGTCCGGCGTCACGCTGGAGCGGCCGTTCGCGGTCCACTCCGTGATCAGCGAGGAGGACGGCGGCCTCGGCGCGTTCGCGACCATGACGCGCGGGCACCGGGCTGAGGCCGCGGTCATCAGCGAGCCGACGAGCGGCCGGGTCGTCGTCGCGAACGCCGGGGCGCTCACCTTCGAGCTGCGGGTGGCCGGCCGAGCGGCCCACGCGAGCGTGCGGCGCAGCGGCCACAGCGCCCTCGACGCGTTCCTGCCGATCTACGTGGCCCTGACGGAGCTCGAGCTGCGGCGCAACGACCGGCCGCATCGGCTCTTCGACGGCACCGACCTGCCCTATCCGATCTCCATCGGCACCATCCACGCCGGCGACTGGGCGAGCAGCGTGCCCGACCTGCTCGTCGCCGAGGGGCGCCTCGGGGTGCAGCTCGGCGAGGACCCCGCGCAGGCCCGCGCCGAGCTCGTCGAGGCGATCGGCGAGGCCTGCCGCGCCGACCCGTGGCTCCGCGACAACCCGGTCGAGATCGCGTGGCACGGCGGCCAGTTCGGCAGCGGGATGCTCGACCCGGCGGATCCGCTCGTCGCCGAGGTCCTCGGGGCGATCGAGCGCGTCGAGCACCGCGACGCGCAGCTCGGCGGCGCTCCGTACGGCAGCGACCTCCGCGTCTACGCCGGGATCGGCGGCATCCCGACGCTGCACTACGGGCCCGGCGATGTGCGCTACGCCCATGCGCCGCGCGAGCAGGTGGACATCGCCGAGCTGCTCGCCACGACCCGCACGCTGGCGCTGCTCGCGGCTCGGCGCTGCGGCGCGCACCGCTGAGCGGCCGCCGGTAGGGCGCGACGTCGGCCGCGCCCTACCGGCGCGCGCTCACTCGGCCTTGCGCTTCGCGGCGGCCTTGTCCTTCTTGTCCACGCGCTTCTCCTTCAGCGTCTTCGCCGCGGAGGTCTTGCCGGCGGATTTCTTCGGGGACTTGTCGGCCATGACGACTCCTTCATCGATGGAGACTGCGGAGTCCTGACAGTAGGCCCGCGGGAGGCCTGCTGTGCGCTCCGTGATGAAGAAGCGCCGATGATCACCGCCGCGTTCCCGGCGCCCTGCGAGACCGGAGGCGGGATGCTGGGCACATGACCGAACCGCCGGATCCGCTGCACGAGGTGCTGGCGGTCATCCGGGAGCGGCGCCGGGCGCATCCCGGCCGGCTCGTCCTCGGATTCGCGGGGCCGCCCGGGAGCGGCAAGTCGACGGTCGTGGAGCGCCTGGCCGGCGCCCTCGGCCCGGCGGGCTGTGTCGTCGTGCCGATGGACGGCTTCCACCTCGCGAACCGGCTGCTCGCCGGCACCCCGCTCGCGGCCAGGAAGGGTGCGGTCGAGACCTTCGATGCGCACGGCTACCTGCACCTGCTCGAGCGCCTCCGCGCCGCCGACGAGCCCGTCGTCTACGCGCCCGCGTACGAGCGCTCGATCGAGGAGCCCGTCGCCGGCGCCATCGCCGTGCCTGCGGAGGTCCCCGTCGTGCTGACGGAGGGCAACTACCTGCTCCTCGACGAGGCCCCGTGGGGCCGTGCCCGCGAGCAGCTCGACGCGACCTGGTTCATCGACACCCCGCGTGAGCTGCGCCTGCAGCGGCTCACCGAGCGCCACATCCGGTTCGGCAAGGCGCCCGACGCGGCCCGCGCGTGGGCGCTCGGCCCGGACGAGGCGAACGCCGTGCTCATCGAGCGCAGCCGCGGCAACGCGACGCACGTGCTGCGCTGGCGCTGACCGCCGCCCGAACCGCGGGATCGACCCGACTCCGACCGTCGTCTGCTGTCCGCACGGACAACTGCTGCTGCTGAATCCGCGGCAGTTGTCCGAGCGGACAGCAGTCGCGGCGGTGCCGGGCCTGGAACCGCGGCTCAGCCGGCGTCGAGCGCCGCGACGAGGCACGTGCCGATGAAGGCCCCGTATGCGGCGGGCGTCCATCCGCGTGCCCGCACGAGCTGCTCGTACAGCTCGGGGCTCGTCAGCGTCCAGAACACGTCGGCCGCGTGCTCGGGCGGGACGGTCGCCGCCAGCAGGCCGCGTCCCGCGAGTCGCGCGGCGTTCTCCCGCATGCGGATCAGGCGGTCGGCCTGCACCTGCTCGTGCAGCACCGTCATCGCGGGATCGCCTGCAGCTGCTGCCTCACGGATGAGCAGCTCGATCGGCGCGACGAGCGGTGCGACGTCGGCGGAGAGGGCACCGAACCCGCGCAGCACGGCGGCGAGGTCGGGCGCACTCGCCTGCAGCTCCTCGGACCGCTCCGGCGCCGGCACCCGCTGCGAGCCGCCCAGGCTCTCGTCATGGATGGCCCGCACGAGGCCGGCCTTCCCGCCGAACACCTTGTGGATGAGCTCGGGCGACACCTGCGCCTCGGTCGCGATCGCCGCGAGGGACGTCCGGGCGTAGCCGTCGGCGAGCAGCCGCCGCCGGGCGACGTCGAGGACCCGCGCGCGGCGCTCGGCCGCACGGGCGAGCCGCGACGTCGCGTCGTACGTGCGCCCGCCGCTCATCCGCGCCGTCCTCTTGACATCGAATTCATTACAGAGGACTGTATCGGATTACGACGAGGGAGCGCACATGAGCGGGACGGCAGCACTCGAGACGATCCACCGCCTGCTCGAGGCGACGAACGGGCACGATCCGGACGGCATCGCGGCGTGCTTCGCGCTCGACTACAGGAACGAGACGCCCGCCCATCCGAGCCGCGGCTTCACCGGCCGCGAGCAGGTCCGCCGCAACTGGAGCGCGATCCTCGCCGGCGTCCCGGATCTCGCAGCCGAGATGACCGACAGCGCGCTCCACCTCGACGACGTCTGGTGCGAGTGGACGATGTCGGGCACCCGGCGGGACGGTGCCCCGCATCACATGGTCGGGCCGATCGTCTTCACGGTGCCCGACGGGCTCATCACCTCGGCGCGGTTCTACCTGGAGCCGGTCCAGACGGACGCCGGATCGGTCGACGCCGCGGTCCGACGCGCCGTCGGTGTCGCGCGATGACCACCCTCGTCGCAGGCGGCACCGGGCGGCTCGGCAGCATGCTCGTGGAGCGGCTGCGCGAGGCCGGGGGAGTGGTCCGGGTCCTGACCCGCTCGGAGGCATCGGCCGGTGCACTGCGGGGTGCGGGCGTCGAGGCGGTGGTCGGCCGTGCCGAGGATCCGCGGGCCGCGGCGGCGGCGGCGACCGGCTGCTCGGCCGTGGTCGCGTCCATCAGCGGCTTCGCCGGCACCGCCGCGTCGAGCGTCCGGACCGTCGACGGCGCGGGCAACCTC
>NZ_DATBTU010000045.1:0-7591 GCF_036559085.1 Amnibacterium sp.
GACGGGACGAGCGGCAGCGGGATCGGGCTGACGCTCGTGCGCGCGCTGGTCCGCAGCGCCGGCGGCGAGGTCACCCTCGCGAACCGTCGGGACGGGGGCGCGGAGGCCGTCGTCCGGCTCCCGATCGTCGACGCGGAGCCGCCCGCGATCGTGTGAGCTTTCGAAGGCGCACGGGCCCGATCTCCCGGCATCCGCATCGGGTCCCACCCGAGTGTGGAGGGCGACGAGAGGAGGGCGATGCGCACGGTCGCCACGCCGCCACCCCAGCCCTGGGTCGCTGAGGCGCGCGCGGAGCGCCGCGAGTCCTTCCGTCGGCGGATGGCCGCGGCGGACCTGCTGGTCGCCGTCGCGTGGACGTCCGTCGCGCTCGCCTGCGGGCTGTTCCTCGCCGCCGGCGGCGCCGCGACGACATCGCTCCACGACGTCGGATCGCTGTTCACCGCGGCCGGCATCCTCACCGGCCTCGCCGGGACGGACCTGCTGCTCGTCATGCTCGTGCTCGCCGCGCGCGTGCCGCTGATCGACCGCACGTTCGGCCACGACAAGGCCCTCGCGGCGCACCGGCACATCGGCAAGCCGGCCCTGTACCTCCTGCTCGCCCACGCGGTGCTGCTGACGATCGGCTACGGGATCAGCGACCGCACCGGGCCGATCGCCGAGACGGTGACGCTGCTCACCAGCGGACGGGACATGCTGCTGGCCTACCTGGGCCTCGCGCTGCTCATCGGGGTCGTGATCACCTCCCTCACCGCGGTGCGCCGCCGGTTCGCGTACGAGGCGTGGCACCTGCTGCATCTCGTCAGCTACGTCGGGATCGCGGTCGCGGTCCCCCACGAGCTCGGGCAGGGCGCGGTGCTCGCGCACGGCAGCCTCGAGCGGCTCTACTGGATCGCCCTCTACATCGTGGCTTTCGGTGCGATGGCGGTCTACCGGTTCGCCCGCCCCGTCGTCGTCAGCCTCCGCCACCGGTTCCGGGTCGTCGCCGTCGAGCGGGTGGCCGAGGACGTCGTCTCCATCCACCTCGCCGGTCGCGACATCGACCGGCTCGGCGCGGAGGGCGGCCAGTTCGCGATCTGGCGCTTCTGGAGCCGCGAGACCTGGTTCCACGCCCACCCCGTGTCGTTCTCGACCGCACCCACCGGCGGCACCCTGCGGCTGACGATCCGCTCGCTCGGCGCGGGCACCGCCCGGCTCGCGGATCTGCGGCCCGGCACCTTCGTCTCGCTGCAGGGCCCCTACGGCCTCTTCACCGACCGCGCGCGCACGGCGCCCTACCTCTCCGTCGTCACCGCCGGGATCGGGATCACGCCGGTGCGGTCGCTGCTCGAGGACGCGGACCTGCGGCCCGGCGAGGCGACCGTGCTGCTCCGCGCGAGCGACGAGCGGCAGCAGTACCTGTGGGAGGAGGTCGTGCGAGGGGTGCGGGCGACCGGCGGCACCGCCTACACCGACACCGGGCACCGGCCGCGGGGCCGCGCGACCTGGATGTCGGCGGCCGCCGCCGCCCGCGGCGTGCAGCTCACCACGATCTTCCCGAACCTGCTGCAGTCCGACCTCTACGTGTGCGGCCCCGGCCCGTGGGCCGACCTCGTCGTCCGCGACGCGCGGCGCGCGGGTCTCCCCCGCCACCGCATCCACCTGGAACGGTTCGAGGCATGAGCGGGGACCCGCGATGAGGTTGCGCGCCCTCGTCTACTCGCTGGCCGGCTGCGCCGCCGCCCTCGCGGTCACGTGGGAGATCGGCCAGGCCGCCGCTCCCCGCGTGACACCGGCGGCCCCGTCGGCGCCGCCACCGGCCGCTGCCCCGACACCGGCGGAGACGCCGACCGGCTCGTCCGCATCCGCCCCCGCGACGAGCGCTGCCGGCCCATCGGGGACCTTCTCCGGGAGCACGGCCCAGACGTCGTACGGCCCGGTGCAGGTGGCGATCGTCGTGAAGGCCGGTCGGATCACCGATGTGAAGGCGCTCCAGCTCACGAACCAGGACGGCCGGTCGGTCGCGATCAGCGCCGGCGCGGCGCCGATCCTGCGCACCGAGGCGCTGCGCGCCCAGTCGGCGAAGATCGACACGGTCAGTGGAGCGACCTACACCAGCGACGGCTACCGCACCTCGCTGCAGTCCGCGATCGACAAGGCGCACCTGTAGGCCCCGCCGGCAGGAGCGGACGACCCTAGGCTGACGCGCATGTCGACCATCGACCCGGGAGCCGTCGCTCCGGAATCCCACGCGAGCTCCAACGCCGGCCGGCTCAACTGGCTCCGCGCCGGGGTGCTCGGCGCGAACGACGGCATCGTCTCCGTCGCCGCCATCGCCGTCGGCGTGGCCAGCGCATCTCCGAGCTTCAGCACCCTCATCAACGCGGGACTCGCCGCCCTGGTGGGTGGCGCGATCTCGATGGCGCTCGGCGAGTACGTGTCGGTGAGCAGTCAGAGCGACAGCCAGAAGGCGCTGATCGCCACCGAGCGACGCGAGCTGGTGGAGGACCCGGAGGGCGAGCTGGCCGAGCTCACCGCGCTGTACGAAGCCCGCGGGCTCAGCAGCGCGACCGCGACGCTCGTCGCGAAGGAGCTCACGGCGCGGGATGCACTGCGAGCGCACCTCGAGATGGAGCTCGGCCTCGCCGAGGACGAGGTGGTCAGCCCGTGGCACGCGGCGGGTGCGTCCGCCATCGCGTTCGTCTCCGGCGGGGTGCTGCCCCTCGTCGCGATCCTGCTGCTCCCCGTGAGCATCCGCATCCCCGGCACCTTCGTGATCGTGCTCGTCGCGCTGGCGGTCACGGGAGCCCTCGGGGCGCGCCTCGGGGGCAGCCCGGTGATGCGGGCCGCGCTTCGAGTCGTGATCGGCGGCGCGGCGGCGCTCATCGCGACGATCCTGATCGGCTCCCTCTTCCGCGCGTCAGGGGTCTGACCCGCCCGACCCACTTCACGTGAGTTGCCACTTCTCGCCCTCGAAGCCGCCGCTCGAGGGCCAGAAGTGGCAACCCACCGCCTCCCGGGGCTCGCGCTGCGGATGCGGCGCCCGCGCACGTTCCTGTGAGCCTTCGAACATCGACGCGGCGGTTCTCTGGGGCTCCTCTTGCCGCCGGCCGCCACTGTAGGCGTCGTCTCGTCCCCCGTCCCATCCGGTCGGAGCGGCGGCCGGGACGAGCACGGACGGAGCTCCCCGCACCCCTCCGCGCTCGGGCGGAGTCGCCCGCTCTCGGCCGGCAGGACGCCGTCCCGGTGGATCTGCGTTCATCGGCGACACATCGGCGAGGGACAGCGACTTCATCGAAGATCTGAGGACGATCAGATCGAGGAGGTGGAACGGTGATGAGCACGACGATCGACGGGCCCACCGTGGCCGGGCACGCCTGGCCCCTCTGGAGCACCCGCGGCCACCTGCTGGTGACGGACCGGGGCGCCCTCGAGGACGCGGTCCGCATCGCCGAGCGCTGGACGACCGCCGTCGGCGACGCCTGCGACCGGTTCCGCAGCGACTCGGAGCTCTCCCGCATCACGGACGCGAGCCACGGCATCGCCGTGTCCCCCGTGCTCGCCGACCTCCTCGACGCGGCGCTGCAGGCCGCCGCGATCAGCAGCGGTGCGGTCGACCCCACGGTCGGATCGGCGCTCGTCGCGCTCGGCTACGACCGGGACCTCGATCTCGTGCTCCGCGACGGCGTCCCCACTCGGGTCGTCGTGACCGAGGTGCCCGGATGGCGACGCGTCGACCTCGCGGACGGCGTGCTGACGATGCCGGCGGGCGTGCGGCTCGACCTCGGCGCCACAGCGAAGGCGGTCGCCGCCGACCGGATCGCCGCGACGGTCGCCGCCGAGCTGGGCGTCGGCGTGCTCGTGAACCTCGGCGGCGACATCGCGACCGCCGGCACCGCGCCCGGCGCCGGATGGCAGGTGGCCGTGCAGGACCTGCCCGCCGATCCAGCGACCCAGGTGTCGCTCGCCGGCGGATGGGGCCTCGCGACCTCGAGCACGCAGCGGCGGCGCTGGTCGGCGGACGGCGAGGTGCGGCACCACATCGTCGATCCAGCAACGGGCCGGCCCGCCGAATCCGTCTGGCGCAGCGCCTCCGTCGTCGCGCCGACCGCGCTGCTCGCCAACACCTACGCGACCATGGCCGTCGTCCTCGGCCGGCAGGCACCGGCGGCGCTCGACGAGGCCCGGGTGACGGCCCGCCTGGTCGACGCCGACGGCGTCGTGCATCTGCTCGGCGGATGGCCCGCCGAGACCCTCCCGAAGGCGGCGTGAGATGAGCGAGGCGTTCTGGGCACTCGGCCGCGGCAGCGGGGTCGTGCTGCTCGCGTTGCTGACCGTGTCGGTGCTGCTCGGGCTGCTGACCCGATCCGGCCGTCCGATCGGCCGCCTGCCGCGGTTCGGCGTGACCCTCGTGCACCGCAACGTCGCGCTGCTGTCGGTGGTGTTCCTGGCGGTGCACGTGCTGTCGTTGCTCGGGGATCCCTACGCCCAGCTCCGGCTCGTCGACCTGGTCGTGCCGTTCGCGGGTGCGCAGTCGCCCTTCTGGCTGGGGCTCGGGACGCTCGCGCTCGACCTGATGCTCGCGGTGACGATCACCGCGCTGCTGCGCCGCTGGATCGGGCAGCGGGTCTTCCGCGCGGTGCACTGGGCGACGTATCCGCTCTGGTCGATCGCCCTCGCGCACGGCCTCGGTCAGGGCAGCGACGCCCGCTCGACCTGGTTCCTCGCCGGCGCCGCCGTGGCGGCCGTCTGCGTGCTGTCCGCCGCGATCTGGCGCACGTCCGTCGGGTTCGTCGAGCACCGACGCCACCGACTGGAGCCCGTCCGATGACCCTCACCGCACCCACGGCCACCCGGAACCGGGGCCGCGCACCGCAGGGCCTCCCGCGGCTCTTCACGCCGGGCACCGCGGACTTCGGGGCCCACCGCGCCGCCTTCGGCGAGCTCCCCCACGCCACCGGCCTGATCGACGAGGTGGCGGCGGCGGGGCTCACCGGCCGCGGCGGTGCCGGGTTCCCGACCGCCAGGAAGCTCGCCGCGATGGGGACGCACGGGATCGCGATCGCGAACGCGTCGGAGGGCGAGCCCCTGTCGACGAAGGATGCGGCGCTGCTCACCTACGCGCCGCACCTGGTGCTCGACGGGCTCGAGCTCGTCGGCCGAGCGGTGCACGCCAAGCAGCTCGTCGTCGTGGTCAAGGCCGCGCACGAGGACGTCGTGCGCCGGGCGGTCGGCGACCGGCCCGGCGGGTCCCGCATCGTCGTACGGGTGACCGAGGACCGCTACGTGTCGGGCGAGGCGTCGGCCGTGGCGCGCGTCGCGTCGACCGGGATCGCGAAGCCGGTCGACCGGACCGTGCGCCTCACCTCCCGCGAGTTCCGCAGGCCCCCGACGCTCGTCCAGAACGCCGAGACCCTCGCGCACATCGCCCTGATCGGCCGGTTCGGCGCCACCTGGTTCCGCAGCCTCGGCACCACGTCGGATCCGGGCACCCGCCTGCTCACCGTGTCCGGCGACGTGGGCGCACCCGGCCCCATCGAGATGGCGGGCGGCGCCACCGTCGCCCAGATCCTCGACGCGGCGGACACCGATCCGGCCGGCATCCGCGCGGTGCTCGTCGGCGGCTACCACGGCACCTGGGTCGGCCCCCGCGACTTCGCGCGACCGCTGGTCCCGCGGCAGGACGGATCCGGGATCCCCGCCGGCGCCGGATCGATCTACGCGCTCGGCGCCGGATCGTGCGGCATCGCCCTGACCGCCGGCATCGCCCGGTACCTCGCGGACCAGTCCGCCGGGCAGTGCGGCCCCTGCCTGAACGGCCTGCCCGCGCTCGCCTCGGCGCTCGAGCGGCTCCGGGCCGGGAACCGGGACCCGGCACTCGCCGGGCGGATCCAGGGGCTCGCCGGCCTCGTCATCGGCCGCGGCAGCTGCCACCACCCGGACGGGACCGCGCACATGGTCGGCTCGGCCATGGACGTCTTCGCCGTCGACGTCTCGGCGCACCTGCAGGGCTACTGCACGGAGGTGCACCGGTGAGCGGCGTCCGGTCGACGGAGGCGCGTTCCTCCCCGCGGCTGCACATCGACTGGACCGCCTGCGACGGCCGCGGCCTCTGCACCGAGCTGCTCGAGCGGCGGCTCACCCGCGACCCGTGGGGCTACCCGCTCGCGGTCGGCGGCAGCAGCCGGAACGACCTCGTGCTCTCCGAGGAGGAGCTGCCGGCGGCGCGCGACGCGGTCGCCCTCTGCCCGCGACTCGCCCTCTCGATCGTGACGCGATGAGCCCCCCAAGGAGCACCATCGACCCGCCCCCGCGGAAGGACTCATGAGCAGTCGAGACCAGGGACGACGACTCGTCCAGCTCGCCACCGGGATCGCCTCGGCGATCGGGATCGGGGTGACGGGCGTCGTCGGCGTCAACGCCTACGGTGCCATCGAGCACCAGAAGGCCGTCGCGGCCGCGCACGCATCCGCCGAGAAGGCCGCCGTCGCGCGCCACGCGGCGGCGGTGAGGGCCGCCGCCGAGAAGGCAGCGGCAGCCAAGGCGGCAGCAGCGAAGGCCGCGGCCGCGAAGGCAGCAGCAGCGAAGGCGGCAGCCGAGAAGGCGTCGAGCGAGAAGAAGGCGAAGGCGAGGGCCGAAGCGGCCGCCGCTGCACGGGCCGCCGCCGCGCAAGCCGCCGCGGCCGCCGCCGCGTCGCAGGCGTCCTCCAGCTCCTCGAGCTCGTCCAGCCCGTCCTCATCGGGAGTCGGCTCGGCCAGCGGCGGTTCGCAGACCGGCTCCAGCGGCTCCTGACCGCATCCGCGGATCCGACGCGGATGAGCCGAGGCGCGCCCTGACCTTCGAGCGTTCGAACGCGCGCCCGGTCGGCGCGGAGGAAGCGCACCGCTCGACGCGATTCAATCGGAGTCGCGCTCAGCCCCTCGCTGAGCCGCCACCGAAGGAGCGGACATGGACATCACGCAGGTGATCCTCGACGACCACGCCGAGCAGCGACGGCTCTTCGCCGCGCTCGAGGACGTCGGACCCGACCACCCGGAGGTGCTCGCCGTCGTCTGGAAGCGCCTGCGGGCCCTGCTGGACACGCACGCGGAGGCGGAGGAGCAGCTGTTCTATCCCGCCCTGCTCGAGCTCGGCCACCGCCTCCACGACTCCGACGAGGACGAGGAGACCGAGGACGCGGTCCACGACCACAACGAGATCCGCGACGCCGCCGAAGCGGTCGAGGGCGAGACCCCGGGGACGGATGCCTGGTTCGCCGCCGTCGCGAAGGCGAACGAGGTCAACGGCGACCACATGGCGGAGGAGGAGCGGGAGGGTCTGACCGACTTCCGCCGGCACGTGTCGCTCGAGGAGCGGCACGACCTGGCGATCCGCTTCCTGGCGTTCGAGTCGAACCACATGCTCGGCGTGAAGCCGGTCGACAAGGACCCGGAGGAGTACGTGAATGACGGCGGCCCGGGCGAGGAGGAGGACGCCTAGCCGACGTCCTGAACGTTCGGGTCCTGCTGGTGTCTGGCGTCCACCGTGCCCGCCAACCCGCCGGTGGGGGTCGTGCGACGCGCTCGGCGTCCACGCGCCCCATGGACGCCACCGGGGCGCGGTGTCGCCGGCGAAC
>NZ_DATBTU010000046.1:0-7455 GCF_036559085.1 Amnibacterium sp.
GAGCGGCTCGGTGACGGCGCATTCGGCGCGGCGGTGTCACTCCCCCGGGCGGCGGATGCGCCGTCCGAGGCCTGGGTCGAGTACCGCTTCACGGAGCCCACGACCGTCGCGTCCGTCACCGCGGGGCTGCCGGGACCGGGCGGCTTCGGCGCCGCGCCCACGCCCGAGGCGGTGCTCGAGCGCAGCGATGACGGTGCCTCGTGGGAGCCGGTCGCCGTACTGGCCGCGACCGGCGTGCCGGTGCGCACCGCGTCGTTCGCACCGGCGACCGCTCGCCGCTTCCGGCTGCGGCTCACCGGGGCCACCGCCGCGTCGGCCCTCCCTCGGCTCGCCGCGGGGGTGCGCGTGCCGCCGGTGCTGCGCGGAGTCGACCGCTTCACGATCAGCGAGCTCGCGCTCTTCGGCGACGCCCGGGTGCACGCGGCCGAGTGCAAGGCGGGGTTCGGGATCCTCCAGGACTACTTCGCCGCGAACGGCGGACCGGACGCGCATGCCGCGGTCGACCCGGACGGCGTCGCCGACGTCACGGCGCTCGTCGACGCCGACGGGGTCCTGCGCTGGACCCCGCCGCGGGGCGACTGGCGGGTGCTGCGGTTCGGTGCGTCCCTGACCGGCAGCACCAACGGGCCCGCTCCCGCCGAGGCGACCGGCCTGGAGGTCGACAAGCTCGACGGGGCCGCGGTGCGGCGCCACCTCGACGCGTACCTCGCGATCGCGACGCCGGCGGGCGCGCTGCACGGCCTGCTCAGCGACAGCATCGAGTCCGGGCCGCAGAACTGGACACCGCGGCTGCGGGAGGAGTTCGCGGATCGCCGCGGGTACGACCTGCTGCGGTGGCTGCCCGCCGTGGCCGGGCTCGTGGTGCGGGACGCCGCCGCCACCGATCGGTTCCTGTTCGACCTGCGGCGCACGATCGCCGACCTGGTCGCCGAGCAGTACTACGGCACCATCCGGGACGAGGCCCATCGCCGCGGACTCATCTATTACGCCGAGGCGCTCGAGGACCACCGGCCGCAGCTCGGCGACGACCTCGCCATGCGCGCCGCCGCGGATGTGCCGATGGGCGCGATGTGGCTGTTCGATCCCGGCACCGGCTCCCCCGCGCCGACCTACGTGGCGGACCTGAAGGGCGCGTCGTCGGTCGCGCACGTGTACGGCAAGCGCTGGACCGGCGCCGAGTCGATGACCGCGTTCCACCGGCCCTGGAGCTACTCGCCCCGCCACCTCAAGCACGTCGCCGACCTCGAGCTCGCGCTCGGCGTCACCCGGTTCTGCATCCACACGTCCCCGCACCAACCCGTCGGCACACCGCCGCCCGGCATCGGACTCGCCCCGTTCCTCGGGCAGGCGTTCGTGCGCTCGGAGCCCTGGGCCGAGCTCGCCGGGCCGTGGATCGACTACCTCGCCCGCTGCTCAGCGGTGCTCAATGCGGGCACCCCCGCGGTGGACCTCGCGGTCTTCCCCGGGGAGGAGGCCCCGCTCACCGCGCTGTTCGGCGAGGAGCCCGACACGACGGTGCCACCGGAGATCGGCTTCGACTACATCGGGCTGGAGGCGCTCGAGTCGGTGACGACCGTCGTCGACGGCGACCTCGTCGTGCCGGGCGCCCGCTATCGGGCGCTCGTGCTCGCCGGCTCCAGCCGCTTCATGACCTGCCGCGCCCTCCGCCGGCTCGCGGCGCTCGTTCGGGACGGGGCCACCGTCATCGGCGAGCGGCCGACGGGCACGCCATCGCTGGCGGACACCCCGGAGGAGCACGCCCGGCTGGTGTCGGCGATCTGGGACGCGCCGGACGGCGCCGGACGGGTGGTCGAGACTGCGGACGTCGCCGAGGCGCTGCGCCGGATCGGCTTCCGGCCGGCCCGGATCGTCGAGGGCGACGGGGTGCGCTGGATCGGCCGCCGGCTCGACGGGTGCGAGATCACCTTCGTCGCGAACGGCGAGCCCCGGGAGCGGCTCGTGGACATCCGCTCCACCGCCCCGCTCGTGCGGTGGGACCCGGTGTCTCTGCGCCGCGAGCCCCTGACCGCAGGCGAGGTCGATGCCTCGGGGCATCGGTACCGTCTGCGGCTCGGGCCGCTCGAATCGGTTCTCCTGGTGGACGACGACCGTCCGCTCGACCCGCCCGGCGAGATCCGGACCGTGCCTGCTGACGCCGAATGGACGCTCGAGCTGCCCGATCGCGCACCGCTTCGGCTCGAGGACGGCCCGCGCTCGTGGACGGACCTGGGCGCCGACGATTTCGCCGGGACCGGCCGCTACACGGGCACGGTCCGCCTCCCCGACGGGTGGCGGCCGCAGCGGGTGGTGCTGCAGCTCACCGACGTCGGGGACGTCGCCCGGGTCAGCGTGAACGGCACGGTGTGCGGGACCACCTGGACCACGCCGTTCGAGTGCGACGTGACGGACGCGATCCGTGCCGGGGCCAACCGGATCGTCGTCGAGGTCGCGGGCACCTGGATGAATCGGCTCATCGCGGAGGCCCGGCAGCCCACCGGGGAGATCTTCGCGCCGGTCGCCTCCGTGTATGAGCCGGACGCCCCGATCCGACCGGCCGGGCTCACGGGCCCGGTGACGCTGCTGGCGACGCTCCCGCCGGGATAGCCGGGGACCCTTGGTTTCCTTATGCCGAGGATCCGCAACTATTATGTTGATTTCCAGCGAAACCTCTGCGACGCTACCCGTGTCCCGAGAGGGGAATCGGCCGGCACCTCCCCGCGGCCGGTCAGACGAAGAGGTCTATTGGAAGGCTTGTCATGCCACAGCACACGACGAGGCGAGTCCGCCAGGTAGCAGCGCTCGCTGTCGCCACGGCGGTCGGCGTCTCACTCGCCGCCTGCTCCAGCGGGAGCGGCGGCGCGTCCGCGAGCTCCTCCGCCAAGGAGCCGCAGACGTTCTCGTTCGCGTTCTCAGAGGCGAACACGAGCGACACCTCGGCCCGTCAGGTCGCCGACGCGTTCATGAAGGCCCACCCGGGCGTCACCATCCAGTTCCAGAAGCTCCCCGCGGAGAGCTACGCCCAGGCGATCGCCACGCGGATCCAGGGCGGCAACGCTCCCGACGCGTTCGAGGCGGAGTCGGGCATCGGCCAGGCGGACTCGATCCAGCCCTTCGCCAAGGCGGGCCTCCTGCTCGAGCTGGCGAACCCGCAGATCAAGACGGACCTCGCGCCCGCCGGCATCGACCAGTTCTCCTACGGCGGCAAGGTCTACGCGGTCTCCCGCGGCAGCGGCGTCAACGGCATCATCTACAACGACGTCGCCGCGAAGGGCGCGGGCATCAGCCTCACCGGCTCCTCCACGTTCAACGAGGTGCTCAACGGCTGCGCCGCCGCCAAGGCGAAGGGCAAGTCCCTCTTCGGCCTCGCCGGCTCGATCCCCGCGAACACGTCGATCCTCGCCCACGAGATCGCCACGTCGACGGTCTACGGGCCCGACCCGAAGTGGAACGCCGAGCGCAACGCCGGCAAGGTGAAGTTCGCCACGACCCAGGGCTGGACCGACGCGCTGAACGCGATCAAGACGCTGAGCGACAAGGGCTGCTTCCAGCCCGGTGCCGGCGGCGCGGGCTTCGACGCCCTGACGAACGGCTCGAGCTCGGGCAAGCTCTTCGGCTTCTTCGCCCCCGGCGGCGCGGCCGCGAGCATCGAGGCGGCCTCCGGCGGCCACGTGAAGCTGACCGTGCTCCCCTTCCCGGCCCCGGCCGGCGTGAAGACGTACGCCTCGGTCAGCTCGGACGAGGCCATCGCGGCGAGCGCCAAGACGAAGAGCCCGAAGCTCGTCGAGGAGTTCCTCGCCTACATCGCGAGCCCCGAGGGCCAGAAGATCATCTCCACCGGCACCGGCTTCCCCATCGGATCCAAGGACGCGAGCCAGCTGCCCTCGACCTACCAGGACGTGGCACCGGTCGTCATCTCCGGGGACACCCGGTCGTTCCCGCCCCTGGAATGGGCGAACGGGAAGGTGAACGATGACCTCGGCGCCGGCATCCAGGGCATCCTGAACGGCCAGAAGACCGCGGCACAGGTGCTGCAGCAGATGGACACCGACTGGGGTTGATCCCTCCGGGGTGGAGCGTCCTCGGACGCTCCACCCCGTTCCCCGTTCCCCCACACTTCTGAGAGGTCGAGGTTGACCGAGATGACAGCCACCCAGGGCCGGGTCCCCGCCGCAGTCGCCGCCGAGCCGGCGCCGGCACGAGGCCGACGGACCGGGCCGGCACGGGTCGCATACGGGTACTGGTGGTGGTGCATCCCGGCGGTGCTGCTGACCGGCACCACGATCTACGTCACCACGGTGTCGGGGGCGTTCTTCGCCTTCACGAACTGGTCCGGGATCGGGTCGTTCGACTTCATCGGTATCGACAACTTCGTGCGCATCTTCCGCACACCGGAGCTGCTCGGCTCCCTCACGAACACGCTGGGCCTCGCCATCGGCTACCTGGTGTTCAGCAACGTCATCGGCATCCTGTTCGCGCTGGCGCTGAACCGCACCCTGAAGACCCGCTACATCCTCCGCACGCTGATCTTCATGCCGGTCGTGCTCAGCCCGATCGCGGTGTCCTTCGTCTGGAAGTTCATCTTCGCGTTCGACGGGCCCCTCAACCAGACCCTCGGCGCGGTCGGCCTCAAGGGGCTGCAGCAGGACTGGCTTGCGAGCCCGGCGCTCGCCCTCGGCTGCGTGCTCACCGTGATGGTCTGGCAGAACATCGGCTTCGTCATGGTCACGTACCTCGCGGGCCTCGCCACCGTCCCGCCGGAGCTCGAGGAGGCCGCTGCGCTCGACGGCGCCGGCACCTGGCGGCGGTTCCGCAGCATCACGCTGCCGATGATCCAGCCGTCGATCGCCATCGCGACGACCCTGAGCCTCATCCAGGGCCTCCGGGTGTTCGACCAGGTCGCCGCCCTGACCGGTGGCGGCCCGGACAACGCCACGCAGACGCTCGCGAGCGAGATCTACCAGCAGACCTTCACGTACCAGCAGTTCGGCTTCGGCGCCGCGATGGCACTGATGCTGAGCGCCCTCATCCTCATCTTCACGATCGCGCAGCAGCGCGTCACCCGTGACCGCACCGAGATCGGAGCCTGACGGATGTTCCGCTACACCCGGGCCACCCTCGTCATCGAGATCGTGACGATCATCGCCGCGATCGTGATGCTGCTGCCCTTCTGGATCCTGCTCGTCACCGCGTTCAAGACCGGTGACCAGGTGCTGAAGAGCTCCGCCTTCGCGCTGCCGGGCCAGCCCACGCTGCAGAACTTCGTGACGCTGCTCTCCCCCGCGTCGAGCTCCTCCGGCAACATCTTCGCCGGGCTCGGCACGAGTCTGCTGATCACCGGCGGCACGATCCTGTGCCTGATCGCGCTGGGGTCCATCACCGCCTACGTGCTCTCCCGCACGACCCGGAAGTGGGGCAACCGCACCTACTACCTGTTCCTCATCGCCATCATCCTGCCGACCCAGCTCGGCACGCTGCCGCTCTACATCGGCGCACGGAACCTCGGCCTCGTCGGCAACCCGATCGGGATGATCCTCATCTACAGCGGCCAGCTGCTGCCGCTGTCGGTCTTCCTGTACACCGGCTTCTTCCGCCGGCTCCCCCGCGAGTACGAGGAGGCCGCCACGATCGACGGCGCGAACCGCCTCCAGGTGTTCGCGCGGGTCGTGTTCCCGCTCATGTCGCCGGCCACCGGCACGGTCGCGATCCTCGCCGGCCTGATCTGCTGGAACGACTTCTTCACGGCGCTGATCTTCCTGAACGGCACCGAGTGGCAGACGCTGCCGGTGGTCATGTACAACTACGTCGGCTCGCTGGTCTCCCAGTGGAACCTGATCTTCGCCGTGGTGATCGTCTCGATGATCCCGATCCTCGCGTTCTACGTGTTCGCGCAGAAGCGGTTCATCCAGGGCTACGCCGGTGGCCTCAAGAGCTGACGGGCTCGAGGCCCGGCAGGAAGCCGACCGACATGGATGACGCGACCCGGACCCTGATCCGGAGCGCGGTGCACGGCGCTGCGACGGTCGTGGACAGCCCGACGGGCTGCCGCCCTGTCCGGCTTCCGGACTGGGCGCTGGCCCAGGTGGATGATCCGATCCTCCGTCTGTTCGGGAACACGACGTCGGGCGTGCGGCTGTCCTTCGTCACCAGCGCGACCTGGATCGCGCTGACGGCGCTGACCGATCGCACGATGTTCCCCGGTGCGGATCCGGCGCAGGACCCGGCCTTGTTCGTCGCGACCGTCGGCGCCACGACCGTCGGCACGAGCACCGACCGCAGCGGTGCGATCAACCGGCTCATCGGTCCCGGGATCCCGCGGTACGACCGGGTCGACGGCGAACCGGTGACGCATCGGTTCGACCTCGGCGCCGTTGCTGACACGCGCACCGTCGAGATCTGGCTCCCGAACACCGCAGGAGTCGAGATCCAGGCGGTCGTCGCGGACGCCCCCCTGAAGCCCTCGCCGCGGGCCGTAGGGAGGCGCTGGACCCACTACGGCAGCTCGATCAGCCAGTCGTCCGAGGCGGACTCCCCGCTCGGGGTGTGGCCGGTGATCGCCGCGCGGCGACTCGGTCTCGACCTCACGTCGCTCGGGCTCGGCGGCAACGCGCACCTCGACCAGTTCGTCGCGCGGATGATGCGGGACTCGCCCGCCGACCTGATCAGCATCAAGATCGGGATCAACGTGGTCAACGGCGACACCTTGAAGCGACGGACCTTCGTCCCGGCCCTGCACGGGTTCCTCGACACCATCCGCGAGGCGAAGCCGGCGACGCCGATCCTGGTGATCTCGCCGATCCTCTGCCCCATGCACGAGGACACCCCCGGCCCGCTCGGCTTCGACCCGGCGCGCGGGCTGTTCCCGGTGCCGTCGTCGCTGCCGGCGGCGCTGACCGGAGCGCTGACCCTGCGGGATGTGCGAAGCATCCTGCGGGCCGCGGTGGAGCAGCGGCGAGCGACGGATCCGAACCTGAACTACCTGGACGGCCTGGCGCTGTTCGGCGAGCAGGACCTCGACCACCTCCCCGACGGCCTGCACCCCGACACCGTCGGGTACGAGCGCATCGGCCGGCGGTTCGCCGACCGGCCCGAGGTCGCGCAGTGGGCGGCGTCGACCGGGACGGTGGCGCGATGAGCGCCGACGAGGAGGGCCGCGTGCTCCGGACGGCGCTCGTCGGCTTCGGCGGGATCGCGCGCGGGCTGCACGTCCCGCTCCTGGGGTCGCTGCCCGAGTACCGGATCACGGCGGTCGTCGCCCGTTCCGACGGGTCCGCCGAGTCCGCCGGACAGGCCCTGCCCGACGCCACGCTCCACCGGAGCGTCGCGGAGCTGGTCGCCGCCGAGGACGGCATCGACCTGGCGGTCGTGACCGCCAGGGACGACGCCCACGTCGAGCTCGGCCTCGCGCTGCTGGGTGCCGGCATCCCCACCGTGATCGAGAAGCCGCTCGCGCCGACC
>NZ_DATBTU010000047.1:0-3118 GCF_036559085.1 Amnibacterium sp.
CGCACCGGCCAGCAGCGCGCCGAGCGGGATGCCGGCCCAGGCGATCGCGTTCACCGCGGCGAGGGCGCGGGCGAGCAGGCGCTCCGGGATGGCGGCGTACTGCGCGGTCGCGAGCGCCGGGTTGATGGCGCCGGCCGCCAGCCCGCCGACGGCCCAGACCACGAGCACCGCCCAGAAGGGCAGGGGGAGCGCGAGGGCGAGCAGGCGCGGCGCACCGGTGATGAGGAAGGCGGTCGCGAAGGTCCACCGTCGGGGGAGGCGCGGCCCCACGGTCGCGTAGACCGCCGCGCCGGTCAGCGCGGCGACCCCGAACACGGCGAGCACGACGCCGAGGCCGGCGGTGCCGACCCCGGTCGACCGGGCCCAGAGGAGCAGCAGCAGGCCGCTCACCGCCGCGTCGACGAGGTTGGTGAAGAGCACCATCCCGGCGATCGAGCGGGTGAGCGGGTTCCGTGCGACGAAGCCGAGGCCCTCCCGGACGTCCCGGATGTAGCCGCGGACGCCCGCATCCGTCGCGGGTACCGCCCCGACGACGGGCACGGCGGCGAGCAGGAGCGCGCCGATGAAGAAGCTCGCCGCGTCGAACGCGACGACGGTCGCGGGCCCGAGCACGGCGATGAGCGCACCGGCGACGGTCGCTCCGAACACGCCGGCGAGCCGCTCGGCGCCATCGACGAGGCCGGCAGCGCGCTCGAGCGGCGTGCCGGAGCGCTCCGCGGCTCTGGGGATGAGCACCTGGGTCGCCGCGTCGGCCGGTCCGCGGGCGGCCCCCGCCACGAACACGAGGCCGAGCACGACCGGGATCGGCAGGGCGCCGGCGGCGTGCAGCACGGGGATCATCGCCATGGCGAGCCCCGCGACGATGTTGCCGACCCAGGCGACCCGGCGCGCGCCGACCCGGTCGACCACCGGTGCACCGAGCAGCTGCAGCAGGACGTAGGGGGCGATCTCGGCGGTGCCGACGAGGCCGGTGAGCACGGCGTCGTGCGTCGTCGTGAGCACGAGCCAGGGCACCGCGAGGTGCGAGATGCGGGTGCCCGCCGCCGAGACGACGGCGGAGACGAGGAGGGAGGGCAGCCCCAGCCGATCACGCATCGGTCGACGGCGGCGTCTGCCGGGGCTCGGGGAAGAGCTGGTACTGGAACGTGACGATCGCGCTGTCCGGCATCTGCGGCTGCGCCGGATCGTGCCGCCGGTACCGTGCGAGGACCGCACCGATCTCGCGATCGAGCTGCCGGGCCTCGTCCAGCGTCAGGGAGAGCGGGATGTCGCTGAAGTCGTCGAGCTCCTGCCATTCCTCCGGCCACTCGGGCTCGATGTCGAGCCAGGCGCGGGCGTTGCCGAACGTCGCCTCGAGCACGACCGCGAGGTAGTCGCGCACCACCGCGTCGGCCGCGTCGGCGGTGCTCGTCGCGGTCACGAAGGTGGACCGGGAGGTCGCGCGCCACCAGCGCTCGCGGCCACCGCGCCGACGGTCGGCGACCTCCTCGTCGTCCGCGTCCTCCACGAACCCGGCGGCGTGCAGCTGCCGCAGGTGGTAGCTCGCGAGGGCGGAGGACACGTGCAGGAGCTCGGCGAGGCGGGTCGCGGTGGCCGGTCCCTGGCGCCGCAGCTGGCCGAGCAGCTGCAGCCGGAGCGGATGGACCAGCCCCTGCAGGGCGAGGGGATCCGTCGCACGATCGATGCGGGGATCGAAGAGCGGGCCTGCGTCATCCTCGGGCATGCGAGGACGATACGTCTATCGAAGGATTCTTTGCAAGGATTCCTTCGATGGAGTCATCCCGCGTTCGGCAGCAGCACCTCCACGAGGTCGCCGGTGACCCGGGCCTCGAACGCGGGCTGCGGGGCCGTCGCCGGCCCGTGCACGACCTCGCCGGTACGCAGCGCGAAGGTGCTCTGGTGCCAGGGACAGGTGACGCATGCGTCGCCCTCGGCGTCGATGCTCAGCTCGCCCTCGTTCAGCGGCCCGGACAGGTGGCTGCACACGTTGGAGATCACGTCCACCCGGTCGCCGTCGCGGTGGACCAGCAGTGGCTGACCGGCGACGTCGCGGCGGGTGAGCGTGCGCTCCGGGAGCTCGGCGAGCGGCGCGAGCGGCTGCCAGCCGGCCGGGAAGCGGTGCGGCACGTGCTCGGCATGGTTCGCGCCCGCCGCCTGCCGGTAGCTGAGGTGGCCGCCGAGGTAGCCGCCGAAGCCGATCGCGCCGAGGCCGCCGAGCGCGAGCAGCTTGCCGAGGCCCTGGTTCCCCCGCCGGCGAGCCAGCCACGAGGCGGTGTAGAGGACGATGGCGGTCGTGTTCGCCGCCGCGTGCACGACGCCGACCCGCATCTGCTGGATGTGCAGCCGCGACCAGTCCGCCTCGCCCGTCGCGACGGTCGGCACGGCGGCGAGCAGCCCGGTGCCGACGAGCAGCTGCGCGGCGCGCTCGTTGCCGGGCAGCAGGTCGAGCACGGTGGCCGAGAGCCACGCGCCGGCGGGGACCAGGATCAGCGCCGGATGCAGCGGATGGCCGGCCGGGGTGCCGTGGAGCAGGTCCTCGAGCGGCTTCGACTTCGAGAGCATCCCGACGACGAGCTCCTTGACCGGGTTCACGATCGCGTCGAGGGCCTCGACGTCCTCGAGCTTCGCGATGGGTTTCAGGATCCGCAGCTCTCTCATCTCCTCAGCGCACCCGGTCGTCGGCTCCGACGCAAGCCGAGCGGCGAAGTCGCAGCGATCCTGCAGGCGTCCGTCGGCGGACCTCAGGCAAGCGCCCGAGAGTGCCTCGGAGAGGCGGTCGATAGGCTCGCGAGGTGGATCCCGTGCTCGCCCGCTTCCAGGACCGCGTCGCGATCGTCACCGGCGCCAGCCGCGGGATCGGCCTCGCGGTCGCCGAGCGCCTCGTCGCCGAAGGCGCCCGCGTCGTGATCACCGCCCGCCGCGAGGAGGCCCTCGCGGAGGCGGTCGAGCAGCTCGGCGCCGACCGGGTGCGCGGCGCCGCCGGCCCCGCCGACGACCCGGCCGCACGGCAGGCCGCCTTCGCCGCCGCCGAGGAGGCGTTCGGGCCGGTCGACCTGCTCGTGAACAACGCGGGCGTGAACCCCGCCTACGGCCCGGCCCTCGAGATCGACGAGTCGGC
>NZ_DATBTU010000048.1:0-2165 GCF_036559085.1 Amnibacterium sp.
CATCCGCCAGGAGACGGTGGTCGAGCCGCTGAACGAGCAGGACGAGCTGCGGATGCAGCCCGGCGCCGCCTCGAGCATGGACGACTCGAGCACTGGCATGCGCACGGACCGGGACCCGAGCGGCCGGTAGACGGCAGCGGCGCCGGACCCTTCAGGATCCGGCGCCGCTCGGCGGGCTCGGCTCAGAACGAGGCGAGGCTCTTCGGCGTGCCGACGCCCGTGGGGGCGTCGTAGCCGACCTTGCCGGTGCAGAGGTAGTCGCCGCCGCAGGAGCCGTTGCTGCCGCTCGTGACGTCGTTGAAGCGGCTCGAGTGGGCGTAGACGGGGGAGGCGTTGCTGTACTGCGAGGCGTGCCCGGAGCGCACCGCCATGCCGGCGATCAGCGGGGTCGAGAGGCTCGTGCCGCCGACCTGGAACCAGCCGTTGGCCGTGTCGGCGCTCGTGTCGAAGGTGTCGTAGATCGCGAGGCCGGTGTTCGGGTCCGCGACGGCGGAGAGGTCGGAGACCGTGCGCATCGGGCAGTGGGTGTCGTGCTGCCAGGAGGGCTTCGCGAAGTAGGCGGAGCATCCGCTGCCCGCGCCGTCCCAGACGGTCTCCTTCCAGCCGCGGCTCGTCGAGGCCTTCACGAGCGACGTGCCGCCGACGGCGGTGACGCCCGGGTAGGTGGCCGGGGTGGAGGCGGCGGGGAACCCGTTGTCGCCGGTCGACGCGAACTGCGCGACGCCCGGATGCGTGTAGTACTGCGTGGCCATCGACTGCGTGCCGGTGAACTCCTGGCCGCCGAAGCTGTTCGAGACGGCCTTGGCACCGGCCTTCACGGCCCGGTTCTGGGCGATCGCGAGGTCGGTCAGCGAGTCGGAGTCCGCCTCGACCACGAGGATGTGGCAGCCGGGGCAGGCCGCGGAGACCGCGTCGACGTCGAGTGCCTCCTCGACGCCCCAGCCGGAGTCGGCGGCGGGCAGGTAGTTCCGCGATCCGCGCTGGTTGATCTTGGTGAAGCAGCCGTTCGTGGTCGTGCAGGCGGGCAGGCCCCAGTGCTTGCGGTAGACGGCGAGGTCCGCCTCGAGCTTCGGGTTGTCGTACGCGTCGACGATCGCGACGGTGCCGCCCGATCCGCCGGACAGGCCGTAGGCGGAGGCGATGTCCGCCGGCCGCAGCCCGGTGATCGCCGCGGTGGCGACGGGGGAGGCGGTGGCGAGCGAGCGCTGGGCGGCGGTCGTCGTGCGGATCTCCACCATGCAGGCGGCGTGCCCGCGCTTCGGGGTGTCGCAGGCGCGGTGGGCGCCGCCGGATGCGGAGGCGGCCGTCGTGGCGCCGAGCACGGACGTCGCGACGAGCACGCCGGCCGCGAGCACGGCGCGGATTCGGTTCGAGGGGGACATGGGTGGGGTCCTTACTTGCTCGCGACGCGGTACGCCGCGGCGACGGTCTCGGTGATGGTGTTGCCCGCGGTGTCGCGGCCGGTGAAGCGGAGGGTGGCGGTGGTGCCGGCGCTGCGCGCGGGGTTGACGAGCTTCGCGGTGAAGGCGTTGTGGCCCTTCGCCGTGACCGGCACGGCCGTGAAGTGCTTGCCGTGGTCGAAGCTGACCTCGACCTCGGCCTTCACCGTCGTCGCCCGGGCTCCGGGGATCGGCATGATCGTGAAGGAGAACGGCATCGCACCGACCCGGGTCGTCCCGGTGCCCGAGGTGGGCAGCGGCGCGACGATGCGGAGCAGCGGCAGGGTCGTGCAGCCGTTGCCGTCGTCGACCGGGCAGATCACGGCGCCGGGCACCGCGGCGCCCGAGGTGGCCGACGACCGGAACGTGTACACCGAGCGCAGGTGCGTGCCGAGGATGAAGCCCGCGGCGCCCGCGTTCGTCTCCGCGATCGCGGTGTAGTTGGCCGCCCCGGCCGGCACCTTCGCATCGACGCCGAGGAAGGGATCGTCGTCGATCTTGACGCCGTTGCGGTAGAGCCGCATCCGGCTGAGCGCGGTGCCGTCGGCGAGATCGTCGAGGAAGCCGTTGTGGCCGTTCCGGCTGCTGTCGTTCAGCTGGTCGAGGTTCAGCGTCATCTCGCCGCTGGACCGGCACTCGAGGCAGAGGATGCCGGCGGCGGCGTCGTCAGGGGTCGCGACGGGGACGGACTGCCCGACGACGGGCCGCATCCAGGTCGCCGATGAG
>NZ_DATBTU010000049.1:0-38304 GCF_036559085.1 Amnibacterium sp.
TGCCGATCCGTCCGCGATCTGCTGCCCGGTCACGACGGGCTCCGGCGTCCCTTCGACCCCGTCGAGGATGCCGACGGAACGTGCGACAGCGCGGGCCGTCGCCGGGTGGTCCCCGGTGATGAGCACCGGGGTGATGCCCGCGGCCCGGCACGCCCGGACGGTGGCGAGGGCGTCGGACTTCGCCGGGTCGTCGATCGCGACCAGGCCGAGCAGCCGGAGTCGCGCGGATCCGATCGGCGCTCCCGCCGGGATCAGGCCGGAGGCCACCGCGAGCACCCGGAAGCCGCGTGCCGCGTAGTCCCCGGCCACCTCGAGGACCGCTCGACCGGCCGCCTGATCGGACGGCTCGGGCATCCGCGCGAGCACCGCCTCCGGCGACCCCTTCTGGACCACCAGCAGCGCATCCCCATCCCCCGGCACGGCGTGCACGGTCGTCATCGCCTGCGAACGGCTGTCGAACGGCACCTCCCGCACCCGGTGGTGGTCACGCTCGAGCCCGTCCCGGGACATGCCGAGCTTGCCCGCCGCGGCCAGCAGGGCGACCTCGGTGGGGTCGCCGATCCCCTTCCACCGCTCCCCCGGGACCTCGGGCGGGTGCAGCGACGCGTCGTTGCACAGGGCGCAGGCCTGCAGCAGGTCCATGACGTCCGGCACCGACCCGGGCTGCAGCGGTGCTCCCCCGCTGGTCACCGCGCCACGAGGCTCGTACCCGTCGCCGTCGAGCCGGACCGTCCGCTGCGGCGTCCACAGCTCGCTCACGACCATCCGCGCGTGCGTGAGGGTGCCCGTCTTGTCCGTCGCCAGCACGGTCACGGAGCCGAGCGTCTCCACCGCCGGCAGCCGGCGCACGATCGCCGACCGGTCCGCCATCCGCCGCGCGCCGAGGGCGAGCGCGAGCGTGACCACGGCGGGCAACGACTCGGGCACCGCGGCCACGGCCAGGCTGACCGCCGTGACCACCATGAGCTCGAGCGGCTCGCCACGCACCAGGCCCGCGGCGAGCACCACGATCGACAAGCCCACGGCGACCGCGGCAAGGACCCGGCCGAGGCCCGCGAGCCGTCGCTGGAGGGGCGTGGCGTGCGGGCGGGTGTCCAGCAGGGCCGAGATCCGGCCGAGCGCGCTGTCCCCCCCGGTCCTGGTCACCGACATGACCGCCCGGCCTCTGACGACGACCGTTCCGGCCGACACCTGCTCAGGCCCGGCCTCGCCGTCCGGCCCTCCACGTGCCACCGGGACCGATTCGCCGGTGAGCGCGGACTCGTCCAGCAGGAGGGAGGAGGCCTCGAGCAGCTCGCCGTCCGCCGGCACGATGTCGCCCTCCGCCAGCAGCACGACGTCACCCGGCACGACCTCCGACGACGGCACGGAGACGTCCTCCCCGCCTCGCCGGACCCGCACCGACGGCGCGCTCAGCTGCGCCAGCGCCGTGATCGCCCGATCGGCGCGGATCTCCTGCACCCCGCCGACGACGGAGTTCGCGGCGATCACGATCGCGATCACCGCCGCGTCGGTGAGGTCGCCCGTCAGGACGGTCAGCACGCACGCGCCGAGCAGCACGAGGATCAGCGGGTCGCGCAGCTGCATCAGCAGGGTGGACCACATGGACATCCGCCTCGGGTGGACCACCTCGTTCCGGCCGCCGGCAGCCAACCGGCGTCCGGCCTCCGCGACCGTCAGCCCAGTCGTGCTCATCCGACGACTCTCCGGGGCACCCCGCAGCAGCGGGAGGGCACTACGGCCCGGCCCGGCCGGCAGCCCGAAGGCCCGAGCCGAGGTCGCCGACCGGGCCTGCGGCGGCGGGTCAGAACACCGGCACCCCGAGCTCGCGGAACCGGCCACGGACGCGCTCGAGCAGGGCGTCATCCGGGCCGGCGGTGTCCTCGAGCGCGTACGGGATCGCGAGGTCGTGCCACTTGTGCCGGCCGAGCTGGTGGAACGGCAGCACCTCGATCCGGTCGACGGTGCGCCACCGCTGCACGATGCGAGCGACGGCGTCGACGTTCTCCGGAGCATCGGTGAGGCCGGGCACGAGCACGAACCGGACCCACATGCGGTCACCCCGCTCGCTCAGCCGGTCACCGAACCGCACGGTCGGCTCGAGCGCGCGGCCCGTGACCGCGCGATAGGTGTCCGGCAGCCCGGACTTGACGTCGAGCAGCACGAGGTCGGTGACGTCGAGCATCGAGTCGGGCACCTTCGCCCCGAGGAAGCCGGAGGTGTCGAGCGCGGTGGAGACCCCCATCCGACGGCACTCGGTGAAGAGGCGCTCCACGAACACGCGATGCTGCAGCGGCTCACCGCCGGAGACGGTGAGCCCTCCCCCGGTGGCGTCGAACACCGGGCGGTAGCGGCGGACGCGCTCCACGACCTCGGTCAGCGTGGTGGGGACGCCGTCCCGGGCACGCCAGGTGTCGGGGTTCTCGCAGTACAGGCAGCGCAGCGGGCAGCCGTTCAGGAACAGCGTCATCCGCGTTCCGGGCCCGTCGACCGCGGTCACGAGCTCCCAGGAGTGCACCATCGCGACGTCGCCGCGACGGCGTTCGGCGAGCAGGCGCGGCGGCCGATCAGAGGGCGTCGTGGAACGTACGGCTGATGACATCGCGCTGCTGCTCCTCCGTGAGGCGGATGAAGCTGACCGCGTACCCGGAGACCCGGATCGTGAGGTTCGGGTACGACTCCGGGTGCTCCATCGCGTCGAGCAGGGTCTCGCGGTGGAGCACGTTGACGTTGAGGTGGTAGCCGCCGGCGGCCGTGTACGCGTCGAGCAGCCCGACGAGGTTGCCGACCTGCTCGGGCAGGTCATGGCCGAGCCCCGTCGGCACGATCGTCGAGGTGAGCGAGATGCCGTCCTGCGCGTCGGCGAACGGCAGCTTCGCGACGCTGAGGGCCGAGGCGAGCATGCCGTGGGTGTCGCGGCCGTTCATCGGGTTCGCCCCGGGCGCGAAGGGCGCCCCGGCCGCGCGCCCGTCCGGGGTCGCGCCGGTCGACGCCCCGTAGACGACGTTCGAGGTGATGGTGAGGACCGACTGCGTGACGGTCCCACCGCGATAGGTCTGGTACTGCCGCAGCATCCCCATGAACCGCTGGACGATCGTGACGGCGATCGCGTCGGCGCGGTCGTCGTCGTTCCCGTAGGACGGGAAGGTGCCGCGCACGTCGTAGTCGACCGCGAGGCCGTCCGCGTTCCGGATGGGGCGCACCTCGGCGAAGCGGATCGCGGAGAGCGAGTCGGCCGCGACGCTCAGCCCGGCGATCCCGCAGGCCATCGTCCGAAGGATCTCGCGGTCGTGCAGCGCCATCTCGATCCGCTCGTACGCGTACTTGTCGTGCATCGCGTGGATGCAGTTCAGGGCCTCGACGTACCGGCCGGCGAGCCAGTCGAGCACGGTGAGATAGGCGTTCCAGACGGTGTCGTGATCGAGCCGGTCGCCCGTGATGGGCTCGAGCCCCGGGACGACGAGCTCGCCGGTCAGCTCGTCGCGGCCGCCGTTGATCGCGTAGAGGAGCGCCTTCGCGATGTTCACCCGTGCGCCGAAGAACTGCATCTGCTTGCCGAGCCGCATGGGTGACACGCAGCAGGCGATCGCGGCGTCGTCGCCGCACGCGCCGCGGATCAGGTCGTCGTTCTCGTACTGGATGGCGGAGGTGCGCACCGAGGTCTCGGCGCAGAACCGCTTCCAGCCGTCCGGCAGCGCCGGGCTCCACAGCACGGTGAGGTTCGGCTCGGGCGCCGAGCCGAGGTCGTTCAGCGTCTGGAGGTAGCGGAACGCGGTCCGTGTGACGAGGTGGCGCCCGTCCTCGCCGATGCCCCCGAGCGTCTCGGTGACCCACGTCGGGTCGCCCGAGAACAGGGCGTCGTAGTCCGGCGTGCGGAGGAAGCGCACGATCCGCAGCTTGATGACGAGGTCGTCGATGAGCTCCTGCGCGTCGGTCTCGGTGAGCACGCCGTCGGCGAGGTCGCGGTCGAGGTAGACGTCGAGGAACGCCGCGTTGCGGCCGATCGACATCGCCGCGCCGTTCTGCTCCTTCACGGCGGCGAGGAAGCCGAAGTACAGCCACTGGATGGCCTCGCGCGCCGTCGCGGCCGGCCGGCCGATGTCGAAGCCGTAGGACTGGGCCATGGCCTCGAGCTCCTGCAGCGCCCGGATCTGCTCGGCGACCTCCTCGCGGTCGCGGATGACCTCCTCGCTCGACCACGAGTGGTCGAGCTCGGCCCGCTCCCCCCGCTTGGCCTCGATCAGCGCGTCGACGCCGTAGAGCGCGACGCGCCGGTAGTCGCCGATGATGCGCCCGCGGCCGTACGCGTCGGGCAGCCCGGTGATGAGGTGCGAGTGCCGGGCCTTCAGGACCGCGTCCGGATAGACGTCGAACACGGCGTCGTTGTGGGTCTTGCGGTACTCGCTGAAGATCCGGTTGAGCTCGTCGGAGACGGGGTAGCCGTAGGTGCGCAGCTCGGCCATCACGAGCCGCCACCCGCCGAACGGCATGATCGCCCGCTTCAGCGGGGCGTCGGTCTGCAGCCCGACGATCAGCTCGGCGTCCCGATCGATGTAGCCGGGGCCGTGGGCGGTGATCGAGGACGGCGTCATCCAGTCGACGTCGAGGACGCCCTTGGCGCGCTCCTTCGGCAGGAGCTCGGCGATCCTCCCCCAGAGCGCCGTGGTCCTGGCCGTCGGGCCGCTGAGGAACGAGGCGTCGCCGTCGTATCGGCGCACGTTCGCCTGGATGAAGTCGCGGACGTCGATCGCCTCGCGCCATCCGGTGCCGGCGAAGCCGCGCCAGGGATCGGGCGTCTCCTCGAGCGTGGTCCGATCGTGCGTGGTCAGCGTCATAGCGGGCTCCCTTCCCACGAGGAGGGTGCCGCGTGCGTGCCCGCAGGTGGAGAGCCTTTCGTCCCGGGCGCCCCGGGAGGAGCCGGACCGCGCGGCGTCAGGCCGCCGTCGTCCGGTGGCGGTCGAACCGCCGGCCCTGCACCTCGATGGGCAGCACCTCGATCCGGCGGACCGCCCCGTCCTTCAGCGCCCACGCGTCGACGGGCGCGCGGTCATCGTCCACGGGGACGGGCAGCAGCGGACCCCGGACGACGACGCTCCACGCGTCGTCGTCGGTCCAGCCGTCGACCTCCAAGGTGACGGCACCGCCGATCGCGCGGCTGACGATCGAGCCGGGCCTGCTGCCGAGCAGCAGCCGCCGGCCACGGGGCGCGACGTTCACGGGGACGACCTCGATGCGCCCGTCCGCGAGGAACGCGAGCCGGCACACCTCCGCTCGCGCCAGGCGCTCCCAGCACTCCTGCTCGCTGAGGTGCTGGAGGTCGGTCCGGCCGGCCGTGTCCTCGGTCATGGTGCGTCCTCCCCGTGTCCTCCGCGCAGCGTGCCGCCCGGGACGGCCGTCCGGCAGAGCCTTTCGGCCCCTGGACCGCGCGGGGACCTTCGCCTCTGCCCCGTCACCGGCGGGGTGGGTTGCGTGACCGCCCATACGCCCGAGGAAGGAACTCCCATGTCCGATCCCTACATCCGGTTCTTCGAGGAGCTGACGCTCGAGGACGTCCCCTCGGTGGGAGGCAAGACCGCCTCGCTCGGGGAGCTCGCGCGCATCGGCGCCGGCGTGCTCGTGCCCGACGGCTTCGCCGTCACCGCCGGCGCCTACCGCCGGACACTGGAGGCCGCAGGCGCCTGGGGGCCGCTCCGGGCGGCGCTCGAGGGCCTGGATCCGGGAGACGTGGCCGACCTGCAGCGCCGCGGGGCGGCCGCCAGGCGGATCGTGCACGACGCCGGCCTGCCCGAGGAGATCGCCGAGGGGATCCGGGACGGGTACCGGCGGCTCCGCGAGGAGTACGGCGAGGACGTGCGGCTCGCCGTGCGGTCGTCCGCCACCGCGGAGGACCTCCCCGACGTCAGCTTCGCGGGCCAGCACGAGTCCTACCTCAACATCGGTGGTGAGGCGGCGCTGCTCGAAGCGGTGCGCCGCTGCTTCGCGAGCCTGTTCACGGACCGGGCGATCCACTACCGCTTCGACCGCGGGTTCGACCACTTCTCGGTCTCGCTCTCGGTCGCGGTGATGCGGATGGTGCGGGCCGACCTCGCGTCCTCGGGTGTGCTGTTCACGCTCGACACGGAGTCCGGGTTCCGCGACGTGGTGTTCATCACCGGCGCCTACGGGCTCGGCGAGAACATCGTGCAGGGGGCGGTCGACCCGGACGAGTTCCTCGTGCACAAGCCGACCTTCACGATCGGATCGAGAGCGGTGCTCCGGCACCGGCTCGGCGGCAAGGCGATCCAGATGGTGCTCGGCCCGGTCGGCGAGAACCCGCCCGTGCGCAACGAGCCGACCCCGGACGAGGCGAGACGGCGCTACTGCCTCACCGACGCCGAGGTGCTCACCCTCACCGAGCGCGCGCTCACCATCGAGGAGCACTACGGGCGCCCGATGGACATCGAGTGGGCGAAGGACGGGGTCGACGGACAGATCTACATCGTCCAGGCGCGCCCGGAGACCGTCGCCAGCCGCACGTCCGTCACGAGCTTCGAGACCTTCCACCTCGGCACGCACGGCGCCGCGATGATCGAGGGCCGGGCGGTCGGCGAGCGGATCGCCTCCGGCACGGTCCGCCGGGTCCGGCGCCTCGCCGACCTGCGCGACTTCGAGGCCGGCGACGTGCTCGTGGCCGAGACGACGACCCCGGACTGGGAGCCGGTGCTGCGGAAGGCGGCGGCGGTCGTCACCGACCGCGGCGGGCGGACATGTCACGCGGCGATCGTCGCCCGCGAGCTCGGCATCCCCGCTGTGGTCGGCACGGGGACGGGCACGGCGGACATCCCCGACGGCGCCAGGGTCACGGTGTCCTGCGCGGAGGGCGACACCGGCGCCGTCTACGCGGGCGACGTGCCCTTCTCGGTCGAGCGGACGGACCTGAGCGGCCTGACCCGCCCCGCGACGAAGGTGATGGTGAACCTCGCGGACCCGTCGGTGGCGTTCTCGACCTCGTTCCTCCCGGTCGACGGCGTCGGGCTGGCCCGGATGGAGTTCGTCATCAACCAGTGGATCGGCGCGCATCCGCTCGCCCTCCTGCATCCGGAGCGCGTGCAGGACGCGGACGTGCGGCGCCGGCTGGCGGCGCTCACCGCGGGCTCCCCTGACGGCGCGACCTTCTTCGTCGACCGGCTCGCGGAGGGCATCGGCACGATCGCGGCCGCCTTCTGGCCGAAGCCGGTCGTCGTGCGGATGTCCGACTTCAAGACGAACGAGTACGCGGCCCTCCTCGGCGGGACCGACTTCGAGCCCCGCGAGGACAACCCGATGCTCGGCTTCCGCGGCGCAGCCCGCTACGGGCATCCGGCGTACGAGGAGGGCTTCGCCCTCGAGTGCCGGGCGATCCGCCGGGTGCGCTCCGAGATGGGGCTCGCGAACGTGATCCCCATGATCCCGTTCGTCCGGCGCGTCTCGGAGGCCGACTCGGTGCTCGAGCGGATGAAGGAGCTCGGGCTCGAGCGCGGCGTCGACGGGCTGCAGGTGTACGCCATGTGCGAGATCCCGAACAACGTCATCCAGATCGACGCGTTCGCCGCGCGGTTCGACGGGATGTCGATCGGCTCCAACGATCTGACGCAGCTGACGCTCGGCGTGGACCGGGACAGCGCGATGGTCGCGTTCGACTACGACGAGCGCGATCCAGGGGTCCTCGAGCTCTTCGCGCTCGCGATCGCCGGCTGCCGGCGGGCGGGCATCCATTCGGGCTTCTGCGGCCAGGCGCCGTCCGACTACCCGGAGGTGGCGGGATTCCTCGTGCGCCAGGGCATCGACGCGATCAGCCTGGAGCCCGACAGCGTGCTGCGCACCATGCGGTACCTGGTGACCGAGGAGGACTCCCTCGAGGCGGCGGCCGCGGCGGACGTCCTCACCGAACCCGCGCTGGTGCTCCCCGACGTCGCGGTGTGACAGGAGGCGGGGCCGGCCGGATCACCCGGTCGGCCCCGCTGCTGCCCGTCGTCCGAGCCGGTCACCAGTACCAGGGGACGTCCGAGCGCGGATGACGCGGGAACGACCGGCCGCTGACCGTGCGGACGACGAGCTCGACCACCGTCGAGCGCGGTCCCCGGTCATCGGGCGCCCACGGGGCCAGCCCGATCTCGGCCTCCCGCGCGAGCACATCGGGGTCGGGGTCGGGGTTCAGGTCGCCCTGGGCCACGACGCTCCACGCCGTCCGGCTGCTCCAGCCGTCGATCTCGAACGCCACCGGCCGGCGCTGCGGCGTGAGCAGGTCCGCGTCGGACACGGTCCGGAACAGCAGGCTGTGGCCGCGGACCACGTAGTTCAGCGGGACGATGGAGACGGCGTGCCGTCCGTCGAACGCCAGCCTGCCCACCTGGGCGCCGAGCAGGCGATGCCAGCACTCGGCCTCGTCGAGGTGCTCGACATGGTCCGTCGTCGTCGTCATCGTCATCACTGCCACGCTCCGTTCGTCTCGGCGCCGCCGGGCATCGGCGGCGCCAGGAGCCTGCCGTCGCGGGCGGACGGCGAGCAGTGCCGAAGGTCCTGCCCGACCGCCGAAGCGCTTCCCGTCGCGTCCGCTCGCGCTCGACGAGGGCCTCCTGCATCCCGGGCGGAGAGGGTGGCCGAAAGGCCCTGCAGCCGGCGGGAAGCGGCTCCTACCGTGCACTGCGTGCCGGTCCCGGCACACCGACGAGAGGAAGACCGATGCCCAGGAACCTGATCCGATTCGACCCGCTGGCGGAGCTCGCGAACCTGCAGAAGCAGTTCTTCGAGGACGGCCTGATCGGGCCGCTGCGCACCCAACGGCGGCCGGCGATCGACGTCTACACGGAGGACGACTCGAGCATGACCGTCGAGGCCCACCTGCCGGACTTCGATCGGAACGACATCAGCGTCGACATCGACGGTGACGCCCTCGTGCTCCAGGCCGAACGGCACGAGCGCGAGGAGGACCGGACGAAGCAGTACGTCGTGCGCGAGACCAGCTCGAGCCTCTACCGGAGGATCGTGCTGCCGGAGCAGGCGGACCGGGACGCGATCTCGGCCGACTTCCACGACGGCGTGCTGAAGATCGTGGTGCCCTTCACCGAGCTGCCGAAGCCGAGGCGCGTGCAGGTCGGCGGATCCGGCCAGGCGGCGTGAGCGGCGGGGCCGGGTCGGGTCGATCCGACCCGGTCCGCCGCATCGGCCCGGCCCGGGTCAGCCCGCGACCCGGTCGGGTGTCACGATCGCGACCGGGCAGCTCGGGCGCTCCAGGACCCCTCGGCTCACGGAGTCGGAGAGGTCCCGGTCGATCCGGCTGAGGCCGTGCGAGCCGACGACGATCAGGGATGCGCCCTGCTCGGCCCGGACGAGCGCGGCGACGGGTGCGTCGTGCTCGAGCAGCGGGGCGACGCGCAGGTGCGGATAGCGGGCGACGGCCCGGTCCAGAACGGCGCTCAGGCGGCCCCCGGCCGCGGCCTCCGCGGCCTTCCGGTCGATCTCGGCAGCGTATGCGGGTGGGGGTGTGCCGGTGAGCTGCCACGCGTGCACGAGGACGAGCTCACGGCCGAGGACCTCCGCCTCGTGCGCGGCGAAGTCGAGCGCGCCGTCGTCGCTGCCGTCGCCCTCGACGCCGAGGACCACCGGTCCGCCCGAGCGCTCCCATCCGCGCGGCACGACGACCGTCGGGCAGCTCGCCGCCTGCGCGACCTTCGTCGAGAAGGAGGCGACGAGATGCCGCGACATGCCCACGCGGTTGGTGCCGAGCACGAGGAGGTCCGCGTCCTCGGCGGCCGCGGTGATCCTGGTCAACGGGTCGCCCGCGACCACGCTCGCCGTGCAGACGACCGAGGCGGCGGCGGAGTGGAGGTAGTCGGTCACCTGGTTGACGGCGCGATCCGCCGCCCAGTGGGGCCGGCCGGTGTCCCAGCCCGGGCGCTCCGGCACGTCGACGACGTCGAGCGCCGTCACCTCCAGGGCGTGCGTGGCCGCCCGATCGGCGATCCAGCGCATCGCCGAGAGGCCGGCGAGGCCGCCGTCGGTGGCGAGCACCACCCGTTCGGCGTGGCGATCGGACAGCGGTGCCGGACGCTCGCGGATGGTTCCGGTGGTCGTGCTCATGATGGCTCCTCCAACGCGTCCGCGGGGACCCCGCGGAGATGATCGGCGGCAGCGTCCCGCCGGGCGGCGGACCGGTCCAGGGCCGTTGGTCCCGGCTCGAGCGCATCCCGCTCCACGGGCAGGACCACGCGCCGCAGGCCTCCGGACCGGATCACCTGCTCGGGCTCGTGCTCGCCCGGCAGCCCGCTGACGTCGACACCCGCCCGGTGCAGCAGGAGGCTCGTCGGGTCGCCGACGGGCGATGCGGTGAGGACGCCGCCGGGGCCGGTCACGAGGAAGTGCTGCGGGCCGTGGCCGCCGGCCGGGACACGATGGACGACCGGGCGCTCGTCGAGCATCCTCGGCAGGTGGTCCCGGAACGGGCGCGGGGCGACGGCGACGAGGGCGGGACCGCTCGGGTCCTCCCCCATCCGCAGCTCCCAGGTGACGGCGTCGTCCGAGAGGAGCGCGGGATGCACGAGGGCGGTCCGCCGGTCGAGGAACCCGACCAGCTGGTCGAGGCGGTCGACCGGCGCCGGCTTCATGGAGACCGCGAGCACGCGGGGCACCCCGGGTTCGGCGAGCAGCGAGAGCGCGAGCTGCCGGGCGCCGCGGAGGTTCGAGTGCCGTCCGACGCCGACCACGACGCTGCCGTCGGGAGCCGTCTGCACGTCGTCGCCGTCCACCCCGGCGTCGTGCCGGGGCAGCTCGGGGTCGGGGCGGTACCGGCGCGGACGCATCTCGGCGAACGCGGGGTGCGCCGCGGCGATGACCCCGTGGACGGCGATCGCGCGACGCGCCTCCCGGCCGGGCAGCAGGGCCGCGAACGGCCGGACCCCGGCCGCGACGAGCGGCTGACGCAGCGACCGCGATGCCGACAGCGGCAGCGCCAGGTACTGCGCCCGGTCCGGTGACCGAGGATCCCGGTCCCGATCGGTGGCGGGGATCCCGCGCAGGATCATCCATGCGGCCTCGGCGCCCGCGGCGTCCGTGAGCGTCGCGACGATGCGCGCCCGGGTCGCCGGGGAGGACGCCTCCAGCGCGGCCACCCGCTCGGCGAGCGCACGGAGCACATGCTGATCGGTGAGGACGTCGCCGAGCAGATCGAGCAGGCGCAGCACCCGGATGCCGCGCTCGGCGAGCGCGTCGGCGAGCACCGCGTCCGGGCCGCCTCCCCGCACATCGAGGACGACCGTCCGGAGCACGCCCGACTCGGACCGCGCGCCGCTGAGCGGGCGCGGGAAGGCGAACGCGGGCGGGATCGGATCAGCTGCATCGGTCCGCCGGAGCACCGGCGATGGGCGATCGATCGTGCGCATGCGCTCGACCCTCGCTCGATCGACCGCGGCTCGGCAGTGCCGAAGGACCCGGATCGCCGACCGATCCGGTCACGAGGTCGGCCGGCGCGCCGCCACGGGGCCGCGGACGACGAGGACGGGGCAGTCGCCGTGCGCGGCAGTGGTGATCGCGACCGCGCCGGTGAAGGCCTCGACGAGTGCGCTGCGGCTGCGGATGCCGACCACGAGCAGATCGGCGCTCCGTCCCTCGTCGACGAGCACCGCCGAGACGCCGCCCTCGCGCACGACGTATCGCACGGTGCCACGCCGCGAGGGCGCGACCGCCACGGCGACGGCCGCCTCCTGCTGGGCACGAGCCACCGAGCCGAGCGCGTCGTCCAGGTCGTCCGTCCCGTCCAGCTCGCCGGCGAACCGCGGCCAGACCGTGACGACGTCCAGGCGGGCGTCCAGCACCTCGGCGGCGCGGTCGGCGGCGGCGAGCGCGTGGATCGACGGTGCCTCGCCGTCCACGCCCACGACCACCCGCCGGCTTCCCGGCTCGTCCACCGCGTCGGTCGGGCTGATCCGGGCCCCGCCGCCCAGCACGAGCACCGAGCAGGCGGCGTGCACCACCGTCGACATGGCGGTCGAGCCGAGCAGGAGCGAGCGGAACCCGCCGTGGCCTCGGCGCCCGACCACCACGAGGCTCGCCTTCTCGCTCTCCCGGACGAGCGCCGCTGACGGGGCGCCGACGTGCACGACACGTTGCAGTGCCGCGGGTGGCCGGTCGCCGAACGCGCCGTCGATCGCCGCGGCCTGGACGTGCTCCATCTCCCGTCGGAAGTCCGGGAGCCACAGCGGCGTGCGCCCGAAGGTCGGTGCCTGCGACCAGGCGGTGACGACGACGAGTGTCGCGTGCATCAGCTCGGCGGCCCTGGCCGCGGCGCGCAGCGCTCCGATCGAGTCGTCGGATCCGTCCACGCCGACGACGACGCGGGTCTCGTCAGCGGTCTCAGGGGTGTCCATGCCCTGATGGTGCGGGGCTCCCGACGACGCGTCGCAGGGGCGAAGGTCCTGCAGTGCCGCTGTGGCAAGCCGGACCTCGCTGCTCGAGGACCTTCGGCCCTGCCCGACCGGGCCGCGACGCCCCAGTGTGCCCGCATGACCACGACTCCCCAGTACAGGACAGACCAGGACGTGCAGCGCGAGGTGACGGAGGAGCTCGAGTGGATCGCCGGCCTCGACCTCGCTGACGTGGGCGTATCGGTGCACGACGGCGCCGTGACGCTCGACGGCGCGGTGTCAGACCTCCCACAGCGGAAGGCGGTGGTCAAGGCCGCCCTCCGGGTGCGCGGCGTCACCGCCGTGGCGGACGAGCTCGAGGTCCGCCTCCCCGACAGCAGCCGCATCTCGGACAGCGACATCGCGGACGCCGTGCAGCGCGGGTTCCGCGACTCGGTCGAGGTCCCGCACGATGCGGTGCACGCGACGGTCCGCGACGGGGTGGTGACCCTGCTCGGCACGGTCCGCTTCCAGTACGAGCGGAGGGCCGCCAGGCGCATCGCGGAGCACGCGCGCGGCGCTCGGGCGGTGGACAGCCGCATCGAGCTCGCGCGCCGGCCATCCGCGCCGGATGCCGCGGAGCGGGTGCGCAACGCCATCCGCCGGAACGCGGCCGTGGACGCGGCGCACGTCGACGTGCGGATCGACGGGACCGAAGCGGTGCTCACCGGCACCGTGCGCTCGTTCGCCGAGCGCAGCCAGGCTGAGCGGGCGGCATGGACGTCGCCGCACGTGACCGCGGTGCGGAACCTCATCGAGGTCCGCGGCTGACAGCTGCTGCGGGACGCGGGACGCCCGCAACCCGCGTCCCGCAGCACCCCGTCAGATCGCGGCCCAGCCCCCGTCCGAGGCGAGCACGGCTCCCGACACGTTCGCCGAGTCGTCGCTCAGGAGCCACGTGATCGCGGCGGCGAGCTGCGCAGCGGTCGCGACGGACGGCACGGTGGCCGCCAGCACCGGACCGACGCGCTCGGCGGCGGCCGCCGACTTGAACGGCGCCTCGATGTTCGTGGCGACCGGCCCGGGCGCCACCGCGTTGCATCGCACGCCGGACGGGGTGTAGTAGAACGCGGTGCTCCGCGTGAGCCCGATCACCGCATGCTTCGAGGTCGTGTAGGCCGTGCCGGCCGCGGAGCCGCGCAGACCGGCCTCGGACGAGACGTTCACGATGGAGCCGGCACCGGCGGCGACCATCACCGGCAGCACCGCACGGCTGAGCCGCATCAGCGCCGTGACGTTCACCGTCATCACCCGCTCCCAGGTGGCGTCGTCGACCTCGGCGGTCGGCAGGAAGCCGTCCATGATCCCCGCGACGTTCGCGAGTCCGTCGATCCGGGATCCTGCGGCAGCCACGATCCGCGCGATGACGCCGCCGTCCGAGACATCCCCGTCGACGACGACGAGCCGGTCGGAGCGGGCCGCGGCGGCCAGCTCCTCGAGCCGGGACGCCACCACGTCCGTCGCGACGACCCGTGCGCCCTCCGCGAGGAGTCGCTCCGCGGTCGCCCTCCCGATCCCCGACCCCGCTCCGGTCACGATGACCGTCCTGCCATCGAACCTCGGCACGTGCTCGTCCATGTCGCTCGCCCTTCCTTCCCGGTCGGACCGCTCGGCCCACCGGGAGCACCGTTCCGGCCGGTCCGATCAGCGCGCAGGGCCGAAGGTCCCGCAGCCCCCTGCCGAAGGGCCCATCCCCTCCCGCGGCCAGGTCGTTAGCGTGCGCGGGAGGCGTGCGGAGAGGAGCGGGACATGGCGGAGCGATCCGGCACCGGACAGGCGGCCCGCGCGTGAGCGCGGCGCGTCCCCGCATGGTCGCGCTGGGCAAGGCGACGACCGATCTGTTCGTCACCTGCCCCGCCGCGTTCGTCCCCCACCTGGGGCCGGGCGGCCGCGTGCTGACCCTGCCGCTCGGGGTGAAGCTCGACCTCGATGAGATCGTCGTGACGACGGGCGGGAACGCGGCCAACGCCGCCACGACCTTCGCCCGGCAGGGGCTCGACAGCGTGTTCCTCTGGGCGTTCGGCACCGACGACGACAGCGCGCGCATCCTGGAGTCGCTCGAGGAGGACGGCGTCGACGTCTCGCACGTGCTGATCGAGCCGGGCCGCGTGCCGAGCCTGTCGGTGATCCTGCTCTCCCCGTCGGGTGAGCGCACGATCCTCAACCACCGGGGCAGCCGACCGGACGACGGGGCCCGATCGATCGACCTGACGCCGATCACCGGGGCCGACTGGCTCTACGCCTCCTCGCTCGCCGGCGACCTCCGGCTGCTCGCGGACGCGCTGGCGGTCGCCGCGGCTGCGGGCACGAAGGTCCTCCTCAGCCCCGCCGGCAGCGAGCTGCGGCAGCGACCGACCCTGCTCTCGCTCCTGTCCCGCTGCGACCTCCTCGCGATGAACAGCGACGAGGCTCGCCTGCTGCTCGGCAGCCACGAGCGGGACGCCGGCGCACTCGCCGCGGCGGTCGCGGCCCTGGGTCCCGGAGCCCTGGTCACGGACGGCGCCCGCGGCGCCGCGTTCTGCGACACGGCCGGCGAGATCACGGTCCACGTCGACGGCGTGGTGCACGACGTCATCGACACGACCGGCTGCGGCGACGCGTTCGCCTCCGGGTTCCTCGCCCGCTACGCGCAGGCGGCGGACGTCGGCGAGTGCATCGCGTTCGCCACCGCGAACGCGAAGAACGTCCTGCGCTTCCTCGGCGCGCGCCCCGGCATCCTCCGGTCGCCGAGCCGGGCACCCGAGCGGTCGGCAGCGCCGGCGTCGGTCTGAGCAGCCGACCATGGCGCACCTCACGGACGTGCAGCAGGACGGCGCAGGTGCAGCACGGCGCCGCGCCGCGGTCGCGGCGGACCGGCTGCTCCCCGACATCGACTGGTCGGTCCCACCCGACTGCGCGACGCCCTGGAGGTTCGCCGCACCCAGCGGCTCGCTCGCCGCGCTGAGCGCCGGCCCCCTCGACGGGCCGCGGGTGGTGCTCGTGCCGGGGGTGACTGGCTCGAAGGAGGACTTCCACTTCCAGCTCATCGACCTCGCCGACGCCGGCTACCGGGTCGAGAGCTTCGACCTGGCGGGTCAGTACGAGTCGTCGGACGCGGGGCCGGAGCGGCTCTCGCCGCCCAGGCGCTCGTACGACTACCGGCTGTTCGAGGACGACCTGGAGGCCTTCCTGGAGCACGGCGCCACGCCGGTCCACCTGCTCGGCCACTCCTTCGCGGGCATCGTCGCCGCCAGGGTCGCGGCCCGCCGCCCGGAGCTCGTCGCGAGCCTCAGCCTGCTCAGCACCCCGCCCCTGGCCGGCCAGGCCTTCCGCGGCGTGCGTGGGCTGGGGCCGCTCAGCCGGGTGCTGCCCGCGTCGGCGATCACCCTCGCGATGCGCTGGAGCCTGGAGGCGAACGTGCAGGGTGTGCCACCGGCGCGGCAGCGGTTCGTGGAGCAGCGCCTCGCGCGCACCCGTCCCGCCGCGTTTCGCCAGATCATCGCGCTGATGCGGCACACGCCGGCGGTCGGGCCGGGTCTCAGGCGGTCACCGTTCCCGATCAGCGTCGCGGTCGGCGCCCGCGACGTCTGGCCGCTGACCCTGCACCGCCGGTTCGCCCGCGAGCTCGGCGCGTCCATCGCGGTCTACCGGACGGGCCACAGCCCGTGCGAGACCGCCCCCCACGAGCTCGGCGCGGACCTGCTCGCACTCTTCGAGAAGGCGAGGACGCCGGTATGAGCTCCCCCGGCCGGGCGGATGCCGTCCCCGGCCGGAACTACCATCACCGGATGGCGGTCGTCCCCCGTGTCCCCGTGTGGCTCTGGAGCGCCGTCATGTCCTGGGTCGCACCACGTGAGCTCCGCCGGTTCAACCGGGACCCGATCACCGAGGTCGACTACCGGCTCGACCTCGACTACGCCGGCGACGGTCTGCCGCAGCACCGGCTCGACGTCCTGATCCCGAAGGGCGCGACGGCCCCGCTACCCGTGTACGTCTACTTCCACGGCGGTGGCTGGACCTCGGGCGACAAGGCGGCGCTCACGAAGTACTGCGCCAGCCAGGCGATCGCCGGCATGGTCGTCGTGAACGCCAACTACCGTCGCGCGCGACCGCACCACATGGGCGACCTGCTCGAGGACGCGGATGCCGTGCTCCGCTGGACCCGCGACCACATCGCCGACCACGGGGGCGACCCCGCCCGCATCGTCCTCGGCGGCGACTCCGCCGGCGGCCAGATCGCGGCGCTGACGGCGGCCATGCCGTCGTCGCCGGAGCTGGCGACGCATCACGGCATCCGGCCCGCGCTCCCGGCGGCGGCGATCCGCGGCCTCGTGCAGCACTGCAGCATGGCGGACTTCCGGCTCGCCCTCGACGGACGGATCCCGATGGGGCGCGACTTCGTGCGCATGCTGCTGCCGGACCGGGGACGCGGGACCCGCCTCCGCGATGCGGCGCGCTACCTCTCCCCGGTCGACTGGATCGGCCCGGACTTCCCGCCCACCTTCATCTCGAGCTCGTCGAGGGACTTCCTGCACACGGCGAGCCGCAGCCTGCACGACCGGCTCCGCTCCCAGCGGGTCGCCGTCGACGCCCTCTTCCTCGGACCGGAGGCCCGCACCGCCACCCACACGTGGCAGCAGGACGCGGGGCACGCGGAGTCCGCGGCGGTCTACCGGCGGCTCCAGGCGTTCATCGCCCGGGTGTCCGGCCCGGTGGCGTCGCCGGCCTGATCGCAGCGCGGGTGCATGCCGGACCGGCGGCACCCGAGCGGATGCCGCCGGTCCCGTCGGCCCGTGAGGGACTCAGCCGACTCCGGCCGCCGCCGTCTCGGCGTGGTCGTGCTCCGGTTCCGGGACCGTGCCCGGCGCGTCCGGCACGACGAGCACCGGGCACTCGGCGTGCTCCGCGACCGGGAGGCTCACGGACCCGAGCAGCACGCCGGCGAACCGGCTGCGCCCGATCCGGCCGACGACGACCACATCCGCCGTCCGGCTCGCGTCCACGAGCACCGCGGCGGCCGGACCCTGCCGGATCTCCGTCTTCAGCCGCGGCGGCCGGCCGTGCAGGAACGCGGCGTTCACCTGCTCCTCGAGCGTGCGCTCGGCTGCGGAACGCAGCTCGGCGAAGATGTCGGGTCGGTCGCGCGCGGGCCGGGCGGGGTACTGCCATGCCGTGATCGCGAGCAGCTCGGCGTCGAGCTCGTCGGCGACCTGCGACGCGGTGCGCAGCAGCTGCACGGCGGCGGGGCCGTGCCCGACGCCGACGACCACCCGGGCACCGCTCCTCGCCTCCTGCGCGTCGGTGAGCGCGGCCCCGCCGTGCACGACCAGGACCGGGCAGTGGGCGTGCATCGTGCAGGCCATGCTGATCGAGCCGATGAGCAGGCCACCGAATCCGCCGTGGCCGCGGCTGCCGACGACGAGCAGGTCGGCCCCGTGGCTCGTCCCGACGAGCGCCACCGCCGGGATCTCGGGCGTGACGATCCGGGAGACCGGGACGATGGGGTGCTCGCCGAGGGCGTCATGGACCGCCTTCCGGAGCGTCTCCTCGGCCTCCTCGCGCATCTCGGGAAGCACGAGAGGGACGCCCCTGAACCCGAGCGGCGCCGCCCAGCACAGGACGGCGGTGAGGGTGCCGCCGCGGGCGGCGGCGGCCCAGGCGCCGGCCTTGAGGGCGGCGAGGGAGTCCGGGGAGCCGTCGACTCCCACGACGATGCGCGGATGCGCCCCGGGCTCCGGGGCATGCTGCTGCTCGTTCATGACCCGGAGCCTCCTCCTTCGGCTGGAGGAGACCAGGGCCGAACGTCCCGCCCGCAGCAGGCGGCGGCCTCAGGACCTTCGTCACTGGCCGGCGTCGCCGGCAGCGGCTGTGCTGATCACCATGCGCGGATCGGCATCGCAGCGGATCCTCCGCCCTCGGCCCTCGAGCTCGGGCGCTGCGATCCCTGCCGTGCGGACCGCCTGATGCGCATCGCGGTCGTCATCCCCGTCCGGAACGACGCGCAACGCCTCGCCGACTGCCTCGTGGCGCTCGAACGCCAGACCCGCCCCGCCGACGAGATCGTCGTCGTGGACAACGGCAGCACGGACGGCAGCGCCGCCGTCGCGGCCGCGCACGGTGCGCGGGTCGTGCCGGCGCGGGTCGCGGGCATCCCGGGAGCCACCGCGACCGGGTTCGACCATGCGCGCGGCGACGTGGTCGCGAGACTCGACGCCGACTCGGTCCCTGCTGCCGACTGGCTGGAGCGGATCGAGGCGGCCTTCGCCGCGGACCCGTCGCTCGCGGCCGTCAGCGGCGCCGCGACCTTCTACGGCGGCACCCCGATCGTCCGCTTCCTCGGCCGGCTCTCGTTGACGCTCGGCTACTTCCGGCTCATCGCCGGCGTGATCGGGCACGCGCCGCTGTACGGGTCCAACTTCGCCGTCCGGACCGAGGTCTGGCGGCGGATGCGCGGCGCCGTGCACCGGGACCGGGCGGATGTCCACGACGACCTGGACATCTCGCTCCAGCTGCCCGCCGGCGCCGAGGTGCGCTACGACCCGGGGCTCGAGGTCGCCGTCTCGTCACGGTCGTTCCTGCGCCCGGGTGGGACGCGGAGGCAGATCGGGATGACCGCGCGGACCTTCCTCGTCACCGGCCGGGAGCGCGGCCTCCTCCGCCTGCGACTCACCTGGTTCCTCGCCGATCAGGAGCGAGCCGCGCAGCGCGAGCCGGAGCTCTGGCGCCTCGGAGCGCTCGAGCGGGGCGCCGCCGAGCACATCTGGGGCCGGTGGGCACGACGGTCACCGGCATCGCGGTCCGGCCGGGTCGCGTCGCCGCCGGAGCCCGAGCAGCTGGACGCCGGCTCGCACCGGTGAGGGCGGATCCGGTGCGGTCCCGGCTCGGCCGTCGCAGCACCGACTCCTTTCGCCCATGTCCTCCCGCCAGTACGATCCGGCATGCCGACCCGACGGGTTGGAGTGCGTCGCGCGCGCATCCGGTGGAGAGCCGCCCTTGCCGCGCTCCTCGCGACGCTGCTGCTGGCCGGCTGCGCCTCCGCACACGGCCGGTCCTCCGACGCCGCCGCCCCGACGGCCGGCTCGGCGAGCCCCGCCAGGAGCTCGCACTACCCGAGCTCGATGGTCGCCCTCGGCGACTCCGGCGCCACCGGCTACGACTCGGACCCGGCGTCCCCCGGGGCGGACGCTTCGCAGAACTCGTGGGCCGCCGGCACGAACCCGGCCGTGCGCAGCATCTACTCGCGCCTCCTGGCAGTGGATCCCGCGATCAGAGGCCACGCATCGAACGTCGCGGTCGACGGCAGCGACGTCACGGCGCTCGCCGCCCAGGTCGACACCGCGCTGAAGTCGCGGCCCACCCCGGAGCTGTTCCTCATCCAGAGCGTCGACAACGACTTGCGGTGCGACGGCACCGACGCCAAGAACTCCGGGCCGTTCGGGCAGCACCTCACCGCGGTCCTGCAGCACATCGCGAGGAGCGCTCCGCACGCCGACATCCTGATCGTCTCCAGCCCGTGGGCGACCGCCGCGAACTACACCGCCGTGGCGGCGACGAGCGCCGACGGTCGCTCGGCCAACAGCGGGAGCGGGCCGTGCAACGCGTTCAGCCCCGACGGAAAGCCGCAGCCGGCGCATGTCGCCTACGCCGAGAGCGTCACACGGCACTACCTCGCCGAACTCGAGCAGCGCTGCAAGACCGTGCCGCAGTGCCGGTACGACGGCGGCGCGCTGCACGCGATGCGGATCACGGCTGCCGACCTCTCCCCCGACTTCCGCCACCTGTCGATCGCCGGCCCGGCCAAGCAGGCTGCGGTCGAGTGGACCGTGCTGTCGTCGAAGTACTGAACGGCTCGGGCCGCGATACGTCCGACGTGAGGCCCCGATGCGACGCGACGAGGACGATCGGCGGCCCGCCTCCGCGCTCGCGGAGCGGATCCGGATCGTCCCCTCGGCGGGTGATCGAACCATCCGGCCGCAGTGAGACCTCCGTGCGCCGAATCATCACGCCGCGGACGGCGCGGCGGCCGAACCGCTGCAGGCCTGGACCGGCCGATCCGATGTCGATTCCGCCGCGTCCCGTTCGACGTGTAGGCAAGGAGACGCACACGGTGTCTCGAGAACGTCCGGGAGGACACGATGGCGAAGTACATGCTGATCATGCGGAACGGCGGATCGGTGGAGCGGTACGAGGACATGGACTTCGACGCCGTGATCACGGCGATGGGGAAGTACAACGAATCGATGATCGAGGCCGGCGTGCTGCTCGCCGGCGACGGGCTCTCGGACGCCTCCCAGGGTGCCGTCGTCGAGTTCACCGGCGAGGCGCCGCTCGTCACCGACGGCCCCTACGGGGAGGCGAACGAGCTGTTCAACGGCTTCTGGACGATCCAGGCCGCCACCAAGGAGGAGGCGGTCGAGTGGGCGAAGCGCGCGCCGCTGACCGCGGGCAACAAGATCGAGGTGCGCCGGGTGACGGACGAGAGCGACTTCGCCGGGTACGAGGACAACGAGTACCTCCAGAAGGAGCGGGAGTGGCGCGGCGCCGAGCGTGCATGACGCGGTGACCGCCGCGGCGGTCGAGGCCGTCTGGCGCATCGAGAGCGCGCGCATCGTCGCGGCCCTCGCGCGCATCACGGGCGACCTCGGCCTCGCGGAGGACCTCGCGCAGGAGGCGCTCGTCGAGGCGCTCGAGCAGTGGCCGTCCGTCGGCGCGCCCCGCAACCCGGGGGCGTGGCTCACCGCCGTCGCGAAGCGACGAGCCATCGACGGATGGCGTCGGCGCGAGCGCCTCGACGACCGCTACCGGGCGATCGCGCACGAGACCGCCGAGGCCGGCGAGCAGGACTGGGAACCGATCCCGGACGACGTGCTGCGGCTCGTCTTCACGGCGTGCTCCCCCGTCCTGTCCCGGGAGTCGCAGGTCGCGCTGACCCTCCGCGTCGTCGGCGGCCTCACGACCACCGAGATCGGCCGGCTGCTGCTCGTCCCGGTGCCGACCGTGCAGGCGCGGATCACGCGGGCGAAGAAGGCGCTGGCGGCGGCGCATGTGCCGTTCGAGACTCCCGAGCCGGCCGAGTGGGCGAGTCGGCTGACGGCGGTGCTGGGGGTCGTCTACCTCGTCTTCACCGAGGGCCACACCGCGACGAGCGGTCCCGAGTGGCTGCGGCCGGACCTCGCGGAGGAGGCGCTGCGCCTCGGCCGGATGCTCGCGGGCCTTCTCCCGCAGGAGCCGGAGGTGCACGGCCTGGTCGCGCTGATGGAGCTGCAGGCATCCCGCTTCGCGGCGCGACGGGGCCCGGCCGGCGAGCCGGTGCTGCTCGCGGACCAGGACCGCACGCGCTGGGACCGCGCGCAGATCGCCCGGGGGCGGGCGGCCCTCGCCAGGGCGGCCGAGCTCGGCGGTGCACCCGGCCCGTACGCGCTGCAGGCGGCGATCGCCGAGCAGCACGCGATCGCGCCGTCCGTCCCGGCGACCGACTGGCCGGCGATCGTCCGGCTCTACGACGCGCTCCTCCGCCTCAGGGCGAACCCGGTCGTCGAACTGAACCGCGCCGTCGCGGTCTCGATGGCGAGCGGGCCGGCAGCCGGACTCGCGCTGGTCGACGACCTCGCGGTCCGCGGCGTCCTCCCCGCCAACCACCTGCTGCCGAGCATCCGCGGCGAGCTGCTCGACCGGCTCGGGCGCACGGAGGAGGCGAGGGACGCGCTGCAGCAGGCAGCCGCGCTCGCGACGAACGACCGGGTCCGGGCGGTGCTGCTCGCGAAGGCCGCCGCGGGCTGACGTCGACCGAGCGAACGAGGCCGGCCCTCCCCCCGGCACGTCGTCCTGCCCGCGGCTGGCAGGGTGCTCTCGTGCCCGACGCCGTCGAACCGCTCTTCCTGCTCCTGGCAGGCGTCGTCGCGGGTGTGATCGGCACCTCGGGCGGGATCACGTCGCTGGTGGCGTATCCCGCGCTGCTCGCCGTGGGCATCCCGCCGCTCGCCGCCAACGTGACGAACGCCGTCTCGCTGCTCGGGAGCGGATTCGGATCCGCGGTCCGGTCCGGTCCTGAGCTCGCCGGCCATGGCTCGACGATCCGCGCCTGGATGCCGCTGACGATGCTGCTCTCGCTCAGCGGCGCGGTGCTGCTGATCCTCACGCCGAGCCGGGCGTTCGACCGGATCGTGCCGTTCCTTCTCGCGACGGGCGCGATCACCCTGCTGCTGCAACCGCTCATCGCGCGCAGCCAGGCACGCCGGGGCGCCGGCACCAACCGTGCCGCCGTCGTGCTCGCCGGCGCGGGCACGGCGGTCTACAACGGCTACTTCGGCGCGGGAGCCGGGATCCTCATGATCGCGGTCCTGCTGCTCGGCACCGAGCCGGTCCTCCCCCGCGCCAACGCCCTGAAGAACGTGATCCTGCTCGCCGCGGACGTGCTGCCCGCGATCCTCTTCGCGTTCACCGGCGGGGTGGTCTGGGCGGCGGTCTGGCCGCTCGGCATCGGTGCCCTGCTCGGCGGCCTGATCGGCCCGTCGGTGGCGCGTCGCGTGCCGGCCGACGCCCTTCGGATCCTCATCGCGTCCAGCGGCCTGGCCCTCGCTGCGTGGCTTCTGTTCCGCTGATGGTGGCCCGGCTGGGGACACGAGAGCGACGCGCGCCGCCGGGTAGCGTCCAGCCATGATCGAGCCCGGGATCCTCCCCGACATCCGCCGGCTGATGGCGTCATGGGTCGGGGTGCCCGCGTTCATCCGCGACGAGCGGCTCGACGTCGTCGCGGCGAACCCGCTCGCGACGGCGCTGTCGGAGAGCTTCACTCCGGGCGTCAACCTCGCTCGGTTCGCGTTCCTCGACCCGGGACCGAGGAGCTCGGCGGAGGACTGGTCCGACATGGCGGGTCAGGTCGTCGCGGTGCTGCGGGCGTCCGCGACCGAGCACCGTGGCGATGCGGACCTCCGGCGGCTGGTGGGCGAGCTCGCGTCCAAGGACCGCGGCTTCGCAGACACGTGGGCGCTCGATCGCCGCGACGCGCCGAAGAGTGCCGCCCTGGCCTTCGACCACGACACCTGCGGGACCTTGCAGCTCTGGTACCAGCAGCTGCCGCTCACCGGGGACGGACGGCTCGTGCTCGTGGTGTGGCACCCGGCCGACGAGGCGACCCGGGAGGCGCTAGCCGACCTCGAGGCGATGGTCGACGGGTAGCTCGCTGACTGCCGGGACGGTGATGCCCCGGTCGATCTGCTCCGCCAGGTGCGCGAGCGCGCGCTCGCCCGGCGACCCCTCGTCGGCGAAGTAGGTCGTGAGCACCAACCCGCTCCGCCCGGGCACCGCGAGGTTCTGGAACCGCAGCTCGACGAAGCCGATGCCGGCCACGTAGTGCGTCGTCGTCCCGGTGGTGAACGCCTGCACGTCGTGCCGCGCCCACAGACGGCTGAAGTCGGCATCGGCGGACAGCTCACCGACGATGTCGTGGAGACGGGGATCGTCGGGGTCGGCTCCGAGCCGCAACGAGGCGACGGTCCGGCCGGCGAGCTCCTCCCAGTTGGGTGCCGCTTGGCGGGACAGCGGCTCGAAGATCGCGAGCACCAGGTTGCCGCCCGGCTCGAAGATGCCCGGGGCGAGCGCAGCGGCGAGGGGGTTCGACACGAGCACGTCCATGCATCCGTCGATCACGACTGCGGGCGTCCTGGTCCAGAGCGCCATCAGCCGGAGCAGTGCGTCGTCGACGCGATGATCCGAGGAGCGCTCGACGTGCCCGTGCACCGGGTGGGCCAACCGGTGCAGGTACTCAAGACCCTGATCGTCGAGCCGCAGCGCACGGCCGAGCGCGTTGAGCACCTGGTCGGACGGCGGACCGTCGCGGCCCTGCTCCAGCCGAAGGTAGTAGTCGGGGCTGATGCCGGCGAGCATCGCGACCTCGCTGCGCCGGAGCCCCTGGACGCGCCGCCGCCCGCCCGCCGGCAGCCCGACGTCGGCAGGAGTCAGCACCTCGCGCCGCGCACGCAGGTACTCACCGACCGCGGATCGGTCCACGGGTCAAGGGTAGGCAGATCAGCAGCGGAGGCCTAGGGATATCTCAGCGACGCGGCTCGCGCGGACCGATGGTGGGGGCGCTGGGACCACGCTCCCACTCCCAGAATCCGCCTACCGTCGGCACCGCAGGTGGAGGGAGCCGCATGGATCTCGGGCTGGACGGCAAGGTCGCGGTCGTCACCGGAGCGAGCAAGGGCATCGGCCTGGCCATCACGGCAGCCCTGGTCGGCGAAGGTGCCACGGTCGTCGCCGGCGCGCGGTCCAGCTCCCCGGCGCTCGACGAACTCGTCGCAGGCGGCTCGGTCAGGTTCGTCCCGGTCGATCTCTCCGCCCCGGAGGCGCCCGCCGCGCTCGTCGGCCACGCGGCTGCACTCGGCGGCCTCGACATCCTGATCAACAACGTGGGCGCGGTCGGTCTCCGCACCGAGGGCTTCGTGGCGGTCACGGACGAGATGTGGCTCGCGACCCTCAACCTGAGCTTCCTCGCCGCCGTCCGCACCACCCGTGCCGCGATCCCGGTGCTGCTCGCCCGCGGCGCCGGGAACGTGGTGACGATCGGATCCGTCAACGCCTTCCTTCCGGATCCGGGTGTCATCGACTACTCCGCCGCCAAGGCCGCGATCTGGAACCTCTCCAAGTCGCTGTCGAAGGAGTACGGCGCGCAGCACATCCGGTTCAACACCATCAGCCCCGGCCCCGTCGCGACCGACCTGTGGCTCGGCGAGCACGGCGTCGCCGCGACCATCGCCCAGCGCCGCGGCGTCGATGTCGCGGTGGCCCGCGACGAGGCGATCGCCGCGCAGGGCGGCTTCGAGACGGGCCGGTTCACGCAGCCTGCCGAGGTCGCCGACCTCGCGCTGCTGCTCGCGAGCGACCGGGCCGGGAACGTCACCGGAGCCGACTTCGTCATCGACGGCGGGCTCGTCAAGACCCTCTGATCACCCGTTCCATCCGACTCCAAGGAGCGACCCATGTCCCCGAACACCGACGTCATCTTCATCCACGGCCTCTGGATCCACTCCAGCGCCTGGCAGCCATGGCTGGACCTCTTCACGGAGCAGGGCTACGTGCCGAGCGCTCCCGGATGGCCGGGCGACCTGGACACCGTGGCCGCGACCCGGGAGGACCCGTCAGGGCTGAACGACATCGGCATCTCCGAGATCTGCCACCACTACGCCGACCTGATCGACGGCCTGGATGCGAAGCCGCTCGTGATCGGGCACTCCTTCGGCGGGCTGATCGCCCAGGAGCTGCTCGCGCACGACCTGGTCCGCGCGGCGGTCGCCATCGATCCGGCCCCGATCAAGGGCGTGAAGGCGCTGCCGTTCTCGCAGCTGAAGTCGGGCCTCCCGGTGCTCGGGAACCCTGCCAACAAGAAGCGCACCGTGGCGCTGACCGCCAAGCAGTTCCGCTACAGCTTCGGGAACGCCCTGACCGACGAGGAATCGGATGCGCTGTTCGAGGCGTGGACCATCCCCGGCCCGGGCCGGCCCTTGTTCGAGGACGCGCTGGCCACCTTCGTGCGGCACTCGCCCGCGACGGTGGACACGCACACCGCGGTGCGGGGTCCCCTGCTGCTGACGTCCGGCACCGAGGACCACACGGTGCCGCGCGTCGTCACGGTGGCGGTCTCGAAGCTCTACGCCGACAACACGGCTTCGGTCACCGAGTACCACGAGTACGAGGGCCGAGGGCACTCGCTGACGATGGACCACGGATGGCGGGACGTCGCCACGGACGTCCTCGACTGGCTCGGGGCCAAGGGCCTCGCACCTGCAGTTCGGCAGACCGCGGAGCCCGTCGGCTAGTGGCCGCACGCGGATGAGCGGACGGGGCGGACGGGCGTCGCCGGCGCTCGTGGACCCGCGGATCGGCGTCGCGCAGCCGCTCCAGCAGCGGCTGCTCGTCGCCGCGATCCTCGCGTCGTTCGTGTCGTTCCTGGACGGCTCGATCGTCACCATCGCGCTGCCCGCCATCGCGCGGGACGTGGGCGGCGGGGTCGTGACGCAGCAGTGGGTCATCGACGCGTACCTGCTCACGGTCTCGGCGCTCATCCTCGTGTCGGGAGCGGTCTCGGACGCCTTCGGCCGCATCCGGGTGCTGCGGATCGCGCTGCTCGCCTTCGCGGCGACCTCGGTGCTCTGCGCGCTGGCGCCGACGTCGTCGGTGCTGATCGTGGCCCGACTGCTGCAGGGCGTCGCCGGCGCGCTGCTCGTGCCCGGGGCGCTCGGCCTGATCATCGCGGTGTTCAGCAGCGAGGAGGAACCGAGGGCCATCGGGCGGTGGACCGCCTGGGCGAGCGTCGCGAACCTGGCCGGGCCGGTGCTGGGCGGCGTGCTCGTCGATGCGGCGGGATGGCGGAGCGTCTTCCTCGTCGCCCTGCTGCCGGCCGCGGCCTCGATGCTGCTGCTCGGCAGGACCCGGGACGCGGCCCGGACGACGAGGGCGTCCCGCGTCGACGTGCCGTCGTGCATCCTCACGGCGGCCGGGCTGGGCGGGCTCACGGTGGGGCTCGTCGAGCTCGGCTCGCACGCGGCGTCCGATCCCGCGCTCGCGCTCGTCGCCGTGGGAGCGCTCGCGATCGGCGTGGGCTGCCTCGCCGCATTCGTCGTGCGCGACCGCCGCACCGCATGGCCGCTGGTGCCGCCCCACCTGTTCCGTTCCCGCAACTTCACCGCGGGCAACCTGAGCACCTTCGTGATCTACGCCGGCCTCGGCCTGGCCTTCCTCGTGCCGTCCCTCTTCCTCCAGCAGGTGGTCGGCCTGAAGGCGACGGTCGCCGCACTCGTGTCGCTCCCCGCGACGGTCCTCACGATCCTGCTGTCCGGCCGGTTCGGGGCGCTGTCGGGCAGCTTCGGGCCGCGGCGCTTCATGACGATCGGACCGCTCATCGCGGCGAGCGGCGCCTTCACCATGACCTGGGTGCGGGAGCCGCAGACGGCCCTGTGGTTCGTCGTCCCCGGCATGGTGCTGTTCGGCCTCGGGCTCTCGATCACCGTCGCGCCACTGACCTCGGCGGTGCTCGGCGCGGTCCCGGCGAACGAGAGCGGCATCGGCTCCGCGGTGAACAACGTGGTCGCCCGGACCGCCGGCCTTCTCTCCACCGCGTGCGTCGGCTGGATCCTCGCCGGCCCCGTCAGCGTGCCGGGCTTCGTGCGCGTCGAGGTCGCGGTGATGCTCCTGCTCCTGGCCGGCGCCACGATCTCGTTCCTCGGCATCCGCGACCATCGGCTCGCCGGAGCGGAGGGATCCTCCGCCACGCGTCTTGACTCTCACACCGTGTGAGGCGCCACGATCGTGCTCACCATGTACAGCATCGGCAGGTTCGCATCGATCGGGCGCGTGCGCGTCCGGATGCTGCGGCATTACGACGAGATCGGCCTCCTGATCCCCGCGCACGTCGACCCGGCCACCGGGTACCGCTCGTACGCGCCCGAGCAGCTGAACCGCCTCGCCGACGTCATGCGGTTGCGCGGGCTCGGACTCGGGCTCGCCGAGATCACGGCCGTGCTCCGCGCGGGCGACGGCGACCCCGTCGCGCGTGCGCTGCTCGTGTCCGTCCGGGACGAGCTGCGGCGCACCATCGCCGCGGACACCGACCGGCTCGCCCGCTTCGACGCGTACCTCCGGCGGACCGAAGGAGCAGCCATGTCCGAGGACACCATCACCGTCAACTACGAGAGCGTCCCGGCCGTCCGGGTCGCGACGCTCACCCGGCGCGCCCCCGGGTTCGGGAACCAGGCCATCGGCCCGGTCGTCGGACCGATGTTCCCCGAGGCGCAGCGCATCCTCGACTCGGCCGGCGTCGCCATCCGGGCGGCGATCGCGCTCTACACGTCGGACGACTCGGGCGACGGCTCGGGCGCCATCGTCACCGCGGGATTCGTGATCGAGGACGACGTCGCCGATGTGCCGGGCCTCGACGTGCACGTGCTGCCCGCGGTGCCCGAGGCCGCGATCACGACCCACCGCGGTCCGATGGACGGCATCGACCGCTCGTGGATGGCGCTCATGGACGCCGTCCGCGCGCGAGGCGAGGTCCCCTCGGACGCCGCTCGCGAGGTCTACCTGACGCCGGGTGACCGGCCGCAGTCCGAGTGGGTCACGGAGCTCGTGCAGCCGATCGCGAAGGCGGGCTGAACGGCGCCGGCGGGCGATCAGCCCGCGTCGCCCTCGATCCGCGGCCGCCACTCGGACCGGAGCAGCCCCATCCGCACGATGTCCTCGTAGGCGCCCCGCACCCAGGCGTGCTCGCGCTGCCGCCCCTCGAGCACGAAACCGACCTTCTCGTAGGCGCGGATCGCGGCCAGGTTCGAGGCGATCACCTCCAGGTGGAGCCGCCGGAGGTTCTGGCGGACGAAGGCGAACTCCACGATCCGCTCGATGGCCGCCGTCCCGATGCCACGGCCCCTCGCCTCGGGCGCGAGCGCGATGCCGAGCTCGGCGTGCCGCGCCAGCGCATCGACGCCGAACAGCCCGATCGAGCCGACGGCGACGCCGTCCGCCTCGATGACGAACCGCGTGTTCCCCGCGCCCTCGACCTCCTGCTGCTCGAGGCGCGCCTCGAACGCGGCGCGGGTCAGCGGGGCGGGCGGCAGCGGGCCCCGCTCCTCCCAGGTGGGGAGGTCGGCGGCGAGCGCGAAGAGGACGTCGAGATCGGCTTCGGTGCGGGCCCGGAGGGTCACGGCCGGCGGAATGGACACCCGAGGCACGGTACCGGCGAGTGCCGCAGGTCAGTCCCCGACCGCCAGCGGCTTCCGCTCGAGCAGCCGCCGCTCCGCCTCGTTCCGGGTGAGGAGCAGGGACTCGTCGTACGCGATCCGCGCTTCCTCGGGTCTGCCGAGGCGGGCGAGGAGATCGGCACGGGCCGCCGGCAGCGAGCCGTAGGCGGCCGGCGCGGGCTCGGCCGCGAGCCGGTCGAGCTCCGCGAGCCCGGCTGCCGGTCCATCGCTGAAGCCGATGGCGATCGCTCGGTTCAGCGCGACGATCGGCGACGGCCAGACGTCGAGCAGCACGTCGTAGAGGCCCCGGATCTGCGCCCAGTCGCCGGCGCGGCTCAACTCATCACCGGATCGGCCGCACCTCGACGCCGCCGAACGGCGCGGGCACCTCCTTCGCGATCGCGAGCGCCTCGTCGAGGTCCGCGGCCTCGATCACGGAGTAGCCGCCGAGCACCTCCTTCGACTCGGCGAAGGTACCGTCCGTGATCGCGAAGCCGCCGTCGACGTCCGCCCGCAGGGATGTCGCGGTCTCGGCCGACTCGAGCGCGGCCCCACCGCGGAGCGCACCCGCGCGGCGCTCCATGAACGCCCGGTACGGCCCGCTGATGTCGGTGCCGCCCGCCTGCGCGGTCGCCGACTCGTCGCGATGGATCAGCAGCAGGTGGTTCGCCATGGTGGTCTCCTCCGGTTCCTTCAGGATGTCCTTCATCTGCTCGACGCGGAACGGCGGCCGAGATCGACACCCCCGGGCGGATCGCTGCCTTGGCGCCTCACCGTGCGCAATGGCTACCGTCGAAGTCGGAAGGGTGACAGCATCCTGTCCAAGCGAGCCGGATGACCGAGGAGGGGCGGCCGATGGTGGACTCCGTGTCACCCGTCACCCTTCCGGTGATGCTGCAGGGCCGGTATCGGATGGGCGCGATCATCGGCCGCGGCGGCGCGTCGGCCGTGTACCGGGCGCGCGACCTCCTGCTCGGACGCGATGTGGCGGTCAAGGTCTTCAGCACGCGCGCGGTCGACGCGGAGGACCTCCGCGCGCAGGAGGGCGAGGCCCGCATCCTCGCGGGCTTCAACCATCCGGGCCTCGTCACCCTCCTCGACGCGGGGGTCGACCTCACCGACCCGGCCGCACCGCAGGTGTTCCTCGTGATGGAGCTGGTCCCGAACGCGGACCTCCGCGAGCGCCTCCGCCGCGGCGCGCTGGACGCCTTCGAGGTCACCTACCTCGGCTGGGACCTGCTCGACGCGCTCGACTACGTGCACGAGCGCGGCATCATCCACCGCGACCTGAAGCCCGCGAACGTGCTGCTCATCGAGGCGCGCAACCGGCCACCGCGGGGCAAGCTCGCGGACTTCGGCATCGCCGTGCTCCGCGGCCACAGCTCCGACGACGAGCCCGAGACGACGACGGGCACCGCCGCCTACCTCAGCCCCGAGCAGGTCGAGGGCGGCGGCATCACCCCCGCGACCGACATCTACTCGCTCGGGCTCGTGCTCCTCGAGGCGTACTCGGGCCGGGTCACCTTCCCTGGCGGGGTGCTCGAGTCCGCGTTCGCCCGGCTCGACGAGGACCCACCGATCCCGGCCGAGATGCCGGACGACCTGGCCGAGGTGCTGCGACGGATGACCGCCAGGAGGCCCGCCGACCGGCCGTCCGCGAAGGATGCGCTCGCCGACTTCCGGGAGATCATCATGCGGCGCCTGGGGGGCGGACGTCCGCAGGCGGCCGACCCGGAGGCCGAGCGCCTCGCCGCGGTGCGCGACCTCAACCTGATCGGCACGCCGCCCGACGCGGAGTTCGACCGCATCACCGCGCTCGCTGCCCGGCTGTTCGAGGTGCCGGTCGCGGTGATCAGCATCGTCGACGAGAACCGGGTGTGGCTGAAGTCCCGGCGCGGCATCGATGTGGCCGAGGTGGAGCGCACCCGCGGCCTCGGTGCCAGCGGCAGCCTCCAGGAGGCGACCCTGGTCATCGAGGACGTGGCGAACGATCCCCGGACCGCGAACCTCCCCGACAGCGGCGCGTCGCCGTACCGGTTCTACGCGGGCGTCCCGCTGATCACCAGGGAAGGGCACAACATCGGCGTCATCGCGATCGCCGACGTGAAGCCGCGGCGGATGTCGGCGAGCGAGGTCGCGACCCTCGAGGACCTCGCGGCGATGGCCCTGCACGAGATGGAGCTCCGCCGGGCCGCGAGGCGGGCGGCGCTCGGACAGCTCCAGCTCCCGGATGACGGGCGAGGCTAGGAGGCGGTGTGACGGACCCGAGCACCACCGGCCGTGCGGGTGGGCATTCCCTCGGATGTCGCTCCTAGGATTCCGCCCCGTGGACGAGTACCTCGAGCGACCGCAGGCACGGCTGGCGTACAACGTCGACGGTGATGGCGACAGGACGCCCGCCGTCGTGGCGCATTCCTTCCTCGCGAGCCGGCATCTCGAGGACACCATCGGCATCTTCGACTGGCGGCCCGTCCGCGCCGACGGCCATCGCCTGATCCGCTTCGACTCCCGGGGGCACGGCGAGTCCTCGGGGGTCGCGGACGAGGAGGGGTACCGCTGGGCGGCGCTCGCGGACGACCTGCTCGCCGTCCTCGACGCAGCCGAACCCACCGGCGCGCCGGTCGACGCCATCGCGGAGTCGACCGGCTGCGGCACGTTGCTCTGGGCCGCCGTGCGCAAGCCGGAGCGGTTCCGGCGCCTCGTGCTCGTGATCCCCCCGACGATCGGCGAGGCGCGGCACGAGCAGGCGCAGATCTACCTCGCCGGGGCCTCCCTGATCGAGCTGCGCGGCGCCGAGGCCTGGAAGCGGCTCGTCGACAACTTCCCGCCCGTGCCGCTGCTGGACCAGGGCGGCTGGGCGCGGGCGCGCAGCGTGCCGGTGTCCCTCGAGCTGCTGCCCTCGGTGCTGCGCGGCGCCGCGGCGAGCGACATGCCGTCCGACGAGCAGCTCGCGGTCCTGCAGCATCCGGCGCTGGTGCTCGCGTGGCGGTCGGACCCCAACCATCCCGACACGTCGGCGACCCACCTCGCGGAGGCACTCCCCCACGGCACGGTGGAGATCGCGGAGGAGCCGGACGACGTGCGCGGCTGGGGCGATCGGGTCGCCCGGTTCCTCGCGGAGGACTGAGCGCAGAACGCGGCTCAGGCCGTCGTCGTGACGTCCTTCGGCCTCGGGTCGTCGTCGCGCCGAGGCGACGGGTCGCCCTCCTCCGGCACCGGTCCCGTCGGCGGTGAACCCTTGCCCTTCCACTCCCCGCCCGCGACGTACTTCACCGCGGAGTTGGTCGCCGCGGCGAGCGGCACGGCGAACACCGCTCCGACGATGCCAGCGATCACCGATCCGCCGGCCACCGCGAGCACCACGGCGATCGGATGCAGGCGCACCGCGCCGCCCATCAGCAGCGGATGCAGCACGTGGCTCTCCACCTGGTTGACGGCCACGATGCCGGCGAGCATGAGCAGCGCGTTGAACGGACCGTTGTAGACGAGTGCCACGATGACCGCGAGCAGGCCCGTCGTGACCGCACCGACGATCGGGATGAACGCACCGAGGAACACCAGCACGCCGAGCGGCACGGCGAAGGGCACGCGCAGGATCGCGGCGATGACACCGATCGCGATGCCGTCGATCAACGCCACGATGATCTGCACCCGCACGTACTCGTGCAGCGACAGCCAGGCCGCCTGGGCGGCGCCGTCGACCGCGGCTCGCGCCTTGCGCGGGGAGAGCCGCAGGCACCAGTTCCAGATGCCCGAGCCGTCGATCAGGAAGAACAGGGTGATGAAGAGGGTCAGCAGCACCGCCACGAGCGTGTGGATCGCGACATCCGCGCCGGTGAGCGCACCGGCGGCGATCTTGCTGGAGTTGGCCTTCAGGTAGGACTCGGCCGACTTGACCGCGTTGTCGACGTCGGTCTGGTTGATCCCCAGCGACGACTTGCTGAGGAAGCTCAAGGTCGACCGGTAGCTCGCCACGACGTGATCGACGAACCCGTTCTGGATGCCGCTGTTGACCGTCACGGCGACCAGCGTCGCCAGGCCGCCGAAGGCGACGAGGAGCAGCAGGAAGGAGAGCAGCACCGCCAGCCACTTCGGCACGTGACGGCGCATCAGGACCCGCTTGAAGGGTGTGAGCAGCGCGGACAGCAGGATGGCCACGACGAACGGGATGACGATCTCGCCGATCCGGGCGAGGAGCGCGACGAAGCCGAGCACGACGACCGCCATCGCGATGATCCGCCAGGAGAAGCCGCCCGCCAGGCGCACGCCGAACGGGATCGCGCCCTCGGCGTCCCGCACGGTGACGTAGCCGGTCGGGTCGGGTGGCGCGAGCTCGGGTCGCCCCGGCGGGCGTCCGGCGAGCGGGCCTCGGGCGGCGGGGCCGCTCATCGGGCGGTGCGGATTCGGGGGCGCATGGGCTCACCGTGCCAGCCGCAGCCTGGACTCCGCCTGACGACGCGTCGAAGACCCGCCCTACGTGGACCTTCTGACCGCTGAATCCGCGTCAGCCCGCGTCCTGCTCGAGGGCGGCGAGCCGCTCCTCGAGCGCCAGCATCCGCTCCTCGAGACCGTCGTTCCCCGATGCGGCAGGCGCTCGGAGGTCGGCGAGCGCGGTCGTCAGCTTGCCGACCAGGCCGGCGACCTCGGCGGGCGAGAGGCGCAGGCTGCCGACGCAGCGGTCCTCCCGCCAGAGGCTGAGGGTGACGAGACCGGACGGCGCGTGCGGCGAGACCCGCACGGCTCGTGAGTTCGCGCGGGCGGACTCCCATGTCCAGCGTCCGTCGGGCTGGTGGTTCGGCACCGCCTGCAGCGTCATCGCCTCACGATGGACCTCCTGGGCCCATCGCGCCAGCCCCCGTGGGCGTCTCCTCAGCCGGCAGCGCGGCGGAGCAGCTCCCGGATCCGCTGCTCCTCGTCGTCGCCGAGCTCGAGCAGCGCGTAGGAGGTCGGCCACATCGGCCCGTCGTCGAGCCGCGCGCCGGCGTTGAATCCGAGGGTCGCGTAGCGGGAGTCGAACTTCGATGCCGCCTGGAAGAAGCAGAGCACCGCGCCGTCCTTCGCGTAGGCCGGCATGCCGTACCAGAGCCGGGGCGCGAGCTGCGGCGCCTCCTCCTTCACCATCGCGTGCAGGCGCTCACCGATCACGCGGTCGGCGTCCGGCAGCTCCGCGATCTTCGCGAGGAGCTCGGCCTCGTCCTGCTGCGCCTTGTCGGCCGCCTTCGCCCGCTTCGCCTGGGCCTTCAGCTCGGCCGTGCGTTCCTTCAGCGCCGCTCGCTCATCCGCGGTGAGCCCGTCGAACTTCCCGCTTTCGGTGCTCGATGCCTCGGCCATCTCGTCCTCCTCCTCGGCCCCCTGAGCACGAGGCTAGGGATCCGGACGCCCGAGCGCTTCTCCGGATCTGCTCGAACCGCTCAGCGACCGACTGTTGCCACTCGTTGCGACCATGACGGCCCCAAGGTCGCGAAAAGTGGCAACAGCCGAGCGGAGGAGAGGGGTCAGGCGGGGAAGAGGTCGTCGATCCGGGCGCGCTCCTCGGCGGTGAGGGGCGCCACATCCGCCGCCGCCGCGTTCTGCCGCACCTGCTCGGGCCTCGTGGCGCCGGCGATCACGCTCGACACCTCTGGGTGCGCGAGGAACCACGCGACCGTGATCTCGAGCAGGGTGCAGCCGCGCTCCGTCGCCATCGCATCGAGCGCCTCGATCGCGTCCCAGGGCGCGTTCTCGTGGATGTAGGGCCGCTGCCGCGCGATCCGGGAGTCCGCAGGGAGCTCCTCGCGCCCGAACTTGCCGGTGAACAGGCCGTTCGCGAACGGGAAGTACGGCAGGAAGCCGAGGCCGAAGCGCCGCACCGCGGGCAGCACCTCCCCCTCGACGCCGCGGGCGATCAGGCTGTACTCGTCCTGGGCGGAGACGAAGTGCCGCCGGCCGGTGAGGGACGCCGTGAGGTGCGCCTCCGCGATCTGCCAGCCGGGCAGGTTCGAGTGCCCGAAGTAGCGGATCCTGCCCTCGACGACGAGCTCGTCGAGCGCCTCGATCGTCTCCTCGATCGGCGTGGCGGGGTCCGGGGTGTGCAGCTGGTAGAGGTCGATCCAGTCGGTCTGCAGCCGCCGAAGCGAGCCCTCGACGGCGAGACGGATGTAGCGGCGGGAGCCCTTCGCGCCCCACGACGGCAGCGGCGACGCCATGTCGGCGTGCCCGAACTTCGTCGCGATCACGACCTCATCGCGGCGGCCACGCAGCGAGACGCCGAGCAGGCTCTCGCTCGCGCCGTACTCGGCGCCGTAGACGTCCGCCGTGTCGATGAGGTTGACGCCCGCATCGAGGGCCGCGTCCACGACCGCGTCGGTCCCCTCCTGGGTGCTGGTGACGGTGCCGGCCCGGCCGAAGTTGTTGCCGCCGAGGCCGACGGCGGAGACCCGGAGACCGGATCCGAGGTTGCGGTGCTGCATGCGGTTCAGGCTACGGCGGGCCCAGGGTTGCCGGCTGGGTCGACCCGGCGCACGCCCCGCGCCCGACCGGGATCGCGCCGTTCCGGAGTTCCTGCGCGACACGCCGCGCCCGGCGCCCTTCGGACGGCGTGTCGCCCGATCTCTCCGGAACGGCGCGATGGGGAGGGTCCGGCTCGGAGCCAAACCCATCCGCCGTCCGCGTCGAACCCCTGCGGGGCGATGCGGAAGGACGGGTTCGGATGCCGACGCTGCTGCGCAACCAGGAGGTCCACGGCGGCACGCTGGAGCTCGGCCGCATGTCGATGATCGTCGGCTGCAGCCTCTTCGCCGTCACCGTGCTCGCCCTGGAGGGCGACGTGCAGATCGCCGGGACGACGCTGCGCGACTGCGACCTGCGCAAGGTGCCCGCCCGCGCGATCGACGACTGCCGGCTGATCTCGTGCCGGCTGCCCTCCGGCCTCGACCCGAAGCGGAACCGGGTGGAGGCGCCGTTGACGACGGGCCCGCTCCGGCCGCTGAAGCCGCGCTTCGAGTAGCGGCGTCAGCCGCCGAGCGCGTCGAGGTAGGTGCGGACGAAGCCCGTGTAGGTCGCCGCGATCCGCTTCCGCGCCTCCGCCTCGTCGATCGACCCGCTGAGGCGGTCCTCGACGACATCCCACCAGATGCTGCGCCCGATGGCGAAGCCGAGGAACCCCTCAACGGGCGCGGCGATCCGCAGCCACTCGTCGAGCTGCTCCTTCGGCGCGTGGCGGCCGAGCACGATGCACCGCGCCGGACGCCCGTCGCGGCGGGTCGCTGCCGAGATCCGCTCCGCCGCCTCGCGGGTGGCGAGGCCCTCGATCTTCCAGATCGCCGGCTCCACGCCGCGGTCCTGCAGGTACTCGATGATCCGCACCGTCAGATCCGGTCGGATCTCCCGGTCGTAGCGGTCCGTGTCGCCGTCGACCTTCGCGAGGTCGTGGTCCGTCGCCGGGACGAGCAGCTCCAGGATGAGGTCGTGCCCGCCCTCCGCGGCCCACGCGGACACCGTGGCGAGCCGTTCGGCCTGTCCTGCGCGCTCCTGCTCGTCGAGGCCCGGGTTGTCGCGCACGAGCACCTTCGCGTGATCCGCGCCGAAGAACGTCGCGTGCGCCTGCCAGTCGTCGCCGTACGCGAAGGCGAACCACTGCTGCCCGCTCGCCTCGAGCGGCATCGCGAGCGTGACCGTGTCATCCGCCGCGGCGAGGACTGCCGGGGAGGCGCCGTACTGCTCGTCGACCAGGAAGCCCGGCCGCGCGCCCTCGGGCAGATCGGCGACCGCGTCGAGCAGGCCGCGGAACACGAGCAGCTTGTTCGCCGCGATGCTCGCCGCCTCCACCGGGGTGGGCGCGTCCTTCAGCTCGTACAGCTTCTGCTCGATGCTGTCGCGCTGATCCATCGCGAGGATGAACAGGTGGGATGACGCGGTCGATGCCATGGCCCCATCGTCCGCCAGCCGCCTTCGGGCATGCCGGGTGCGGCCCCGGAACGGGTCTCAGGACCGCGGAGACGTGCTGGGTACAGTGGGCGGATGGCCGCCGCTGATCGTCTCGTCTGGATCGACTGCGAGATGACGGGGCTCGACCTCGGGATCGACGAGCTCGTCGAGGTCGCCGTCGTCGTGACCGACTTCGATCTGAAGCCGCTCGATCCGGGCTTCGACATCGTCATCAAGCCGAGCGACGCGGCGCTCGCCCAGATGGGCGACGTGGTCCGCACGATGCACACGACCTCCGGCCTGCTCGAGGAGCTCGCGCACGGCGTGAGCCTCGCCGATGCGGAGGCCCGCGTGCTCGAGTACCTGCAGCGGTTCACGAGCGCGGGCAGCGCGCCGATCGCCGGCAACACCATCGGCACCGACCGCTCGTTCCTCGTCCGCTGGATGCCGCAGGTCGACGCGCACCTGCACTACCGCAGCATCGACGTGTCCTCCATCAAGGAGCTCGTGAAGCGCTGGTTCCCGCGCGTCTACTACAACGCTCCCGCCAAGAACGGCGGCCACCGTGCACTGGCGGACATCCTCGAGTCCATCCGCGAGCTCGACTACTACCGCCGCGCCGCCTTCGTGCAGGAGCCCGGCCCGACGTCCGAGCAGGCGCAGGCCGCGGCCACGCAGGTCGCCATGGCGTTCGCGCAGCACGGGGCATCGGGATCCGCGCCGGCGGTGCAGTAGACTCGTGGCCGCTCGACGTGCGCCGTCGGGCTTCGTGGTGGGCGTAGCTCAGTTGGTAGAGCGCTGGCTTGTGGTGCCGGAAGTCGCGGGTTCGAGTCCCGTCGTCCACCCCATCCCTTCTCCCCTCGCCGGTCCGCGGTGAGCGCTGAGTCGGCGTCCTACTGGGACGGCGAGGCCGATCGGTTCGACGAGGCGCCCGATCACGGACTGCGCGACCCGGCCGTGCGCGCCGCCTGGCGGGGGCTGCTTCTCGAAGTGCTGCCGCCGACGCCGTCGGATGTCATCGACCTCGGCTGCGGCACGGGGAGCCTCGCCCTGCTCGCCGCGGAGGCCGGCCACCGCGTGACCGGCGTCGATTTCGCGCCGCGGATGCTCGCGGAGGCCCGTGCGAAGGCGGACGCCGCAGGGCTGCAGATCGCCTGGCACCTGGGCGACGCCGCCGCCCCTCCCCTGGCGCCCGGGACGTTCGACGTGGTGCTCGAGCGGCACGTGCTCTGGGCGATGCCCGACCCGGCCGCTGCGCTGGAGGCGTGGTCGAC
>NZ_DATBTU010000050.1:0-51492 GCF_036559085.1 Amnibacterium sp.
GTCTTCGCTTGCCCGTGGCCGTGTTCCTTGCTGATGGCGGTGAAGAACTGCTGCAACCGCCCCGGCGTCGCCTCGTCCACTCTCAGGTCGCCGAGCCGCGGAATGATGATCGCGCGCAGGACCTGCTCGTAGGTCGCGAGCGAGCCCGCGGCGAGCCCGGAGTCGCGCTTCTCCGCGAGGAAGCGCTCAGCGACCACCGACAAGCGCGTCGAGGCCGTCAGCTCACCCACTGTCGGGGTGGCCAGCTCGACGAGTGCCTCAAGGAGCGCGGTCGATGCTTTGGCTCCAGACCGTCCGGGACGAATGCGCTCGACCTGTCTGCGTTTGCCGTCAGGAAATCGATAGAGCGTCCTTGCGCGCCACACGCCAGGCGTGAGCTCGCGCACGTTGATCCTGCCGTAGGTGCTGATCGGCAGTCGGGGCCTTGCCACCGTCGACCTCCCTCGTCCCGCTGCGGAATGGTCTCCCGCCGGTCCGACAGGCCGTCCGCTGCCCGGAGCAGCGTGATCAACGTTCGCTTCGCGCGCAGTCGCGCGAAGGCCGCGACCTCAGGGCTCATGAGACTTCCGCCTCCTCAGGAGGAGACGTCGGCGTACTGCCCGCCACTTCCCCGCCTTGGAGCAGCCCGCACATGCACCCCTTCGCCTTGACGCCCGAAGAGGCTGAGGATCTCTGCCTGCTGACCGCCCGCGCTGCCGAACCAATGGGGAACGCGCGTGTCGAACTCAGCAGCCTCCCCGGGCTCGAGCGTCAGGTCCTGGCTGCCGAGGATGAAGCGGACCCGACCCGAGAGCACGTAGAGCCACTCGTACCCGTCATGCACCCGCAACTCGGGAGGGATCTGCGACGCCGGAATCACGATTTTCCATGCCTGCACGCTGCCCGGTCGAGGCGTCAGAGGAATGACCGTTCGCCCGTGAACACGCCTGGGCTTGAGCCGGATCCGGGGGTCGCCCACCTCCGGCGCGCCGACCAGGTCGTCGAGCGGCACCCGGTACGCCCTCGCAAGCGGCAGGAGCAGTTCGAGGCTCGCCCGCCGTTGGCCGGTCTCCAGTCGGGACAGCGTGCTCTTGGAGATCCCGGTCATCTCCGAAAGGACCGACAGCGAGAAAGCCCGCTGCGCGCGCAAACGTCTGAGCCTGGCCCCCACGCCTTCGAGCGCCTGAGTGATGCTTTCGTCCTCCATGACGGCAGTCCACTCCTTCGTCCCAGAACCAGCAACGATCGTTGCTGATCCGGTGACGAGTGGCCACGGTGGGGCCATGAGCGAATACGACGTCCTGATCATCGGCGGCGGCGCCGCCGGCCTCAGCGCAGCTCTCGTCCTGGCCCGAGCCCGCCGGTCGATCGTCGTGATCGACGGCGGCGCACCTCGCAACGCGCCCGCCGCGCACATGCACGGCTTCCTCTCCCGCGATGGCGTCGATCCGGCGACGTTCCTTGCCGCCGGCCGTTCCGAGGTGCAGCGGTACGGCGGCGAGGTGCGCAACGCGAAGGCGCTCGACGTCGTTCAGACGGCTTCCGGGTTCTGCGCCCGCCTTTCAAATGGAGAGACGGCCACCGGACGACGCGTGCTGCTCGCTACGGGGCTCCGGGACGTTCTGCCGGACATCCCCGGGATCCGTGAGCGTTGGGGGAAGGACCTGCTCCACTGCCCGTACTGCCATGGGTGGGAGGTTCGCGATCAACCGCTCGGAGTGCTGGGCGCAGACCACGACGCGGTGCAGCATGCCCTGCTCCTTCGTCAGTGGTCCTCTGACGTGATCTTGTTCACCGGGTCGGATCGGGTCGGGCAGAGCGGACATGACGCACTGATCGCCCGGGGCGTGCGAATCGTCTCCGGTGCGGTCGCGTCTCTCGCCGTGGAGAACGACCGACTCGTCGGGGTCTCGCTCGCCGATGGCGTGGTCGTCCCGCGAGATGCCCTTTTCGTCCGTCCCCGCTTCGCTCCCAACGACCGCCTCGCTGTCGAGCTGGGTTGCGCATCCGACGGGACCGGCTGGCTGATCCAGGACGGGGCTGGACGCACCAGCGTCGACGGCGTCTGGGTCGCGGGGAACGCCGGCGATCCTCGAGCCCAAGTGATCACTGCAGCCGGCGAAGGTTCGGCAGCTGCCATCTCCATCAACGGCGACCTTGTCGCCGAAGACATTGAGATCGCCCTCTCACCTACTTCGACGCAGGTCTAGGCCTTGCCACCGGAGCGCCCGCTGAGCGCAAGCCACGATTCCTCACCAGAACAAGGAGATCCGATGTCCGAGATCGAACAGCCCCTACGACCCGTCCCACCTCCGTCGCGCCATCAGATGGCAGCGATGATCTGGATCGCTGTCTTCCCCACCCTCACACTGCTCAACCTGCTCCTCGGCGGGCTGCTCAGGACCACTCCCGTCGTGGTCAAGACACTCGTGCTGGCCACGATCGCCGTGCCGATCGTGATCTACGGACTGATGCCTCCGCTCCAGCGGATTCGCGCATCGCTCATCCGGCGCGGCCGGAGACGCTGACCAGAAGGTCGTAGGCGTCCGGCCGCCAAGGGTCGCCGTCGGCCTGCAAGGTTCTGCTGCGCGCTGAGTGGCGCGCAGCACAGCCGAGTGGCACGGGAGCCAGTCCGTCGGCAAGTTGATCGCGCCCAAGTTCTCCGCACCTACTGAACGCAGAGTGTTCTCGCCTGCCGCTGACACGAGGCCCTGCAGCCGTGGATGCGAGCCGGCTCCTACCCGCTTCGACCAGCCCGACAAAGCGCCACCCCATAGACCCGACTAACCGGTCGGTCCTTTCGACTCCAACGAATTAGTCCTACCTGCATCATCTTCCTCTGCTCATTCCTTCCACTTCAATGCCAATCAGACCTGAACCTCTCTCGAATTGACACCCTGTCCACGTACCCATCGCCCATCGACAATCCCTGATCCACATATCCGCTTCCACCCGAGTTTTGTTCCGTCCTGGCCTGCCTCCTGCACTTGCGAACCACCCACAGCACAAGCCCTCTTTTGGCGCTGTGCTGCGGGTGGTTCGCAAGCAGCGACGCTCCTATGGATGTCAAGCGGTGTGTTCGAGGAGGCGATAGAGGTCTCGGGCGACGTAGCGTTTGAGGCAGCGGATGATCTCGCGGCGGCTGCGGCCCTGCTGGGTGCGGCGGTCGGCGTAGGCGCGGGTGCGGTCGTCGTAACGCAGGCGGGTGAGCACGATGTTGTGCAGGGCGCGGTTCAGTTGCCGGTCGCCGTAGCGGTTGATCCGGTGTCGGTTCACGACCTGGCCGCTGGTGGCGGGGATCGGGGCGACGCCGCCGAGCATCGCGAACGCGGCTTCGGAGTGGATGCGGCCGGGGTGTGACCAGGCGCAGAGGATCACTGCGGCGTTGATCGGGCCGACGCCCTTCTGCTCGAGCAGGTCGGGCCGCATCGAGCGGGCGATGCGGAGGATCTCGCGTTCGTAACCGGCGGCTTCGTCGGCCAGATCGTGTGCGCGACGGGCCAGGGCGCGCAGCACCGTGACGGTCGTGGCGGTCTCCAGATCCATCGACGGGTTCACCCGCATCTTGGCTGCGGTGCGCAGCATCGCCGGCAGCTTCTGGCCCCGCAGCTTCGCCCGGACCGGTTCGGGGGCAGCGATCACGAGGCTGAAGAGCTGTCGTTGCGCATCGGTGGCGGACTCGACCGCGGAACGGCGAGCCGCCAGCAGCACCGACAGCGCCTGCCGTTCCCCGGCCGAGCGTGGCGTCCCCAACCGTGGACGAGCCAGCGCCTCCCGGGCCGCGCGGATCGCGTCCAACGGGTCGGACTTCGCCCCGTTGCGGCGCTGCGCCCGCTCGGGACGGTCCAGCTCCACCACCAGCTCGGCGCGCTGCTCGAGGTGACGGGTCAGACCGGCGCCGTGACCGCCGGTGCCCTCGATCGCCCAGGCCCGCAATCCCGAATGCTGGTCAGCGAACTCGACCAGCTCGGCATAGCCGGCGACGGTCGCATCGACGGTCCGTTGCGCCAGGACACCGCCGGTGCCGGCATCGACGACCGCAGCGGTGTGGGTCAGGACATGGGTGTCGACCCCGATGACGACATCGACGAGATCGATCAGACTGTTCATCGCGTTCTTCTCCTTGCCGGGACGGGACGTGGATCCCGGTCCGGGACGGAGAAGCGGCAGGACTGTGATGGGACACGAGGAGCGCGCGAACGCTCAACGGTCAAGCTCCTGATCAGGCCAGTCACTCCGCTCGGGCCGGGGCCGGCAGCTCCAGGCGGACAAGTCGCGTCAAAGGCACGAAGCCAGTCAGCCGAAGGGTCACGCCCGAAGCCACCAGCCACAGCCCAACACCGTCAGACTGCGAACACCACCCTCACAGTCAGCTGAGGAGGCAGGCCAGGACGGGACAAAACGAGCCGAAACCCGTCGTTAGCCCCATCGCTCTCAACGACGGGGCTAACGACGGGTTCCGCCGGCGACTCGCCAGTGGCCGCTGACGCGGCCGGACCTTGCACGCGGTCAGTCGAGGAGCCTGCCGAGGGGCTGCGCGCAGGACGCCGGCACCGAGCGTGACGCCGGCCGCCTCGGCGCCGGACGTGTCGAGCGATCCGCTGGACCTGGGCGCGACGGCAGCAGGAGCTTCATCGTGAACGCCTGCGACGGGTGCGAGCGGCCGAGTCGCAAGGGAACCCGTAGGTACCCCGGTCGGCGGCCGAGAAGTCGTGGATTCCGTCGGGACCCGGGGGTCAGAGGCAGGCGCGGAGGGAGTCGCAGAGGGCTTCGGCGCGGTCGTCCGGTTCACCGCCAGGGCGGTTGGTCTGGTAGGCGAGCGAGACGCCGTGCTCGAGGTGAGCGAAAGCGAGCTGGCCTGCTGCGCCGTCGTGGCCGAAGCTTCCAGGGCCGGCCATGCCCCGGCGGATGGAGTCGAGCATGAAGCCGGTTCCCCAGCGGTGCCCGGCGTCCGGTCCGAAGAACGGCGTCCCGGTGGAGAGTGGACGGCGGGCGTCGCGCACGGTGTCGGCGCGCAGGAGCCGCACCCCGTCGACCTCGCCGACGGTCGCGGCGTAGAGCCGTGCGACATCGTGCGCGGTTCCGACCAGGTTCCCTGCGGGTATCTCCAAGGACAGGAACTCGGGCTGGTTCGCGGTGGTGAAGAGGTCGAGTCCGTCGAAGGCACCGTTCATGCCCATCACCCGTGCGAGCAGATCGACGTCGATGCCTCCGACGTCGATGGCTTCCTGGCTCGGCAGCGGCTCGCCGAGCATGGCGAGTGTCGGATCGTCCACGTCGGCGCCGAAGGTCAGGGTGAGCCCGAGCGGCTCAGCGATGCGCTGCTGAAGCCACTCGCTCGGGCGCTTCCCGGTGGTGCGACGGAGCACCTCTCCCGCGAGCCATCCGAAGGTGAGGGCGTGGTAGGCATGCCCGGTTCCCGCATCCCAGAGCGGGGCCTGGAGCGCCAGGGCCTCCGTGACGGGAGTCCAGCTCCGCAGGTCATCGGCGGTGAGGCGCGTCTCGGGGGCGATCAGGCCTGCTTGATGGGCGAGGATCTGCCGGACGGTGACTGCGCTCTTGCCATTGGCGGCGAACTCGGGCCAGTAGTCGGCGACCGGCGCGTCGAGGACGAGGTGTCCCTCCTCGGCCGCCATGAGCAAGCAGACGGTGGTGACCCCCTTGCTGACCGAGAACAGGACGCTCCGCGTGTCCCGTGTCCATGGGCCGCGCCCGGAGTCACCGGCCCAGAGGTCGACCACGATGTCGCCGTGCACGTAGACGGTGCACGCGGCGCCCGTGTCACCGCGCTCGGTGAAGTTGGCGAGGAATGCGTCGGCGATCTTCTGGAAGCCAGTGGCGACGTGTCCGTCGGCGTGAATCGTGTTCATGAGGTCGGTCCCTTCGACGTGATGTCCGTGTCTGTGAGCGTCAGAGCCCGGCGAGTTGACCGGTGCGGGCGCACCTTGGGGGCGCACCGGCCACCTTCTGGTTCAGGCAGCGGCGAGCTCCGCGTCCACTGGCTCGTCCTCGTGGTCGAACTCGTTGACCACCCGGTTGCCGTGGAAGCCTCCCCAGCCGATCGCCACTCCCGCGGCGGCGAGCACCGAGAGCGTGATGAAGAACACCGTCGGTGATGCGGCGATCAACGCCGGCACCGGCGCCAGCAGTACTGCTGGGACGATCCGAGCGAGACCGAAGAGGAAGCCCTGCGCGGTGCCTCGCAGCATGGTGGGGAACGCCTCGTTCGCCCACACGCGGAAGATCGGCTCGCCGCAGAACACGGTGCCGAGCCCGGCGAGGAAGACCGCCGCGACGAGGGTCGTCAGGTTGATGCCGAACAGCACCGGCACCAGGTAGCCGACGACGAACAGCACACCGCCCGCGAGGAAGAAGGTGAGCCGGAAGCGCGTGTCGATGATGCGCATGAAGAACACCTGCGCGATCACGGCGAGGGGCAGCCCGAGCAGGATGACCACCGAGAACGTGGCCACCGGCACGCCGCCGTAGTTGGCGCCGACGTATGCCACGTAGGAGCCGAAGACCTGAATGGGCACGCTCACCAGGGTGAAGAAGCCCGCCAGGACGAGGAAGGGGAAGCGAAGCGGTCGCTGCAGGAGATCGCGAAGGTGGACGGTCTGCGCCCGCACGGACAGCACGCCTCGGCGCCGCTCGTCGCGAGCGGTGATCCAGCTCGTGGACTCGGGGATCGTCAGCCGTAGGAGCAGCACCACGAGGCCCACGACGACGACCAGGCCATAGATCGCCTGCGCTCCGAAGCGTCCTGTCGCGGCCGTGAGGGACGTGACGAGCACCGTCGCGCCGATGCCGATGCCCCAGAGCAGGTTCGACAGCACGAGGATCTTGCCCCGGTTCGTGTCGCTGGCCGCCTCCGCGATCGTCGCCAGGGAGACCGGGATGTCAGCACCGACCGCCAGACCGAGCACGCTCAGGCCGGCCAGGATTGGCCAGAAGCTCGTCGCGAGCATCGGAAGCAGGCCCCCGGCCACCACGAGAACCATCGTGGCGATGAAGACCCTGCGGCGTCCGAAGCGGTCGCCCAGGCGTCCCCCGACAAGCGCGCCGATCGCGACGCCAAATGTCAGGACGCTGGTCAGAACGCCGATCTCCGTCGGCGTCAGACCGATGGTGTGCTGGTAGATCACCAGCGCGAAGGCATTGCCTGTGACTGCAGCACCGTCGAGGAACGACGCCATGCCGGCGACGAAGCCCACCCACCACGGGTTCACGGCCCGCCGTCGCACTGCCGTCGGTTGAGACATCTCTTCTCCTTTGAAGGGGTCGAGCGGTGCTGGAAGCAGAGCTCATCCGACGGGGGTGTCGGGGTTGGTAGGACCGTAGATCAACATTGTCCAACTTGGCAAGTGTTCATCGTGGCCAACTTTCACCGCCCGCCGCGACCGTGCGGACTCCGGCGCACGGTGCACGGCGCACCGGCGCACGGCGCACGCCTATGGAGCCGTCCGCGAGCGCTGCAGACCGAGCGGCAGAACGACGGGCAGGAGGTTTCGCGGCCGCGACACCAACGCGCGACACAGTCGCGACGAGTTCGGCGACCGGCTCTCCGTAGCAGGCGAACGGGCGCCCCGGAGCCGTCGAGTCCTACTCAGGGAAAGGCGCCTGTGGCCCGCCGGCAGAGGCAGGGCGTTTCCCCTGCCCTAGGCGCGAAGTTGGTCGAGGTACGCGTTCAGGTGCTCGTCGAGGGCGATGCTGCGGTCGTAGAGCCATTGCAGCTGGAGCCCTCGGATCATGGCGGTGATGTGCCGTGCAGTCATGTCGATGTCGAGCTCGGGGCGAAGGCGCCCGCGATCCCTCTCGAGCACGAGCTCGCGTCGGATGGCCTCGTTGGTGTCGTCGATGCGTCGGCGGGCCCAGTCGTGGGCGGAGTGATCCGGCCTGTGGGCTTCTCCGAGGATGGTGACATCGAGGCCGATGATCCCGGGGATCTCCTCGTTCGTCCGGATCAGGTCGCCGGCGAGGTCGAGGAGCCCGCGTTGCGCCAGGCCCTCGGCGACCAGGGGACGTTCGCGCTCCGCTTGCGCCGCGAACACGGCCTCGAGCAGGTCCTCCTTGGTGGGGAAGTAGTAGCTGAGGGCGGCGTGGCTGACACCCAGCCCTTCTGCGATCTTGCGCAGCGACAGGCGCTGGAAGCCCTGCTGCGCGAAGAGCTCGAGCGCGCCGTTGATGAACTCGTCCCTGCGCTGCTGACCGTTGGAGTACGGACCCCGCTTGCGCCCGTGGGGCGGTTCGGGCTCTCGTTCGCTCGTCGCGGCGGACATGAAACACCCCTCCGGCGGACGCGATCGAGCGCCTGATCCGAGCACAGTACCGCGCAACGTTTTCCATGTCGAAAGTTGTCCAGCGCGAACACTTGCCATAATGGACAGCTTCTGGCTATGGTTCGAGCGCCGCACCCGTGCTCCGTCGCTGCGAGGGTGTCCGGCCACCTCGAAGGAGAAGAACCATGAGGACTGCACGTGCGGGCTCACCGGTTCGGGCCGTCCAACCCTCGCGGATCGCCGTCATCGCCGATCTCGCGTCCCTCGCGGCGCGAGAAGCCCGGTCGACGAACGGCAGCCCCGATCTCCGGGTCGAAGCACGCCACGCCTGCCCCTGAACTGCCCGAACCTCGACCGGAAGAGATCAACGATGCCCCTCGACCCGTTCCTCGCCCCGCTCCTCGCGAACCTTCCGCCTCTCCCCGACCACATCGACGACTTCGACGCGTTCCGCGCGCAGGAGACCGCCGGCGCTGACGCCCTCGTGGACCAGCTCATGGAGCCGGGCCCCGACGTGGCGAGCGAGCAGACGATCTCCATCCCCGTCGAGGGCGGCGTGATCGACCTCGTCGTGTTCCAGCCCTTCTCGGGCGGTCCGCACCCGGTGCACCTCTACATCCACGGCGGCGGATGGATCAGCGGTACCGCCCACAGCCGAGCCACGGCGAACACCTGCAGAGAACGTGCGATCGGTGCCGACTGCACCGTCATCGCCATCGAGTACCGGAAAGCCCCCGAGCACCGGTTCCCGACCGCTCTCAACGACTGCTTCGCCGCCCTGACCTGGGTCGCGAACCATGGGGACCAGCTCGGCATCCGCCCCGAACTGATCACCGTCGGCGGCGGATCCGCAGGCGCGAACCTCGCCGCCGCGCTCACCCTCAAATCCCGCGACGAGGGCGGCCCCGCGATCGCGTTCCAGCTGCTCGAGGTGCCCGCGCTCGACCTCACGCTCGCCAGCCCGAGCCTGCAGGAGAACGGGACCGGGTACGACCTCACGCTCGACGCGATCCGCGAGCTCGCGGCGCTCTACCTTCCGTCGTCCGATGACGCGACGAACCCGTACGCGTCACCGCTGCTCGCACCCGGACTGTCAGGGCTACCCCCCGCGTACATCATGTCTTCGGAGTTCGATCCGCTCCGAGACGACGGCGCTCGCTACGCAGAAGCGCTCACTGCGGCGGGCGTTCCTGCCCAGTTCTCGCTCCAGCTCGGCCACATACACGCCTCCTCCGCATTCACGAAGGTCATGCAGTCCGCGAGGGACTGGCGAGACGAGGCGCTCACAGTGCTCCTTCGCGCCAACCGACGTCCCGCGACGACTGTCGGCTAGAGGGTCGAACGGCGCCATCCTGCCCCGGATGCGCTGCGTGGCCGGGTGAGCTCGGCGCCCCATTGAGCCTATGTCCGACCCCACTGGGGGGCTGAGCGTGTGTGCGCCGTGTGTGCAATCCGCCGCGGTTCCTGTGACTCTCGGCCCATCGTCGCAAGCGAAGAAGCCCGGAAACATGCGGATCTGGAGTCACCGGAGACCCTGATCTGTCTCCGTAAACGGCATTCCCGTGCCTACGGATCAGAAGGTTGGGGGTTCGAGTCCCTCCGGGCGCGCAAGTGGAATAGCGGAAGACCCCGGTGAAGCCGGGGTCATTCTGTCCCAAGGAGACGCTGGAGCGGGCCGCCTGGGAGCGCAACTGGTACAGGGCCGACTGACCGCCGCTCGGCGCTCCACCCGGAGCGACCACAGCGTCGGGGCGGCGCCGCAGGGCCAGGGCGCGCCGTGGTGGCGGAGGCGGGCCACGGACGACGATCAGGGACTCCTCGAGGTCGAGGCCCCGCCCGACGACCAAGTCTCGTCGGGCCGCACTACGAGCGCCGCCCCGCTTCCTACTCCCAAAAGGCGTCGTCCGCCGCGCTGTCTGTGACGAACTGCTGCACCTCATGAACGACGCCGTCCTCGATCGTGAAGACGTTCACCTGGTCCTCGTCGAGGACCTTGCCGTCACGCTCACCATGCACGTGGTGTAACGCGACGACGCGCTGATCCCCACCCATGAATTCAGTCACATTCACCGTGAACGTTCCGTTCGAACGGGTGAACAGCTCGCCGAAGGTCGCAAGGATGGCGTCTCGCCCCTCGCTTCGGCCGGATATGACTCCGGTGCCTGGGGAGTTCCAGACGGCGTCCTCGGCGAACAACTGCCCAAGCGTCGTCATGTCGCCGCTGCTGAAGGCGTCGTACCCGCGGCGGACCAATGCGATGTTCTCTTGCGTGCCCATGATCTTCCCTCTCAGGCCGCAGACCCATCGTCGCGGTCGCGGCCGAGCGTAGGCCTCACCGCACCCGATGCATACAGGCCAAGGACCACCGCTCGTGGGAGACCTGTGCGCAGTCGATGAGCTCGCACCTCGACATCGAGCCCTGCCGCCACGAACGTGCACCGAGTGCTGATGTGGGCCCACATGGGAGCTTGACCCGGTCTTCCTGACACCCGATCTGGAGCGAGGTGATCGCTTCTGGAACGAGTCCGAAGGATGCTGCTGCCAAGCCGCCGGAGCCCGACGTCCTGGGCTCGTGGTGGTTGCGTCGGGTGAGCCCGTCGTACAGGTCGCGCGGAACCTCGGGATCAGCGAGTCGTGTCTGCGTCGCTGAATCTCCCAGACGCCGTCGACAGCGCCAAGCGGAGGGGATGACCAGCGCGGAGAAGCGTGAGCCGGTCGAGCTTCCTCGCACGAATCGGGTGATCGGGGTGGAAGTCGAAATCGTGAAGCGGGCCGGCGCTTACTTCGCGAGGGGGACCGTCCTCCCGAGATGAGGTTCCGACTGGGGACGGATTGACCCGCCTCCGCGTGATTTCACGGTCCCCGGCGCGCCTCGGGCTTCAGCCGGAGGCGGCAGTGGGTCAAGCCCTCTAGACCTTTCCCGAGGCCAGGAGGGGCGAAAGTGCTCTAGCGCGTCGGTGTCGTGAGGTGTAGGCCTAGCGAGGAGCGGAGCGGGGGAATCTGATGCATTTATCCAGATCCATTGCCACGGTGGCTGCCGTTGGTTTGACCGTGTTGGGGCTGACCACAGCAGCGCCGGCTCTGGCCACGACCCACCCGACTCCGACCCACCCGACGCCGTTGACGCCGGGGAAGCTGTTCCCGACGACACCCATCACGCCCGAGCACGGATCGGTGGCGAAGGCGCCGCCCTTCGCAGCGCCGGCCGGCGTCACGTACGACGTCACGACCTTCGGGTACGACCTGGGCCGGAGCGGGGTGAACACCGCAGAGGCGGGTCTGAACCCGAGCAACGTCGGCGGCATCCAGCAGCGGTGGCACATGGGCTTCGCGACCAAGGGCGCCTTCGACGCGACCCCGGTCGGCGCCTCGAATGTGGGCACGAGGTTGGGCACGCTCAACCTGATCTACGTCGGCGACGAGCGGGGGGGCTTCGGCGCGATGGACGCCGCCACCGGCACCGTCGTATGGCAGCACAAAGTCGGCTTCCAGCACACCACCTGCGGAGACTTCCCCAGCGGGAATGCCGGTGTCACGGGCGCGGCGACCCTCGACAGGGCCACGAACCGCGTCTACGTGGTCGGCGGCGACGGGAAGCTGTACGCCTTCGACATGGGCACCGGTGACCCCGCCAGTGGGTGGACGCCGACGACCGTCACCAGCGACCCGGCACATCTGCACGTCTACGGTGGCCTGACGTTGGACCCCACGCGTCACACGATCTACGCCGGGCTCGCCAGCTACTGCGACCACACCCCGTACAGAGGCCGGTTGGTGGCCGTGGACACCGGGTCGAGGACGGTGAGGAGCTTCGTCGTCATCAAGAACAAGACCCAGAGCGGCGGCGGCATCTGGGGCTGGGGCGGCGCCTCGCTCGACCCCGGAGGCAATCCGTACGTCACGACAGGGAACGCGCTGCCCAACGGGGCGACGGAGGCCACCCCCTACGCCGAGTACGTCGTCAAGCTCAGCCCCAGCCTGGCCGTCCTCGGCGCCCATCACCCGACCCTCACCGGCCGGGACGTGGACTTCGGTGCGACGCCGACCCTGATCGACCTGCGGATCACCGGCTGCTCGCTGCGGCTGGCGGCGGAGAACAAGAACGGCTTCCTCTACATCTACAACCGCGACGACATCAAAGCGGGGCCGGTCGAGACGGTGCCGATCGCCAACGGAAGCGCCCACAACTACTTCCAGGGGCTTCCTGCCTACGACAGGAGCAGTCGGACCCTGTACATCTCGAACCCGGGCGATGGAGGCCGCCGCCATGGTGTCGTCGCCCTCCGGTTCGGGACCAACTGTCGGACCACGCTGCTCTGGAACTCGGTGGCCGGCCCGACTGCATCCCCGGTCTCTCCGCCGGTGGTCGCCAACGGCGTGGTGTTCTATGCGGACGGCACGGGCCGTACCGTTCACGCGTTCACCGCGACAACCGGGCACAAGCTGTGGACCAGCGCCGCCGGCCTATTCGGCGGCCCCGTCTTCGGGGCGCCGCTCGTCTTCGACGGACGCGTCTTCGTGCCTTCGCGAGGGGGAACCCTGCACGCCTTCGGCTGAGCCGTCAGCCGCAGGACGTCGCGGGCAGGCCCTGACCTGAGGGCCTGCCCGCGAGCGCCTCCAGCGGCCGGTCGGCCCGTACGCCTGAGGCAGCTACCGGCTCACATGAGCGCGGGGGCACGGACCTCGTTGAGCACCTCGAACACGGTCTCCTGCGGCGGTTCGGTGAACCCGCCGGGGATGCCTGCCTGCATGCGCGGCATCAGGATCGAGTTCCGGAAGGTCTCCCAGCTCTCCTTCGAATCGTGGACAGCGACCACGACCCAGCCGTCCGCCGACGGCCCTGCCACGTGGGAGATCTGACCGGCGGGGAGGCTCCCGTCAGCCGGGTGCACCGCTCCGACGCTGGCCTTGTACTGGGATTCCGTTCCACCCTTGAAGTGGTGGATCACGCCGTAGGACATGGTTCGACCTCGCTTCTCGCAATCGACCCTGGCCCGATGGATCGGGGCGGCCCGGGACTGTCTCGGCGGGGCGCCCGTGACGCTAGGCCCCTGCTGGATGGGTTGTCGATGGACCTTCGGCTCTTGACACTCCCGGATCTGGGCGTCGCCTTCGCTGGAATCGCCGTGGACGCGACCGATGCCACCGGGTCAGGGCTTCGGCCCACGACGGTTCAGTGCGTGACCGCGAGGATCTCCTCGAGCGCGGCCTGCAGCTCGTCGAAGGCAGGATGCAGGGGCTCGATCACCGCCATGTGGTCGCCGTCCACGACGGTGACGGCGGCGTCCTGCCCGGCCTCGCGAGCTGCAGCCACGTAGGTGTCGGACTGGTTCATGGGGACGACGTCGTCTCGGCTGCCGTGGACGATCCGAACCGGCAGGCCCTGCTCGATCCGCACGATCGGATCGGCTGCTTCGTAGCGCTCCGGGTGCTCCGTGGAGCTGCCGCCGAGCAGGCCCACGACGGCTCCGTTGCCGATGTTCTCCTGCTCGCCCAGACGGAGGTTGAGCACCCCCGCGAGACTGACGGCGCCGGCGAGCGCCACACCCGCCCGGGGCCGGGACAGCGCCCAGACGGCGAGGTGGCCGCCCGCGCTGTGCCCCACGGTGATCGTCGGTCCCGGCTCGACATCGAGCGAGGACGCGACGGCTGCGAGGTGCTCGATGCCGGCGGCGATGTCGTCGAGCGTCCCCGGCCACCCGCCGCCGTTCGGCAGCTGCCGGTACTCGAGCTGCCAGACGTTCCAGCCGCGCGCGACCAGCGCCTCGGCCATCGGCGTGGGGCCGTCGAAGTAGTCGGGCGTACCGCGCCAGAATCCGCCGTGGATCAGGATGACGGTTCCGCGGGAGGATCCGTCGGCGGAGCGGAACACGCCGTACTGCATCGGGCGGTCCCCGTACTCGAATCGCTCGATCACGACACGTGACGCTACTCGAGTCGATGGAGCGCCCCCGGAGGCGGCGGTGCGGGTGCGGTTCCGCTGTCAGAGGAAGCTGCCCGGCGGCGAACCCTCGCTAGGGTCGGTGACGGTCGAACGGAGGGCAGGGCTCGGCATGAACGACGAGACGCAAGCACGCATGGACTCGGCGATGGCAGCGCTGGCCGACTACTTCCGCAAGCCCGAGGCGGAACGCCGGCCGGGCGAGCTGGGGCGGCTCCAAGCCGAGCGTGACGCGGCATACCAGTCGAGCCGGAATCAGAAGCCCGCCCCGCCCTCCGGGGAGGGGCCGAGCGATCAACGCCCCCAGCCCCCGAAACAGACACGCCCCGAGCGGCTGCTCGAGTAGGACGGCCTACCCGTTCGGGGGCACCGTCGGCTCCGTCGAGCACGAGGTCGACGAGCGACGAGCTCGCAGGCGGAAGGCCGGGCCGCATGGGACCAGGCGCCGCGGCCGCTCGATCGTGATGCGGCGTCGCCGGACGCCGATCGATGGAGGCTTCCGTGTGTCACGAACGCGCCGCCCTCACCGAAGGTCCCGGCCAGTCACCCGTATCGGACGTGGGCTGAGCTCTCGGCGACACGTAGCGTGCGGACGTGCCCAAGCGACGAGGCGCCCACTCCGACATGGTGGGGCGCGGCCCGATGCGGGGCGTCGGCGCGGTCGGGCACTGGATGGCCGGATGGTTCGCGGTGCTCACACTGGGCCTTCTGGCGGTGGCGCTGACAGCGTGCAGCGCTTCGGCGGGCGCACCGTCGCCGACGCCCACGCCCACGCCCACGCCCACGCCCACCGCGACGTGGTCGCTGGCCGCGCTGGGTGACTCCATACCGGCGGGGACCGCGTGCGATTGCACGCCCTATCCCGAGCTGAGCGCCGCGGATCTGTCGCTGCCGGGCGCACGGTCGGTCATGGCGTCGAACGAAGCGGTCAGTGGATACACCAGCAGCGACCTGCTTCACCAGCTGAGCAGTGGAAGCGCCACGATCGACCAGGTCAAGGCTGCGAGCTTGGTGGAGATCGAGATCGGCGCGAACGACGCGTCGCGCTCCGAGTCGTGCGGGGACGACGTGTCCTGCTACCAGCCCAAGGTCACGGACCTCAGCGTGAACCTGCACGACATCGTGGATCGCGTCCACGAGCTCGCGGCCGGCCACCCGGTGCGGGTGGTGCTGCTGGACTACTGGAGCGTCTGGCTGGGCGGCCAGTACGCGCACGAGAAGGGCCAGGCCTACGCAGACGCGGCGGCAGGGGTCACCGCTGAGGTCAACACGGCGATCCGGGACGTCGCAGCCCGGACCGGGTCGACGTACGTGGACCTGCGCGCGGCGTTCAAGGGCCCCGACTACGCCTACGACGAGACCCACTACCTGGCCTCCGACGGCATCCATCCGAATGCCACCGGCCACGCGAAGATCGCCGTCGCCTTGGCGGAGGTGGCGCCGAAGGGGATGTAGCCGGCGAGCGCTCCTCGGGCGGAGCAACGAGCAGCTCGGGCCGGGCGAGGCCGGATGGACGAGCGGAGTCTCGCCGGCGACGGCGTGAGCGGAGGCACCGGCCGTCGTCCTTCAGCGCGCAGCCCGACCCACCGGTGGCAGCATCGGCGCCATGCAGCGGTGGCTCCTCCGGTAGACCGACGTCCGGGAGATCGAGCGAGACGACATGGCTTCACGGTCGCGCCAGGTGGAGGCATCCCCTGGAAGGTCCTGGACGCCGAGCCGGCCCTGGCCCGACCAGGTCGGCGGACGAGCGGCTGCCTCCCGATGGCCGTGCGGTCAGGCCGCCGCGGCGTCGTGCGTGAGGCGGTCCTCCTCCTCCTCGGAGATGGAGGTGCGGACCGTGGCCCCGCCGAAGGAGCGCATCTCCTCGGCGAACTCGTCCTCGTCGATCTTCGAGGCATAGACGACGACGGCCGACTTGCCGGCCGTGACCGCGCTCTGCACCTTCTCCCGGAACTCCGCGTTCACCGGTGACTTGTCGAGGTGGGCGAAGAGGGCACCGAGCGCGCCGCCGATCGCGAGGCCGAGGAACGGGATGAAGAACAGCAGCCCGATGAGGGTGCCGAAGAGGGCGCCCCGCCCGACGTCCTTGCCGAGCTCGCCGCTGTGCGGCGTCTCGACGTGCTTCTTGCCGGACTCGTCCACCTTCACCAGCGCCAGGCCGGCCAGCTCGACGACCAGGTCCTCCTGGAGGTTGAGGACCTTCCTGTACGCCGCTTCCGCGTCGGGCTCGTTCTCGAACGTGATCACGATCAACTCGGTCATGGCGCACCTCCCGGCAGCGACGGATCCTCCACGCATCGGTGCTCCGGCACGCCACGCCCGTCGCGGCAATCGTGACCCCCGGCCTTCGGGGGTCGGGTCACCCAACCCGGGTGAACGCACGCCGCCGCGAGCGCGGCGACTACCGGTGCTGACCCAAGGTCACCAGCGACGTCTGCAGGACGCTCAGGCCGTCGGTGTCGCCCTGCTCGTATCGGCGGCCGCCCCCGATCGTCGCCACCTCGCCGTTCGAGAACGTCAGGTCGAACATCACGCCGACCGGGCCGCCGGACGGCCCCATCCGCACGTCCCGGACGGCCACGCGCGTGACGGCGCTCCGCGGCGTCGCCGTCGAGAAGGCCACCTCGCCCACACCGGCGGCATCCACCGCCCCGGCGATCTGCACGAACACGGACGGGGTGAACGCACGGACCTCGACCGAGGCGCCTTGATCGGCGTGCCCGTCCACCGCGCTCTCGAGATAGAGCAGCTCGCCGGCGCTCAGCAAGGCCACGCGGGCGGTGATCTGCGCGATGAAGTCCTGCATCGACGCACGCGGGTCGTCGAACAGGGCACGCCACCCCGGGTGGCTCGCCTCGAGGGCGATCCGCACGGACTTCATCGCCAGCTGGTCGGCCATGGACGCTTCTCCGATCGGTGGGTCGGGCCAGCGTAGGCAATCCAGGTGCCGGACAGGTGGGTCGAAGGACCCAGCGGAGAGGTTCTCAGGCAGTGGTCGGGGACGGACGGACGACCAGAGGGCCGGACCACCTCGGAACGCCCTCGTGAGAGCGCCATTACGAGGCGTCCCTCGAAGCGGATGTTGCGCTCGACGTCGTACATCGCCGCTGGTTCGAGGCGGCTGCGATCCTGGGCTGCGTGCGATCCGGCCGTTCTCGCTTCGGGATCGAGAGCGAGTGGCTCGTGGGCACACTGCTGTACGGCGGCTCGGACGCGGTGTTCGAGGACCGACTCGCCCGCTGCGGGCGCAACTGATCCGCCGGCGGCCGAACCCGGCGGAGACGGATCCGTTTCAGTCGGAGACCGCTTCAGGCGCCACCTTCCGGACGGGCCCGAGCACCTCACCCGCGACGCGGACCTCCGCCGCCGGTGTCGCTTCCAGCGCACCCTCCACGCGCCCGACGATGACCGCCCGGCCCCCGTCCTGCACGTGCACCTTCCCCTGGGCCTCCCCCGTCAGGATCAGGGTCGCGCCCGGCTCGACCTCGGTCGCACCGACGATCAATCCCGACGCGAGCAGATGACCTCCGGACTCGACGGTCACCGCCCCCTTGTGCGTGCCTCGAAGGGCCGCGTCCTCATCGACGGAGACCGCCCCGACACTCGTCCTGCTGCCATCCGCCAGTTCGTCCACGCGGGCAACCTATACCTCGGCGATCGAGGAGAACCCGTGCCGTTCGGGACGAGGCGGCGTCGGGAGCGGACGGCCTACGCTGAGCGAGGAGGCTCGGTGACGGATCTGGATTCGGCGTTGCGCGCGACGCGGGCCCTGCTCGCCATCGTCGCCCGCAGCCTGGCGCCGGTGCTCGAGGAGGTGACGCTCCCCCAGTTCCGCGTGCTCGTCCTGCTCGAGACCCGGGGCCCGACGAGGGTGGGCAAGCTCGCCGAGCAGCTCGACGTGGTCCAGTCCACGTTCAGCCGAGTCCTCGATCGCCTCGAGGCCGCCGGATGGGTGTCGCGCGCCGCGAGCTCCGACTCGCGCCGCGAGGTGCTCGTGAGCATCTCCCCGCGGGGCAGCCGCCTGGTTCAGGACGTGTCCGCGAAGCGGCAGGCCGAACTCGATCGCGTGCTCGACGCCGTCCCGGCGGATGAGCGCTCCCGGATCGTCGACGCACTCGGCGCGTTCGCCGACGCCGCGGGCGAACCCGCCGCATCCGAGCTCCTCGTCCTGGGCATGTGAGGCCCGGCTCGTCGCCGGACCCGGGCGACCGATCCATGTAAGGTCTCAACATATGCGGGACTGCATGGGTTGGTGCGAGGACTGCTCGGGGCTGCTGGGGGTCGACCGGTGACGAGCGACAGCCCGGGGACCGACGGCCCCGCGGACGACGACCAGCTGGTGCGGTGCCCGTCCTGCGACTCGGGCGAGCACGTCGACATCCGATCGACCTCGAGTCGGTCCTGGGTCGCGTCGTGCGCCACCTGCGCGTCGGAATGGGCGTTGGCCGACCCTCGAGGGTAGGCAGCCCGGGCGTCATGCGCTCGCTTCCGCAGGCGCGAACCTCAGCCCTGGCTCGGCAGGACCGAGAGCAGGTAGGCGAGCTGGTCGGCGGTGAGCAGCCCGGGGTGCGTGGTCACGATCCGGCCCGACGGATCGAGGATGACCGTGTACGGCAGTCCCGTGACGCCGAAGCGCTGCGCGACGCCGCCTGTCGGGTCGACGCCGACCGGATAGGTCACGCCGGTCCTGGCGAGGAGGGCGCGAGCGGCAGGAGCCTGGTCGGCGACGTCGACCCCGACGAAGGCGATGTGATCGCCGGTCTTCCGGTACTCCTGCTCGATGCCGGGGAGCTCGGTGCCGCAGACGGTGCAGGTGCTCGAGAAGAACGTGAGCACGGTGGCGCGATGATCTCCCGCGAGGGCGATCGGGTCTCCGCCGCCGAGTCGCGCCAGCGCGGTCGGCACGATCGTCGCCGCCGATCCGCTCGCGGCCGGCACCGCGCCCGCCACCGCGTGACGCTCGCCGGCGGGGAGGGTCGACTCGGCGGCGTCGGCGAGGGCGTGGCCGAAGGCGGCGGTGTTCGCCGTCTCCGTGCCGTACATGCCCATGAGCCGCTCCCGCCCTGAGGGATCGATGAACACGAGGTCCGTGCCGTGCTCGATCGTGCGGTGCTGCCGGTCGAGCTTCACCTCCTCCTGGTAGGCGCGCTCGACGGCCGACAGCCGCTCGGGGCTGCCGGTGTCGTAGGTCCAGTTCGGGGTCGAGCCGAGGCCGTGCTCGTCGGTCCATGCCCGCACATCCTTGGCGGACGGATGGAAGGGGTTCACGTTCACGGAGAGGAACGCGACCCGGCTGCGGTCGGCGCCGAGATCGCGGTCGGCGACGAGCACATCCTGCGCGAGGAGCGTGCAGATGTCCGTGCACCGGTCGTCGTTGAACGAGAGGACCACCGCCTTCCCTCGGAAGTCGCTGAGGTGCGACGGGGCGCCGTGCTGATCGGTCAGGGTGAAGCCCGGCGCCTCGGTCGGCGTCATCGGCTCCGCAGCGAGCAGGGTCGTCTCGGCGTCGCTGAGGTGGGTGTCGCCCGGACCGGCCATGGATGCGGAGGAGCGGATGGGGACGAGGGCGACCACCGCCACCACGACGCCCAGCGCGACGGCGACCGCGACCGCTCCCCAGAGGACGGCGAGCACGGGGTCGCGCTTCAGCGCCGTCATCGGCGGGCTCCGGTCCGCAGCTCGTGCGCGGCTACGACGACGAGCCACGCGACCACGACGGCCCCGAGCGCGGCCCCGAGCAGGGCGGGGCTCGCCCCGAGCACCGCCGCGAGGCGACCCTGGGTCGCGAGGATCACCGCCGGCCCCGGCACCCCGAGGTCGCGGAGCCCGACGAACGCGAGGCAGACCCCGGTCACGCCGGTGGCGATCGCGCCGAGCAGGGGCGTGATCCTGCCGATCCCCGACGTCCGCCGCGCTGTCGCGGATCCGGACATCGTGACGAGCAGGCCGATACCGGCGACGAGCACCCCCATGCCCAACGCGTACGCCGCGCCGGCCACGAGCGCGCCGGTCCAGCCGTGCGTCGCGGCGGCGTCGCCGATCGCGGCGGCGAAGAGGGGAAGCGCGCAGCCGAGCGAGCCGGCTCCGTACGCGACGCCGAAGCCGAACGCCGCAGCCGGTCCCGCGCCCCGGCCGAGCACCCGAGCCGGCGGCCCGACGGCCGGCATCCGGCCGAGCACCGACAGCACCGCGATGAGGACGAGCGCCGCGCCGACCATCACGAGCAGAGCGGGTACGGCGGCGAGCACGGCGTGCAGCACGAGCGACGCCGTCGCCCCGACCACCGAGAACACCGCCACGAACCCCAGGGTCATCGCCGCGGAGTTCAGCAGCGACGCACGGGCGCGGGCCGCGAGGGGAGCATCGGTCCGGCCGGCAGCACTGAATCGGGCGAGATAGGCCGGCAGCAGCGGGAACCCGCAGGGGTTCACTGCGGCGAGCAGCCCCAGCGGGAAGACGGTGGCGAGCAGCAACCGCATCAGCCGTGCTCCGCGAGGCGTGCCAACCGGGCGTTGTACGCGGTCAGCTCGTCCTCGTCGCGCCGGGCGGCTGCGGCGGAGCGCGTCGTCCCGCGCCGGGCGTCCGTGCGCTGCCAGCGCATCATGAGCACGCCGAGCACGAGGAGGGTCGGGATCTCGGTGAAGGCCCACGCGATCCCCCCGCCGGCCTGCTGATCCGGCAGGGGCGCCACCCCGACCATCCGGGACAGCGACCCGTAGATCGGCTCGAGCACCGCCGGCGACATCATGAGCGCGATCCCGAAGAACGCGTGGAACGGCACGGCCGCGACGAGCTCGAGCAGTGGGACAAGGGGCGTGCTGAACGAGCGCAGCCCGTGCGTGCTGGGCCGCGGCGACGGGTCGACGCCGAGGATGCCCCAGAAGTACAGCCATCCCACCGCGACGAAGTGGATGAGCATCAGGTTGTGGCCCCACATCGTGCTCATGAGCGCGTTGAACACGGGCGTGAAGTAGAGGCCGTAGAGGCTGACGAGGAAGATCGCGGACACGACCACCGGATGGGTGAGGAACCGGGCGAACCGGCTGTGCAGCAGGGCGAGCAGGGCTCGCCGCGCCCTCGAACGGGCCGGGACCACCCGGAGCAGCAGCGTGACGGGCGCACCCAGGACGAGCAGGATCGGCGTCAGCATGCCGAGCACCATGTGCTGCACCATGTGGAGGCTGAACAGCTCCATGCCGTAGCCGTCCAGGCCGGTCGCGGTGACGGCGACGACCGAGAGCGTCCCCGCCGTCCACCAGGCGATCCGCCCGCCTGGCCAGCGGTCGCCCCGGCGCCGCAGCACGGCCACCCCGCAGAGATAGGCGGCGAGCAGCATCAGCGCGCCCGCAGGCAGCACCGGCACCGGCTGCAGGTGGATCGCCAGGACGCGCCACAGCGTCGGCGGCAGCATCGGCATCCACATCAGGCCACTCATCCAGCCACCAGGAGGCGTCCGGAGACCGACGATCGCATCAATGCACTATAGCAACATATGCATGAATGCAGGCATCGCCGACGGAGTCGTCACGGCGGGGTGGACTCGGGCGAGGGCTCGAGGTCCACCGGGCCGTTCGGGACGACCCGCAGGGCGGCGAGCGCCACCTGCTCGAACGCGGCCCGGCGGACCAGCGGCGACGCCATCGCCCCCTCGTCGCGGATGCCCGGAGGGGACGTCACCTCCGGATCGATCCGATTCCTCCCCTCCCACCACGATTCGGGCACGTCCGGACGCGCGCCGCTCCACGATCACAGGGACGTCGGGCGAAGATGTGCCTCGGACACGGCCACCGACGTTCGAGCGAGGAGAACGATGCTGGGACGGAAGCGCGCGAAGACGGCGGAGCACGAGGACCGGGTCGTCGGCGACGAGGAGATCCTCGCGGCCGCCAAGACCCTCCTCGCCAGCGACGGACTGATCGCGATCACGCCGCAGCGCCTCGCCGCCGCCGCGGGCGTCCCCGCGGACCGGTTCGACGTCGAGGCGGTCGCCGCGCAGGCGTACCGGGAGACGGCCGTCGCCGAGATCGCCGAGGTCCGGCGCACCGTGCTGGCCAACCCGTCGCCCGTCGAGCAGATGCGCGCGCTCCTCAGCTGGCTCTCGACCGCCCCGGAGGACAGCGACGGCGTCCGCCTGGAGGCCTGGGCGCTCGCCCGCCACAACCCGGGGCTGCGCAGCGCCGTGCAGGACGGCGAGGCCGCCTGGCACGGGCTCGTCGCATCCGTGATCCGCCGCGGCGCCAGAAGCGGAGAGTTCCCGCAGGCGGATGCCGACGACATCGCCGCGCACGTCATCTCCCTCATCGACGGCATCAACGCATACCAGCTGATCGGCTACCGGTCCGACTTCGATCGGATGCGGCTGCTCACGCGGGTCGTCCAGGCCGAGCTCGGGATGATCTGGGGCCCGAAGCTGGCGGACGCGCTCTCGTAGCGGTCAGCCGAGCCAGCGCCGCCAGCGTGACGGGCCGGGATCCGGGCCGCGCCACTCGCCGAGCGCCGCGGCGGCCTCGGCGATGTCGTCGGCGGTGAGGGTGGTGACCTCGTCGCGGTCGAGCGAGTCGACGGTCCGGTCCTCACCCTGCGCGAGGCGCAGCGCCTGGCGGTTCAGGGTCTGCTCGAAGAGCGTCCGCGCGAACCGCGCGTTGCCCGACTCGTCGCCCCGCTGCAGTCCCGACAGGATGCGGCGCAGCATCTCGTCCGCGCCCGGCGCGAGCGTGTACTCGTGCTGGGCGACGATCGTGCCGAAGATCGCCTCGAGCTCCGCCGTCGAGTAGTCGGGGAACCGGATCTCACGGGCGAACCGGGAGCGCAGGCCCGGGTTCGACAGCAGGAACGACTCCATCAGCCGCGGGTAGCCGGCGACGATCACGACGAGGCGATGGCGGTGGTCCTCCATCCGCTTCAGCAGCACCTCGATCGCCTCGGGGCCGAAGTCGAGCCGCCCCTCGCCCTCGGGGGCCAGCGAGTAGGCCTCGTCGATGAACAGCACGCCGTCGAGCGCCTTGCGGATGACCCGGTCCGTCTTGATCGCGGTCGCGCCGACGTACTGCCCGACGAGCCCGGCCCGGTCGACCTCGACGAGGTGCCCCTTCTGCAGCAGCCCCACCGCGCGGTACATCTCGGCGAGCAGCCGCGCCACGGTCGTCTTGCCGGTGCCCGGGTTGCCGGCGAACACGAGGTGCTGCGAGGTGGCGACCTCGGGCAGGCCATGGGCCTTGCGGCGGGCCTGCACCTGCAGGAAGGCGACGAGCCCCCGCACCTGCTCCTTCACCGTCTCGAGCCCGATGAGGGCGTCGAGCTCGGCCTGGATCACCGGCAGCGGCCGCGCCGGTGCGGCGCGGCCGCTGAACAGGTCGCCGACGATCCCCTCGACGCCCTCGAGGCCGGGCTTGCGCAGCTGATCACCCACGCGGCCGAGGGTGTCGCGGAGGTCGTCGAGGGAGGGGCGGCGAGTGGCCATGCGCGGAGCCTAGGCGCGGGAGATGGGCGCTGCGGGAGCGGCCGGTCGCGCCCCCATCCGATCAGCCGGCGACCGCCTCTGCGCCCTCCACCTGAAGGTACCGGCCCGACTCCAGGAAGGTCTTGAGCCCCGACAGCACGATCGGCCAGCCGCGGCTGATGTCGGGCAGCACGACGCTGCCGGGCCGGAAGCCGGAGTGCGTCACGGTGAGGCGGGTCTCCGTGCCGTTCGGGGTCAGCTCGTACGTGACGACGGATCGCGGCTCGGCCGCGGCCTGCTCCACCATCCCGTCCGGGTACCCGATCGAGTCCACGAACTCCTTCGTGTAGGCGGTCCACGAGTACGACAGCCGCGAGTACGGGTCGTACTCCTTCACGACCATCTCCTCGTCGCCGATGCGGATGCCGCGGTTCGTGTGGAACACGGACCACCGGCTCCCAGGCGTCCAGTCGGTCTCGAACTCCATGCCCCAGTACCGGCGCGTGAAGGCGGGGTCGGTCAGGCCGCGCCAGACGAGCTCGGGCGGCGCCTCGATGTAGGTGGTGTAGACGAAATCGGACTCGGTCATGGCGGTGCTCTCCAATGCGGACTTGAGGTCGGTGAGCGCGGCGATGCGCCCCCGGTCGTACTTGCGGATCCAGCGGTCGGAGATCGCGTTGATCGGCTCGGCGTTCAGGTGGTGCAGCTTCTCCCTGCCCCGGCGCACCGTCGTGATGAGGTTCGCCCGCTCGAGGATCTCGAGGTGCTTGCTCACCGATTGACGGGCCATGGCGAGCCGGGAGCCGAGGGCGCTGAGCGTCTGGCCGTCCTGCTCCATGAGGCTGTCCAGCAGCGCCCGGCGCGAGGGATCGGCGAGCGCCTTGAAGACCTCGTCGTCCATGATGGCTTCTCCAAACCGGCAGCCGGATGGCTGCCTATGCGAAGGATAGGCAGCCGTTCGACTGCACGTCAAGAACCACTCTCGCCTACCAGCACTCACGGCGCATCCGCAAGTCTCGGGACTACCTTTCGCAGATGAAGCACAGGGCTTCGGCAGCCTGCGTCGCCGTTCTCTGCACGGCGGCGCTCCTCCCGGCCATGACTGCGGCCGCAGCCCCCTCAGGACCGGCCCGTGCGGCCGTCGCATCCGCGACCAGCCCGGCGCAGGCCGCGTTCGACTCGATGAGCGTCGCCGAGCGGGTCGGCCAGCTCATCATGATCGGCTGCTCGAGCACCTCCGCCGGCCCCGGCTGCCTCTCCGCGATCCCGCAGGAGCACATCGGCTCCGTCATCCTCGACGGCACCAGCCACCTCAGCATCGCCCAGGAGCACGGCGTCACCGCGGCGTTGCAGGCGCGCGCGCCGGCACACCTGAAGCTGTTCGTCGCCACGGATCAGGAGGGCGGCTACGTGCGCCGGATGCAGGGGCCCGGCTTCACCGACTACTCGACCGCGCTCGTCCAGGGCGGCTGGTACACCTCCTCCCTGCAGCACTGGGCGACGACCTGGGGCGCCCAGCTGAAGTCCGCGGGGATCAACGTGAACCTGGCTCCGGTCCTCGACACCGTGCCACTGGGCGACAGGAACAACCCACCGATCGGCGACCTCGACCGGGAGTACGCCCACGACGCGGCCGATGTGACGACGCAGGGCACCGCGGTGCTCCGCGGACTGGCTGCAGGGGGTGTCGACGCGACGGCGAAGCACTTCCCGGGCCTCGGCCAGGTCACCGGGAACACCGACACGACCGCCGGTGTCACCGACACGCACATCACGACGACGAGCGCCTACCTGAAGCCGTTCGCCGCGGCCGTGAAGGCGCACGTGCCGTTCGTGATGATCTCGACGGCGATCTACGAGAAGATCGACGCGAAGGAGCCGGCCGCGTTCTCGCCGCCGATCATCACCGGGATGCTGCGGAAGACGATGGGCTTCACCGGCGTCGTCATCAGCGACGACCTCGGCGCCGCGAAGCAGGTCGCCTCCTTCTCGGTGGGATCCCGTGCCTGGCGGTTCGTGGGCGCCGGCGGGGACATCGTCCTCACGGTGAAGGCCGCGGATGCGCCGGCGATGATCGCGGCGATCCTCGCGCGGATGAAGACCAGCACCACGTTCACGAAGCAGGTGAACGCCTCGGTGATGCGGGTGCTCACCGCGAAGCAGGCGCGCGGCCTGCTGAACTGACGCGCAGCGCGCATCCGTCCGGAATCCGGACGCGCGAGAACACGTCGCGTCCTCCGGGAACCGATCGGCCCCTGCCGGACACTTCATAGGTGTGAGCACGGATGACGCCGACGACTGGGGGCGCGCGATCGCGGGCGACGGTGAGGCCTTCGGCCGCATCTTCGACCGCCATCGGCCTCGCGTGCAGCGGCACCTCTGGCGACTGCTGACCTGCACGCAGGACGTCGAGGACGCGGTGGCCATCGTCTTCCTCGAGGCGTGGCGCAAGCGGGCCACCATCCCGGTCGTGCAGGGGTCGCTGATCCCGTGGCTGCTGCTCACCGCCACCAACGTGGCGAACAACGTGCGGCGCAGCGGGCGCCGCTACCAGGCGCTGCTCGCGCAGCTCCCGCCGCCGAGCCACGCGAACCAGGACTCCGACTCGTTCGACGAGCCGGACGTCGTGATCGCGCTCCGCGGGCTCTCGCTCGCCGACCAGCAGGTGCTGACCCTCTGCGTGCTCGAGGGCTGGTCCGAGCTCGAGGTCGCGACCGCGCTCCGCGTGCGCCCCGGCACCGTCAAGTCGCGGCTGCACCGCGCGAAGAAGCGCCTCGCCGAGCGGTTCGGCTCCCTCGCCTCATCACCCCTCGAAGGAATCACCCATGGCCTCTGAGCCTGTGACCACAGACCGGGACGCCGCGCTCCGCCGGCTGCTCATCGACCGCGTCGAGGCGACCGCGGTCCCGAACCGCACCTCGACGGCACGATCCACGAGCCGCCACCCGCTGGGGACCGGCCTCGTGACCGCCTTCGTGTCGATCGCGGTCGTCGCGGTCTCGGCCACCGCGCTCGTGCTCGGCGAGGCGCCGCACACGGCGCCTGCCGGTGCCCCCAAGCACGGCACCGGGCCGGACACCGGCCTCACCACGCCGGTCACCTCGTCGCCGACGCCCACGACCCCGGACCCGTCGCCGTCGCCCGTCGCACCAAGCCCTGCGCAGACGACGACGGCGCCCGACCCGGCTCCCAGCGGGACCACGCAGCTCATCACCCACGCGGGGTGGCACGACATCACCAGGGATCAGCTCCACTCCTACGTCGTCGCGACCTCGTGGGGGATGGGCGACCCCACGAACGGCGCGATCTGGGAGGAGCAGGCCTGGCTCGACAAGCAGTGCATGGCGAGCAAGGGCTACCTCTTCGACCCCATCAGCGTGGGGCGCGGCACCGGCACGACGTACGGCGACAGCGGCCTGACCCCGGAGCAGCTGCAGGGCTATCAGGAGGCCATGTACGGGCCGTCGACCGACGCACCGTACGACTGGCGCACCGCCGGATGCCACGGCCTCTCGGTGCACGAGACCGGCCAGGACAACGCGCACTGACGCGCGCCACCCCCACCAGGAGATCGACATGAACCGCCATCCCGTTCTGCTCGGAGCCGTCACGGCCCTCGCCGTGGGCGTCCTCGCCGGGTGCAGCCACGCCGTGCCGGCCACGCCCGGCGGCCCGGGCGCATCCGCCGCGCCGGTGGCGACCCCGGACGCGTCCCCGTCGCCCACTCCGACGGCGAGCGCGGCGACCGCAAGCGCCCCGCTCAGGTGCGACGACCTCCTCACCCACGCGCAGCTGCTCGCGGCGGCACAGGGTCCGCACTCCCCCGCGAATCGCACGGTGAGCGTCACCAGCACGGCGGGAGGCACGATCACCGCCGAGACCGCGGTGCAGGGCGCCGGCGGCCTCAGCTGCGCCTGGCGGATCGCCGGCGAGGGCGCCGCGACCGATGACGTGGTGGTGAACGCCGCCGTGCTTCCCGGCGCCGCGAAGGACTGGAGCGCGCAGATGTTCGGTGACGCCCCGACCGCGAAGCGGCGGGTCTTCGCCGGGATCTCGGCGGCCGCCACCTGCGGCGACCCCGGCTGCGGCGCATCCGCCGCGGTGGGGTCGAGCTGGGTCCGCGTCGACCTGCTCACCGTCGGACTCGCCGAAGGCACCTCGGTCTTCGCCGGCGAGACGGAGGACACCCTCTTCACCAACGCCGGGCCGGCCATCGCAGCCGTGTTCGCCACCGTGCAGCACGCGAGCGCCGCGCAGCTGCGGTTCCCCTCGCACGTCGGCACCCGCGCCACCTCGGACTGCCGGACGTTCGTGAAGCCCGGCCCGCTCGCGGCAGCGATGGGCGTCCGATCGACCTCCTACGCCGACCCGCGGTACCCCGACAGCGTCTCCGACTCGATCGCCGGCGCCGCGGAGCACCGCATCGGCGTGTCCTCCTGCTTCGTGAACGGCTCGGGCACCGGCCCGAACAGCACCGCGAAGATCACGATCGCGCCCGATCAGGCCGGGGCCGTCGCCGCCATGGCGGCGGATCCGAAGGCCCGCGGCCCGCTGAAGCCCGTCACGCTGGCGAACCAGGTCGCCGGGGAGCACGCGCTGACGGACTGCTCCAGCAGCAGCAGCCCGAACGAGTGCTCGGTGGTCTTCTCGCTCGGAACCACGGCGATCCAGGTCGACGACGGCATCCGCTCGAAGCAGATCGCGGAGGCGATCATCGCCGAAGCGCGGTGACTCCGAGCTCGGCGGCCTCCTTCAGGGCGATGAAGAGCGGAAGCCGCTGCTCCTCGGCCGCGACCTCCGGATGCCACTGGACGCCGACCACCCAGCGGCCGGCGTCCTCCGTCTCGACCCCTTCGACGAGCCCGTCGGCGGCGAAGGCCGTGGGGCGGAGGCCGCTGCCGATGCGCGCGACCGCCTGGTGGTGCCCGGACTGCACGGCGAGCGCCGGCGCGAAGCCGTAGGCGGCGGCGCAACGGCTGCCGGGCTCCACCTGCACGTCGTGCACCGCGAACGCGAACTCAGCAGCGGCGGGCAGCCGATGGACCACCGAGGACTCGGCGACGTCCACCTCCAGGCTGCCCCCGAGCACGACGTTCAGCAGCTGCATCCCGCGGCAGATCGCGAGCACGGGGCGCCCGTGGTCGAGCGCGTGCTGCAGCACCGCGACGTCGAGCTCGTCCTGCTCAGCGCTCACGCCCCAGAGCGTCGGGTCGTCGGCGGGGCCGCCGTAGCGGGCAGGCGACACGTCGCCGCCGCCGGGGACGACGAAGCCGTCGCAGTCCCCGATCCCGCGCAACCCGGCCTCGAGCAGCACCGGCTCCGCGCCGGAGCGGCGCACGAGGCCGACGATCGCGGCGAAGAGCTCGTCGACGGCTGCCACGAGCGCATCCGGTGTGCCGTCCTCCGCGTGGAGGCGGACGGGGATGCCGATGGCGGGGCGGTCGTCGATCACCCGTCCATCCTCGCCGACCCCGCCGCGGCTTCGCGCGAAGCCGATCGCGTCAGCTCTGCTGGTCCTGGTACCAGTACGGCCCGGACGAGTGCCACTTCACCGTCATGGTCGTGACGGTCGCGGTGCTCCACCTGCCTGCCTTGTTCTTCGCCCAGACGGAGAGCACGTAGGTCGAGAGGTGCTGCGGCACGGTGCTCGAGGCGTGGTGCTTCACGGTCCGCAGGAGCGTCACGAGCGAGCGGTGCGTCGAGGAGACGGACCAGCTGTGGCTGTAGCGCACCCGGCCGGCCGACTTGCCGACGATCGACACCTTGTACTGGGTGATCGTGCTGTTGCCGCTGAACGAGGGCTTCCGCCAGGCGATCCCCATGTGGGCCGCCGAGAGGCTCGGCCAGCCCGTCGCCGGAGCTCCCGGGGCCAGCGCCGGGATGGGCTTGATGGTGGGCATCGGCGGAGTCGCGCGAGCGGCACCCGGAACGGGGTCGGTCAGCACGGTCTCATCCGCGGCATACGCGCTCGGCTGGAAGGTGAAGGTCTGCGGGTCGCCGGAGCCGGAACGGTCCTTCGCGACGACCGTCACGGTGTACGACACGTCGTTGTCGGGCACGTCCGTGAAGCGCGCCGAGGTGACGGACGGGTCGTCGATGTCGACGGTCTGCGTCGAGTGGTCGTCGCCGGTGAGGGTGGCGGTGTAGCCGGCGACAGGGTTCCAGGCCTCGTCCTCGTAGGAGGCGGTGCCGGTCCAGCTCGCGCTGACGGACGTGCTCGCCCCAGCCGTGTTCTGGACCGAAGCGGTGAAGCCGTCGACCTGGCCGGGCACCGTCGACAGGCTGCTGCGGAATCCGTAGATCCACGACGCCTCGTACGTGTAGCGCTCGACGAAGGCCCAGTCGAGGGTGGCGTAGCCGTCGGCGCCCCAGCGGGTGCCCCACTGGTTCTCGATGACGACGCCCGTCGTGTTGTAGCCGACGATCAGCACGGCGTGGTCGCCGAGGTAGCTCCCGGGCGTGATGCTGCCGGCGTGCAGCACCGGGTGCGCGGCGTCCAGCCGCTCGAAGGCCCCGAAGACGGGCATGCCGAGGACGACCGGGTGCTTCTCGTGGATCGCGGTCTCGATCGCCGTGCGGGCGCCGGCGCCGGGGCCACCGTTCCCGGGCACGCTGTAGAGGTAGTGCGGCGCGGTCGTCTTCGCGGTGGCCGCCACGGCACGCTCGGCGCTGGTCGGCTTGTGCTTCCAGTCGTAGTCGCCCTGCGGGTACTTCGACTGCGGGGCGATGCCCTGGCTCATCAGCACCGAGTACGCGTCGGCGGTCGTCGACCCCCCATCCTCCCCGTGGCCGATCTGCGAGTAGAGGTACATCGGCGCATAGGTCGTGCTGCTGCCGTTGTACGCGCTGTAGTAGCCGAGCATCGAGTAGCCGATCGCCCATGCGACGCACGAGCCGACCTGCTTCTGGTCGCCGGGCGCGACGCTGCGGCCACGCAGGCTGTCCGTGTCCGGGAGCGCCGTCGCGGCGAAGGCACGCATCCGCCCGGCTCGCGGCGCGGCCTTCAGGCCGTCCGTGTTCGGCGCGACGGCGGATCCGCCACGGACGAAGCCGCCGACCGGATGCGCGGCCGGTGTGCCGCCAGGGAGGGTGGCCGCCGCGGCGGGCAGCGCCGGCTGCGCGAGCAGGGCGGTCAGCAGCGCGGCGATCGCGGCGGTGTGCAGCGCGGTCGTGAAGCGCACGATGGTTCTCCGTGGGGTCGGGCGGTCTGCTCGGGTCGGCAGCCCTCGCCGCGCTCACTCTGGAGGCGCGAGGCAGGCACCCTCCAGCGCCAGTTCGGGTGGCAGGGGTTCCCCCGGCCCCGGAACGGGTCGGCGCGCTCAGTGCGGCGCCCCCCCACATCCGGGGGTCCCGCGGGTTCCGCGCCACCCGGAGTGGGACCCGCGTTTCGGTGATGACTCGATTAGCGTGCGACCCGGTCCCCAGCGCCCCGCTCGCGGCGCGTCCGGGTGTCTTCCTTCGAGATCGCCGGATGAAAGAGGAGTGCGCCTTGGATCGTTCAACCGCCCCCCGTCATCAGACCCTGCCCGAGGTCTTCCCGGACCGGGTGGCGGCGGTCCACCGTCCTGGCCGCGCGCCGCTCCAGCTGCTGATGTTCGGCAGCGGCATCCTGGCCGGCCTCGGCCTGCCCACGCACAACGCCGGGCTGCCCGGCGCGGTCGCCGACGGGCTCGCCGCCCGCTCGGGCCGAGGGGTCGACCTCACCGTGGTGGTCGACGCCGACCCCACGAGCGAGCGCGCCGCAACCGGCCTGCTCGGCCTCCGGCTGCACCGCTTCGATTCGGTGATCGTCGTGCTCGGCGATCACCACGCGGCGAACCGCACCGGCGCGAGCCGCTTCTCGACGGACATGGAGGCCCTCGCACGGCTGCTGACGGCCGAGGTGGCCGACCGCGCCCCGATCTTCGTCTACGACTCCGCTCTCGCGATGCTCGACGTCGTGGGCGAGCGGTCCCGGCGCGTCAGGTCGGCCGCGGAGCATCACACGGCGATCAGCGAGAGCGTGCTCACCTCCCTCGGGGTGCGGTTCAAGCAGCTGATGCCCCCGACCAACCGTGCCGGGTTCGGGAGCCGGTTCTCATCCATCGCCTACCAGGCGTGGGGCGAGATCGTCGTCGAGCGGCTGCGACTCGAGCTCGCCGAGGCCGACGGCTGGGTGTCGCCGACCACCGCCGAGGCGTTCCGGCGGCTGCCGGATCTCGAACCGCTGCGCCAGGAGGCGCTCGACACGATGCGGCTCGACCCGGCCGAACGCGACGAGATCATCGACTTCCTCGTGCGACAGGCGAAGGTGGTGTTCCGCGCGGCCGGCGCCGCGGTGAACGTGATCGACCACGACCTGCAGTGGCAGGCCTCGACCACGCAGGACACGACCCTGGTCGCCCCCCGCGGCGACTCCTACTGCGATGTGACCATCCGCTCGGACGGGCTCACGCTGATCAACGACGCCGAACGTGACGCGCGGGTGCGGGAGCGGGCGTTCGTGAAGCGTGCGCGGTTCTACGCCGGCTACCCCATCCACACCTGGGACGGGTACCGGATCGGCGCGCTCTGCATCTGGGACCCCGAGCCGCGGGAGATGGCTGAGAGCGAGCTCAGCCGCCTGCGCGACTTCGCGGGGCGCATCGAGGAGGAGCTCTGGGCAGCCGCCCTGAAGCGGATCAGCGCCGCGGACGGATCGGCGCCGACCACGCAGCCGCCGCAGGTGCAGAGCAGCCGGGTGACCGTGCGCTGATCGCCCGCACCTCCTGAGCGGATCTCAGTCGCGTTCCGCGCCCGCCGTCTCCTCTGTGAGAAGCTCCGCGATACGCCGCCCCCAAGCGGCCACCGTCGGCACATCGGTCGCGACCTCGAGCCGGGCGCCGGGGAGGAGGGCGGCGAGCCGCTCGGCGCCGTCCACCGGGTGGCTCGGGTCGTCGGTCCACGCCAGGATCAGGACCTCCTGCGTGAGCCCCGCGAGCACGGCGTCGGAAGGGAAGACGCTGTCGGCCTGCCCGCGCACGACGAGCGGCAGCAGCTCCTCCGGCACCGAAGGTCGCTCGCGACGATGCCATCCGCCCTCCTGAAGCACGGGGACGGGCGGCATGGCCGTCGCGGCGCGCGTCCACGCGTCGATGCCGCGCACCTCGGCGAGGTCCGCGGCCGCGCGGAAGAGCTCCACCTGGCGATCGCGTGCGGCACCGACGGCGGGCGGCACCACGAGGACGAGCCGCCGCACCCGGTGCGGGGCGGTCGTCGCGGCCTGGAGCACGGTGCCGCAGCCCGTGGCGACGCCGAGCAGGTCGACCGGGGCGTCCGGCGACACGGTGTCGGCCAGCGCGAGCAGGTCGGCGGCGAGCGCCGGCCAGCGGTAGTCGGCCGGCTCCACCCCGCCCGTCGATCGGCCATGACCGCGGGTGTCGTAGCGGACGAGCCGGACGCCCGAGGCCGGAACGGCGCTCCAGTCGAACGCGCCCCAGGCGTCCTCGTCCGCACGGCTGCCGGTCGGCTCGTGGGTGGCGATGAGCGCCGGGCCGCGGTCCGGACCCTCGATGTCGTAGGCGATGGTCGCCGACGAGCGATCCAGGAAGCGGTCCATGAGGCTCGTCAGTCTAGGAACAGCGCCGCCAGGAACGCCGAGGGGCCGACCCCTCCCCGACGCCCGGGATCAGTAGCGTGGACGGGTGACGCTTCCCGACTCGGACACCATCGTCCTGTTCCCGGACGGCACGGTCTCGGCGGACGCCGTCGTGCTGCATGTACAGCCCCTCCCCGACGGCCGGGTGGGCGTGGTGCTGGACCGCACGCCGTTCCATCCGCTGGATCTCGCATGGCCGGACCAGGGCCCGGACCGCGGGGTGCTCGTCGCCGGCGACGACGAGTGGCCCGTGCTCGACGTGCTGATCGGCGCCGCCCAGGGCGAGGAGCTCGCCGTCGGTGACGCGATGCCGGTGCGGCCCGGCACCGAGGGCTGGACCTTCGCCGTCGTGCACGTGACGCCGTCCGACACCGAGCTGACGGCGGGGACGGCCGTGCGCGCCGCGGTCGACACCGACCTGCGGACAGCGCTGTCCGTCGGGCACACCGCCTGCCACCTCGCGTCCCTCGCGCTCGACCACGCTCTCGCGGGCGCCTGGTCGAAGCCGGTGCCGACCGACGACCTCGGCGCGCCGGCCTTCGACCGACTCGCCGTCGACCGCTCCGTCATCCGCCGCTACGGCTCGGAGGACACCTACCGGGTCGGCAGGTCCCTCCGGAAGCAGGGCTTCGATCCGTCGGCCCTCGACGACACCGAGGTGCTCTCCGCCCGCGTCGAGGCGACGCTGCGCGACTGGATCGGCACGGGTGCGCCGGTGCGGATCGACCGCGTCGACCAGGGGCTCACGGGCCGTCGCACCTGGGTGTGCGCCTTGCCGGACGGGGAGGCGCGGATCCCCTGCGGGGGCACCCACGTGGCGTCGCTCGCCGAGCTCGGGCCGATCTCGGTGCGGTTCGTCACCGAGCCGCAGAAGGGCGGGCTCGGCCTGACGATGACGACCAGGGTGACCCCGGAGCCTTCGAACTAGTCACCGCCGCCGCCGGAGCCGCCGGACCCCGATCGGCCGGAGCCGCCGTCGTGCGAGCCGTCGGAACCGCCGCTGCCCGATCCGGACCCGCCGTCGTGCGAGCCGTCGGAACCACTGCTGCCCGACCCGGAGCCGCTTCCGCGACCGCCGTGGCCGCCCTCACCGGACCCGGACCCGCCCTTGGCGCCCTCGTCGCCCGAGCCGCTGCCCGACCCCGTGGATCCGCCGGATCCGTGGGACGGGTTCCCGGAACCGGAACCGGAGCCGTCGCCCTCGCGCCCCGCGGGGCTGCCGTGCTCCTGCACGTCGCCGGATCCGCCCGTGCGAGCGGCCGGGGCCGCGACCTGCCGGGTCGGCCGCGGCACGACCGGGACCGCGGGCGGAGCGACCGGATCCGCCTCGTGCGAGACGGCAGGGCTCGGCTCGGCCACGGGCACGACCACGGCGGGGGGCCGGTGACGAGGGGCGGCGGCCGCCGGATGCGGATGCACGACCTCCACGACCGCCGCCACCGCGCCGGCGGCGCCCGTCCGGAAGTCGGGGTCGGCCGCGGCCGCCGTCACGCCGGTGCCGATCGACGCCAGCACGAGCACGCCGATGATCACGCCGCGGCGGGAGTGTCGTCCGCGCTGGGCCGCGCCGGCCCCGGAGCCGGCGAGCAGCGCGTCCACCGCCGCGGACGGCGCCGGGACCGGGCCGGCGCCGAGCGCCTTGAGGTCGGCCAGCAGGCCGCCCAGCTCCGGCTCGTCGTCGAGGTCGGACTCCGCGAGCAGCGCGAGCAGGTCGTCGTCGAGGCGGGTCATGCGAGCACCTCCGGGGCGGAGACGCGATCGCGGAGGGCGGTCAGCGCACGCCGCTGCAGCTGCTTCACGGCGCCCGGTGAGCGCTGCATCACTGCGGCGGTCGCCTCGAGCGACAGGTCGGCGACGACGCGGAGGGCGAGCACCTCGCGGTGCTCGTCGCTGAGGTGCGCGAGGTGCCCGAGCACGCCGGCCGAGCCGGCGAGCGCATCGTCCTCGGCGGATCCAGCGGTGCGGAGGTCCTCGTCCGGCACGTACTCGACGACCTCGGGAGCCCGGGTCCTCGCCCGATGGTGGTCGACCACGCGGGCGTGGGCGATCGAGAACAGCAGTGTGCGCATCCCCTCGATCCCTCCAGTCAGCTCCGCGAGCCGCGGATAGAGCGCCAGGAACACGTCCTGCGTGACGGCTTCGGCGTCCTCGACGCCGCGGGCCTTCAGGTAGCCGAGCACGACCGGTGAGAAGCGCCGGTAGGCGGTGGTGAACACGAGGGCATGGGTGTCCGCCGGGCCCTTGCGGTTCCCCTCGGCGCTCACCGGCCACCTCCTCGTGCGGGACGATAACCGCGGAGCGCCCGCCGGGAAGGGCGGCGCTCCGCGGTTCTCGGTCAGTCGCCGGTGCCGGAGCCCGAGCCGGAGTCCGAGTGGGAGCCGGAACCCCGGTCGGAGTGCGAACCGGAAGCCCAGTCCGAGTGCGATCCGGAACCGGCGTCGGAGCCCTTGTGCTCGTTGTCGCCCTGGGCGGCGCCCGAGCCGGTCGTCGCGCCGGAGCCGTGCTCGCCGGAGCCGCCGTGGCCGATCGCGTTGCCGTCGCCGTGGCGCTCGGTGCTCGAGCCGCCGTCGCTCTCGTTCGCGTCGTCGCTGCCGTTCTGCGAGCCGTCCGTCGCCTCCGAGCCCTCGTGCTTCACGTGGCCGGCCAGGCGGGGTGCGCACCAGGCGGCGATGTCGGCGTCCGTGCCGCCGACCTCGGTGAGGAGGTGCGCGTAGCCGGTCGAGCCGACGGGCAGGCCGTGGTGGCTCCACGCCGTGCAGAGCCCGTGCGCGTTCGCCGGCACCGGGACGACGGTCACGGTCGTCGCCCCCGTGGTGGCGGGGTCGGGCGTCGCGGTCGGCTCCGGCGTCGAGGTCTCGGTCGGCTCCGGGGTCGCGGTCTCGGTCGGCTCCGGCGTCGAGGTCTCGGTCGGCTCCGGCGACTGCGTGGGGTCCGCGGACTCCGTCGGGGCCGGGCTCTCGGTCTGGCTCGGTGCGGCGCCGTCGCCCTGGGCGCCCTCGCCCTGGGGCGCGGGCGCACCGAACGAGACGTGCGCCTGCTCCTGCAGGGTGGTGGGCAGCGCGCCGGTGCACGCCGCTGCGGCGGTGCCGCCGAGCGCGATCGAGCCGACCGCGAATGCGCCGACGAGCAGCTTGCCGCCGATCAACGTGGTGAAGAGTGACATCGGTTCCCCTTGGTGGTTCGTGGTGGAGGAGGCGTCCCCACGCCTCCACAGCCGTAATCGCCACCGGGGTCCGCGAGGGTACGCGGCGGGTCGCCCCCAGAACGGGGTACACGCCTCCACGGCTCCCGCTACCCTGGATCGCGAAGGGGAGTAGCTCCCGCGGCGTGCCGCGGCGGTGCGTCGACATACCGGCCCGATCGGGCCCGGTGCACTACCCGCGATCAGGGCGAGCGAGACCTTCGGCCAGACCGACGCCGTCCGCTTGAGGGGCGGGCGCCCGATTCGACCGGAGTCCCGACATCGCTGCAGCCGGCACGACCCCTCAGCCTGGGCCGCCCTCCCCCGCCGACATCCGGCGGTGGCGGCAGCACCTCGCCGACGAGCGCGCCGAGGCCGCCGTCTACCGTGACCTCGCCGGCCGCCGCTCCGGCGAGGAGCGCGAGATCCTCCTCGGGCTCGCGGATGCAGAGGGCCGCCACGAGGCCCACTGGCTCGGCCTGCTCGGCCCGCACGCCGGGCGGCCGTTGCGCGGCGACGTGCGCACCCGCCTGCTCGGGCTGCTGGCGCGGCGGTTCGGGTCGGTGTTCGTGCTCGCGCTCGCGCAGCGCGCCGAGGGCCGCTCGCCGTACGCCGACGACCCGGACGCGACCTCGACGATGGCCGCGGACGAGCGGTTGCACGAGGAGGTCGTGCGCTCGCTGGCCACCCGCGGCCGCAACCGGCTGTCCGGCTCGTTCCGCGCTGCCGTGTTCGGTGCGAACGACGGCCTCGTCAGCAACCTGTCCCTCATCCTCGGCGTCGGCGCGAGCGGCGTCCCGACCCACGTGATCCTGCTCACCGGCCTCGCGGGGCTGCTCGCCGGCGCCCTGTCGATGGGTGCGGGCGAGTACGTCTCGGTGCGCTCGCAGCGGGAGCTGCTCGCCGCATCCACCCCCGACCCCCAGGCGCACACGATCCTGCCCGAGCTCGACGTGAACGAGAACGAGCTCGCGCTGCTCTACCGCTCACGCGGGATGAGCGCCGAGGAGGCGGAGGCGCACGCCGTCGAGGTGCTCGCCGGACGCGGCACCGTCGCGAGCGTCCCGGCGGTCGCGGCCGACGTCGACGAGCACGAGGCCGTGGGGACCGGGCTCGGCGCCGCCGTATCGAGCTTCTGCTTCTTCGCCTCGGGGGCAGCGGTACCGGTGCTGCCCTACCTGTTCGGGATGCAAGGCCGGCCCGCCGTGCTCGTCTCCGCGGGCCTCGTGGGCATCACGCTGCTGGCCACCGGCGCGATCGTCGGCCTGCTGTCGGGCGCGTCGCCGCTCGCGCGTGGGCTGCGCCAACTGCTCATCGGGTACGGCGCCGCGGCCGTCACCTACCTGCTCGGCCTGCTCATCGGCGGCGCGACGGCCTGACCCCATCGCGCCGTTCCGGAGTTCCTGCGCGACACGCCGCCTGGGCGCTCCCAGCGGCGGCGTGTCGCCCGGTTTCTCCGGAACGGCGCGATGGGGAGGCGGTCAAGCGGCCTTGCGGATGCCTGCGAGCACCCCCGCGAGCGCCGCTCCGGCGGTCGCCGCAGCCGCTGCGTAGGCGAGCTGCCGGTGGCGGATGGCCCAGGTCTGCGGCGTGATCGTCATCGACCGCGAGTCGAAGGCGCCGTGCGCGCCGCGGTCGCCCGACACGGGCTCGTAGAGGTTCGGGCCGATCATCGGCTGGTGCAGGTCCGGCGCCTGCTGGCCCTTGTACCCGGTGCGGGCGAGATACCAGTCCGCGAAGCGGGACGAGACGCGGTTGCCGACGATCGTGAACACCGTCGGCTCCCCCACCCAGACCCGGCGCCGGGGCTTCTCGGCGGTGTCGACGACCACCTTCGCGCAGATCTCCGGCTGGTAGATCGGCGGCACCGGCTGCGGGTGGTGCGGCAGCTGCGACTTCACCCAGTCGAACTGCATGGTGTTCATCGCCGGCATGTCGACCTCGCACACCGTGATGGGCGAGTGGTTGTGGCGCAGCTCGGTGATGAGGCTGTCCGTGAAGCCCTTGATGGCGTGCTTCGACGAGCAGTACGCCGCCTGGAGCGGGATGCCGCGGTGCGCGAGCGCCGAGCCGACCTGCACGATGTTGCCCCGGCCCCGGGGCTGCATCCGGTGCAGCGCGGCGCGGGTGCCGTTGACGAAGCCGAAGAAGTTCACGTGCACGGCGCGTTCGAAGTCGTCCGGATCCGTCGAGGCGAACTCGCCGAACACGCCGACCATCGCGTCGTTGATCCACACGTCGATCGGCCCGAGCTCGGCCTCGATCCGGTCGGCCGCGGACTCCACCGCTGCCCGATCCGCCACATCCGTCGGCACGGCGAGGGCGCGGTTGCCCGTCGCCCGCACGTCCGCCGCTGCCCCCTCGATGCCGTCCTCGCCACGCGCGAGGATGCCCACGTCCCAGCCGCGATCGGCGAGCTCGCGGACGATCGCCCGGCCGAGTCCGGCGCTGCCGCCGGTGACGACGGCCACTCCCTTGCTCATGCTTCCTCCTGCTGGTCTGATGCTTGCGTTACTGCAACGTTTGCTATTGTGCAGATGGAATCCGAGTCCGGGCTCAACGACGAGTCCGGCTCGGATGATGCGCAGCAGCGTTCACATGGAACCCCCATCGGATGCGGGCTGCCGGGGAAGAGACTGCTGACATGCCATCCCGGATCGAGGACTACGCCTTCGTCAGCGACTGCTACACGGGTGCGCTCATCGGCATCGACGGCAGCGTGGACTGGCTCTGCTTCCCGCGCTACGACTCCGAGTCGATGTTCGCCTCCCTGCTGGGGAACGAGGACAACGGCCGATGGCTGCTCGCGCCCCAGGCCGTCGGCGCCACGGCGACCCGGCACTACGGCGAGCACGACCTCACGCTCGTCACGCGCTGGGACACCGGCGAGGCCGAGATCGAGGTGCTCGAGTTCATGCCGCGCACTGACGGCGAGCCGAACCTCATCCGGCGGGTGCGCGGCATCCGCGGCCGGGCGGTGATGCGCGAGGAGCTGCAGATCCGCTTCGAGTACGGCGAAGCGGTGCCGTGGGTCACGCGCGACCGGGCGGCCCATCCGGCCGCGCTCGTCGCCACCGCCGGGCCGGACTCGGTGGTCGTCCGCGGACCGGAGCTGCACGCGGTCGACACGAAGCACGTCGCGGAGTTCGAGATCGGCGAGGGCGAGACGGTGGACCTCAGCCTCACCTGGTTCGCCTCGCACAAGCCCGTGCCGCCCGCCCCCGACATCGACAAGGCCCTCCGCAGCACGAGGCGGTGGTGGTCGGACTGGTCGAAGCGGAACACCTACGAGGGCCCGTACGGCGAGGAGGTGCACCGGAGCCTGCTCGTGCTCCGCGCGCTGACGCACGCGGTCACCGGCGGCATCGTCGCGGCCGCGACCACGTCGCTGCCGGAGCAGTTCGGCGGTCCACGCAACTGGGACTACCGCTACGTGTGGCTGCGCGACGCCTCGCTCACCATCTCGGTCCTCGTCCGCCACGGCTACCGCGACGTCGTCGACCACTGGCGGCAGTGGCTGCTGCGCGCGATCGCGGGCGATCCGGAGGACCTGCAGATCATGTACGGGATCGCCGGCGAGCGGCGGCTCAACGAGTACGTGCTCCCGGGCCTGCCTGGCTACGAAGGGTCGACGCCGGTCCGGGTCGGCAACGCGGCGTCGCTGCAGTACCAGGCGGACGTGATCGGCGAGGTCATGGTCGCCTTGCAGGAGGCGCGGAGCGCAGGGATCAAGGAGACGGCCCTGTCGTGGTCGCTGCAACGGGCCCTCATGGCCTTCCTGGAGGACCACCTCGGCACGAAGGACCAGGGGCTCTGGGAGGCGAGGGGCGAGCCGCACTTCTACACCCAGGGCCGAGCGATGATCTGGGCCGCACTCGACAGCGCCGTGCGCGGCGTCCGCGACCACGGCCTCGAGGGGCCGGCGGATCGCTGGGAACGGCTCCGCGACGAGGTGAGGGCCGACATCGAGCGGCACGGCTTCGACGAGCGCCGCAACACCTACACGCAGTACTTCGGCTCGGAGGAGGTGGACGCCTCGCTGCTGCTGCTCCCCCAGGTCGGCTACTGCGCCCCCGACGACCCACGGATGCTCGGGACCGTCGCCGCGATCGAGCACGACCTCATGCAGGACGGCCTCCCGCTCCGCTACCGCACCGCCGAGTCGGGCGACGGCCTGCCGGCGGGCGAGAACCCGTTCCTCGCGTGCGGCTTCTGGCTCGCGGAGCAGTACGCGAGGTCCGGCCGCCTCGATGACGCCCGGGCCATGATGGACCGGCTCTGCGGTGCCGCGTCCGACCTCGGCCTCCTCAGCGAGGAGTACGACACCGACCACCGCCGCCAGGCCGGCAACACGCCGCAGGCGCTGTCGCACCTCGCGCTCATCCGCACGGCGGATGCGATCGGCCAGGCGGAGCGGGCGGGCGGCGCGACGACCCAGCGGCTGCCGACCGGCGGTCGCTAGCCGGCCTCGTCCTCCGCGTAGGATCGGTAGACCGCGATCGCCCGCTCGAGGTAGCGCCGCACCACGGCGCGCTCGTCGTCGTCGAACTCCTCGGCGAGTTCGTCCAGGCCGTCGATGAGCGCGCCGAGGCGGTCCATCACCTCGACGCGGGCGCTCTCGGAGGCGGTCAGCCGCACCCGTCGGCGATCCGCGAGATCCCGCTCCCGCACGAGGTGACCCGCGCGCTCGAGCCGGTCGACCAGCTCCGTGGTCGCCCCGGGGCTGAGGCCGAGCCGGCCGGCGAGATCGGTCGGTCCCATCGCACCGGGTGACGCCGCGAGGTGGGACATGGCCGCCAGGTCGGTCGGGAACATCCGCAGCCGCCGGCCGAGGGCCTGCTGCGCCTCGCTCATCGCCACCTGCAGCTGCCGGAGCGCGAAGGTCTCGGGCTCGCTCGAACGCGCCCCACCTCCCGCCATCGGCGACCGGTCGTCCTCACTCACGGCACCATTCTATGCGCTAGTGTTTCGGCTACCGAAGGATTCGGCACCCGAAGGGATTGGGATGAACGGGACTTCCGCACGCGGACGCTGGCTCGGCCTCGTGGCCATCAGCCTGGGCGTGGCGCTGATCGTGGTCGATTCGACGATCGTGAACGTGGCGGTGCCGTACATCGTGCGCGACCTCCACCTCAGCTCCACCGAGGTGCAGTGGGTGCAGGAGTCCTACACGCTCGTGTTCGCGGCGACCCTGCTCGTGTTCGGCGCGATCGCCGACCGCATCGGCCGTCGCCGGCTGCTCGTCGTCGGCACGATCGTCTTCGCGCTCGCGTCGGTCGCGGCCGCCTTCTCGGCGACGGGGCAGCAGCTGATCCTCACCCGCGTCGCGCAGGGCCTCGGCGGCGCGATGATCCTGCCGACCAGCCTCTCCCTGATCAACGCGACCTTCACCGGTCGCGAGCGGGGCATCGCCTTCGCGGTCTGGGGCTCGACCATCGGCGGCATGGCCGCGGTCGGACCGCTGCTCGGCGGGTGGTTGACCACCGCCTACTCCTGGCGCTGGGCCTTCGGCATCAACCTGCCGATCGGCGCCGCGATCATCGTCGGTGCGCTGCTCTTCGTCCCGGAGTCGCGCTCGGAGAAGCGCACCGCCCTCGACTGGGTCGGCGCGCTGCTGGCCGCGATCGGCTTCGCTTCGCTCGCGTTCGGCCTCATCGAGGGCCGGCAGTACGGATGGTGGACCACCAGCGCACGCCTGGAGCTCGGGTCGTGGTCGTGGCCGTTCGACCTCTCCCCCATCCCGGTGGCCTTCGCCATCACCATCCTGGCGCTCGGCGCCTTCGTCCTCCGCGGCCTGCACCGCACCCGCATCGGACGGCCGAACCTCGTCGACTTCGGCCTGCTGCGCATCCCGAGCTTCCGCAACGGCAACATCGTGGCGATGGTCGTGAGCCTCGGCGAGTTCGGGCTCATCCTGTCGCTGCCGATCTGGCTGCAGAACGTGCAGGGGCTGACAGCCCTGCAGACGGGGCTCGTGCTGATCTCCCTCGCGATCGGCTCGTTCGCGGCGAGCGGCGTCGCCGCGACGGCCGGCGCGCGCCTGCGCCCCGTCGCGGTCGTGCGGATCGGGCTCGTGGCCGAGATCGTGGGCGTGGGATCCGCCGGGCTCGCGGTGCACTCGGGCTCCGGCTGGGGGTGGCTCGTGCCGTGCCTCTTCGTGTACGGCGTCGGCGTGGGTCTCGCGACGGCCCAGCTGACCTCCGTCGTGCTCGTCGACGTGCCGGTGCAGCTCTCCGGTGCGGGATCCGGCATCACCAGCACCGCGCGGCAGATCGGATCGGCGCTCGGGGTCGCGGTGCTCGGCACGGTGCTCTACACGGGAGCGCAGCTCACCTTCCAGCACTCGCTCGACGACGCGGGCGTGCCCGCGGCCGTCAGCGGTCCGCTCGTCGACGGGGTGGTGAACAGCTCCGGCGGCGCGATCGCCGGACTGGCACACGACCCGAGGACCGCGCCGGCCGCCGCCGAGGCGAAGGCCGCGTTCTCGGACGGCACGGCCTACGCCGCCTGGTCGGCGGCCGCGTTCCTCACGCTCGGGCTCGTCGCGTCGCTCTCCCTCGGGCCCGCGCGGAGACAGGACGAGGTCGCCGAGATCGCGGAGCCCACGGGCGCCGTGGCCTGATAGGTCACCGCTTCCCCAGGTCGTTGCCGACGGAGCAGGTCTGCTGAGCGGCGGTCTGCCCGACCACCGTTGCGGGCAGATTCACGCCGTCTCCGGACGACGCGGACGGGGAGGACGACGGCGCGGGCGAGGACTGCGTCGGCTTCGGTGACGGGGACGACGATCCGCCGCCCTGCACCACGGACCCCTGCCCGTCGGTCGCGCCTTTCTGCTTCGCGGCGAGGCGCAGCGTCTTGTCGGCCTTGATCGCATCGATGAGGGTCGTGGCGGGGCCCGTGTTCGGTGTGACGCCGTCGCCGGAGACGATCGTGGGGTACTGCACCAGCACGAACCGGCTCAGCGAGATCGGCGCCACGGCCCGGGCGATCGAGACCATCGTGTCGATGCTCGCGAGCGTCGAGGAGAGCACCATGCTCTCGCCGGCGGCGTGGGCGAGCCCGTAGAGCTTCGTCACGTCGGTGAGGGTCGCGCTGCTCTTGACCTTGCGCACGAGCGCGGACAGGAACACCTGCTGGGAGCTGATGCGGGTGAGGTCGCTGCCATCACCGACGCCGTGCCGGGTGCGCAGGAACTCGAGCGCCCGAGCCCCTTGCAGCGTGTGGATGCCGGCGGTCAGGTGCAGCCCCGTGTAGTCGTCGTTGATCGCCTTGGCGACGCACACCGGCACGCCGCCCACCGCGTTCGACATCTCGACGACACCGTCGAAGGTGATGAGGGCGACGTAGGGGATCTTCATCCCGGTGAGGTTCGCGATCGTGTCGCGGGTGCATCCGACGCCGCCGTACTCGAGCGTCGTGTTGATCTTCACGCCCGTCTCGGGCGCGAGCATCTGCCCGGGATGGGCCGGATCGGGACAGGCCGGCACATCCACATAGAGGTCACGCGGAAAGCTGAGCACGGTGGCCTTGGTGTGATCGGCGCTGATCCGGATGAGGATCGTCACGTCGTTCAACGTGCTGCCGGGATTGTCGCCGTAATGGCCCTTCTGCCCGTTCCGGGTATCACTTCCGACGAGCAGCAGATTCACCGCACCCGAATAGGCGCCGATCGTCGGCACCGGTCCGCCGCCGGTTCCGATGTTCACGGAATTGGCGCTGATCGAGCCCGCGACGCGGGAGACGGCGATCACGCCGACGGAGAAGGCCGCCACCAGGACGACGCAGAGACCGATCGCGATCAATCGGAATGCCTCGGCGACGGGACTCGCGCTCCGCAGCCGGCCGTGCTGCGCAAGGGGACGAATTCGCGGGTGTCCCACCGGCGTTGCCCCCATCTCCCGGGTCAGAACGTGCCCCTCACGGGGGTTTCTCAGTTTCGAATCCCGCAAGTACGTTCGAAGCGGGGGTCCGGAAACGGAATTGTACCGACGCGTTTCACGGGAACGTGTCGGGTTTCACTGCGTGATCCCTGCGCCCATGTCCAACGCACAGATCGACGTACCGCTACCCATGCAGCCCATCCGCATCGTCTCCCTCGCCGCCGCTGTCGCGGTGGCTCTCGGCACCACCGTGCTCACCGCCACCCCGGCGCTCGCCGGCCCGCTCTCGGCCACGCCCACGCCCACGCCCACGGCGACGCCGACACCGACGCCTGCCCCGATCGCCGGTGAGCCCTGGGCCACCGCCCTGGGCCAGCTGCGGGGTCACTCCGCGTACGAGCGCCACGTGACGATCACCGGCACCGGCTTCCTCGCGGCGCCGGGCGTCAGCGCCGGACTGGCCGCGGTGCTCGTGGACGGCACCGCTGCCGACGACCTCGTGGTCAGCAGCGACACCTCCGCCACGTTCCTGATGGGCGCGGCGCCGGCGTTCCAGCCCGGGAGCGTCACGCTCACGCTCGAGTCGAACGACGACGTGTCCGTGCCGACGGCGCTGACCTTCACGTACATCGCCACGAACAGGCGTGACAAGGAGCTGGCCTACGCGGGCACGCACTGGGCGCTCACGTCGAGCGCGCGGTTCGGCTACATCTTCGGCAACGACTGCGCCGACTTCACCAGCCAGCTGCTCCTCGCCCGCGGGTGGAAGCAATCGTCGCAGTGGTACGACCGCGGCGCCGACCCGAAGTCGAAGCGGCCCGTCGCCAGCTCGTCATGGATCTCATCGACCGCGATGAGCGACTGGCTGCACGGCCGGCCCGACCTCGCGAAGCACCTCGGCTACTCGCAGGCGGACCGTGACCAGGTCGTCGTCGGCGACATCGTGCAGTTCGACTGGGACAGCAAGGCGACGCCCGGCGTCTGGCAGCACACCGCGGTGGTCTCGAAGATCGTGACCCTGCCGAACGGTCACCACGACTTCTACTACACCGCCCACACGACGAACCGGCTCTTCGGCGGCACGGTGGGTGCCCTGATCGCATCGGGTTACTACCCGCACCTGCACACCCAGTTCTGGCACCTCAAGAAGTAGCCGGGAACCCGATCACGCCCTCCGCATCACCCGAACCGGTGGTGCGGAGGGCTCCTCCGTTCCCGAGTGGCCAGGCCGGCGGGGTGACCTGCGCGGTGGCGGCGAGCGGCGGCAGGGGCAGGGGCAGACCGGGGAGCCCGTCCAGGCTGACGGCCACGTGCTCCTTGCCCTCGAAGTAGCGGCTCAGCGACTCGTCGTCCTCGCGGGCGAACCGCCGCTCGTGGAGATCGCGATCGGCCTCGTACTGCATCAAGGGGACCGCGTAGCCGCAGGTGTCGCGGATCCGTTCCGCGTGCACCACGACGACGGCGCGGAGTCCGTGATCCGCCGGATCGGCGTCGAACCGCCCGACCAGCTCCGCGAACCGCGCGTCGTCACGGAGCACCACCTCGCCGCGCCCGTGCACGCGGACGATGTTCGGCGGCCCCTGGAATGCGCACCACATCAGCGTGATGCGGCCGTTCTCCCGCAGGTGGGCGATGGTCTCCGCGTTGCTGCCGGCGAAGTCGAGGTAGGCGACGGTGCGCTCGTCGAGCACCGCGAACGACCCGGTGACGCCCTTCGGGGAGAGGTTCACCGTGCCGTCCCCGGACAGCGGCGCGGTCGCCGTGAAGAACATCGGCTGCGCCTCGATGAACGCTCGAAGGCGCCCGTCGATGGCGCTGTACTCCTTGCCCACCCGCGGCCTCCTGCCGGTCCGGGACGCCCGAGGACGCCTCGGACATCCTCGTCCTACGGCAGGTGCCGCTCCAGGAGGCTGAGGTCGGCCGGCCCGAGCCGGCCCTTGCCGGTGTTCGCCTGGTGCCAGTACGGGTAGAGCAGGGGCACGCCGCTCACGTCGTCGAGCCGCCGGACCTCCTCCGCGCTCAGCACGAGATCGGCCGCGGCGAGGTTGTCGCGCAGCTGCTCCTCCGTGCGTGCGCCGACGATCACCGACGTGACGGCCGGCTTCGCGAGCGTGTACGCGAGCGCGACCTGCGCCGCCGAGACGCCGTGGCCCTCGCCGATCGCGACGAGCTCGTCGATCGTGGCGTAGAGCCGGTCCTCGTCGTGCACGGGCGGCTCGGTCCAGCCCTCGAAGCGGCGGGTGCCCTCGGGCGCGTCCTGCCCGCGGCGGTACTTGCCCGAGAGCAGGCCGCCGGCGATCGGGCTCCAGACGAGGATGCCGAGGCCCTGGTCGATCGCGATCGGCACGAGCTCGTTCTCGGCGTCGCGGGCCTGCAGCGAGTAGTAGATCTGCTCGGACACGAAGGACTCGTAGCCGCCCTTGTCCGAGGTCCAGAGCGCCTTCATCAGCTGCCAGGCGGTGTAGTTGGACGAGCCGACGTAGCGGACCTTGCCGCTCGTGACGAGCGCGTCGAGGGCGGCGAGGGTCTCGTCGAGCGGGGTGAGGCCATCCCACTCGTGCACCTGGTAGAGGTCGATGTGGTCGGTGGCGAGCCGGCGCAGGCTCGCCTCGGCGGCGCGAATGATGTGGTGCCGCGAGAGCCCGGCGTCGTTCGGCCCGTCGCCCATGTCGCCACGGACCTTGGTGGCGATGAGGACGTCCTCGCGGCGGGTGCCGAGCGCCTCGCCGAGGATCTGCTCCGAGAGCCCGCTCGAGTAGACGTCCGCGGTGTCGAAGAGGTTCACCCCGGCATCGATGCAGATGTCGATCTGGCGCCTGGCGCCCTCCACGTCGAGGTGACCGATCGGGCTCGCCCAGCCCGTACCGCCGAATCCCATGGTCCCGAGGGTGATCGTCGAGACCCGAAGTCCCGACCGTCCGAGCTGCCGATAGTCCATGGTGACGAGCCTATGCAGCCCGCGCTCGTCACCGGCTGACGGTCACCCGAGGTCGTCGATGTAGGCGCGGACGATGTCGTCGAACGACTCCTCCGGGGCGAGCCCGAGCGCGCGAGCGCGGTCGGTGCGGAACACGGCTGGCCAGCCCTCGATCATCGAGGTGATCGCCGGGTCCTCGCGCCAGTCGATGAGGTCGCTCGTGCCCGCACCGGCGACGCGGTCGAGGGCCGCGGCCATCGCGCGCGGCGTCGTGGTGATGCCCGGCAGCGTCATCGCCGACCGGCTCCCCCACTGCTCGTCGCTCACCTCCGCGACCCGCAGGAGCCCCTCGAGGGTGCGTCGCGGTGAGGTCAGCGCCACCGGGGAGTCCGGCGGCACGGGGCAGACCGCACGCTCCCCCGCGATCGGCTCGCGGATGATGCCGGACAGGAACCCGGATGCGGCGGCGTTCGGCCGGCCCGGCCGCACCGAGACCGTCATCAGGCGCACGCTCCGGCCGCGGACGAACCCCTTCCGCGCGTAGTCCGCGACGAGCAGCTCGCCGATGAGCTTCTGCGTGCCGTAGCTCGTCTGCGGCCGAGGGAACGTGTCGTCGGTGACCTCCGCGATGCGGGGCAGCGCCGGATCGTGCCCGAACACCGCGATCGAGCTCGAGAACACGAGGACCGGGGGGACCTCGAGGCGCCGGCACCACTCGAGCACGGCCCTCGTCGCGTCGAGGTTCGTCGCCATGCCGAGGTCGAAGTCGGCCTCGGCCGCGCCGCTCACCACGCCGGCGAGGTGGAAGACGAGGTCGGCGCCCTGCTCCCCCGCCACCACGGTCGCCAGGTCGCCCGTCGCGACCCGCACGCGGGGGTCGGCGACGAGATCGGGCGCAGGGGCCACGAGGTCGGCGAGCACCAGCTCCTCGACCTCCGCGGCCGGCGCGCCGCCGACCGCGAGCGAGCCCGCCGCGAGGATCCGCCGTGCGAGCGCGCTCCCCACGAATCCGCCGCCACCGGTGATCAGGATCCTCATGCTGCGCCTCCTCCTTCCTCCGGGCCGGCCAGCCGGTCCACGACGTCGGCCAGGGACTCGTCGTCGCCGACGTTCCCCGCGAACACGATGTAGGGCAGCCCGGTCGCCGGGCCTTCGACCGCCTCCCAGAGCGAGACGATCCCCGGCAGCAGCGTGCCACGCGCCCATGCGCGGCGGATCCCCAGCGCTTCGGTCGCCGTGTCGGAGGACGTGATGCCGCCCTTCGCGACGACGAATCCGGGCCGGCGCCGCTCGACCGCCTCGGCCACCACCGCGCTGAGCGCCGCGCTGACCCGGCGGGCGATGCCGAGGCTCTCGGACGCGTCCGCGCCGGTGATCCGCGTGCGGCTCGTGCTCAGCACGACGAGCCCGGCGGACTCCGCGGCGAGCAGGCGGTCGCGGGTCGTCGCGACGGCGCGCTCGAGGTCCTCCACGACCGCGGCCACCTCGAGCTCGACGCCGGCGAAGCCGCGCCGGGCGCGGAGCCGGTCGAGCTGCCGCGTCGTGCGACCCACGTGCGAGCCGACCACGATCAGGCCCGGTGCCCCCCGGTCGACGAGCGCCGCCAGCCGGGCGTCGTCGATGGGCGGCTCGGCCGCCTGGCCGAGCCGCGCCCGGACGAACGACGGACCCACGCGATAGAGGAACCGGCGGCCGTCCCGCTCCGCGGCGAGCACCGCGACCGCGACCGCGCGCAGGTCGTCGTCGGTGACGACGTCCGGGATGAGCACCCCGGTGCCGTCCATCCGGCGGCGCAGCTCCTCGGGGTCGCCGCGGACGACCGCGAGCGGGAGCTCGGTGGTGGGGACCGGTCGTCCGCTCTTCTCCGCCACCCAGTCGGCGAGCCGGGAGCTGCGGTACCCGAAGGTCGCGTCCGCGGCGAACTCGCTCTCGCCCACCGGCTGGAACCCGTCACCCGCCGCGACGAGATGCACGCCGTCGACGGTGATCCGGCCCGCGTCGACGTACGCCGGGACGAGCAGCACGCCGTCGACCGGCCGACCGCGGCTCGCCAGCACCTCCGCGAGCACGTCGGTCTCCAGCGGGAAGTGGCCGCGGAGGGTCGAGTCGCTTCGGCTCGCGAACGACACGTCGATCCCGGCCTCATCCGCGGCGTCGAGGCACGCCTCGGCCACCTCGCGGGTGCGGGCGGCCGCGCCGTCCGGGCCGAGGCTGCGGGTGTTCGTCAGGACGAAGAAGCCGGGACCGCCCTGGGCGAGGGCCCAGCGGAGGTCGTCCCGGCCCCACCGGGTCAGCACCGGGATGTCCGTGACGGTCTGCGTGCCGGTCGGATCGTCGTCGAGCACGACCAGGCGGCGGGCATCGGCGATCACGGCTCGCACGATAGACGGTGCGACCGGCCGCGGGGCGGGTGGGCCGGTGGACGGATCCCGGGCGACGTCCGTCACGCGCGGTTCGTGCCCGTCAGCGCCTCCCGCTCGGCCTCGCGCACGTGGGGCCGGTCGCCCTTGCGGCGGAGGGTGAGCATCACGCCACCGGCCGCGAGCAGGCTGATCGCCAGGAAGATCGAGGCGGTGAAGAAGCTCCCCCCGCTCGCGTCCTGCATGAATCCGGCGACGTAGGGGCCGACGAAGCCGCCGAGGTTGCCGATCGCGTTGATGAAGCCCATGGCCACGCCGGCCACGGCGACCGGCATCGCCTGCGATCCGGCCGCCCAGAACGGGCCGTCGTACGCGAGCGACCCGGCCACGGCGATGCTGATGAACACGATCGCGAGCACCGGGGCGGCGTTGCCGGTCCCGACCGAGATCACGAGCGCGACGGCGCTCGTCGCGAGCGACAGCAGGACGTGCGTCGAGTAGCGACCGCTCCGGTCCGCCGCCTTCGCGTTGAACCAGAGCGCGACGATCGCGAGCACGTAGGGGATCGCGGTGACCCAGCCGACGACGGTGGGCACGCCGCCGGTGATGGTCCCGACGACCTTCGGCAGCCAGATGTTCACGCCGTAGAAGCCGATCTGGACGAGGAAGTACACGAGCGTCAGCCGGAGGACGACGGAGTTCGTGACGACGTGCTTGAGACCGAGCTTCTCGTGGTCGCCCTCCTGCGCCCGGTCCGCGGCGAGCCCCTTCTCGATGTACTCCCGCTCCTCGGGCGAGCACCACTTCGCCTCACGGGGGTGGTCCGCCACGAGGCCGAACCAGAGGGGCGCCGCGATGATGAACGGGAACGCGCCCTCGATGATGAACAGCCAGCGCCAGTCCGCGAACGAGAGGATCCAGCCGGACAGCGGGGCCGTGATCATCGAGGCGATCGCGATGTTCATCATCCAGAACGCGTACGCGCGGGCACGCTCCGCGGCCGGGAACCAGTGGCTGATGAGGACGAGGATCGCGGGCCAGATCCCGGCCTCGGCGACGCCGAGCAGGAAGCGGAGCACGAGCAGCTCCCCGAAGTTCTGCACGAAGCCGGTGGCGACGGCGAGCACGCCCCAGACGAAGAGCATGATGCCGACGAACTTCTTCGCGCTCCAGTGCTCGGCGAGATGGCCGCCGGTGATCTGCAGCGAGACGTAGCCGATGAAGAAGATGCCGGCCGCGAGGCCCTGCTGGGCGGCGTCGATGCCGAGGTCCTTGTGGAGGCCGTTCAGCGCGAACCCGATGTTCGTGCGGTCCATGAACGAGATGATGTAGACGACGATCGCCACGGGGATGAGGCGCTTCCAGCGCATCCGGCCGACGTTCGAGACCGACTCGCGAGCAGACATCCCCGACCTCCTCATACCACCTTGTATGAGTGCAAGGGTCTGCCCGGCGCCTGGGAACCGCGTGTATTCCGCCATCCGGATGGCTGCGAGCGGCGCGCTACGGTTCCGGCATGCCGCTCCCGCTCCGGATCCCCGCCGGGCTCGCCCGGCTCCGGGAGTCGACGGAGTGGCGGGGCTGGCTCGGCGCCCTGCCGGGGCTCGTGGCCGAGGTGGCCGACCGCTGGCACCTCGAGCTCGGTGAGCCCTATCCGTACGCCTTCGCGTCGGTCGCGATGCCCGTTCGCACCGCGTCAGGCACGCCCGCGGTGCTCAAGGTGCAGCTCCCGGACGCGGAGAGCCGCTTCGAGGGCGACGCGCTGCGGGCCTGGGGCGGCCGCGGGGCGGTCCGGCTCCTCGACGAGGACCCGGAGCGGCGGGCCCTGCTGCTCGAGCGCTGCTCGCCGGGATCCGCGCTGCTCGAGGAGGAGCCGGAGACGGTCCTCGCGGTGCTGACG
>NZ_DATBTU010000051.1:0-7228 GCF_036559085.1 Amnibacterium sp.
GCGGCCACGTACGGATGCTCGGGCTCGGTCACGAGGATCGTCGTGAACCCCTGGAGCGCGGCCGGCCCGGTCCTGTCGTAGAAGCGCAGCTCGTTGAGCCGCTCCAGGTCGAAGGCGAGCGCGCCGCGATCCCCGGACACCTCGATGGTGAGGCCGTTCTTCCGGCCGGTGGCGAAGCGCGTCGCCTCGAAGGAGACCAGCGCTCCCCCGCTCAGCCGGCCCGTGAAGATCGCCACGTCGTCGACCGTCACGTCGCCGACCTCCTCGGAGGCGGTGCCCGTGAACCCGGCCCGCTCGCCGACGAGCGGCCGCTCCCGGACGATCGTGTCGACCGTCCCCGCCACGGCCTGCACGGCCTGCCCGGTGACGAACTGGGTCATGTCGACGATGTGCGCACCGATGTCGCCGAGCGCGCCGGAGCCGGCGTGCTCCTTCTGGAGGCGCCAGCCGAGCGGTACCGACGGATCGACGAGCCAGTCCTGGCGGTACGCGGCGCGGACCTGCTGGACCCGCCCGATCCGTCCCTCCGCGACCAGGTCGCGCAGGAGCGTCACCGCGGGGACGCGCCGGTAGGTGAAGCCGACCATCGCGATGCGGTCGCTCGCACGCGCCGCTGCGGCCATCCGCTCGGCCTCCTCGACGGTGTTCGCGAGCGGCTTCTCGCAGAGCACGTGCTTGCCGGCCTCGAGGGCGGCGATGGCGATCTCGGCGTGGGACTCCCCCGGCGTGACGATGTCCACGACGTCGATGTCGTCGCGCGCGATCACCGAGCGCCAGTCGGTCGCCGACTCCGCCCAGCCCCAGTGCTCCGCGGCGGCGGCCACGGCATCCGGGTTCCTGCCGACGACGACCGCCATCGCGACGTCGTCGGGCAGGTCGAACACGCGCGGCGCCTGGCGCCAGCCGACCGAATGGGCCGCGCCCATGAAGCCGTACCCGATCATGGCGACGCGGATCGTCACGCGAGCACGACCTCGCGCTCGACCGGTACGCGGTTGGTCACGTACCGCTGCGGGGCGATCTGCATGTAGAGGAGCCGCATGGTGAGCACGACCTCGACGGTGATGGACTCGCCGGGCGCCGGCACCTCGTCGAGGTGCGCGACCACGTCGGGCCGGTCGGCCACGAACCAGAGGGTCTCGGACTGCTCGGGCAGCTCGTCGACCGTGTAGGAGCGGCCCTCCAGCTCGAAGCGGATCCGGTCCTTCGGGACGGGTGTGCCGTTCACCGACACCTCGACGCCGTCGACGGCCGAGAGCCAGAGGCTGCGGTACCAGGGCAGCTGGACCGAGACGGCGATGCCGCTGCCGTCGGGCAGCCGCCGCACGTCGTCGGCGGAGAACAGGGAGTTGTGGGTGGCCATCGCGTCGTCTACTCGTCGATCTCGGAGATGGTGGCGTACGGCTCGGGCGGCTCGGGCTGCAGCTGCTGCACCGTCGAGGGGCTGTACGGGTGGCTGGCGTCTTGGACGGGTTCGTCAGCCGGCGGCATGAAGACGGGCTTGCCGTCATCACCGAAGTACATGAGGTCGAGGTCGAACGCGGCCTGGTTCTTCTCCCCGAAGCTGACCCAGTTCTCCTCGAACGGGGCGCGGGCGAGCTCGAAGCAGCGGAACCGCCAGATCCGCCACTGCCCGTCCTGCTTCAGGAAGTCGATGGCGTACTTGCACCAGACCCAGTGCGCCCAGACCTTCTTGCCCTGCACGTCGCGCGGCGAGTACATGTCGGACGGCATGGTCGCTGCCTGCTCCGGTTCGGTCAGCCCGGACTCGGTGCCCGCCATGATCCACACGCCCCTGGCGGTCTCGCCGTCGCCCGACACCTCGATCACCGGGGTGGTCGTCGCGTGCAGGATCAGCTTGCCGACGGGCGAGGGGCGCCCTCGGTGGTAGCGCGTGACGCTCTCCCACGTCGTGTAGACGCCCGCGTTCGTGTACTGCGCGCGGATGCCGGGCGTGCCTTCCGCGACCCAGAGCGGGATGATCCGCTCGTCCAGGAACGCGTTGTGGAAGAACATGTAGCGGTTGAAGAGGTTCTCCACCTCGCCGCGGTCGGCGGCTCGGCGGGCGAGCAGCGTCGTCGCGGCGAGCGCCTCCTTCAGCTGCGCGACCTCGGCCCGCAGCTCGGCGGCCGCGTCGGTCTCGATGATGTCGGTCATGTGCGTGTCCTTGTCTGTCAGGCCGGGACGGCCGCGACGGCCGATTCGATGGCGGAGCGCATCAGTGCGTGCTGCTGCTTCACCTGGGCGATGGGGTCCGCCTCGCCGAGGTCCTGGAAGGCGTGGCCCTCCCACTCGCTCGACAGGTAGCCCCGGTAGCCGCCCTGCACGAACTGCCGCACGATGCGCGGGATGTCCATGGCCGGCTCCTGGCCGTCGGCGTCGATGTCGTAGAACTTCGCGTGCACGTGGAAGATCCGCGGCATGATGTCGAGCCACTCCTCCGGCGCCACGAGGCCGTGCATGTTGAAGGCCAGGCGCGTGAAGGGGCCGAACCCGGTCGGGTCGACGCCCTCGCCGCGGAGGTAGTCCTCGAACCGCTGGTTCCGCACGTGCATCGGCGTCGGCTCGTGCCAGATCTCGTCCATCACCGGGAAGTGCCGGTCCTCGAGCCCCATCCGGGACAGCTGCCGCAGCAGCGTGGGCGAGAGCGAGTGCATCGTCGAGGAGAAGTCCGCGGTGAAGCCGAGCCGCTCGGACTGCAGCTCGTCGTACATCTCCCGGATCTGGAGCACGTGCGGGTCGTTCGGGCCCGACGGCGCGTGGATCTCGTAGCCGAGCTGCTGGTCGTACTGCTCCGCCAGCGGCAGCAGGCTGCGGAGCAGCTCCTTGCCGTGCGACCGGATGACCACCCGCTTGAAGCCGAGCGTGTGGGCCGTCTTCAGCTGCCGGGCGAGGAAGTCGTGCTCCTCGTCGGGCGTCATGTCGCGGTCCTTGCGGCGGCCCATGTCGAGGTTGGTGCCGATCGCGGAGGGCTCGAGTCCGTACCGGTCGATCGAGTCGCGCCAGAGGCGCACGAAGTCGTCGTCGACGTCGGGGTAGGTGCGCAGCAGCTGCGCGATGTTGAACTCGATGCCGGGGCCGAGGCCCTCGTCGGCCGCGGCCTTGATGAGGGTCTCGGGCGTGTAGAGCCCTGCCGCGAATTCGCTGGTGAGCGAGTAGAGCGTGATGCCGAGCTTGATCCCGGTCCCGGCGATGCCGTCGTCGGTCATGTGCTGCCTCTCAGGAGTGGACGGGCTGGGCGAGGTGGGCGGCGAGCTGCGCCCGCGCCTCGGCGGCGTCGGTGATCATGCGGGAGCCGGCGGCCTCGGCGGCCGACCGCTGCACCGCCTGCTCGCCGGCGATGATCTCGAACGGGCTCTGCCAGAAGTTCCAGTGCCAGCCCTCGTACTCGCTCGAGATCGCGCCGTCGTAGCCGTTCTCGACGAGCAGGCGGATGAGGTCGCGCACAGGGACGGACGGCTCCTCGCCGCGCTCGTCGATGCCGAAGAACTTGCCGTGCACGTGGCGGATCCACGGCATGATCTCGAGCCAGTCGTCGACCCGGGCGGGACCGAACAGGCCGGTGCCGTTGATGCCGAGGTCGACGCCGAGGTCCGGCCGGCCGTTCTGGGCGGCGAGCCCGATGAACCGCCCGAAGCGCTGCCCGTGGTCGGCCTGGTCCTTGGGCGGACCGGCCTCGTAGAACTCGTTCCAGAGATCGACGACCTTCGCGAGGAGCTCCTCCGAGGCGCCGCGGCGCCGGTAGGCCTCGAGCAGCGAGGGTGCGAAGCCGACGGTGGTGGCGCCCCAGTCGGCGGTGAAGCCGAGGAAGGGCGAACCGACCTGCTCGTAGCGGTCGCGCAGCGCGAGGATCCGGGGGTGCGAGGCGTACTGGTCGGCGTGCACCTCCAGCGCGAGCGTGACGCCGTACTGCTCCGCGACCGGCGCGAGGCGCTCCATCGAGTCGGGCTCGATCGAGATCTGCACCCGCGCGATCGGGAAGCCGAGGATCGCCGCCGCCTCGATCTGGCGGCGCATGTACTCGATCAGCTCGTCCTGGTTCAGCAGCCGGTCGCGGTGGATGCCGATGTCGGCGTTGATCGCGAGCGAGGTCTGCACGAGGCCGACCTCGGCGACCAGGTCCTTGAACCAGCCGGCGAAGGCGTCGTCGACGGCCGGGAAGCCGCGGAAGCTCGAGAACCCGATGATCTCGAGGCCCGGGCCGTACCCCTCGGCTCCGACCTTGCGGATCAGCTGCTCGAGGTCGTACTCCCGGCCGTGGAAGGCGCGGGTGAAGCTGTAGAGGGTGACGCCCTGGATGGGCGAGCCGAGCCCGGTCACGCGAGGACCCCCGACATGCTGCCTGCCTTCATGGTCTTGGTGTCGTGCTCCTCGATCCGGAGCACCTCCCCGTCGCCGATGACGATGTACGGGATGTAGAGCTTCAGCTCGACGTCGACGCGGTGCTCCTCGCCGTCGTCGGCGAGCGGCACGTCGCCGGACACCTGCGCGGAGTCGAGCGGGAACCACCACTCGTCCGCGTGGCCGGCGAGCTCGTCGAGCCGGTAGGTCGTGCCGTTCATGGTCCAGCGGAGCGACTCGACGGGCGCCTGGACGCCGTCGACGGCGAAGGAGACCTCGGAGATGCAGGACGCGGGCAGCGCGCGGTACCAGGGGATGCGGACCTCGACGGCGCTGCGTGCGCCGTCGGTGGTGAGCGTGCCCTGCTCGATGATGCGGTCGGGGATCACGTCGTTCCTCTCGTGCAGGTCAGGCGTCGGCGGCGACGCCGCGGATGTAGGCGGTGGAGGCGGCCGACTCGGTGGTCGGGTAGTACTCGAGGCCGATCGGGCCGTCGTAGCCGGAGGCCCGCAGCGTCGCGAGGGCGGCGGGCCAGTCGATGGCTCCGGTACCCGGCTCGCCGCGGCCCGGCGCATCCGCGATCTGCACGTAGCGCACGAGCTCGCCGGCGCCGGCGAGCTCGGCGGCGACGTCCTCCCCCTCGACGGTCGAGTGGTAGAGGTCGTAGAGGATGCCGAAGAAGGGCGAGTCCACGCCGCGGGCGATATAGGCGGACTCCGCCGTCCGGTCGAGCAGCGAGCCCGGGTGGTCGACCCGCACGTTCACGGCCTCGAGCACGAGCACGATGCCGGAGCCGTCGATCTGGGCGATGGCCTTGCGGTAGATCTCGACGAGCTTGTCGAGCTGGACCTGGCGCTTCCAGCCGCCGAAGCCCGTGCCGCTGCCGACGACCATGCGCGGGCAGCCGAGGTCCTGCGCGATCGCGACGCCCTCGTCGAGCTTCCGGAAGAACTCGGAGTGGTCCCACGGCGGGATCATGAACTGCGTCCGCGGCTCGGCCAGCTGCGCCAGGAGGGAGGTGCCGGTCTCCTCCAGCGCCGCCTTCAGCGCCGGGATGTCCTTCGGCGTCGCGGGGGCGTCGGCACCCGTCGGCCCCCACATCTCGACGGCGTCGAAGCCGGCCGCGGCGGCGGCGCGCACGCGGTCGTGGTAGTCCCCGGCCTCCGTGAAGAGCAGCTCGATGTTCGGGGCGAGTCGGTACATGTCTGAGGGGTCCTGCTCTCGAGAGGGATGGAAGGTCAGGCGGGGAGGAGGGCGGCGCGCATGCTGCGGCGGATGAGGTCGTGCTGGCGGCGGACGAGCACGAGCGGGTCGACCTCGCCGATCTCGGCGAAGGCGTGCCCCTCCCACTCGCTCGACCAGTAGCCGCGGTAGCCGCCGGCGACGAAGACGCGGACGAGCTCGGGGTAGTCGATCGCGGGCTCCTGGCCCTCGTCGTCGATGTCGTAGAACTTCGCGTGGACGTGCAGGATCTGCGGCATGATGTCGGCCCACTCGCGCGGGTAGACGTGGCCGTGCATGTTGAACGCGAGGTGCGCGAAGGAGCCGAGGCGCCCCGGGTCGAAGTCGCGGCCGCGGAGGTAGGCGATGAAGCGCTCCTGACGCTCCCGCATCGGGTCGTCGGTCGCCCAGATCTCCTGGAGGGTCCGGATCGCCTCGTCGTCGAGGCCGAGGCGGCGCACCGCCCGCAGCAGGGTGGGCGACATGGCGTGCATCGTCGACGAGAAGTCGGCGACGAACCCGAGCAGCGGGGAGTTCAGCTCGTCGTAGACCTCGCGGACCTTCATGATCGCGGGATCGTTCGGCCCCATCGGCGCGTGGATCTCGTAGGCGAGCTGCAGCTCGAGCCGCTCGGCCACGGGCAGCAGGCGGCGCAGCAGCTCCGGCTTGGCGCTCTGGATGCGGACCAGCGGGAAGCCGAGCCGCTTCGCGCCCTGGAAGAGCAGCTCGCTGAACTCGAACTCCTCGTCGGGCGTCATGTCGCGGTCGCGTCGGCGCCCCATGTCGAGGTTGGCGCCGAACGAGGACGCGTCGAACCCGTGCCGGTCGAACGCCGCGCGCCAGGTGGTGACGAACTCGTCCGAGATGAGGGGGTAGGTCGGCAGCACCTGGGAGGCGACGATCTCGATGCCGGGGCCGATGCCGAGCGCCGCGACCCGGTCGAGGAGGCCGTCGAAGTCGAACCAGCCGGCCCGGAACTCGGCGCTGGCCGAGTACAGCGTCAGGCCCAGCTTGAAGGGGTCGGACTCGGTCGCGGCCGGCGGTACCTCGACGGTCTCGAGGGCCGGGGACGGGAGGTCGCGGTCCGTCGCCGTGAGGGTCAGCGTCTGATGCACGAAGTTGGGCACGTAGATCCCGGGGCCGCCGTCGGCGCCCGGCGCGATCTGCATGTACGGCAGCCGCAGCTCGCCGGTGATGTCGATCTCGTGCGTCTCGCCGAGCGCGACCGGCGCATCGCGCCGGACGACGAGCAGCGGATGCGACTGCAGGTACCAGAGCACGTCGCTCTGCTCCGGCAGGTCGGCGATGCCGTACCGGACGCCGTCGAGCTCGAAGGCGAGGTCCTCAGCCGGGACGGCCTCGCCGTCGACGGCGAGGCGCAGCGCTCCGACGGAGGACAGCCAGAGGCTGCGGTACCAGGGGATGGTGAGCGAGACCGCGAGCCCCTCGGGGTGGACGCGCAGGCTCGCGTCGTCGATCAGTCCGTTCGGCATGAGGCGTCTCCTCGGTCGGCAGCGGGGCGGTGGGTCGTGGCGAGCGCGAGCGGGGATCGCGCGGCGGTGCGCAGGGCGGAGCGGTGGTGGACGGAGCCGGACCGCGTCATCGCGTCCTCCTCCATCGGCGTGCTGCTGACGCTAGCAGCATTATGTTGCTTTTGCACGGAAGT
>NZ_DATBTU010000052.1:0-32499 GCF_036559085.1 Amnibacterium sp.
CCCAGTCGTACGGATCGCTCTTGCTCTCGACTTCGCTCTCGACGATGACTGTCTCAAGGCCGGACCAGGATGCGCCGCTGAGCAGCGCCTGCGTCAGCTCGAACCGCGAGGTGTCCGACTGGACGCCCCCAGTGTCATTGAGCGGACGCCCGAGGGCGGAGAGGGGGTTCGCGACAGCCCACCCTGATGTGAAGAGGTGCAGCTGCCGTTGGAGCGGCTTCATGAAACCGGGGGACTCATCGAGTTGGCGGGCCGCCCACTGTCGCGCCTCGGCGATGTCGACGCGTGCGAAGTCGCGAATGAGCTCAGGTCGTCCGGAGGTTCGCTCGCCGGGCTCGTCGTCTCGCGCGGCTGCCACGCCCTCATCCAAGTGGACTAGGCCCGAGTGGTACCGCCCCAGAAGGGGTGGGAGCCGAGGGCTTCTGTAAACAACCGTGGGCGCCTCTCGAAATGGATCGTCTGAGTGAGAAGCGGTGGTGCTGGCTGCATCGGCGGACGGAGGACCGCCTAGAGCGCTTGATGGGCGAAACGGCTTGAAAAACTGCATCGCGACCGGGGGATTCTCAGAACCCGTCTCAAAACCTCGACCCTGTGGGCGGGTTTTGATCGACGGGTAATGAGACTCCGACCGGCTCCTCGGACCGCGGCACCGGGACTGTCGGACGAACATCGGACCATGGCAAGGGCGTGCTACGTAGCCTGTCAAGGACACCCGAACGCCGGGTAAGGCGAACTTTATGCCTGGACCGAAACCCCCGTCGTTAGCTCCGTCGTTGGACGCGACGGGTCTGGCGACGGGGGTTTGGGCGTCTTGCCCTGTCTTGGTCTGCTTCCTCGGCGGATGCCGTACGCGAACCACCCTCACTCTGCGTTCCTTGAGAGAGGGTGGTTTGCGTATTCAGGAAGCAGACCAAGACAGGGCAAGACAAAAGGAATGGTAAAGGGGAGAGAGTGCCTAGGGGAGAAAGTAGTGATATTGGGGAGTGGAGGCGGCAGGCGGGTCTTCGAAAGGGGCTGGGAGGCTAAACGAGCGATGGGCGAAGCGTCGAAACGGTATGGAAGACACTGACCGAGTGCGCTGAGTCGACGAGGTGGGCGAGCGGGGAGACGGATGTCGGAGGGGAGCAGGACGATCACCTCACCGGGATAAGGGAGGAACGATGGGATCGGCCGACCCGGAAGAGACGTGCAGTGGCCGGCTCTTCCGGGTCCGGTATCGGAAGGTCGATCACTTGCAGATCGATAAGCGCGGCTTCCGGACAGAGCGCGAGGCTGAGCTCTTCCGCTCCACCGTGAAGGTGGCGAAGTCACGCGGGGCCGTCGTCGATCCGCCTGGCGCCCGTGTTCCGCTCAGCGACTGGCTTGAGCGCGGGCCCTTGCTTGTGGGGGAGCGGAGGCACGATGTCAAGCATTCACAAGCGTCCTGACGGCGTATGGCGGGCCCGATACCGCGACGAGGCGAGGAAGGAGCACTCTCGGCACTTCGCCCGGAAGGCCGATGCGCAGCGCTGGCTCGACGAGGTCACGACGGCGGTGGTGACGGGCACCTATGTCGACCCGAAGACGGCGCGGACGACCGTGCGGGACTGGTGCGAGACGTGGATGCGCGGCTACGAGCTCAAGCGGCCATCGACAGTGCGGCAGGGCCGGGTGCACGTGCGACGCATCGTCTTGGCACTCGGTGACCGGCCGCTGTCCGCGGTGCGCCCGTCCGAGGTCCGGGAGTGGATGATGGCGCTGAAGTCCGAGGGCCTCGCGGACTCGACGATCTACGCCCTCCATGCGCGCCTCGGCCACATCTTCGCCGACGCGGTGCACGACGGCCTTGTGCCCCGGTCGCCGGTGTCCAGGCGCACGTCCCCCGGCGCGGCGAAGCAGCGCCCCTATGTGGCGACGACGGAGCAGGTGTGGGCGCTCTACGACGCGATGCCGGAGCCGATGCGGCCGGCGATCCTGCTCGGCGCCTTCGCCGGTCTGCGAGTGGCGGAGATCGTCGCGCTCCGCACCTCCGACGTCGATTTCATGCGGGGCGTGATCAAGCCGGCGGTGCAGTACCCGAACGCGGAGCTGAAGACGGAGATGTCGCGGACGCCGATCCCGATCCCGCTCGAGCTCGCGGTCGAGCTGAACCGGAACCCGGTGCAGTGGGGAAGCCCGACGATCGTGGTCGGGGTGATCGGGCGGCCGATCGCGCCGTACACCCTCGAGGAGGCGTTCCGGCGGGCGCGGGCGACGGTGGAGGGCCTGCCGGAGGGGTTCCGCATCCACGACCTACGGCACTACTTCGCGAGCCTGCTGATCTCGAAGGGCCTCGACGTGAAGGTCGTGCAGACGCGGCTGCGGCACTCGTCGGCGAAGACGACGCTGGACACGTACACGCACCTGTGGCCGGACAAAGAGGAGTCCGCACGAGCAGCTGTCGCGGACGTTCTGGCTGCTCGTGCGGACTTTCTGCGGACTAGCGCCCGTTCTGCCCAGTGATTTGGCTACACCCCGAAGTAGAGCTCGTACTCGAAGGGGTGCGGGCGCGCGGCGAGCGGCTTGATCTCCTTCTCGCGCTTGTAGTCGATCCAGGTCTCGATGACCTCGGTCGTGAACACGTTCCCCGCGGTGAGGTAGTCGTGGTCGACTTCGAGGGCGTCGAGCACCGCGTCGAGCGAGCCCGGCACCTGCGGGATGAGGCGCGCCTCGTCGGGCGGCAGCTCGTAGAGGTCCTTGTCGACCGGCTCGTGCGGCTCGATCCGGTTCTGGATTCCGTCGATGCCGGCCATCAGCTGCGCGGCGAACGCGAGGTACGGGTTGCCGGACGCGTCGGGCGCGCGGAACTCGATCCGCTTCGCCTTCGGGTTGGTCCCGGTGATCGGCACGCGGATCGCGGCCGAGCGGTTGCCCGCCGAGTAGACCAGGTTGACCGGCGCCTCGTAGCCGGGCACGAGCCGGTGGTAGCTGTTCGTCGTCGGGTTCGTGAACGCGAGCAGCGACGGGGCGTGCTTCAGGATGCCGCCGATGTACCAGCGCGCGAGGTCCGAGAGGCCGCCGTAGCCGGCCTCGTCGTAGAACAGCGGCTTGCCGTCGTTCCAGAGCGACTGGTGCGTGTGCATGCCCGAGCCGTTGTCGCCGAACAGCGGCTTCGGCATGAAGGTCGCCGCCTTGCCCCACTGCTTGGCGGTGTTCTTGACGATGTACTTGAACTTCAGGATGTCGTCGGCCGCGTGCACGAGCGTGTCGAACTTGTAGTTGATCTCGCCCTGGCCGGCGGTGCCCACCTCGTGGTGGGAGCGCTCGACCTCGAGGCCGGCCTCGATCAGCTTCAGCACGATGTCGTCGCGGAGGTCCGCGTGCTGGTCGACCGGGCTCACCGGGAAGTAGCCGCCCTTGTAGGGCGTCTTGTTGCCGAGGTTGCCCCCGACCTCCTCGCGGCCGGAGTTCCAGGCCGCCTCGGAGGAGTCGACCTTGTAGAAGCTCGAGCCCTGGGCGACCTCGTACCGGACGTCGTCGAAGATGTAGAACTCCGCCTCGGGAGCGAAGAACGCGGTGTCCGCGATTCCGGTCGAGGCGATGTACTTCTCGGCCTTGTGCGCGATCTGGCGCGGGTCCTTCGCATAGATCTCGCCGTTGCGCGGGTTGTAGATGTCGAACACCATGATCAGCGTGCGCTCCACCCGGAACGGGTCGACGTACGCCGTCGACACGTCGGGGATGAGCTGCATGTCCGACTCGTGGATGTTCGCGAAACCGCGGATCGACGAGCCGTCGAACAGCTGGCCGACCGAGAAGAAGTCCTCGTCGACAGTGGCTGCCGGGATGTTGAAGTGCTGCTGCACGCCCGGCAGGTCGGTGAACCGGATGTCGAGGAACTTGACGTCCGTGTCCTTGATGAACTTGATGACCTCGGACGAGTCGGTGAATCGGGGTGTCGGCATTCGGCGAATCTCTCCTGAACCTGCTGCTCGTGGGACCGCGGTGGCGGTCGCGCCAACCCTACGGGGGAGGCCGTTTCGCCTTCGTGACCGCCCTGTTTCGGGCGGGTAAACCGAATCAGGGAGTCGGGCTGGAGACGATGGGGGCGCCGTCGGCGGATCCGGCGGCGGAGCCGCTGCGCAGGGCGCTGTCGAGGGTCACGAGCGCCACGATCAGGAACGACAGCAGCGCGATGAGCACGAGCGAGTTCGCGAGGCCGCGGTCCTGCCGCGGCACGATGTGCACCCGCCGGACGGATGGTCGGGTCGGACCGTCCGCCGGGGCGAACGGCGGCTCGAGCAGCGCCGTCCGCGCCTGCACGAGGGCGTCGAACCTCGCGGCCGCCGCACGCCGCTCGTCCTCGCCCGCCTGGGGGAGCACGTCCGGATGCACGAAGCGGGCCGCGCGCAGGAACGCGCGCTGCGCCTCCTGGCCCGTCGTCTCGGGAGGCACGCCGAGCAGCGCCGCCGCCTCCGCCCGGGTCATGGGCCGCGGCCCGGCGCTCATCTGCGCACGGCGCGGATCCTCGTGGGGTCGATGCCCTTCGGGACCGGGAGGCCCGTGCCGAGCGACTCGAGCCGGTTGCTCACCGCGAGCACCTCGGCGCGGGTCAGCTTCGGCTTCAGGCGTGTCAGGCGCCGGCTGATCTGGTTGAGGCGGATGGAGCCCTCGTCGTGCCCGACGTGGAGCACGGTCACGGGCACGTTCGGCGCGACGCGGGTGACCTTGCGTCGCTCCTCGTCGGTGAGGCGCTGCGTGCGCGCCTTCGGGCCCTCGACGATGAGGGTCACGCCGGGACGCCCGACGACCCGGTAGACCGCGTCCTTCGTGCGGCCGTTCACGGCCACCGGCACCTCGCTGCCGCGCCAGCCGCGGCGCAGCGAGCTGCGCAGCACCGCGCCCACGGCGCCGGGCTGCCCCTCGAGCTGCGCGTACGCGGCCCGCTCGGCGCGACGGTTCATGATGATCATCGCGGCGAGCGTCCCGCTGACGATGCCGAGCAGCGTCCAGACGACGATGGTGAAGACGTTGCCTGCCGCGAAGGCGATGCCGAGCGCGACACCCACCGCGACGGCGAGCAGGAAGGCGCCGAGCATCCACCACTGAGCGGCCGGATCCGCCTTCCGGGTCATCTGGAAGATCTGCCAGAACTGCTTCACGCGGCCGGGCTCTTTGGCCGTGCCGGCGGTTGCTCGCGCCATGTCCTCATGGTAACGACTCCTCCCCAGGCGGGCGGGCCCATCTCGAGGGCCGGTCGCGCGCACGGCCGCACCGGCGGGGCGCGTGCCTCGGCCAGCATCGGCGCGTGACCGAGACGCTCGTGGGCCACCGGATCGACCGGCGGATGGGGGAGGACGACGCGCTCGCGACCGCCGCGGACGGCACCCGGCTGCGGCTGGTGCGCATCAGGGACGGGGACGCCTCGGGGGAGACCGCGATCGCGGCGTGGTCGAGCGTCGCCGGGGACCACCTGCAGCGGGTGGTCGATCTCGGCACGGCGCCGAACGGGGACCTCGTCGCGGTGCTGGCGGACGTGCCGTACGCGTTGCCGGATCTCGTCGGCGCGCGGGCGCTCGACGCGAGCGAGGCCGTGACGGTGCTCGTCCCGCTCGCCGCTGCGGTGGCGGAGCTCCAGGCGGCGGGCGTGGTGCACGGCGCGATCGGGGCGGCCGCCGTCGCGCTCACCGACGCCGGATCGCCGGTGCTGCTGCTCCCGAGGACCGCGACGAGGCCGGGCCCGGACGGCGTGGGCATGGCCGCCGACCGGCACGCGCTCGCCGTGCTCGCCGGTCGGCTGCTGCCGCCACCGGTGCCCGACGCGCTCGTCGCGGCGCTGGAGCAGGACCCGGGCGGTGCCGGGATCGACCGGCTGTTCGATCTCGCGGAGCCGAGGCCGGTGGCGCTCCACCGCGCCGCCTCGCCGTCCGCGACGAGCGGAACGCCGGCACGGCTGGTGGCCACGCAGCCGGCAGCCGAGCAGGCGGGGCGAGGTCGGGTCGACCTCGACACAGTGCGCCGGTCCGTCCGTGCTGGTGCGGCCCGGCTGGGCAGCGCCGCAGCAGGGGTGCGGCGGCGGGTGTGGGTCGCGGCCGCCGCGGCCCTCATCGCACTCGCCGCTGCGGTCGTGCTGCTGCCGGGTCACGACACGTCGGCGCGCGCCCGGCCGGAGACCACCCGGGTGCCGCACGTCACGGTTCCACCGGCCCGGCCGTCGCCGACCTCGAGAGCGAGCGCGGCCCGGAGCGCGAGCCCGAGTTCGCCCCCGAGCCCGGCGGCTCCGCCGACCGCGGGTCCGACCGACCCGGTTCGGGCCGCGACCGTCCTGCTCGCGGCGCGAGCCCGGTGCCTCGCCGCCGGGACGTCGGCCTGCCTCGGCGCCACCGACGATCCGGGCTCACCCGTCGACGCGCTCGACCGTGCCGCGCTGGCGGCCGGCGTCGACGCGGTGCTGCCGCCCGCGGTGACCCCCGAGCTCCTGCGGAGCAGCGGGGCCACCGCCGTGCTGGTGGTCGGGCCGTGCACGGTGCTCGAGCTGCACGGCCCCGGCGGCTGGCGCCTCCGGGACGTGCTCGCCCCCTCGCGGGCGGGTGCTCAGATGCCGAGCGCGTCCGTGAAGTCGCCCTCCTCGAGCCGCTGGCGCACCGCGGTGAGGAACCGGGCGGCGTCCGCCCCGTCCACGATGCGGTGGTCGTAGCTGAGCGCGAGGTACACCGACGAGCGGATCGCGATCGACTCGCCGCCGTCCGCCGTCTTCACGATCCGCGGCACCCGCTGCACGGTCCCGGTGCCGAGGATCGCGACCTGCGGCAGGAAGACCAGCGGGGTGTCGAAGAGCGCCCCGCGCGATCCGGTGTTCGTGAGCGTGAACGTGCCGCCGGCGAGCTCGTCGGGCTTCAGCTTGTTCTCGCGGGTGCGGGCGGCGAGGTCGGCGATCTGGCCGGCCAGCTCCGCGATCGAGAGGGCGCCGGCGTTGCGGACGACCGGCGTGAGCAGGCCGCGCTCGGTGTCGACGGCGATGCTGAGGTTCTCGGTGTCGGGGTAGACGATCGAGTCGCCGTCCACGGTCGCGTTGATGATCGGGTACTGCTGCAGCGCCTCCACGGCGGCGAGCGCGAAGAACGGCAGGAAGGACAGCTTCTGCCCGGTCTTCGACTGGAACTCGCCCTTGACCCGGTCGCGGAGGTTCGCGACGGCGGTCACGTCCGCCTCGACCACGGTCGTGAGCTGGGCGGTCGACTGCATCGACACGACGGCGCGCTCGGCGACGACCTTGCGGAGCCGCGACATCTTCACGGTCGTGCCGCGGAGCGCCGACGGCTGCGCCTTCTCGCGCGGAGCGGCTGCGGCGGGCGCGGCGGCCTGCGGCTTGGCCTCTGCAGCGGCGAGCACGTCCTCCTTGCGGATGCGGCCGCCGACGCCCGACCCGCTGATCGAGGCGAGGTCGACGCCGCGGTCGTGGGCGAGCTTGCGGACGATCGGCGTGACGTAGGGCGCGGCGGCGTGCGCGCCGCCGCCCTGGTGAGCCGGAGCAGCGGGCTGCTGCTGCGGCGCCGCAGCGGCCTGCTGCTCGGCCGGCTGCGACGGCGACGCGGTGCTCTGCACCGGCGCGGGCTGCGCGGGGGTCGGGGGCGTGGTCGGAGCGGCGGCGGGACCGCTGTCGCGGCCGACCTCCGTCTCGACGGAGTTCGTGGCCTCCTCGGCGAGCGGCGGCTGCTCGGCCTGCTGCGGCTGGGCGGCCTGCTGCGGCTGGGCGGCCTGCTGCGGCTGGGCGGCCTGCTGCGGCTGCGCCATCTCCTGCTCGGGCGCCGGCTCGGCGTAGGAGGCGCCGGCCTCGGCGTAGGAGGCGCCGGCCTCGGCGTCCTCCTCCGGCTCGTCCTGCTGGACCTGGCGCGGGGCGGGCTCCGGCGACGACTGCACGGGGGCCGGCTCGGCCTCCTCGGGCTCGGGGGCCGCCTGGGCGGGCGCGTCGCCCGATCCGGATCCGTCCCCGATCCGCACGAGGGCGGTGCCGACCTCGACGGTCTCGTCCTCCTGGACGAGGATCTCCTCCACGACGCCGGCGACCGGCGACGGGATCTCGGTGTCCACCTTGTCGGTCGACACCTCGAGGAGGGGCTCGTCCACCTCGACCTGGTCGCCGACCTGCTTCAGCCAGCGGGTGACGGTGCCCTCGGTGACGCTCTCGCCGAGCGCCGGAAGGGTGACGGACTCACTCATCGGTTGTTCCTCATCTCAGGCGGCGAGAAGTGCCGCAGTGGTCGCCGCGCGCCGTCGCGCGGTCAGAGCGCGTGCAGGGGCTTGCCGGCGAGGGCGAGGAAGGCCTCGCCCAGGGCCTCGTACTGCGTCGGGTGGCCGTGGATGAAGGGCGCGATGTCCTCCGGGTAGGCCTCCCAGTTCACGACGAGCTGCGCCTCACCGATCAGCTCGCCGACGCGGGCGCCGATGGCGTGCACGCCGACCACGGGGCCGTCCTTGCGGCGCACCACCTTGATCGACCCGGTCGTGCCGATGATCTCGCTGCGGGCGTTGCCGGCGAGGCTGAAGTCGTAGGCGATGACCTCGTCACGGCCGAACTGCTCGACCGCCTTCGCCTCGGTGAGGCCGACGGAGGCGACCTCGGGGTCGCTGTACGTGATGCGGGGCACGTTCACGTCGCTGACGATCGCCGGGTTGAGGCCCGCGATCTCCTCGGCCACGAAGATGCCCTGCTGGAAGCTGCGGTGCGCGAGCTGCAGGCCGAAGACGATGTCGCCGACGGCGTAGACGCCCTTCAGGCTCGTCTCGAGGCGGTCGTTCGTGTTCACGAAGCCGCGGTCGAGCGTGACGCCCGCCTCCTCGAAGCCGAGGTTCGCGGTCACCGGGCCGCGGCCGACGGCGACGAGCAGCAGGTCGGCCTCGATCTTCTCGCCGTTCTCCAGCGTGACGACGACGCCGGAGTCGTCCTGCGTGACCCCGGAGAAGCGGATGCCGAGCTTGTACTCGATGCCGCGGCGGCGGTAGGCGCGCTCGAGCGCCTTGCTCAGCACCTCCTCCTCGTTCGGCACGAGGTGGGGGAGCGCCTCGATGATCACGACGTCGGCACCGAACGACTTCCAGACGCTCGCGAACTCGACGCCGATGACGCCGCCGCCGAGCACCGCGACCTTCTTCGGGACGTGGTCGAGCGCGAGCGCCTTCTCGGAGTCGATGACGCGGCCGCCGAGCTCGAGTCCCGGCAGGCTGCGCGAGTAGGAGCCGGTTGCGAGGATCACGTTCTTGCCGGTGATCGTGGAGTCGCCGACCTGCACGGTGGTGGCCGAGGTGAGGCGGCCCGCCCCCTCGATCGTGGTGACGCCGCGCGCCTTCAGCAGCGACTGCAGGCCGCGGTACTTCTTCGCGACGATCCCCGTGCGGTACTCGGTGACCTTCGGGACGTCGACGCCCTCGAGCGTCGAGCGGATGCCGAAGTTCTCCGAGTCGCGGGACGCGTCGGCGACCTCGGCCGCGTGCAGGAGGGCCTTCGTCGGGATGCAGCCGCGGTGGAGGCAGGTGCCGCCGACCTTGTCCTTCTCGATCATCCCGACCGACATGCCGAGTTCCGAGGCCCGGAGTGCTGCGGCGTATCCGCCGCTGCCCCCACCGAGGATCACGAGGTCGAAGGACTGATCGGGCACTTGGCTGCACATCCGTTCTTGAGCGCTGGCTTCCCGTGTGCGGGACGGCGGCCAGGGGGAGGCGAGCACCCCCACGGCACCCCGTGGAGGGGGCCGAACCGCCGGATCGACCCTACCCCCTGGCCGGGTCGCGAGCCTGTCGGCGGGCTCTCAGAGCGCCGCCTCGGCGAGGTCCTCGACGAGGGCGAGCAAGGTCGCCACCATGACGCCGGTCGGACCCGATCCGACGGCCCCGTACGCGCTCCCGCCGTTGTTGGAGGCACCGGCGATGTCGAGGTGCACCCACGGCACCTTGCCGCCGCCCTCCGCCTCCGGCACGAACTCGCGGAGGAAGTGGCCGGCGATGAGCGCCCCGCCGGCCGGGCTGCCGATCTTCACGTTCGCGATGTCGGCGACGTCGGAGTTCAGCAGGGGCCGCAGCTCCTCGGGCAGCGGGAGGTGCCAGAGGAGCTCGCCGGCACGCTTCGCCGCGGCCTCCGTGCGGGCGACGAGCGGTCCCTCGCCCATCAGGCCCACGGTTCGGTTGCCGAGCGCGGTGATGATCGCGCCGGTCAGCGTCGCGACGTCCACGATGGCGTCCGGATGCTCCTCGCCGGCCGCGACGAGGCCGTCCGCGAGCACGAGCCGGCCCTCCGCATCCGTGTTCAGCACCTCGACGGTGCGGCCGCCACGGATGCGCAGCACGTCGTTCGGGCGGATGGCGCTGCCCGACGGCATGTTCTCGGCGATGCAGAGCCAGGCGGTCACGCCGACGGGCAGCTCCAGCCGGGCCGCCGCGAGCACGACGGCGAGCACGGTCGCGGCGCCGGTCATGTCGTACTTCATGCCGACCATCGACGGGCCCGGCTTCAGCGAGAGGCCCCCGGAGTCGAACGTGATGCCCTTGCCCACCAGCGCGATCGTGCGCTCCGCGCCCGCCGGCGCCCAGGCGAGCCGGACGAGCCGCGGCGGCCGCACCGAGCCGGCGCCGACGCCGAGGATGCCGCCGAAGCCGTCGGCCTCGAGGGCGGCCTCGTCCCAGACGCGCGACTCGATCCCGGTGCCCTCGACGGCGGCGACCGCTCGGTCGGCCAGCTCGGCGGGGTGCAGGTCGTTCGGCGGGGTGTTCACGAGGTCCTTCACGAGCGCCACCGCTTCCGCCAGCGTCCGTGCGCGCTCCACCGCCTCGTCGTCCGCGGGACCGACCACGGTCACCCGCTCGACGGGGTCCTTCTGCTTTGCGAGCGTCGCGTGGCGGTAGGCGGTGAAGGCGTAGGCGCCGAGCGCGGCGCCCTCGAGCACCGCGGCGACGTCGTCCGGATCCGCCGCAGGCAGCGCGAGGGCCACGTGCGCGGTGCCGGCGAGGCGGCGCACCGCCACCGCGGCGGCGCCCCGGAGCGCGTCCGGGCCCGTGCCGCCCAGCCCGACGAGCGCGAGCGTCCGCGCGGCGACCGCCCGGGGCGCGGGGATGCGGACCAGGTCGCCCGCCGAACCGCCGGCGCCCAGCGCGGCGAGGTCGAGCCCGTCGAGGCCGAGGGCCGCGGCGTCCGCGCCCTCCGGCAGCACGAGCTCCGGCGTGCCGTCACCGCCGCGGACGGCGAGCACGAGCACGTCGGCGTCGAGGTCGGCGGGGGAGTCGGCAGTGAGCGTGAGGGACGGGATCGGCATGAGCGAATGGTATGCAGCGCCGGCGGGCGGGCCGCTGGGCGCGTCGCCCGCCGCCGTCCCCTCGACCGGCCGCAGGAGCCCGCGCCGGTACGCTGGAGGGATGCGTGAGCCCGAGGATCTGTACGCGCTCACCGCCGCCGCCGCCGACGTGCCGCAGGGCCTCCCGCTCGTCGCGGGGCTCACCGGCTTCGCGGATGCGGGCGGCGCGGTGCAGCAGCTCGCCGACTACTTCGCGGCCACCGTCGACCTGGTCCCGGTGGCCGTCTTCGACGCCGACGAGCTGCTCGACTACCGCGCCCGCCGCCCGATCATCGCCTTCGAGCAGGACCACCTCACGTCCTACACGCCCTCGAAGCTCGTGCTCTCGCAGGGCCGCGACGAGATCGGCCGGCCGTTCCTGCTGCTCACCGGCTACGAGCCGGACTTCCAGTGGGAGCGCTTCACCCGCGCCGTCCTCGGCCTGATGGACCGGTTCGGCGTCGCCGACGTCACCTGGGTGCACAGCATCCCGATGCCCGTGCCCCACACCCGGCCGATCCAGGTCACCGTCGGCGGCAACCGGCCCGAGCTCATCGAGGCGATGAGCGTGTGGCGGCCGAGCACCCGGGTCCCCTCGAACGTGCTCCACCTGCTCGAGTTCCGCCTCGCGGAGCAGGGCAGGGCCGTCGCCGAGTTCGTGCTGCTCGTGCCGCACTACCTCGCCGACACCGAGCTGCCCGCCGCGGCGGTCAAGACGCTCGAGGTCGTCTCCGCGGCCACGGGCCTGCTGTTCCCGACCGACCAGCTGAAGGAGCAGTCGCGCGACTTCCTCGCCCGCGTCGACGAGCAGGTGGCGGCGAACGACGAGCTCGGCCAGCTCGTCCGCGCGCTCGAGCAGCGCCACGACACGTACATGGAGGGCAACCCGCTGCGCTCGCCGCTGACCGACGACGAGGGCGAGGTGCCGAGCGCCGACGAGCTCGCGGCCGAGCTCGAGAAGTTCCTGGCCATCCGGCGCCAGTCCGACGACGAGGCGTGAGCGGCACCACCACCGCCCGCGCCGCCCGCCTGGTCTTCGCCGGCGGGACCGTCGCGTACCTCTGCGCCGTCACGCAGCGCAGCTCCCTCGGCGTCGCGGGGGTCGCGGCCGCGGACCGCTTCGGCGCGTCCGCCGCCGCGCTGTCGACGCTCGGCGTGCTGCAGCTCGTCGTCTACGCGGTGCTGCAGGTGCCGGTCGGCGTGCTCGTCGACCGGTACGGGCCGAAGCGGGTGCTGGCCGCCGGGGCGGTGCTGATGATCGCCGGCCAGGTGCTCGTCGCCCTCTCGGCCACCCTGCCGGTCGCGGTCGCGGGACGGATGCTCGTGGGGGCGGGGGACGCCACCACCTTCGTCTCCGTGCTCCGGCTGATCGCCGCCTGGTTCGTCGCCCGCCGCGTGCCGGTGATGAACCAGTGGCTCGGCAACCTCGGGCAGCTCGGCCAGGTGCTGTCGGCGCTCCCGTTCGCGGCCCTGCTGCACGCGGCCGGATGGACGCCCGGCTTCCTGTCCGCCGCCGGCCTCTCGGGCGTCGCCCTCGTCGTGATCCTGCTGCTCGTGCGCAACGGACCCGAGCGGATCGCCGCACCCCGGCCCGACCTGCGCACGGTGCTCGGAGCGCTGCGCGCATCCGTCGGCCGGCCCGGCACCCGCCTCGGCTTCTGGTCGCACTTCGTCACGCAGTCGAGCGGCGTCGTCTTCGCGCTGTTCTGGGGCTACCCGTTCCTCGTCGCCGCGGCGGGCCTCGACCCGACCGTCGCCGCGCTGCTGCTCAGCGTGCAGGTGCTCGCCGGCTTCCTCGTCGGCCCGACCCTCGGCGCGCTGACCGCCCGGCATCCGCTCCGCCGCTCCAACCTCGTGATCGGCATCGTCACGGGGATCGGCATCGCCTGGACCGCCGTGCTGCTCTGGCCCGGCGTCCCGCCGCTCTGGCTGCTCGTGCTGCTCGTCATCGCCCTCGGCACCGGCGGCCCCGCGTCGCAGATCGGGTTCGACTACGCGCGCACCTTCAACCCGGCCACCAGCCTCGGCGGCGCGAGCGGCGTCGTGAACGTCGGCGGCTTCACCGCCAGCTTCACGATGATGTTCCTCATCGGCGTGATCCTCGACGCGGAGCACTCGCTGTCGGGCGCCCCGCTCTACTCGCTGGCGGCCTTCCGGGGCGCGTTCTCCGTGCAGTACCTCGTCATCGGCGCGGGGCTCGTGCTGCTGTTCGCGGCCCGCCGGCGCACCCGGCGGGTGCTGCTGGAGACCGAGGGCGTCGCCGTCGGGCCCGTCTGGGCGGCGATCGGGGACTCGGTGCGTCGCCGCAGCGCCCGACGGTAGGCCGACACGCCGCTACGCCGTGTACAATTGTAGGAAGCGCCGCACCTGCCGCGGTCGGTCGCTGGAATACGAGCGCCGGAGCCGCGTTGAGAACAGCGAGGGGTCGCGGTCCGAGCGCAACGTCGTAGCGGTCCCGGTACCAGCGTGTCCGGGCACCCGCGGCACCTTCATCCGACGGACCGGCCACCCGATCCGATCCCGTCGCCACAGCCAGTTGGGGGCTTCATGACCGTTCAGACCACCGCTCTCGCCGAGCCCGACGCCGCCGAGGCCGTCGCGCCGGCCAAGCCGCGCACCCGCAAGCCGGCCGCGCCGAAGAAGCCGGCGGCCGCCAAGACCAAGCCTGCAGCCCGTACCAAGCCGGCCACCGACGACGCCGAGGGCGACGACGAGGAGGCCGAGCTCGACGCCCCCGAGGTGCTCGAGGCCGACGCCGACGACTCGACCGACGACGCCGTCGTCGTCGAGGAGACCGACACGCCGGACGAGGAGGCCGCCCCCGAGGAGGCCGCCGTCGTCGCGGAGGAGGAGTCGACCGACGACGCCGCGAGCGAGGCCGACGCGCCGCTGCCCACCGGCGCCCTCGTGCTCTCGATGTCCGACGAGGACGAGGTCCCCGTCTACTCGACCGCGATCACGGGTGCCACCGCCGATCCGGTGAAGGACTACCTGAAGCAGATCGGCAAGGTCGCGCTGCTGAACGCCGCTGAGGAGGTCGAGCTCGCCATGCGGATCGAGGCGGGCCTCTTCGCGGAGGAGAAGCTGCAGACCGAGGCGGGCAAGCTCAGCAAGGAGCTCGAGCGGGAGCTGAAGTGGGTCGCCCGTGACGGGCAGCGCGCGAAGAGCCACCTGCTCGGCGCCAACCTGCGCCTCGTGGTGTCGCTGGCGAAGCGCTACACCGGCCGCGGCATGCAGTTCCTGGACCTGATCCAGGAGGGCAACCTGGGCCTGATCCGTGCGGTCGAGAAGTTCGACTACACGAAGGGCTTCAAGTTCTCCACCTACGCCACCTGGTGGATCCGGCAGGCCATCACCCGCGCCATGGCGGACCAGGCCCGCACCATCCGCATCCCGGTGCACATGGTCGAGGTCATCAACAAGCTCGCCCGCGTGCAGCGGCAGATGCTGCAGGACCTGGGCCGCGAGCCCACCCCCGAGGAGCTCTCCCGCGAGCTCGACATGACGCCCGAGAAGGTCGTCGAGGTGCAGAAGTACGGCCGCGAGCCGATCTCCCTCCACACGCCGCTCGGTGAGGACGGCGACAGCGAGTTCGGTGACCTCATCGAGGACACCGAGGCCGTCGTGCCGGCGGATGCCGTGGGCTTCACGATGCTCCAGAAGCAGCTCGAGAGCCTCCTCGACTCCCTGTCCGAGCGCGAGGCCGGCGTGATCCGGATGCGCTTCGGCCTCGGCGACGGCATGCCGAAGACGCTCGACCAGATCGGCGACACCTTCGGCGTGACCCGCGAGCGGATCCGCCAGATCGAGTCGAAGACCATGGCGAAGTTGCGCCACCCGTCACGCTCGCAGTCGCTGCGCGACTACCTCGAGTAAACCTGCATGCCGCTCCGCTGGGCGCCGGCCGTCGCGATCGGCCGGGCCGTGCGGATCGCCGCCCGCCTCCGGAAGCCCGGGGGCGGGTCGGCGGTTCCGGGCCTGGTCGTCAACCGGCTCGCGCCGCGCTTCCTCGGCTCGATGCTGTCGTCGTTCCCCGAGGGCCTCGTCGTCGTCTCCGGCTCCGCCGGCAAGTCGACGACCACGAAGATGCTCGTCGCCGTCCTCGAGGCGCACGGCAAGCGCGTCTTCACGAATCCCTCGACCGCGAACATCAGCCAGGGCCTGACCTCGGCCCTGCTCGAGCGCGCGAGCCTCACCGGCGGGATCGACGCGGACCTCGCCGTGCTCGAGATGGACGAGGGCCACGGCGCGCTGCTCTCCGACCGCTTCGCCTCCCGCGTCGTGCTGCTCACGAACGTGATGACGGACCAGATCGACCGGTTCCACGACTCCGACAAGGTGCTCGGGATGCTGCGGCGCATCGCCGCGACCGCCACCGGGTGCCTCGTGGTGAACGGTGACGACGGCATGCTCGCCCGCATCCGCACCGGTGTGCCGGTGCGCCGGTTCGGTGTGACCGACGGCGTGCTCGCGGCGGCGCCCCGCGGCCTCGGCTACGCCGAGACCATCCGTCCCGCGGACGCCGACGGGGCCGTCGTCACCGCGGTCGCCGGGTCCTCCGCGGCGATCCTGCTGCACGGGGTGCAGCACCAGGTCCAGCTCCCCGCCCGGGGCATCCACTACGCGGTGGACGCCGCCGGCGCCCTCACCGCGGCGAAGGAGGTGCTCGGCGACGCCTTCGACGCCGAGCGCGCCGTCGCCGCGATCTCGGCGATGCCCGCGGTCTTCGGCCGTGGCGAGGTCGTCACCGTGCGCGGCGTGCCGGTCGAGTTCGTGCTCGTGCAGAACCCCGCGAGCTTCCAGCTCAACGTCGACGAGCTCGAGGAGGGACTCGACCAGGTGCTCGTCGCGATGGGCTCCGACGTGCGGGACCCGTCCTACTTCTGGCCGGCCGACTCCTCCCGGATCGGCCGGGCGCTCGTCGTCACCGGCTCGAAGGCGGAGGACATGGCCCTGCAGCTGCTCTACCAGGGGGTCCAGGTCGTGCGGATCGAGCCGGACCTCACGGCCGCCGTCGACCACTTCCTGTCGCTGCCCACGCCGGCCCGCGGGCTGAAGACCATCGTCTTCACCGCGGACGCGATGCGCCGCACCCGCGCGCACCTGGGGCTCACGTCATGAGCGCCGCCATCGCCGCGCTCTTCCCCGAGCTCACCGACGTCAACGGCGACGCGCAGAACGCGCTCGTGCTCGCCCGGCGCGCCGAGTGGGCGGGGGAGGATGCGGCGGTGCTGCCGATCCCGATCGGGCAGGAGCCGGCCGTCGACCCCGTCGCCGTCGTGCTCGGCTCGAGCGTCGACTCGGCGCTCCCGCGCCTGCGCGACGCCCTGCACACGCTGCTCCCGCGGCTCACCGCGTGGCTCGACGCCGGGGTGCCGCTGCTCGCGGTCGGCACCGGCATGGAGCTGCTCGGCTCGCGCATCGCTCTCGACGACGGCACGGTCGTCGACGGCGCCGGCCTGCTGCCCGGCAGCACGAGCCCCCTCGAGGTCCGCGTCACCGACGACCTCGTCGTCGACGCGCCGGAGGGCCGGCTGGTCGGCTACGAGAACCACGCCCGCGGCTTCCGGCTCGACCCCGGCGTCGCGCCGCTCGGCCGGGTCGTGCACGGCATCGGCGACGGCAGAGGTGTCGACGGCGTGCGGCACGGGTCGATCGTCGGCACCCGGATGCACGGACCCGTCCTCGCGAAGAACCCGGCGCTGGCCGACGCCCTGCTCGCGCGCGCGTTCGGCCGCCGGATCGTCCCGACGGCCGCGCAGGCGACGGCGGCCGACGCCGCGGCCGCGGTCGTCCGCGACCGGCTGCTGCGCACCGTCACCCTGCGCTGAGCGGCCGCATCCGGTGCGAGATTCGCAGCGGACGTTCAGCGAACAGGGACCGAAAAAGGGCCCGCCGGCGAACCGGCGGGCCCTTCATCGTGTCGCTGGAAGCGACTAGGCCTTGGTCTCCTCGAGGAGCTTGCTCGACTCGTCGTGCCAGCTCTGGGCGATTCCCGCGAGCTTCTCCTGGTACTTCTTGCCGTGGTGGGCGCAGAAGAGCAGCTCTCCGCTGTCGAGCTCGACGCGGATGTACGCCTGCGCACCGCAGCTGTCGCAGCGATCGAGCGCGGTGAGCGAGAACTGCGACTCGAGCGAATCGAGCGGGCCGTGGTCTCCCGAACGCGTCATCGTGACCTCCTTGCGGTGTGCGTTGCCGAACCGGTACGGACATGTAAGCACGCGCAGGGTGGACGGGTGCGTGTAGTCCGCGGGTCGTTCGCTGAACGCGTACCCCCAGACCGGGCGCCCGGGTCGCCGGAGGCCGCCGGGAGCGACGACCGTGGCGGTGGCGCGGCTGTCGCGACGGGACGGGGGACCTGACCCGGTTCTCGGCCGGACCGGGCGCGTGCGCCGGCGCTGTCCTGCCGCGCGGTTACGGTGAACAGGATGGCTTCCAGCGACTACTCGGCGCGTCACCTGTCCGTCCTCGAAGGACTCGAGGCGGTGCGCAAACGACCCGGCATGTACATCGGCTCGACGGATTCCCGCGGCCTCATGCACTGCCTCTGGGAGATCATCGACAACTCCGTCGACGAGGCGCTCGGCGGGCACGGCGACCGCATCGAGGTCGTCCTGCACCCGGACGCCAGCGTCGAGGTGCGTGACACGGCGCGCGGCATCCCCGTCGACATCGAGCCGAAGACCGGCCTGTCGGGCGTCGAGGTCGTGTTCACCAAGCTGCACGCCGGCGGCAAGTTCGGCAGCGGCTCCTACGCGGCGTCCGGCGGACTCCACGGGGTCGGCGCCTCGGTCGTGAACGCGCTGTCCGAGCGGCTCGACGTCGAGGTGGACCGCGGCGGCAAGACCTACGCGATGTCGTTCCACCGCGGCGAGCCCGGCGTCTTCGCCGATCCGCCCGGTGCGGCACCGTCGCCCGACGCGCCCTTCGAGCCGTTCGTGTCGGGCAGCCAGCTCCGCGTCATCGGCAAGGCCCCTCGCGGCCGCACCGGCACCCGGGTGCGCTACTGGGCCGACCGGCAGATCTTCATCCGCGACGCGCAGTTCTCCCTGCCCGACCTCGCGTCACGTGCCCGGCAGACCGCGTTCCTCGTGCCGGGGCTGGCCATCACCATCGAGGACCTCCGCGGGGAGACGCCGACGATCGAGGAGTTCCACTACGAGGGCGGCATCGCCGAGTTCGTGGACTACCTCTCCTCCGACGCGCCGCTCACCGACACCTGGCGCATCCAGGGGTCGGGGGAGTTCAGCGAGAACATCCCGGTGCTGCAGGCCAACGGCCACATGGAGTCCACCGAGGTGCGGCGCACCTGCGAGGTCGACCTGGCGCTCCGCTGGGGCACCGGGTACGAGACCACGGTGCGCAGCTTCGTGAACATCATCACGACGCCGAAGGGCGGCACCCACAACCAGGGCTTCGACGCCGCGCTGTACAAGGTGCTGCAGACGCAGGTGGCCGACAACGCCCGGCGGCTGAAGGTCGGGCAGACCGAGAAGCTCGAGAAGGACGACGTCATGGCGGGGCTCACCGCCGTGCTCACCGTGCGGCTGCCCGAACCGCAGTTCGAGGGGCAGACGAAGGAGGTGCTCGGCACGCCGGCCGTGCGCCAGATCGTTCGGAACGTCGTGACCAACGCCCTCACGGAGCGCTTCACGTCGACGAAGCGCGAGGACAAGGCCCAGACCGGCGTGCTGCTCGAGAAGGTCGTCGGCGAGATGAAGGCGCGCATCTCCGCGCGCACCCACAAGGAGACGCAGCGCCGCAAGACCGCGCTCGAGTCGTCGTCGCTGCCCGCGAAGCTCTCCGACTGCCGGTCCAACGTGGTGGCGGACACCGAGCTGTTCATCGTCGAGGGCGACTCCGCCCTCGGGACGGCGAAGCTGGCCCGCAACAGCGAGTACCAGGCCGTGATGCCCATCCGAGGGAAGATCCTGAACGTCCAGAAGGCGTCGATCGGCGACATGCTCGCGAACGCCGAGTGCGCCGCGATCATCCAGGCGGTCGGCGCCGGCTCGGGCCGCACGTTCGACCTCGAGTCGGCCCGCTACGGCAAGGTCATCCTGATGAGCGACGCTGATGTCGACGGCGCGCACATCCGCACGCTGCTGCTCACCCTCTTCTTCCGGTACATGCGGCCGCTGCTCGACGAGGGCCGCGTGTTCGCGGCGGTGCCGCCGCTGCACCGCGTCGTGGTGATGGGCAGCAAGAAGACGGAGCCGATCTACACCTACAGCGAGCAGGAGCTCGCCGGGGTGCTGGCGCAGCTGAAGCGCGACCGCAAGCGGTACCAGGACCCGATCCAGCGCTACAAGGGTCTCGGGGAGATGGACGCCTCGCAGCTGAAGGTCACGACGATGGACCGCCGGCACCGGACGCTCCGCCGGGTGCGGATCGCGGACGCCGCGGCAGCCGAGCGCACGTTCGAGCTGCTCATGGGCAACGACGTGGCCCCGCGCAAGGAGTTCATCATCGAGGGCTCCAACGGCCTCGACCGGGAGCGCATCGACGCGTAGGCGTCGATGTATGAGAAGGGCCCGGGAGCAGCGCTCCCGGGCCCTTCTCATCGGCTACCGCCTCACTTGAGTGCGGTGAGCCACTTCGTGTTCGGCACGCCGACACCGGTCACCTGGTCGTAACCGGGCTTGACCACCAGCGAGCTGTCCTGGTCGAACGTGCGGACCGAGTAGAGCAGGCCGTTGTCTGCGTTCTCGCCGTTCGCGAAGTCGACGCGGACGTTGCCGGCGTCGAGGGGGTTGCCCGTGACATCCGTGAACGCCGACCGCGTCTGGTACACCTTCGGGTTCAGCAGGCCCGCGCGGTGGCCGGCGCTCTGCAGGGTCAGCGCCGTCATGCCCGCGAAGAGCGGGGAGGCGAGGCTGGTGCCGCCGATGCGGTACTCGTCGTAGTAGACGCCGTCCGAGAAGGTCTGCGTCTGGCCGACGAGCATGCCCGTGGTCGGGTCGGCGTCGAGGGCGACGTCGGGGACCTGACGGCTGCCGCCACCCACACCGGTCTGGTACGAGGGCTTGTTGAACAGCGTCGAGGTACCGCCGCCCGCGCCGTAGGAGTAGCCGACGAAGGACCACGACTTGCCGTCCGCGGACAGCGAGTACTTGTCGGTGCCCCAGCCGGTCTGGCCGAGCAGCTTGCCGCCGGCGCCGATGGCCGTCGAGGTGCCGCCGACGCTCGTCACGTACGGGTCGGAGGTCGGGTAGTCGACCTGCTTGATGCCCGTGTTCGCGAGCTCGTCGCCGTTGTCACCGGAGCTGAACATGAAGGAGATGCCCTGCATGGAACCCTGGAGGAACACCTGCTCGTACGCGTTGATCGCGTCGGCCGACTGGGCCTCCGCGACGTCGCCCCACGAGTTGGAGACGAGGCTCGCCTTGTTGTCGTCCACGACCTTCGCCAGCGTGGTCAGCAGGTCGCTGTCCTGGCAGCTCGTCCCGCCGTAGTAGCGGATCTTCGCGGCCGGCGCCATGGCGTGCACCGCCTCGACGTCGAGGGTCTGCTCGCCGAACCAGCCGGAAGCGCCGCACGCGGCGAGGTCCGTGTACTTGTTCGCCGGCGGGGTCACCTGGGTCAGCTGGCCGGAGGTGTACGCGCCGTCACCGTGCTCGGTGGCGTACCTGTTCGCGTCCTTCGCGATCGTGGGGGACGCGTAGGCGTCCGTGATCGCGACGGTCACACCCGAGCCGTCGAGTGCCGTGGCGCCCTCGTACGCGGCGCGCAGCTGCGGGCCGGTGTAGCCGCACACGGCGTAGGGCAGCGTCTTGCCGTGGAACTTCGGCAGCGGGGTCTTGAAGTCCGCCTGGTACTTCGCGGCGACCTGGCCGTAGTCGGTGGAGCACGGGCGCGCGTTGCGGAAGCCCGCGCCGGGCGAGACCGGCGTCGGCGCGGTCGGCTTCACGAGCCGCGGCGTCGTGTCGAGGCCGGTGACCGTCGAGACGAGCGAGGAGATCGAGCTCGGCAGGCTCAGCGCCGCGGTCGGCGCCTGAACCGTCTTCCCGTTGTGCTTGAACCGGCCGATCGTCGTGTGGAAGGCCTTCTGCGCGGCCGCGACGTCACCCGTGAGGCTGATGTACCGGTTGCTGGCCTCCACGCCCGTGACCTTCAGGCCGGCGGCCCGCAGGTAGGCCTCGACCGAGTGCACGGTCGCCGCCGAGGGCGCGTACCGGGCCCGGTACTGGGCCGGGGTGATGAAGTGCCCGTATGTGGCGGAGCCCGGGGTCGAGACCGCGAGCGCATCGGCCTTGAGCGCGGCGAGCCCGCCCTTCGGGGCCAGGTAGACCCGGACCGAGGTCGTCGCCGTGCCGGCCGGCGTACCGACCTTGGTGGCCTTCGCGACCCACGAGGGCTTCGAGTTCGGGATCGCGGTGTTCGGCTCGGCCGCGCTCGCCGACACGGCGGTCAGCGACAGGCCGGCGACTGCGGCGACGCACGCGGTGATGGACAGGAGACGGCGCGCCGAAGCACGCCTGAAGGATGGTTCAGGCAAGACGATTTCCTCGCTGCAACAGGGGTTTTCCACTCCGCCGGAGAGGCGGACGGCGCTAGGGGAGCACCTATCAGGACGCTAAGTTGCAGGTCTGCATCCGGCAATCCCAACCGATCGTTCTACCCCCGGCCAGAGCTCAACCCTGGGAGAACACCCAACCGTCGGCATCGATCACGGGCACGGATGCGGACGCGTCGCGCTCGAGCGCCACTTCGACGTCGTGCCCGTACCCGGCGAGGACGAGCTCCCGTGCGCTCGCGCACCCCGCGAGATCGACGACGTCGATCCGTGTGCTCGCGGCGACGCGCGCCTCGGCCGACAGGAGGTCCTGCGGCAGCCCGGCGAGCACGAGGGCTGCTCCTGCGAGGTCCTCGAGTGCTGGACGCAGGCCGCCGTCCGGCCAGCGCTCACCGGCCGCGATCACCACGACGGCGCACGACGGGTCGGACGCGAGCCGCTGGCGGAGGTCCCGGACCACCGCCGCCGCGTTCCGCAGCGACCCGACGAGCACCTGCGCGCCGCGGCCGGCCGCCGCGGCGCAGATCGTCGCCCCGTTGGGTGAGGGCAGCACCACTCGAGTACCGGCGGGCAGCGCGGTCAGCGACCCCGGCGAGAGCGAGACCCGGCCGTCGCCCCTCGGGCCGGCCAGGAGGTCCCCGGAAGGCACCTCGAGCGGCTCGCCCGGGCGGTACGCGACGGGCCGCACGGCGACGCCGGCATCGACGGCGGCCACGACCGCCGTGCTGAAGGAGAGCACGTCGACCACGACGACGACGCTCGGGCCGTCGATCCCGTCGAGCAGCACGGCGAGCTCGGTCGGCCCCCATCCGAACCGCACACGGGCGCCGTCCTGCATCCAGGGGCCGGCGGGCACGGTCAGCGGGCGGCGGTGCCGAAGGCGTCGACGACGGCCTCGAGCGGGATGCCCGCGGCGTCGCGGCGGGCGAGCGTGTCGGGGAAGCGGCGGGCCGCCCCGTCCCGGGCGACCGCCAGGGCGGGCGCGGGGCCGGCCCAGGCGAGCGCGAGGCCGGACTCGCCGCGACCCATCGTCTGGGCCCGCACGCCGCCGGTGGCCCGGCCCTTCGCCGGGAAGTCCGACAGGGAGGTGAGCTTGCCGCGGCCCGGGTCGATCGCGTCGAGCGTCGTGGCGACGTTCGACACCGTCGCGACCACGGCATCCGCCGGATCGACGGCCGCGAAGGCGATGACCTTGGCGTCGCCGGAGAGCGAGATGCCCGCCATGCCGCCCGCTGCGAGGCCCTGCGGCCGGACCGCCGACGCGGGGAAGCGCAGCAGCTGGGCGTCGGAGGCGATCAGCACGAGGTGCTGGTCGTCGCCGCCCTGGCCGACGCCGACCACCTCGTCGCCGTCCTTCAGCCCGATGAGGTCGAAGACCGGCTTGTTCGGCCAGGCGCCGGGCGCGATCCGCTTCACGACGCCGCTGCGGGTGCCGAGCGCGATCGGCGCGTCGCCGTCGAGCGCCACGAGCCCGAGCACGTGCTCGTCCGCGTCGCCGACGCCGAGGTAGGCGCCGAACGGCGTGCCGGCGGCGAGCTGCACCGCCCCAGGCGGCACGACCGGCAGCGAGACGGGGGAGAACCGCACCAGGCGTCCGCGGCTCGTCACGGCGCCGAGCTCGCCGCGGCTGGTGCCCGCGACCTGCGAGCGGATGGCGTCGTGGCGGGCGCGGCGGCCGGACACGACCACCGCGTCGCCCTCGGCGAGGTCGACGCGCACCGCACGGCCGGACGTCGAGAGGTAGACGCGGCAGGGCACGTCGCGGATCTCGAGGTCGGCCTGCTGCTGCTTCGTCGCGCGCGGCGGCGCCGCGGTGGCCTCGGTGAGCATGGTGCGACGAGGGGTGCCGAACAGGTCGGACGCCTGCTGCAGCTCGTCGGAGACGGTCTCGCGGAGCCGCGCCGGGTCCTCGAGGAGGGCCCTGAGCTGCTCGATCTCGTCGCGGAGCTGCTGCGCCTCCGCCTCGAGCTCGATCGTCGAGAAGCGGGTGAGGCGGCGCAGCCGCAGCTCGAGGATGTAGTCCGCCTGCGCCTGGCTCAGGCTGAAGGCGTCCATCAGGCCGGTCCGCGCGGCCTCGGTGTCGTCGCTGCCGCGGATGATCGCGATGACGCGGTCGATGTCGAGGATCGCGATGAGCAGGCCCTCGACGAGGTGCAGCCGCTCCTCGCGCCGCGCCAGCCGGTAGCGCGTGCGGCGGGTGACGACGTCGATCCGGTGGCCGATGTACACCTGCAGCAGCTCGAGGAGCCCCAGGGTGCGCGGGCCGCCGTCGACGAGCGCGACGTTGTTGATGCTGAACGACTCCTCGAGCGGGGTGACACGGTAGAGCTGCTCGAGCACCGCCATCGGGTCGAAGCCGGTCTTGATCTCGATGACGAGCTTCAGCCCCTGCTCGCCGTCGGTGAGGTCGTGCACGTCGGCGATGCCGGCCAGCTTCTTGGCCTGCACGCCGTCCTTGATCTTCTCGATCACGCGCTCGGGGCCGACGAGGTAGGGCAGCTCGGTCACGATCAGGCCCTGCTTGCGTGCGGTCACCGGTTCGACGCGCACCTTCGCGCGCGTGCGGAACGCCCCCCGGCCGGTCGCGTAGGCGTCCCGGATGCCGGCGAGGCCGACGATCGTGCCGCCCGACGGCAGGTCGGGGCCGGGGATGAACCGCATCAGGTCGTCGAGCGACGCGTCGGGGTGCGCGATGAGGTGCCGGGCGCCGGCGATGACCTCGGCGAGGTTGTGGGGCGCCATGTTCGTCGCCATGCCGACCGCGATCCCGCTCGCGCCGTTGACGAGCAGGTTCGGGAAGCTCGCCGGCAGCACCTCCGGCTGATCGAGCTGGTTGTCGTAGTTCGGCACGAAGTTCACGACGTCCTCGTCGAGGTCCGCGACCATCGCCATCGCCGCGGGCGCGAGGCGCGCCTCCGTGTACCGGGGCGCGGCCGGGCCGTCGTCGAGGGAGCCGAAGTTGCCGTGCCCGTCGATGAGCGGCAGGCGCATCGTGAACGGCTGCGCCATCCGCACGAGCGCGTCGTAGATGGCGGTGTCGCCGTGCGGGTGGAGCTTGCCCATCACGTCGCCGACGACGCGCGCGCTCTTGACGTGCCCGCGGTCGGGCCGGAGCCCCATGTCGGCCATCTGGTAGAGGATCCGTCGCTGCACGGGCTTCAGGCCGTCACGGGCGTCGGGCAGGGCGCGGGAGTAGATGACCGAGTAGGCGTACTCGAGGAAGGACCCCTGCATCTCCGTCGAGACGTCGACGTCCTCGATGCGTTCGCCGGTCGCGCCGGGCTCGATGGTGGTCATGCGCTCGTTCCGTATCGATGGCTGCGTCCGCGCGACCGCCGCGACATCGAGCCGCGGGTCGAGCGGGAGGGGGCCGCGGACGCGGCCGGGGGAGCGGGATCGCCTGGGCGCCCGCCGGGACGGGGATGGCACACTGCCTGTCCGTGGCCGACATCGTACCGGGAGGGCAGGACCGGCCCGTCGGCCTGCGCGACGTGCTCGCCGGGGCGCTCGCCGCGGTCGTGGACGGGGGCGGCCGGCTGCCGCTCGGCCGTCCGGAGCGAGTGCTCGTCGTGCTCGTCGACGGCCTCGGCGCGCAGGCGCTCGCGGCCCGGTCGGGTCATGCCCGGACCCTGGCGGCAGCGCTCGGCAAGCGCTCCCGGATCGCGACCGGCTGCCCGACGACCACGGCGTCGGCGCTGACGACGCTCGCCACCGGCACGGATCCCGGGCAGCACGGCATCATCGGCTACTCGGTGCTCGATCCCGCGCAGGACCGCGTGGTGAACCAGCTGCACGGCTTCGACGACGGCGGGCTGCCCGAGGGCTGGCAGCGCTCGCCGACGCTCTTCCAGCGCGCCGTGGATGAGGGCGTCCGCGCGTTCGCGACCGGGCCACGCCACTACGCGGAGTCCGGCTTCACGGCGGCGGTGCTCCGCGGCGCGGAGTACCTCGGTGCGCGGACGATCGAGCACCGGTTCGACGCGGCGTTCGACGCCTTCGCCGAGGGCGGCCGGACGATCGGCTACTGCTACGTGCCCGAGCTCGACCAGGTCGCCCACCGCGAGGGCTGGTCCTCGGGAGCCTGGACGAACGAGCTGGAGGGGCTCGACGCGGTCGTGGCCGCTGCCGCGTCCCGCCTGCGTCCGGGCGAGCGGATGCTCGTCACCGCCGACCACGGGATCCTCGACGTGCCGGGCGCGCAGCAGGTGCTCGTGGACGAGATCCCGGGACTCCTCGATCCCGTGCGCCACCTCGCGGGGGAGCCCCGCCTCCTGCAGCTGCACCTCGACGACCCCGGGGACGCGACCGCGGTCGCCGAGCGCTGGCGCTCGGCCCTCGGCCGCATCGCCGACGTGCGCACGCGGGCCGAGGCGATCGACGCCGGCTGGTTCGGGACCGTCGATCCGGCCGTCGAGCCGCGGATCGGCGACGTGCTCGTCGCGGCGCGCTCCCGCGCGGCGTTCTACGACGGCCGGACGGGCGCGGGCAGGGGCATGGTCGGCCAGCACGGGGCGTGGACCGACGAGGAGCGCCTCGTTCCCCTGCTGACGTTCTGAGGGGCTCAGTCCTCGTCCCGGCCGAAGACGATCTCGTCCCAGCTCGGCATGGTGGTGCGGCCGCGACGGGGCCGCGAGGACGGCGCGCCCTCGACCGGCCCGGACTCGTCCATCTGCCGCGGCACGCTCCCGCGCGTGCCCGAACGGCTGCGCGGGCGCTTCATCGGCGCCTCCGTCCGCGGCGCGGGCTTCGGCGCCGGCTCCTCGACCTGCTCCTGCGGCTCCGGCAGGCGCTCCGGGAAGCGGCCACGGGTGACCGGCGCGGGCGTGTCCCGCTCCTTCGCCGGTCGGCGCGCGAAGGGGTCGTCCTCGTCCTCGTCGTCCGTGTCGATCACCGACATCGCGCGGGTCACGGGCAGCGACGCGGTGTCGATGCTCGGCTCCCGCTCGCCGCGCCGCCGCGACAGCGAGGCGAGCTGGTCGGTCGTCGGACCCGTGTGGCGAGGGCGGCGGTCCTGCTGCGCAGGCTCGCGGTCCTCGGTCTGGGGCTCGCCGAACCGGGGATCCGCGACGGGCTCGGGGATCAGCCGGGTCGGCGCCGAGCGGTTCGAGCGCTTCGGCGCCGGGACCTCGGCGGCCCGCTCCTCCGGCGTCCGAAGATCCGGGAAGGCGAAGATCGCGCTGTCGAAGCGGGAGGTGTCGGGCGCCGGCGGCGCGACGGGCTCGGGCACGTCGGCGGCACCCGAGGGCGCCACCACGGTGATCGGCACCGTCGGCTCGATCGCACGCAGCCGCGGCGTGAGCGCAGCGGGCGTGCCCTGCTGCGAGAGCGTGGCCGCTTCCACGTTCTCCGGGGTCAGCTGCATCCGCTTCGCATCGAACCGCCAGCGGGCGTCGTGCTCGATGTCGTCGGCCGTGAAGGTGAGCGCGACGATCCAGCCGTTGGTCTCCCGCGTGCTCGTCCAGCGCACGCCGGTCGCGGCGAGGGCGGCGAGGCGCTCGGCCATCACCGCGCCGAAGGTCTTCGCGCGCGCGCCCTCGGTCTCCGGCGGGAGGCGCACGGCGCGGGCCGTCTCGGTGATGTACTCGCGCTCGGCGATCACCGGGCCGACGAAGCGCTCGATGTAGGCGACGGGGGCCCCGGTGAGGGCCGCGACCTGCTGGGCGCTGAGGCCGGCGCGCACGTGCGACTGGATCTCGCGGGGGGAGAGCCGGGGTCCGACGGGGGCCGGCGGCTCCTCCTGGAGCCGGGCACGCAGGTCGGCGTCGACGGGCAGCCGGAAGCGCTCGCCGCTCGGCGCGGCGGCGATGATCGCGCCGTCCTCCACGCCGATCACGCTGAGCGTGAGCATCCGATCCCCCTGACACCGGGGGCGGTCGCACCCGGCGTCGGCCAGGATGCCATGCGCCCTGCCGATCCTCAGGAAATACGCGGGGCGTGCCGGATGTTCCCCGCCCGTGACCCGCGGCACACCCGTGGATCACGAGGCGTTTGCATCAGCATTCCGCCTCATGCATACTGTCGCCGCTTCGCGCGCCGGACACCCCGGCCCGCGGGCACGACGGTGAAGAGAACGAGGACGGGAATCGAATGGCGACCGACTACGACGCCCCACGCAAGACCGAGGACGATTCCGACTCGATCGAGGCGCTGAAGGAGCGCGTCCCGGACACGATGTCCGGGGTCGTGGACGTGGAGGACGCGGACAACCCCGGGGGCTTCGAGCTGCCGGGCGCCGACCTGTCCGACCTCGACCTCGACGTGGTGGTGCTCCCTCCGCAGGCCGATGAGTTCACCTGTGTGAGCTGCTTCCTGGTGAAGCACCGCTCCCAGCTCGACCACGAGTCGAAGCTCGGCCCCGTCTGCCGGGAGTGCGAGGCGTAGACCCGGCACCGGCACGGCGGGAGCGCCCCCGATCGGGCGCACCGGATCGACGAACCGCCCTCGAGGGCGTCTCACCGTCCTTTCGCGGCGGTGAGACGGGCCTCGTCGAGCGCCGCGACCAGGCGCTCCGGGCGCCGCGTGGAGACGAGCCAGTAGGGCACCGGGTCGTCCGGATCCGACAGCGGGATGCGGACCACGGGGTCGATCCAGCCGCGGACGACGGTCCACGCCCTGGCGTCGAGGTCCACGCCGCGCGCCGCGGTCGCGTCGACCCCGCGGAACGCCTCGGCCGGACCGGTGAGGGCCACGTCGATGTGGGCGCGACCCGCCCGGAGCTCGCCGTCCTGGATCGCGACGACCGGCGCGCCGGCGACCAGCGCCGCGATCGCGAGCAGCGGCACGACGATCGCGGCCGCGATCGCGCCCGCGAGGGTGATCGGCAGCAGCACCAGCAGCGCCAGCGGCGCGAGCACGAGGCAGACGATCACGGTGCCGGTGCCGGGCACGAGCCGTTCGCGGTAGTCCGTCACACCACCATTCGACCACCTGGACGCGTGACCTGCGCGCATGCGTCCGACCCGAGCCACTCGATCGCGCCGTTCCGGAGAAACCGGACGACACGCCGTGGCAGGGGCGCCGGAGGCGGCGAGTCGCCCAAAAACTCCGGAACGGCGCGATTCAGCGGGTCGGTCCGCGTCCGGGCGCAGCCGGTCGGCGTCGCAGGTCCCGGCGATAGCCTCACGTCGTGATCGAGGTGCTGGTGGAGGGCGCCGCGCCGGCCGGCCCTGCGCATCCGGGCGACGCGGGCATCGACCTGACCGCCGTCGAGGCGGTCCGACTCGACCCGGGGGAGCGGGCGACCGTGGGCACGGGCCTCAAGATCGCGCTGCCGACCGGCCACCTCGCCTTCGTGCTGCCGCGCAGCGGCCTCGCGGCGAAGCACGGCATCACCATCGTGAACGCGCCGGGGACGATCGACGCCGGCTACCGCGGCGAGATCCGGGTGACGCTCCTGAACACCGATGCGCGGGAGCCGTACGATGTCGCGGTCGGTGACCGGATCGCCCAGCTGGTGGTCCTGCCGGTGCCCGCCGTGCGGTTCGTCGCGGTCGAGGCGCTGCCCGGCAGCCATCGCGGCAGCGCCGGATTCGGATCGACCGGCGTGCGCCATCAACGGGAGGTCGGATGAGCGACGAGATCGAGCCCGAGCCGCAGCCGAAGTCGGCGCCCGCCGACCGGGCGCTGAACGGCCCCTACGACGAGGCGGAGGCGAACGCCGTCCGCCCCTACGTCGACCTCGGCGGCGTGAAGATCGTGCCGCGGGAGGGCCTCGGCCTCCGCCTCGAGGTGGAGGAGGGCACCGGCCGCGTCGTCGCCGTCGGCCTCGACTTCGCCGACTCGAGCCTGCAGGTCCAGCCGTTCGCCGCGCCGCGCTCGAGCGGGCTGTGGCACGAGATCCGCGACCAGATCCAGCAGCAGATCCTGTCGCAGGGCGGCTCCACCCGCGTCGTCGACGGCCCGCTCGGGCCCGAGCTGCTCGCCCAGATCCCCGCGCAGGCCGGCCCCGGCCAGCCGCCGGTGTCCCGGATCGCCCGGTTCGTCGGCGTCGACGGCCCCCGCTGGTTCCTCCGCGGCGTGATCTCCGGCCAGGGCGCCGTGGATCCCGCCGCAGCGGCCCTCGTCGAGGAGCTCTTCCGCAGCGTCGTCGTCGTGCGCGGGTCCGCGCCGATGCCGCCGCGCGACCTCATCCCGCTGCACATGCCGCAGGGCGCGACCGCCGATCCCGGCGATCAGCAGCGCTACCTCGAAGCGTGACCGACCCCGGGGACCCGGTCACCGGCCTCGCCCGCGCGGCGCAGGGCGGTCCGCTCACGGCCCGGGGCCTCCTCGCCGCGATCGGCGGGTGGCTCGGCGTCGTGGAGAGCGTGCTTCCGCCGCTGCTCTTCGTCGTGCTGTACCAGGTGGCCGCGATCAGCGCCGCGCCGCACCCGGTCGGCCGGTCGTCGCTGATCGTGATCGTCGCCGTGCCGCTGGCCGTCTCGCTCCTCTTCGTCGCCTACCGGGCGATCCGGCGGCAGCGGCCGGCTGCCGCGGGCGTCGGGGCCGGCATCGTCGGGGTGTCCGCGGTGCTCGTGCTCGTCAGCGGCGACGCCAGCACGAACTACGTGCCCGGCTTCTTCATCAACGCCGTCTACGGGCTCGCGTTCCTCGCCTCGCTGCTCGTCAGGCGGCCGCTCGTCGGCGTCGCGGTCGCCGCGCTCACCCAGCGGGCCGCCGCGGTCGCCGCCCACCGCCGCCTCTTCGCATGGCTCACGCTCGGCTGGGTCGCGCTCTTCGCCGTCCGGCTCGCGGTCGAGCTGCCGCTCTACTTCACCCACCAGATCGTCCCGCTGGGCATCGCCCGCATCCTGACCGGCGTGCCGCTCTACTCGATCGTCCTGATCATCACCGTGCTCGGCGTGCAGGCCGCGACCGCCGCGCGAGCGCCGCAGCCGGGCTGACCGCGGTCAGGTGCCCCCGCACCCCACCGGTATCGTGATCGGTGGGGCAGCCCGCGCCCGCTCTCGAAGCCTGACGACCGGTCGAACCGGCGCGGACCCCGTCGTTCTCAGCACGAGGGAGAGTCGCATGGGCGCAGTGGACAGTTTCGGGGCGAGGACGACCCTCACGGTCTCCGGCGTGGAGCACGAGATCTTCGCGATCGACTCGGTGCGCGGCGCCGAGCGTCTCCCGTTCAGCCTCAAGGTGCTGCTCGAGAACCTGCTCCGCACGGAGGACGGCAAGAACGTCACCGAGGGGCAGATCCGCGCGCTCGGCTCCTGGCAGCCCACCGCCGAGCCGGACACCGAGATCCAGTTCACCCCGGCGCGCGTGGTCATGCAGGACTTCACCGGCGTGCCCTGCATCGTCGACCTCGCCACGATGCGCGAGGCCGTCGCCGAGCTCGGCGGCGACCCGAAGCGCGTCAACCCGCTCGCGCCGGCCGAGCTCGTCATCGACCACTCCGTCATCGCCGACCTCTTCGGCACCCCGAACGCCTTCGAGCGCAACGTGGAGATCGAGTACGAGCGCAACGGCGAGCGCTACCAGTTCCTCCGCTGGGGCCAGACCGCGTTCGACGACTTCAAGGTCGTCCCGCCCGGCACCGGCATCGTCCACCAGGTGAACATCGAGCACCTCGCCAGGGTCACCTACACCCGCACCGTCGAGGGCCGCCTGCAGGCCTACCCCGACACGCTCGTCGGCACCGACTCGCACACCACGATGGTGAACGGCCTCGGCGTGCTCGGCTGGGGCGTCGGCGGCATCGAGGCCGAGGCCGCCATGCTCGGCCAGCCCGTCTCCATGCTCATCCCGAAGGTGGTCGGCTTCAGGCTGACCGGAGCGATCCCCACCGGCGTGACCGCGACGGATGTCGTGCTCACGATCACGCAGATGCTCAGGAAGCACGGCGTGGTCGGCAAGTTCGTCGAGTTCTACGGCGAGGGCGTCGGCGAGGTGCCGCTCGCGAACCGCGCGACGATCGGCAACATGAGCCCCGAGTTCGGCTCGACCGCCGCGATCTTCCCGATCGACGACGTCACCCTCGACTACCTGCGGCTCACCGGGCGGTCCGAGGAGCAGGTCGCGCTCGTCGAGGCGTACGCGAAGCGCCAGACCCTCTGGCACGACCCCGCGCGCGAGCCCGACTACAGCGAGTACCTCGAGCTCGACCTCGCCACCGTCGTGCCGTCGATCGCCGGCCCGCGCCGCCCGCAGGACCGGATCGAGCTCTCACGCGCGAAGGAGCAGTTCGAGCACGACCTCGGTGACTACGCCACGGTCGGCGCGCACTCCCGCGTGGACGAGGCCGTCGAGGGCACCTTCCCCGCATCCGACCCGCTCGGCTTCACGTCGCAGGACGAGGAGTCGGCGCACGCGCAGACGGATGACGACGCGAGCTTCCACCACCAGTTCCAGGCCGAGGCCGACATCAGCCACGCGCCGGCCTCGATGTCGAACCCGGTGACGGTGAAGGGCGCGAACGGCGAGTTCGTGCTCGACCACGGCGCCGTGGCCATCGCGGCCATCACCTCCTGCACGAACACGTCGAACCCGTCGGTGATGCTCGCCGCGGGCCTGCTCGCGAAGAAGGCGAGCGAGAAGGGCCTGAAGGCGAAGCCGTGGGTGAAGACCACGCTCGCGCCCGGCTCGAAGGTCGTCACCGACTACTACGAGAAGGCCGGTCTGATGGGCCCGCTGCAGGATCTCGGGTTCTACCTCGTGGGCTACGGCTGCACCACGTGCATCGGCAACTCCGGGCCGCTCGAGGACGAGATCTCC